>JAEUOT010000048.1 GCA_016790705.1 Hydrogenophaga sp.
GCTGCACGACCCGAGCAACGTGGCGGCCGTGATCGTCGAGCCGGTCGCCGGCAGCGCGGGCTGGTACATCCCGCCGCAGGGGTATTTGAAGCGCCTGCGCGAGATCTGCGACAAGCACGGCATCCTGCTGATCTTCGACGAGGTCATCACCGGCTTTGGCCGCCTGGGCACACCCTTCGGTGCCGACTTCTACGGCGTGGTGCCCGACATGATCAACTTCGCCAAGTGCGTGACCAACGGCGTCATCCCCATGGGCGGCGTGATCTGCAGCGACCGGATCTATGACGCCATGATGGGCGCCCACGGCAGCGCGCCCGACCACGCCATCGAGTTCTTCCACGGCTACACCTACTCCGGCCACCCGGTGGCCTGCGCTGCGGCGATCGCCACACTGGAGCTGTTCCAGCAGGAAAACCTGTTCGCCCGCGCGGGCGAGATGGGCAAGCTCCTCGGCGACGCGGCCCACAGCGCGATCAAGGGGCTGCCCAACGTGATCAGCATCCGCAGCCTGGGCCTGGCGGTGGGCGTCGAGCTCGCCTCGATCCCCGGCCTACCCGGCAAGCGCGCCTACGACATCTTCCTGGACTGCTACCACCGGGGCGTTCTCGTGCGCAATGCGGGAGAAAACTTGGTGTTTGCCCCACCCTACATCGTGGAGCGCGAACAAATTGATACGATGATCAATGTTCTGGCCGACGCCATCCGGCGCCACGCCTGACGACCGTCCCTTTCGACGAACCACCCCGCTGCACGGAGGCATCCCATGGCCATCTTGGATTTCCTGAATCGCCAGTTCATCGACGTCATCGAATGGACCGACGACTCGCGCGACACGCTGTCCTACCGTTACCCCGACGACGACAAGCAGATCAAGAACGAGGCCCAGCTCATCGTGCGCGAAAGCCAGATCGCGCAGTTCGTCTACGTCGGCCAGTTCGCCGACACCCTTGGGCCCGGCAAGCACACGCTCAAGACCGAGAACATCCCGATCCTGTCGGACCTGCTGGGCTGGAAGTACAAGTTCCAGACCCCGTTCAAGGCGGACGTCTATTACGTCGTCACCCGTGTCTTCACCGGCAACAAGTGGGGCACCTCCAACCCGGTGATGATGCGCGACGCCGACTTCGGCGTGGTGCGCATGCGCGCCTTCGGCACCTACGACTTCAAGATCGTCGACCCGGTCAAGTTCCTCAAGGAAGTCGCCGGCACCGACCAGCACTTCCGGCTGGACGAGTTCAATGACGTGATGCGTTCGCGCCTGGTGAGCGTGTTCAGCGAGACCCTGGCCAAGGCCAAGGTGCCGGCGCTGGACGTCGCCACCCGCTATGGCGAGCTGGGCGAAGCCCTGCTGCCCGGCATCAACGACGCCACCCGCGACAAGTACGGCATCGAGCTGACCACCTTCGTGGTCGAAAACGTGTCCGTGCCGCCGGAGCTGGAGGCAGCGATCGACAAGCGCGGCGCCATGACCGCGATCGGCAATCTCAACGACTTCGTCAAATACAACATGGGCACCGCGCTGGCCGAAGGCAAGGCGGGCACGGCTGGCATCGGCGCCGAGCTGGCCGCCGGTCTGGCCATGGGCCAGTCCATGATGCAGGGCATGGGCGGGGCCGCCCAGGCGCCTTCGCAACAAGGCATGGTGCCCCCGGCGCCGACCCCTGCTGCCGCGCCGGCGGCCGCACCGGTGGCGCTGCTGACGCCCGAACAGGTGGCGCAGGCGCTGGGTGTGAGCCCGGCCGACGTGCAGCAGGAACTGGAAGCGGGCAACCTCAAGGGCCGCAAGATCGGCAGCCAGTGGCGCGTGCCGCAAGCCGCGCTGGACGAATTCCTCAAAGGCTGACGACCACCCGCCATGCAGCTGAGCGAACTCACCGCAAGCAAGAAGCTGGCTTGTCCCGCCTGCGGCGGTGAGGCCCAGTGGAATCCGGCCAAGAAGGCGCTGATCTGCGCCTTCTGCGGCACCGAATCACCCTACGAGGTCAAGACCAGCGGCGAGATCGTGGAACACGATCTCGTGGCGGCGCTCAAGGCCATTCCCAAAGACGCGCGCGGCTGGCAGGATGAGCGGCGCTCGGTGCGCTGCCAGCACTGTCAGGCCATCAGCACCTTCACCGCAGCGCAGCAGGGCAAGGCCTGCGACTTCTGCGGCTCGACCTCGCTGGTGCCGTTCGAAGAGACGGGCGACATCATCCGGCCCGAAAGCCTGCTGCCGTTCGAGATCAACGAGCCGGCGGCCCGCGACAAGCTGCGCCAGTGGTACAAGTCGCGCTTCTGGGCGCCCAACAACCTGGGCGGCAAGGCGCTGACCGACACCGTCAAGGGCGTCTATCTGCCGTACTGGACCTTCGACGCCGACGTCAACGCCAGCTACACGGCCGAGGGCGGCGAGTACTACCAGAACCAGAAAGGCGAGCGCGAGGTGCGCTGGTTCCCGGTCAGCGGCCAGGTGCAGCATTTTTTCGACGACACCCTGGTCTGCGGCTCAAAGGGTGTGCACCCTTCGCTGGTCGAAGCGGTCGAGCCCTTCCCGACCACCTCCGAGCGGCTCAAGCCCTACGACCCCGGCTATCTCAGCGGCTGGACCGTCGAGCGTTACCAGCTCGATCTCGTGGCCGGCGCGCAGCGCGGCCGCGAGCGCATGACCGACGCGATCCGCCAGATGTGCGCCAGCGACATCCGCGCCGACACCCATCGCAACCTGCAGGTCTCGCCCGATTTCGCCCGCCAGACCTTCAAGCATGTGCTGCTGCCGATCTGGATGGTGGGCTACAACTATGGCGCCAAGGACTACCAGGTGGTGGTCAACGGCGCCACCGGACAGGTCGCGGGCGAGTACCCCAAGAGCTGGGTCAAGATCACGCTCGCCGTGATCGCTGCGCTGATCGTTGTCTACCTGCTGGCCAAGTACGGGGGCGGTTGATCCGGCGACCCCGGTTCAGCCCGGGGTTTTCTGCCGCAGTTCGGCGCACGGGTCGCGTGGCGGACGGGCGGAGGTGACCCAGATGCGGTCGGCCTGCGTCGGCGACAAGGCCGAACCTGCATCCTCGGACAGCGCGGCGACCACGCGGAACGCCTGCCCCGGGGGCAGGTGCCGAGGCACGCCGATGTCGCGCAGCACGTGGCCGTTGCCCGCCACCAGCAGCACGGTGCGGCCGGGCTGGAGCACATCGATCGCCGTTTGTGCCATGGCGCGGTCGCGGGCCAACTGGATCCGGGTCATGGGTGCGATCTGGGTTTCCGGCAGCAGGCCGCAGTGGCCGTTGCGGATCGCCTCGCGCTGGCGTTCCAGTTCCGGCGGTGACAGCAGCGCGTCCAGAGTCGTCTCCTGCATCACCTCGCGCATGCGCTCGCGTGGCAGGTTGCCGCCGAACACCGGCACACCGCTGTGCACGGCGGCCATCACCACCGGTCCGTAGACCGACCAGGGCCAAGCGCCCGTGTTGATGTCGTCGCGCCAGTCCAGCGCCGCGCGGACCTCGGCTTCGGTGACGTCCGGACCGGTCCGGCTGACCCGCCGACCCTGTTCCACCATCTCCAGCACCAGCGCGGCCAGTTCGCCGCGTCGGGCCAGTTGCTGCACGGTGTCGCGCTGCAGTGCCTGGTGTTCCGGCGCGTCATGCAACTCCCCGACCAGCAGCAGCGGGGTGGGCAACAGATCCCCCAGGTCGGCCGGCGCCGGCCGCAGGCTGGAGCAGCCGGCCAGCAGTGCGGCCATCGCCATCGTGGCGACTGCCGCGGTGACAGCGGTTCGACAGTTCATGGCCTGATACTACGCGCCTCCTGTGTGTTCCCTGTGCGCCGCCGTCCGGCGGTGTCCTGCCTGTGTCTGTCCCTCCCTTCGCCGATTCCGACCCGGAGGCCTCTGCGCCCCGAGGCCCCGCTTTCCCGCTTCGTGTTGCGCTGACGCTGGTGCTGGCGCTGTCTGCGGCCAGCCTGTGCGTGTGGCTGAAGACGCCGATCCCCTGGATGATGGGACCGCTGGTCGCGACGGCGCTGGTGTCGGTGCTGGGTGCGCCGACCGCAAGCTGGACCCCGCTGCGCAACGCCGGTCAGTGGGTGATCGCCACCGCACTGGGCCTGTATTTCACGCCGGTCGTGGGGGCGGCCGTGGTCGGCCTGGGCTGGGCCATCGCCCTCGGAATTGCCTGGGCGTTGGCGCTGGGTTTTGGTTTCGGCGCCTGGTTGCGCCGGGTGCACGCCGGCCAACTGGAGGCGCTCAGTCCGGCCCAGCTGCGCAGCACCACCTATTTCGCCGGCGCCATCGGCGGCGCCTCCGAGATGACGCTGATCGCCGAGCGCCACGGCGCCCGCACCGATCTGGTCGCGGCCGCGCACAGCCTGCGCGTGCTGCTGGTCACGGTGACGATTCCGTTTGCCATGCAGGCCTGGGGCGTGTCGGGGCTGGATGCGACGGCGCCGGGGACGCGCGAATTCAGCGCGGGCGGGCTGGCGTGGCTGGGACTGTTGACCCTGGCCGGCGTGCTGGCGATGCGACGTCTGGGGCGGGCCAATCCCTGGTTCATGGGGGCGTTGGTGGTGACCATGGTCCTGACCCTTTCGGGGGTCACGCTGTCGGCGGTTCCGCCTGCGCTGAGCGCGGCGGCGCAACTGGTCATCGGGGTCAGTCTGGGCGTGCGCTTCACGCCGGCGTTCGTGCACACCGCGCCTCGCTGGCTGGGCTCGGTGGCGGTCGCCAGCCTGTTCATGATGGGGATCTGTGCGGGTTTTGCGTGGCTGCTGTCCCGTCTGACAGGGCTGCATCCGGCCACCCTGGTGCTGGGCACGTCGCCCGGCGGCATTGCCGAGATGTCGATCACGGCGAAAGTGCTGCAACTGGGGGTGCCGATGGTGACGGCGTTCCAGGTGTGTCGCCTGGTGGCGGTGCTGATCCTCGCCGAGCCGGTGTTCCGCTGGTGGGACACCCGGCAGTCCGCTCAATGACGGAAGCGTCCTTCTCGGGTGACCAGGGCCAGGTCAACCAGTGACAGGCCGGTGTGGGCGTTGTCCTTGTAGGCGATCTTCATCCCTTCCACGTCCAGTTCGGCATTGCGCAGCCCCGCCACGAACGACTCGCGCGTGGGGTTCGGGCCGGCCCGCTTGAGGGCCTCGATCAGGGCGCGCGTGGTCAGATAGCCCTCCAGGCTGCCGTAGGAAAACGGCTGTCCCGGCTTCTCCTTCGAAAAGGCGTCCTGGTAGGCCCGGGTGAGCGCGGTCTTGCGCTCCCAGGGGCTGGGCATCACCTGCGAGAACACCATTCCGTGGGCGAGGTCGCCCAGGTGGGCGGCCAGTTGGGAGGACCCCGAGTTCACGCCGAAGAACATGGCCTTGCTGCCCACGCTGCGCGCTTGCCGGATCAGCTTTTCGTACATGCCGGCCCCGCCGTGGTTGAACACCACCTGGGCGCCGCTGGTCCCGATCTGCTGGGTCATCGCGGCGATCTGGGCATCGCTGATGTCCGACTTGAAGGGCAGGTCGGTGACCGAGTCGATGCCGATGTCCTTGGCCAGACGCTGGACGTTGGCCAGGTGCTGCTGTCCGGTGTCGGAGTCCGAGCGGACAAAGGCGATCCGCGTCATGCCCAGGCTCTTCGCATGCTTCATGAGCGCCCGGAATTCTTCCTTGTGTTCGGCGCGGACCGGAAACACCAGCGGCTGGTGCGGCTCGCGCAGCGTCGGTGACCCGGCCATGGGGCCGAACAATGGGACCTTGAGGTCGACCGCCGCCTTCATGACGGCCGTCGACGGACCACCCTCGATCGGGCCGAACAGCAGGAACACCTTGTCCTGTGTCACCAACTGGCGGGCGTTGGCTTCGGCCTGGGCCGGCTTGTTGTCGTCGTCCAGCACTTTGAGCATCAGCTTGCGCCCGCCCACGCCGCCGTTGCGGTTAACCTGTTCGATGGCGGTCTGCACGCCCGCCTGCACGGCGGCGCCATAGTCGTTCTTGCCGCCCTGCAGGGTCAGGGTCTGGCCGATGAGGACCTGTCCGGGAGAGATGCCGTCGGCGGCGCGGGCGGCGGGCAGCAGGACCAGACTCAGTCCGGCCAGCAGGGCGTAGATCGGGCGGTGGAGGTTCATGCGAGACATATCCCGTACCGATGAAGGGCTGATCCAAGCATTGTCGGGCAATAAAAAAGCCGGTGCGGGCACCGGCTTCGGATTGGGGCAGGGTGTTGCGTCAGTGCACCACCACCGGCATCTGTGCCAGTGTGGCGTAGCCCTCCAGCGTGTCCTCGACTTCCTCCTGCGAGGGCGTGTTCTGCTGCCAAGCGGAGATCTGTTGCTGGAACATCTCGGCCCAGGAGCCGTCCAGGTAGACCTCCTTGCCCGAGCGTTTGTCCACGATCTCAAAACCGTGGCGCGGGATCTGGGGGCCATCGAAGCGCTCGATCTCACCGTCCACCGGCGCGTTCGCCAGGATGTGGACGACGGCAAAAGCGTCCGAGTCATAGAGCATGTGCATGTCTGAATGTCCTTCCTCAGGCAACTCACTGCGCCTGTTGAGACTTATATCGGCAATTCGTCGCCGGGCTTCAGCCCGGATGCACATTTAGATGGGCGAGGGGTCTTAAGTTTCAAGATGCGTGGGTTTTTCGGCACATTTCCACGGATCAGGGGACCGGGGCGGACGTCGAGAGGTTTTGGGGGAAGGACTCGAGTTTCATGTCCAAGGTATTGCCGTTGGGTTCGGTGATGCGAATGTGGCCCGGGACATGGGCGTAACCGGGCAGCAGCCACACCTCGACCTTGCGGTCGTACTCCTTGCGCGGGCTGCGGGTGAGCTTGCGGGCGGGTGCCGTACCGGCCGGCAGGGTCTCCGTGCTGACCGGCCCGACCTGGAACAGCCAGATCTCGCTGGCGTCGACGCTGGCCACCGGCAGGCGCAGCATCTGGCCCTCGGCGTAGGCGTCCGGACGCGCGTTGAACAGCCCGGACAGTTGCAGAAGGACGGAGAGGCGGTCCTGGGTGCCGGGCAGCAGCTTCGCGTCGGGGGCGTTGTTGCTGAACCGGATCCTCTGTCCGTCGCGGTCGAAGTGGGTGGCGCGCTCGCTGCTGCGCCGCTTGTCCGAGAAGCGGTCGGGGAACAGCCCCTTCTCGCCGATGCGTCCGGCGCTGGTCTGCTCCAGCACGGTGAAGAACAACACCCGGGTGGACAGCTGGGCCTCGTAGGTCTGACCGCCGTTGCGCCACTCAAGGGTGCCGGACCCGGCATAAGGCGCATCCTTCACCATGGCGGATGCCTCGTACTTCAACGAGACACTGGGTGGCAGCATGGCCGGCGGCAGGCCGGCCTCACCCGCGCCAAGGCCGGTACCGACCACGGTGCCCGCGGCCAGTTCGGTGCCGGGCTGCAGGTCGGAGGCGGGCGCCGAAGGCTGCGCGTCAGCAGGCTCGGGGACCGGCGCCGGCGGGGTGATCGCGGCGACCTCGACCGGGGGCGGCGGCGGGTCGGCCGCGACCGGTGGTTCGATGGGCGGCGGCGGGGGCTCGGGCGCGGGCGGAGGAGGTGGGGGCGGTGGCTTCTTGGGTTCGGGCGGGCGTGGGGCGGCGACGGGTTCGGGCGCTTTGGCCACGATCCAGCGCACGCGGCTGGTGCGCACCGGCGGCGGCAGATCCTCGGAGGCGGTCGCCACCGGGTCCGGGGCGTTGGAGGGCGGGATGGCCGCCACGGTCGGGAGGTCCTGCCGCCCGGACGCCACGAACATGTCCAGCGAGAGGCCGGAGAACCCGCCACTGAGCAGGCCCAGATGCGTCACCAGCACACCGGTGCCGAGGCCCAGCAGCACCCTTGCGCGGGGTGTCGCGCGATCCGTGGGCGGGAGGGCAGAGACAGCCGTCATGCGGTTTCGCGGTAGCCCAGATCGGCACTCAGCCGCGCGGCAGCCAGACGCAGCGCTGTGGCGGCGGTGCTGTGCCAGCCGGTGTCCAGTGTCGCCACCGAGCCCAGCACCACCAGACCCAGTGCCAGCCGGCCCTGGGCATCGAACACCGGCGCGCAGAAACCGCCCACGCCGGGCAGCAGGCTGTGCACCACCCGCCCGAGCCCCTGCGCCCGGGTTTCTTCCAGCAGCTTCTGCACGTCCTGCGGCGATTGGGGCACGTCCACCAGCGGAGCGCCGCTGTGCGGCAGCTTCTTCACCCGCGCCAGCTCCTCCCGGATCATCGGCCCGATGCGCTGCGCGTCCGGGCCGTCCTGCCCCATGAAGGCGGCAAAGCAGCGGCCGGTGGCCGAGGTCAGCAAGGGCATCACATCACCCAGGCGCAAGGTCACGGGCACGGTCTGTGGCGCTTCCGCCCAGTGCACCATGGTCGGTCCCTGGTTGCCCCAGACCGCAATCGCCAGCGTGTGACCGGTCTCCTGCAGCAGGGCCGGGATGCGGTCGCGCGCCAGCTTGACGGCGTCCAGCCGGCTGAGGCTGGCCAGCCCGAGGCGCAACGCCGCCGGACCCAGGTCGTAGCGCGTGCTCACCGGGTCCTGCATCACCAGACCCATGCGCTGGAAGCTCACCAGGTAGCGGTGGGCCTTGGCCGCGCTCATGCCGGCGGCGGCGGCCAAGTCGCGCAGCATCAGCGCGCCGCTGGCCCGCGACAGGGCGTTGAGCAGTTCGAAGCCGACCTCGACCGACTGGATACCGGCGCGCAAAGGCTCGGCGTCCGGCTCGGCAGCCTCACGTCGGTCGTTCGGCGATGGGGCGGAAGTTTTCGCGGCGGGCATCGGGCGACGGTCTGAAAGCGCGGGTGATCGCGGGGGATTCACACACCGCGGCACGGTGTGTTCTAGAATGCGGTTTTACGCATAGGTTAACGAATTTCACTATTCGTAATCAAGTCGCCCACAAATTGCACAGGAGACTCGCATGAAACTCGCCACCTACAAGGACGGCTCGCGTGACGGACAACTGGTGGTCGTCTCGCGCGACCTGTCGACCGCCCATTATGCGACGGGCATCGCCACGAAGCTGCAGCAGGTGCTGGACGACTGGAACTTCCTGGCGCCTCAGCTGCAGGACCTGTATGTGACCCTCAACCAGGGCAAGGCGCGCCATGCGTTCCCGTTCGACCCGGCCCTGTGCATGGCGCCGCTGCCGCGCGCCTACCAGTGGGCCGACGGCTCCGCCTACATCAACCACGTCGAGCTGGTGCGCGCCGCCCGCAACTCCGAGGTGCCTGCCAGCTTCTACGAAGACCCGCTGATGTACCAGGGCGGCAGCGACGACTTCATCGGCCCGCGCGACGACGTGGTCGTGCCCAGCGAGGACTACGGCATCGACTTCGAGGCCGAGATCGCGGTCATCACCGGCGACGTGCCGATGTGCACCCCGGCGGAGCAGGCGATCGAAGGCATCCGCCTGCTGATGCTGGCCAACGACGTCAGCCTGCGCAACCTGATCCCGGCCGAGCTGGCCAAGGGCTTCGGCTTCTTCCAGAGCAAGCCCGCCACCGCCTTCAGCCCGGTCGCCGTGACGCCCGACGAGCTGGGCGACGCCTGGCAGGGCGGGCGCGTGCACCTGACCCTGCAGAGCACCTGGAACGGCCGCAAGGTCGGCATGTGCGAGGCCGGCCCCGACATGACCTTCCACTTCGGCCAGCTGATCGCCCACATCGGCAAGACGCGCAACGTGCGCGCCGGCTCCATCGTGGGCTCCGGCACGGTCAGCAACCGCGGCGTCGAGGTCGACGGCAAGAAGGACTGGCCCAAGGGCTATTCCTGCATCGCCGAGAAGCGCGCCATCGAGACCATCGTGGACGGCAAGCCCTCGACCGAATTCATGAAGTTCGGCGACACCATCCGCATCGAGATGAAGGGCAAGGACGGCCAGAGCATCTTCGGCGCCATCGAGCAGAAGATCGCTCCCCTGACCAAGGACTGAGTTCCCGCGGCGCCTTTATGATCGGTCGCACCATGTCCACGGTGCGACCCTCCTTCCGCCCACGCCCGCCAATCCGCCAGGGAGCGGCTCGTGGCTGAGGGCACGCAACGCCGCTACGAAGCGCCCTGTCCCGGCTGCGGCGCGCCGGTCGCCTTCCAGAGCGCGCAGTCGACCCACGCGGTCTGCGGCTACTGCCACTCCAGCGTCGTGCGCACCGCCGACGCGCTGGCCCGGCTGGGCCGCATCGCCGACGAATTCACCGACTACAGCCCGCTCAAGATCGGCGCCACCGGCCAGTGGAAAGGCCAGGCCTTCACGCTGGTGGGGCGGCTGCAACTGGGCAATGCCCAGGCCCGCTGGACCGACTGGCAGGCGGTGTTCGACGACCAGAGTCTGGGCAGCCTGAGCGAAGACAACGGCAGCTTTGTCTTCAGCACGCCGGTGCCAAAAGCCGTCAGCGTCCCCGCGTTCAAGGACTGGCGCCTGGGCCTGCGGCGCCCGCTGGGTGGCAAGACCTTCGCCGTCAGCGCGATCACCGAAGTCTCGGTGCTGGCCGCACAGGGTGAACTGGGCCACCTGCCCGCGGCCGGCCAGCCGTTCGGCGTGGTCGAGTTGCGCAGCGACAGCGGCGAGGTCTGCAGCATCGATTACGCCAGTGTGCCGCCCGCGGTCTGGCTGGGCAGCGAGGTCCGGCTCGACGACCTGAAGCTGACCGGCCTGGCCGGTGACGCGGTGCGCAAGGACCAGGGGCGCCATTTCAACTGCCCGAACTGCGCGGCGCGGCTGGAGGTCAAGCTCGAAACGACCAAGAGCATGAGCTGCCCGTCGTGCAACACGCTGATCGACCTGTCGGCGGGCATCGGCGGCGAGCTCAAGCACGCGATCCAGGACGAACCGGTGCGGCCGCTGATTCCGCTGGGCACCACCGGCCAGTTGCGCGGCATCGACTGGCAGGTGGTGGGCTACCAGCACCGCTCGGGCACCGAGCCCGGCGAGGACGAGGTCTTCGGCTGGCAGGAGTACCTGCTCTACAACCGCAAGGCGGGCTTCCAGTTCCTGGTCGACGCCGAGGACGGCTGGAGCCTGGTCAAGCCCGCCACGGGCGCACCCCAGGTGATGGCCGGGGGCAAGGCCGCCACCTACCTGGGCACGCGCTACGCGCTGCAATACAGCTACCGCGCCGAGACGCAGTACGTGGCCGGCGAGTTTTACTGGAAGGTCGAACGCGGACAGGTCACCGAGAACTCGGACTACGGCGCCGGCCGGCATCTGCTGTCGCTCGAAAAATCGAAAGACGAGTGGACCTGGTCGGTGGGTGAGCGGCTGGAGAGCGCCGCGGTGGCCAAGGCCTTCAAGCTCGACCAGAAGACCGAGCTGTTCAAACGCACCGACGCCGCGCCACTGAGCGATTCGTCGCGGGAGGTGATCAAGGTGATCGCCATCGTGGTGCTGTTCTTCATCGTGGCGATGCTGATGCGCGCCTGTGACGACTGCGACCCGCAGGTGGAAAACTGCAGTTCGACCTCGGGACGCTGGGGCGGCGGCTCCTTCGGCGGCAGTTCCAGCGGTGGCTGGCACAAATGATTCCTGATCTTCCGGGACCGGCCCGGTCAACCAAACCCTGAGAGGAGAAACTGATGGACATCGAATGGCTCAGGCCCGCAGCCTTCCTGGGATCGATCCTGTTCGCGCTGATCGGCGTGGTGGTGTTCTGGATCGCGTTCATCGTGATCGACAAGCTCACGCCCTATGACCTCTGGAAGGAGCTGGTCGAGAATCGCAACAACGCCCTGGGCATGGTGGTCGCGGCGATGTGTCTGGGCATCTCCATCATCGTGGCCGCCGCGATTCACGGGTGACGCCCGTCGAACCAAAACGCGCCACGCCCGGGCCGGTGGAAATCGCGCTGCTGGCCAGCGTGTTTCTGGTGGCCGCCTGCGGGCTGGTGTACGAGCTGGCGGCGGCGGCGCTGGCGTCCTATCTGCTGGGCGATTCGGTCCTGCAGTTCTCCACCGTGATCGGCGCCTACCTGTTTGCGATGGGTGTGGGCAGTTGGCTTTCACGGCACCTGGAGCGCCAGTTGCCAGCGCAGTTCCTGCGCATCGAGCTGCTGATCGCCCTGGTCGGCGGCACCATGCCGACCCTGCTGCTGCTGTCCCACACCTTCGTCTCCGACGCCTTCCGGGGGCTGCTGTACGGCCTGGTGATGCTGGTCGGCACCCTGGTCGGTCTGGAAATCCCCCTGGTGATGCGCATGCTCAAGCGCCATGTGGCGCTCAAGGAGCTGGTGTCGCAGGTGCTGACCTTCGACTACCTGGGCGCGCTGGCGGTGTCGGTCGCGTTTCCTGTCTGGCTGGTGCCGCAACTGGGCCTGGCGCGCACCGGTCTGCTGTTCGGTCTGATGAACGCGGCGGTGGCGTTCTGGGCGCTGTGGCTGTTCCGTGACGAGATCCGGGCCCGCTCGGCGCACGGCCTGGCCGCCGGGCTCACGCTGGCGGTGCTGCTGGGCGCGTGGGTGCTGGCCGACCGGATCACGACCCAGGCCGAAGACCGCTTCTATCAGGACAAGGCGGTGCTCACCGAGACCACCCCCTGGCAACGCATCGTCGTGACCCACGGGCGCAACGGTCACCGCCTGTTCCTCAACGGCAATCTGCAGTTTGCGGAGAGCGACGAATACCGGTACCACGAAGCGCTGGTGCACCCCGTGATGTCGGCGTTTGCGGCCGCTGGCGGCTCGCCGCGGCGGGTGGCGGTGCTCGGTGGCGGCGATGGCATGGCGGTGCGCGAGATCCTGAAGTACCCGGGCGTCGAGCAGGTCACGCTGGTCGAGCTGGACCCCGCGATGACCCGGCTCTTTTCGCAGGACGAGCGGCTGCGGCGCCTCAACCACGACGCCTTGCGCTCGCCTAAGCTGCGGATCGTCAACACCGACGCCTTTCGCTGGCTCGACGAGGGCGAGGAAACCTTTGACATCGTGATCGTGGACTTCCCGGATCCGACCAATTTTTCGGTCGGCAAGCTCTACACCCAGTCGTTCTACGCGCTGCTGGCCAGGCGGCTGGCGGCGGGTGGCTTTGCGGTGGTGCAGACCACATCGCCGCTGATCGCGCGCCAGAGTTACTGGACCGTCGCCACCACCATCGAGGCGGCCGGTCTTCGCACGGCCCCCTATCACGCCCACGTGCCCAGCTTTGGCGAGTGGGGCTTCATCGTTGCCAGCCACCGCCCGTTCACTCCCGGCGCAGGCGCCTTGCCGGCCGGGCTGCGCTTCCTCACGCCCGACACGCTGAAGCTGATGTTCGACTTCCCGGCCGACATGCTGCGGGTCCCGGCCGAGGTCAACCGGCTCTCGAACCAGGTGCTGGTGCACACCTACGAGCGCGAGTGGGGCAAGGTCTCTCCATGAGCCGGGTGGACGCATGGCGCTGACTCGGCGCGGCTGCCTGGGTCTGGGTGTGGCCCTGCCTTGGCTGAATGCCTGCCGCTTCGACGGGCACGAGGTCACAGGTGGCTTTACCGCGCCCGATCCAGCGCGGGGCCACCGCTGGCGCGATGCCTCGCCGGTCGCTGCGACGCGCGAGCGCCGGACCGGCGTGCTGGTGCTGGGCGGCGGGGTCGCGGGGCTGGCGGCGGCGCGGGCGCTGCGTCTGGACGGCGTCGAGGAGTTTGCGTTGCTGGAGCTGGAGGACTCGGCGGGGGGCAATGCGCGCGCCGGCAGCCTGGGCGGTCTTGCCTGCCCGCAGGGTGCGCACTACCTGCCCCTGCCGTCCGACGACGCCCCCGAGCTGCAGGACTGGCTGGAGGAGACGGGTCTGCGCCAGCGCGAGGCCGGCCGCTGGCGTTACGACGAACGCCACCTCTGCCACAGCCCGCAGGACCGGCTCTTCCTTCATGGCCACTGGCAGGACGGCCTGTTGCCGCTGGAGGGGGTGGGCGCCGCGACCCTGGAGCAGTACCGACGGCTGAGCCGGCTGATCGCGCAGGCCCGACGCGAGGAGCGCTTTGTCATGCCGGGTGTGCGCGTGCCGTTGACGCCGGGCACGCGTGCGCTGTGGGCCATCCCGTTCGCGCAGTGGCTGGACGGCCACGGGCTGGACGATGCCTACCTGCGCTGGTACCTGGACTACGCCTGCCGCGACGACTATGGCGCGGGGCTCACGCGTGTCTCGGCCTGGGCCGGCATCCACTACTTCGCCAGCCGCCACGGCTTCCCGGCGCCGGGTGAGGCGGCGGATGAGGAGCCCTTGCTGACCTGGCCGGAGGGCAATGCCTGGCTGGTGCGTCGGCTCGCGCAGCCGCTGGGCGATCGGCTGCGCACCGGACAGGGCGTGCAGCGCCTGCGTGTCGAGCGCCAGGGCGTGGTGGCCGACGTGCTGGACCTGGCCGACGGGACGGTGACGCGTTGGCGTGCGCAGGCGGCGGTGGTGGCGCTGCCGGTGCATGTGGCGCGGCGGGTGGTGGACCCGGTGCCGGCCATTCTGTCGGCGCGTGCGGCGGGGCTCGGACAGGCGCCCTGGGTGGTGGTGAACCTGCTGCTGGACGGGCCGCTGAAGGACCGCGGCGGTGCCCACCCGAGCTGGGACAACGTGCTGTACGGCAGCCCCGCCTTGGGCTACGTCGATGCCAGCCACCAGTCGCTGGCGCCCGTGGTGGGGCCCCGGGTGCTGACCTGGTACCAGGCGCTTGGCGACGAACCCCAGGGGCGCAGTCTGCTGCTGCAGCAGCCGTGGACCTTCTGGCGCGACCGCGTGGTGCAGGACCTCATGGCGCCGCACCCCGATCTTGTGGAGCGCCTGCAGCAGGTCGCGGTGACGCGGCATGGCCATGCGATGGCGGTACCGGCCCCCGGTTCGGCCTACGACGGCCCCTGGCACGACGGGCGGCTGGCGTTCGCCCACAGCGACTGGGCAGGTTATTCGGTGTTCGAGGAAGCGTTCACCCGCGGCCACCTGGCCGGCAGGCACGCCGCCGCCGTGCTGCGCTCAGGCGCCTGAGGGCGCCGCACCGCGCACCAGCGCGTGCCGTTGCAGCGTCTGCGGATCAAACAGCGCCAGCAATCCCGCGAGCAGGCATTCGGCCTTGGCCGAGTGGTCGCCCCCGACGTTGCAGACGTAGACATCCAGGGTGACGTTGCCCGTCTCGGGCCAGGTGTGCACGCACAGGTGGGACTCGGCCAGCAGGACCGTCGCCGTGATGCCTCCGGGGCCGTGTGCGGTGTCGGGAAAACGGTGCGCCAGTTCGGCGACCGGCTGCAGGCCGGCGGCGCGCACCCGTTCGACGCAGGTCCGCAGCAGCGCATCCGCGTCGGTGAGCCAGCGCGCCTCACAGCGGCAAGCCCGCAGGTCAGCGGTCAGGTGCAGGCCGTTCACGGGGTCAACTGGCGAAGATGGCTTCGGTGGAGGCGAAGCCCTTGACCTCGATCGGGTTGCCGAAGGGGTCGCAGAAAAACATGGTCCATTGCTCGCCGGGCTGGCCTTCGAAGCGCAACTGCGGCGGCAGCACGAAGTCCACGCCGGCGGCCGTCAGGCGCTCGGCCAGCGCACGCCAGGCCGGCAGCAGCAGGACCAGACCGAAGTGCGGCATCGGCACCATGTGGTCGCCGACCTTGCCCGTGCGGGTGGTCCTGAAGGGCTCGCCCAGATGCAGCGAGATCTGGTGGCTGAAGAAATCGAAGTCGACCCAGGTGTCGGTGCTGCGACCTTCGGTGCAGCCGAGCACGCCGCCGTAGAAGCGCCGTGCCTCGTCCAGGTCGGTGACATGGAAGGCGAGGTGGAACAGGCTTCTGGACGGCAGCGTGGTCTGGGTCATCCGCGCAGGATATCAGCGCTGGGTCGGGTCGGCGCCCTTCTGGTCGTACTTGAGGAAGTACTCGCGCGCCATCGCGACCAGTTGGGCGTCGCTGGGGTGGTCGGTGTTGACCACGTCGACGACGGCCTTGTCGACCGCATGGGCGTTGTGCTTGCAGAAGTCGCGGAACTCGATCTTGGCGTTGGCCGGGCCGGTCAGCAGCACTTCGGTCACGCCTTCGAGCGAGGTTGCGATGGACTTGAAGAAGTCCTTGTCGGCGCCGACGTGGCCGTGCTTGGGCGTGTGCTGGTGGCGTGCCTTCACACGCTGCGCTTCAACGTGCTCCTTGTCGAACATCAGCACGTGGGCTTGGCTGTGGTCCATCCAGACGACGGCGTGGAATGTGGTCATGCAAAGGTCTCCTGAAAAAAGAAAGGAAGTGGAAAAAGGAAATCAGTAGCCTGCCGGCTTGGTGGCGCCGCTGGCGTGTTCGGCCTTGTCCTGGCAGCCCAGGCAGCGCATGGCCACCGGATTGGCGTGCAGGCGGGCAGCGGCGATGGATTCGCCGCAGTCGAGGCACAGCCCGTAGCTGCCGTCGGCCACGCGCTTGAGCGCATCGTCGATGGCGACCAGCTCGGCCGATTCGCGCTCTTCCAGCGCAAAGGCCAGATCGCGTTCGGCGTCGGCCTGTGCCCAGTCGTCGCTCTCGGTTTCGCGGGCGTTGGCGGCCGCTTCGGCGCGGCCGATCTTGCCGCCGCGCTGTGCCCGCAACTGGGCCAGCACGTCGGCGCGCATCTCCTGCAACTGCCGGGTGAAGGTGTCGGACATCGGGGTGTTCATGGGTTCTCCTCTGGATTCGGATCTGACGTTCTCGGGTCCCTGGGGACCACGACTTCATGGTGCGCCTGCCTCCGCGCACGTGCATTGATCGGCGTCAAGCCCCGCCCGCAACCCGCGGGAAGCTAAGGGCAAATCCCCGTCGGATTTCCGCCTGTTTCCCCGCAGAATCGGACGCCTCAAACACCCGAAATTGCGAGGAGAAACAACGATGTCCGCTGTCGACTACGGCCGCTACCAGACGATGGAAATCACCCGACGCGGGCCGACGGTCGATGGCACGCCCTCCGTGCTCGACATCCGCATGAAGGCCGATGGCCCCGGCGGTAACGGCAAGCTGCCCACCGCCGGCCACGAAGGCCACTGGGAACTGAGCGAGATCTGGCGCGACGTAGGCCGCGACGACAGTGTGCGCTGCGCGGTCCTGCGCGGCAGCGGCATGGGCTTCTCGGGCGGCGGCGACCTGGCGCTGGTGCAGGACATGGCGATCGATTTCGAGGTCCGCACCCGGGTCTGGAAAGAGGCGCGCGACCTGGTCTACAACGTCATCAACTGCGACAAGCCCATCGTCAGCGCGATGCACGGACCGGCGGTGGGCGCGGGCCTGGTGGCAGGCCTGCTGGCCGACATCTCGATCGCGGCCCGAAGCGCCAAGATCGTCGACGGCCACACGCGCCTGGGCGTCGCAGCCGGCGACCACGCGGCCATCGTCTGGCCGCTGCTGTGCGGCCTGGCCAAGGCCAAGTACTACCTGATGCTGTGCGATCCGATCAGCGGCGAGGAGGCCGAGCGCATCGGCCTGGTCTCGCTGGCGGTCGAGGACGACGCGCTGCTGGACAAGGCGTACGAAGTGGCCGACCGGCTGGCCTCGGGCAGCGCGACCGCGATCCGCTGGACCAAGTACTCGCTCAACAACTGGCTGCGCCAGGCCGGGCCCGCCTTCGACACCTCGCTGGCGCTCGAATTCATGGGCTTTGCGGGCCCTGATGTGCGCGAAGGTGTGGCATCCTTGCGTGAGCGCCGCGCACCGCGTTACGGCGCCGACACCTGATGCCTGTTGCAACAACCCAGGAGACAGCGATGAGCGACACCAGCGGATTCGGCAAGTTCGTACCCGGTTTCGAGTTCCTGCAGAACCTCGCGGGGCAGGCCGCCGGCGGTGTCGCGCAAGGCCTGGGCAAGAGCCTGCCGCACATGCCCAACCTGGGCCACTGGGTGGCGCCCACCTTCAACGTCGAGGACCTCGAAAAGCGCATCGAGGAGCTCAAGGCGGTGCAGTTCTGGCTCGACCAGAACGCCAAGGCGCTGGCAGCGACCATCCAGGCGCTGGAGGTCCAGAAGATGTCGCTGGCGACCCTCAAGGCGATGAACTTCAGTCTGGGCGACGTGGCCAACGCGATCAAGGCCAAGGCGGCCGACACGGTGTCGGGCTTTGCCACCGCCGGCAAGGTGCCCACGCAGTTCGCCGGTCTGGAGATTCCGCCGCGCACCTATGGCACGCCCGAGCCCGCAGCCGAGGCGCCCAAGCCGGCGCCGGTCGCCCCCAAGAAGCCGCGCAAGACGCCCGCCAAGGATGTGTCCGCCTCGGGGGCGGGCGCCGGCGTGGTCGATCCGATGGCCTGGTGGGGCGCGTTGTCGCAACAGTTCCAGCAGATCGCCAGCACCGCGATGAAGGACATGGCCAAGCAGGGCGCGCTGGACGCGACGCGTCATGTGGCCAGCGAGCTGACAGGGCAGGCCGTCAAGACGGCGACCGACATGGCGACCAAGGCCGGCCGATCGGTGGGCGACACGGTGGGCCGCGCGGCGGGCATGGGCTCTGCGGCGGTGCGTGCCGTGACCGCTCCGGCGCGCGCGCCCGCCACCCGCAAGCCGACCACGCCGGCGCCCGCCCCGAAAGCCAAGGCCGCACCCCGCCGCAAGACCGCGCCCAAGGCGTCTGCGGCAGTGGCGCCGCCGCAGACGCTCGGGGCCGGTGACTGGCCGCTGCCGACCGCGTTCTTCCCGGGCTTTGCCGCGCCGGCCAAGCGGGCCGCCGCCAAGGCACCCGTCGCAAGGAAGGCGGCGCCGGTCCGCAAAACCGGTCGCCGTTGATGCGATGAAGCTGTTCCCCTACGCGCACGCCACCCATCCCCAGTGGCGGATGGCGGCGGCCCTGGTGCTGGCGCAGTTGCGCGCCCACATGGCCTTGCCAGGCTACGCCGCGGCGCCGTCGCTGGGACTGCTCTACATCACCGACCACTACGCGCCGCATGCACAGGCCATCCTCGATCACATCAGCGCCGAGCTGCCCGAGGTCACCGACTGGTCCGGCACCGTGGGTGTCGGCATCGCGGCCAATAACGTGGAGTACTTCGACGAGCCGGCGCTGGCGGTCATGCTGTGCGACCTCAGCCCCGACCAGTACCGCGTCTTCAGCGGTGTCGCACCGTTGCCACCCGGTGGCAGCGATGTGAGCGGCTTCGTGGCGCATACCGCGTTGCTGCACGCCGATCCCGGCGCCCACGATCTGGGGGAGCTGATCGCCGAGCTTGCCGATCGCACCCGCTCCGGCTACGTCTTTGGCGGGCTGGTGGGCAGCCGCACGACCAGCGCGCAGTTCGCGCTGAGCAGCGCCGGCCACCTGCGTGGACAGGGTGCGGTCGGCGGGGTGTTCACCGGGGGTATCAGCGGTGTCGCATTCGGTCCCGACGTCGAACTGTTGTCACGCGTCACCCAGGGCGCGCAGCCGATTCACGGCGAGCACACCATCACGGCGGTCGACGGCAACCTCGTGCTCGAACTCGACCGGGAGCCGGCACTGGACGTGCTGCTGCGGGAGCTCGGGGTCTCCCTCGGGCAGCCGCAGCAGGCCATGGAACGCCTGCGTCGCACGCTCGTCGGCCTCACGCTGCCGCAGCACCGCGCGGTGGACATTCCCCTGCTGGCCCCGGCGCGCGGGCAGTTCGGTCCGGAGGTGATGGTGCGCCACATCATCGGCCTGGACCCGGCGCGCCGTGGGGTCGCGATTGCCGAGCGGCCGCCGGTGGGCGCCCAACTGGCGTTTTGCGAGCGGCATGCCCAGGCCGCGCGGGCGGACCTTGTGCGCGTGTGTACCGAGATTCGCGAGGAGCTGGCGCCCGAAGCCGTCGGCATGGGCAGCAGCATGGTCGCGGCCGAGGCGGAACCCGCGCCCGCACGGCGCATCACCGGCGCGGTGTACGTGAGCTGCTCGGGGCGCGGCGGGCTGCACTTCGGTGCCCCGAGCGCCGAACTGCAGATCGTGCGCAGGGCGCTGGGCGACGTGCCGCTGGTGGGCTTCTTCGCCGGCGGCGAGATCGCGCACCAGCAGCTCTACGGCTACACCGGCGTGCTGACGGTGTTCACCGCCGCAGCATAGAAAACGCCTCGAACTCCCAGCTCCGCATCGCCAGCACCAGCGTGTAGCCCTCGCGATCTTTCTCGGCCAGCTTCTGGTCGGTCTGGTGCTGCTGCGCGAAGTCCTGCGCGACGCGCTGCAGCCGCTCCAGGAACACCGGCGCCAGCGCGCGGCTGACCGAGCCGTGGACCAGCATCAGGCCTTCGCCGCTGCCGTCGAAACCGCCCGCGAAGTAGTCCAGCAGGGCGTGCTCGCGGAAGTAGTTCATCACCGGCCCATGCGGCCGCCAGCGGAAGGTCTTGGCCAGCTTGAGGCGGTAGCGGTTGAGCGGACGCAGCTCGATGATGCCGATCCGGTCGAGCTGCGCGAGGTACTTCACGCACTCGGCTTCGGTCAGCCGGTAGGCCGCGGTCATTTGCTCCAGCGTCCACTGGCTGAGCACGCAGATCGCCACCAGCAGCAGCTTCTTGTCGGCCACCACCGCGCGCTCCTGCTCGGCCGTCATCTCCTTGAGCAAGGGCTGTGCGTCGGCGACGCGGCGCGCCAGTTCCGCGAAGTCGATCTTGAGCGCGCGGCAGATCTCGTCCACCCGGGTCAAGGACATGTCGCCCTTGGCCAGCATGCGTTTGACGCTGGACTCCGCCATGCCCAGTGCCTGCGCCAGGTCGGCGTAGGTCATCTGCGCGGCCTTGAGTTCCTTCTTGATGGTGGCGACGAGATCGAGGGTGGTGCTCATGGTGTCCGGGTACCAGATTGCGATACCGGTGGTGAAAGATTGATCCACTGTATCGCATGGCAATCCTTGTCGAGGTGGCGCTTCGGGACACTGCGCCCGTCGTTCACCACCGGATGCTCCCGATGAAAACCACTCACATCACCACCACGCAACGCTGGCTGCCCGCGCTCTCTGCGCTGTGGCTGCTGTCCCTTGTCTTCGGCCCCGCGCTCATCGGGTTCCTGGGGTTGAACCTGAACCCGCACGGCCACACCCACCTCTATGCCCATGGCCACCCGTTCGTCGACGCCCGAACCCTGTGGGGCATTCCCAATGCGATGGATGTGCTCAGCAACCTGCCGATGGCTTTGGCCGGGTTCTGGGGCTGGCGCCTGCTCGCGGATGGGCGCCACTTGCCGACAGCGACCGCTCGGGCGGCGCGTGTTTTCTTCATCGGATTGGTGCTCACCGGCATCGGCTCCACGATCTATCACTGGGCGCCCGACGCGTCCTCCCTGGTGCTGGACCGGCTGGGCATGGCGGTGAGCTTCGCCGGCGCGCTGTCGCTGGCATTGGCCGAGCGCGCCGGGCAGGTCGCCGCGCGCGCCGCGCTGGGCTGGGTGCTGGCCGCCGCGCTGCTGTCTGCCGTGCTGCCCGCCGCAAACGACAACACATTGCCTTGGGCGGTGGTGCAGTTTGGCGGGTTGACCCTGATCGTGCGGCTGGCCCTGCTGCCCGCTGCCGAGGGCGCGGTCGGCGTGCGCCTGGGCGGGGTGATCGGACTGTACGCATTGGCCAAAGCGCTGGAGCTGGGCGATGAGGCCATGTTCCAGGCCACGGCGGGCCAGCTCTCGGGGCACAGCCTCAAACACCTGGCGGCGGCACTGGCGGCCTGGCCGGTGATCGTCGCCGTGACGAACCGCGGCCTGCGGCAGAATGCTGCGGCCCGCGTCGCGTGAACCCCACCCGCAGGACCCCACAGGAGGAGACCCGAATGTCCAGCACACAAGCCGCGATGACCGCTGACGCGCACGCCGCCCACAGCAACCAGTTCGCCCTGCTCACCCAGCGCCGCTTCGGCCCCTTCTTCTGGGTGCAGTTCCTGGGTGCCGGCAACGACAACGTCTTCAAGTTCGCGTTCACCGTGCTGGTGACCTACCAGCTGCAGGTGCAGTGGCTGCCGGCGTCGATGGCCGGACTGGTGATCGGCGCGCTGTTCATCCTGCCCTTCCTGCTGTTCTCGGCCACCAGCGGGCAGCTCAGCGACAAGTTCCCCAAGGAGCGCATGATCCGCTTCGTCAAGGACCTGGAGATCGTGGTCATGCTGCTCGCCGGCTGGGGCTTCATGCAGCAGAACGTGCCGGTGCTGCTGGGCTGCGTGTTTCTCATGGGTCTGCACTCGACGCTGTTCGGCCCGGTCAAGTTCGCCTACCTGCCGCAGCACCTGTCCGAGCGTGAGCTCACCGGCGGCAACGGCATGGTCGAGATGGGCACCTTCGTCGCGATCCTGCTGGGCAACGTCGCGGGGGGTCTGCTGATCGCGCTGCCCCTGGTCGGGCCGAGCTACGTGGCCGCCGCCTGCGTGCTGCTGGCCATGCTGGGCCGGGCCCTGGCGCAGGCCGTGCCGGTCTCGCCGGCGACCGATCCGGCACTGAAGATCAACTGGAACCCGTTCACCGAAACCTGGCGCAACCTCAAGCTCGCGCACGCCAACATCGTCGTGTTCCGTTCGCTGCTGGGCATCAGCTGGATGTGGTTCTTCGGCGCCGTGTTCCTCGCCAACTTCCCCGCATTCGCGCACGACACGCTGCACGGCAACGAACAGGTCGCCTCGCTGCTGCTGGTGGTGTTCTCGGTCGGCATCGGCGCGGGCGCGCTGCTGTGCGAGATCCTCAGCCGCCGCCACGTCGAGATCGGTCTGGTGCCGATGGGCGCGATCGGCATGACGGTGTTCTCGGTCGACCTCTACTTCGCCTCGCACGCGCTGCCCGCACACACCATCGCGCTCACCCTTGGCCAGTTCATGTCCGAGCCGGCGCACTGGCGCGTACTCGCCGACCTCGCGCTGCTGTCGCTGTTCGCCGGCATCTACAGCGTGCCGATGTACGCGCTGATCCAGATGCGCAGCCAGCCCACGCACCGCGCCCGCATCATCGCGGCCAACAACATCCTCAACGCGCTGTTCATGATCGCCAGCTCGCTGCTGGCCGGCGCCCTGCTCAGTGCGGGCTTCACCATCAGCGAACTGTTCCTGATCATCGGTCTGGCCAACGCCGTGGTCGCGGCCTACATCTTCCTGCTGGTGCCCGAGTACCTGCTGCGCTTCGTGGCCTGGATCGCCTCGCGCTTCGTCTACCGCTTCGACGTGAAGGGCGACCTGAACATCCCGACCGAGGGCGCGGCCGTGCTGGCCTGCAACCACGTCAGCTTCGTCGACGCGGTGCTGCTGATGGCGGCCAGCCCGCGCCCGATCCGCTTCGTGATGGACCACCGCATCTTCAAAGTGCCGGTGCTGGGCTGGCTGTTCAAGCTCGCCAAGGCGATCCCGATCGCGCCACAGAAGGAAGACCCCGCCACCTACGAAGCCGCGTTCCGCGAGGCCGCGAAGGTGCTGCGCGAAGGCGACCTGCTGGGCATCTTCCCCGAGGGCGGCATCACGCGGGACGGCCAGCTCCAGCCGTTCAAGGGCGGGATCATGAAGATCCTCGAACAGGCCAAGGCCGACGGCGTGCAGGACGTCAGCGTGATCCCCATGGCGCTGACCAATCTCTGGGGCTCGTACTTCAGCCGCATCGAGCTCAGCGACGGCCAGCCAACCGCGATGGTCAAGCCGTTCCGGCGCGGGTTGTTCAACCGGGTGGGGCTGACTGTGGGGGAGCCGGTCGCTGCGGATGCGGTGACGCCGGAGGGCTTGCGGGAGCGGGTGGCGGGGTTGATGGGTTGACGCATACTTCAATGCAATTCGTCTATGAAGCCTACAGTTCTACATTCGTCGATCCACAAGCCGTCCGAATTCTTGCGTCGTGCAATCGACTCGATCCGCGAAACACAGCGCACCGGCACCGGAGCTCCTGCTTTGGTGGTTGTCGCCCGTCTGGAGGCGAGTCTGGGTGCAGCTCGGCATTGGAAGAGGCAATGCCGTTAATTGCAGCGGCGAAGGGCAATCGACTCACTGACTACGGTAAGAGGACCTGGTGTAGCTAAATCGGCCTGGCTTGGAGGGAGGTTTGCATGAAAGAAGAAACGCCACTCTGGAAGGTGGTAGTGGGCGTCGCGGGCGGCGTGTTGCTGGCTGGTGCCATTGGTTGGGCCTTACGGCTCTGGCTTGTCGCCCAAGCGGTGAAAGAAATCACAGAGTCAGCAAATCAGGCCGCGCAACAGATCCTAGAAAGCTCCCAGCGGCAAATGCAGGTCATTCAGCAGAGAGAGGCTGACCGACAGGAGGCAGTGGCCAAGGTCCGGCAGGAAGAGCGGTTGCGCATTGCCATGGAGCAGCGGTTGAAGGCGCAACAGCAGATGGTCCAATATGCGTTAGAAGCGGCCAAGGAAGAAGCTTGGAAGCGCTATTACAAGCGTCCGGTGCATTGCGGCGACGCAGTGGGCGAAGCGTTCGTGGAATGTGGCAATCACCACATACGGGCAAAGCGAAAGTTTGAAGAGCTGTACGCGGCTGGGAAGCTGTGAGCCGTGACAGTCAAACCAGGCTACGTTCCTGACCCTCCATCAGAGGATGACGACAGGTTCTCGAGAGCATTCAAGGCATGGCGAGAGTGGAACGTCGGGGTTCAGTTCTTGACGAATTTGCATTTTGGCGTTGATGACGCAAACGTGTTTTGTGTTGACTCTGATCCGCCGGATGTTGTATTCGCTGATGCGAGATTTGAAGTCAAGGAAATACTGGATGAAGGACGACGGCGACACGACGAAGTCAAAGCGGATCGCGCGCGGTCTATGCAAAGCCCAGGGAAGCTGAACTTAGTCAGCTACACGCCAAAGGATCTGTTTCCAGAAGACGTGGGGTCACTTGTTTTGACCGATCTGCAACGACTCCAGAAAAAACGGCGCTACACGCCAGATCTGCGAAAGAACTTGGATCTGCTTTTCTACGTCAACAAGCTCAAGCACTGGTTTGACAACGGGGCTGTACCCGACTCAGCGCTTTTTGCGCCTTATGGATGGCGGTCTGTATCTGCGTTGATTAACTCCCAAACGAGCATCGTGTTCATGGCTGATGACAGTGCTCCTTGCTTTCTCAGAGAGAACGTTGGCCGTGTACGTGAGCGGTGGGAGCCTTTGGACTGACTGTTCTACGTGTCAGCTAAGTATCGAAATTCGAGACTTATAGGGTAGTTCAACGACGTCGTCTCAGATTGCAGCCGGTTTTCGTGCTACCAGGCCCCCACCATCCGCCCCATGTTCAACAACCCACCGAGGTTTCACATGGCAAGCGGTTCCCGTTCCCCCCTCATCGTGATGCGCGACACCCGCGCCTGGCAGCTCCAGGTCTGGGTCTCGTTCGGCATCGCCGTCTTTCTCTGCGCCACCGGGCTGGCCTGGCTGCCCGGTCAGGACCTGGACCGTGCGTTCATGGTCATGGGCTATGTGTTCTGTCTGTCGACGGTGTTCGTGCTGGCCAAGGCCGTGCGTGACCAGCAGAAGGCGCAGCTCTCGGGTGAGGCCGAGACGCCGATGTGGCGTTTCGTGGTCTGGGGCGGCTTCGCCGTGGCGATGGGGCTGACGGCCTGGGGCCTGCTGCGCATGGAGATCAACGAGACCTACAAAGCCTATCTGGGCGTGAGCTGGCTCTACCTCGTGACCTCGGCGTTCACGCTGGCCAAGACGCTTCGCGACCGTCACGAGGCCGACCTGATCGACCACCACCGCCGTCAAGCCCAAGTGCAGGAGCAATGACATGAAGCACACATTCTTCAAACAGATGCTGTTGGCCGCGAGCCTGAGCGTGGCCCTTGTTTCCAGCCCGGCGCGGGCGCAGAGCGAGGCTTCGCTGGTGTTGTCGGCCTTGCCGGTGGCGTCGGTGGTGGGCGCGGGCTCGGCGGTGGCGGGCAGCGCGGCGACCGGCGCGGCGGCGGTGAGCGCGGTGCCGGCGGCGCTGGCGGTCAGTGGCGCGGTGCTGGTGGTGAAGACGGTCGAGGTGTCGGCGCGCGGCACGGTGATCGTGCTGGAGCGGGCGTCCGACGGCGCGCGGGCCAGTGTGGAGCTGACCGGGCGCGCAGCCTCCGGCCTGGTGACCGGTGTCGGCACGGCGGTGGCCGTGAGCGTGATCGGCGCGGGCGTGGTGTTGTCCGCGGCCGGCGAGGTGCTGTGCTTCATCCCGAACGAACTGGGGCGCGCGCTGTTGCACAACGAACGCCTGACCGACTGAGGGCCGATCATGAACAAGATGCTGAATGGCGTTCCTCATGCGCTGGCCATCGCTGTGCTGCTGCTCGGTGCCACCGCGGCTCACGCCGGCCGCTCCTGTGAGCAGCGCCCGCTGACGCCGCAGACGCTGACCCAGGGCCTGGCGCTGGCGCAGCGCACGGCGCAGGCGCTGGACGCCGAGTTCGCGCGCAGCGGCGCGCGGGTGGTGGTGCTGGGTCGGGCGGGGCAGGACCTGTCGAAGTACCGGCTGCGCTACTCGCACCTGGGCTGGGCCTACAAGACGGCCGAAGGTCCGTGGCGCGTGCTGCACAAGCTCAACCAGTGCGGCACGGCGACCGGCTCGATCTACCGCCAGGGCCTGGGCGATTTCTTCCTCGACGACCTCTGGCGCCATGAGGCGGTGTGGTCGGTGCCGGCGCCGCAGTTGCAGGCACCGCTGTATGCGCTTCTGAACGACCGGGGCCGCAGCCTGCGCCTGCACGAGCGCGACTACAACATGGTGGCCTATGCGTGGGGCACGCGCTACCAGCAGTCCAACCAGTGGGCCATCGAAACCATGGCCATGGCGGCCGAGCCCGGCGTCACGACCCGGTCCCAGGCGCAGGCATGGCTGGGCTTCAAGGGCTACCAGCCAAGCACGCTGCGCCTGGGGCCGCTGACCCGGCTGGGTGCGAGCACCACCTCGGCCCATATCCGTTTCGACGACCACCCGAACGAGAAACGCTTCTCCGACCGGATCGAAACGGTCACGGTCGACTCCGTGCTCGACTGGCTCACACGCACCGGCCTGGGGTCGGCGCCGCAGTCGCTGGCCCTTTGAGCCCGGTCACAATCCTCCCGTTGCATGAAAGTCAGAGGGAAATGAAATGAGCAAATCCCTGCGCCTCTCCGAAAAATGGTTCCACCGCGGCCTGTGGCTGGTGGCTTTCCTGTTCGCCTGGTTCCTGACCGGCCTGGGCAGCACCATCGTCGGCGACCTGCCCAAGGTCGAACAGACCCGCTCGCTGGACGATTTCATGGATCCGCAGCGAACGCCGGCGCTCAAGGCGGCGATCAAGACCGCCGAGCAGGTTTCCGAGGAGGCCCAGGCGGCACTGGAGCAGGCGCAGCTCAAGTTGCAGACAGCGCGCGCCGACAACCGGGCCGCCCGCGAAACCTTCGACAACTGGCTGGCGACGCGCCGCGCGACCGAGCGTTCCGAACAGGACGAGGAGGTGCTCAAGCGCACGCGTGAACTCGACGGACTGCGCAAGGCCGAGCGCGAAGCGTTCGCGGCGGTCGAGAAGCAGCAGCAGGTGGCGCTGGACGCCCGTCAGTCGCAGCAGCGCGCGCAGGCTGAGCTGGGTGCGCTGCGCGAGGCCGCCAGCGACGCGTTCGAGAAAGCCCGCCGGGCCCAGGAGCTCCGGGTGTTCGGGTACCGGCTGGCGCTGACCTTGCCGCTGCTGGTGGTGGCCGGGTACCTGTTCAGGAAGCACCGCCAGGGCGCGTCCTGGCCGTTCGTCTGGGGCTTCATCTTCTTCGCGCTGTTCGCGTTCTTTGTCGAGCTGGTGCCCTATCTGCCCAGTTACGGCGGCTATGTGCGCTACATCGTGGGCATCGTGCTGACGGTGATCGGCGGACGCTATGCGATCGGTGCGCTGCAGCGCTATCTGGAGAAGCAGAAGGCGGTCGAGGCCTTGCCGGACACGCAGCGGCGCAAGGAGATGGATTACGACCTGGCGCAGACGCGGCTGGGCAAGAACGTGTGCCCGGGCTGCGAACGCACGGTCGATCTCAAGGACGGCAAGACCGATTTCTGCCCGCACTGTGGCCTGTGTCTGTTCGATCGCTGCGGTCACTGCAGCACCCGCAAGAGCGCGTTTGCGCGGTACTGTTTTTCCTGCGGCGCGACCGCCAGCGGCCCGTCGGTCGCGAACCCGGCGCCCGGGGCGGTCACCGCCCCGGCTCCCGACGCGCAGGGGGCGGTCTGATGTGGTCCGAACCTGTGGCGAGAGGGGCCACACCGCGTGCCGCGCCGGCCGCGCGCGCGGTCTGCCTGCTGGGAACCGGTCATGCCGTGCCGTCCGGGGTGCTCAAGAGCGAGGCGGTGGATCACCGGCTGGGCCTGGCGCCGGGCGCCATCGAGCGGCTGTCCGGTGTGCGTCAGCGACCGGTGGCGTCCCGCACCGACACCGCGGCGCGGCTGGGTGCCCAGGCGGCGCGGTGTGCGCTGGAGGCCGCCGGTCTGGGCCTGGGTGACATCGACTGCCTGGTCGCGGCCAGCGGCACCATGGACCAGGGCATGCCCAGCAATGCCGCGCTGATCCACCGTGAGCTGGGCTTGCGGGGCGTGCCGGGGTTCGATGTCAACGCGAGCTGCCTGGGGTTCATCGCCGCGCTGGACACGCTGTCGTGGGCGGTGCAGGCCGGGCGGTACCGGCGGGTGCTGGTGGTGGCCGCCGACATCGCCTCCTGCGGGCTGGACTGGAACCACCTGGAGGCCAGCGCAATCTTTGGCGACGGCGCGGCGGCGGCGGTGCTCGCGCCTTCGGGCGACGGCGTGGGCGGGCGCATTCTCGCGGCCGATCTGCTCACGATCTCCGAAGGGGCGCACCTGTGCCAGATCCCTGCCGGCGGATCGCGCCATCACCCCACGCGCATCGACGGCGCGTTCGAGCCGCTGGCGCTGTTCCACATGGACGGCCCGCGGGTGTTCAAGCTGGCCACGCGCTACCTGCCCGACTTCCTGGACCGGTTGCTGGGCTCGGCCGGCGTGACGCTGCGGGACATCGACTGGGTGGTGCCGCACCAGGCCAGCCGGCTGGCCATGACGCACCTCAGCCGGCGTCTGGGGATGGGCGGTGAGCGTGTGGTCGACATCTTTTCGGACCACGGCAACCAGATCGCGGCGTCGCTGCCCACGGCGCTGGACACGGCGGTGCGCGACGGCCGCATCCGCCGCGGGCACCGCTTGTTGTTGCTGGGCACCGGCGCGGGGCTATCGCTCGGTGGCGTGGTGATGGAGTTCTGATGCGAATGAAGGTGGTGGTGACCGGCGGCACCGGTTTTCTGGGGCGCCATGTGGTGTGGCGGCTGGCGGCCGAGGGGGTGAACGTGGTGTTCACCGGGCGCAATCCGCAGGCGGCCCAGCAGGTCTGGGACGGCGCGGCGGCGAACGTGTCCTGGGTGCCGCTGGAACACGGCACGCCGACGTCGGCCGATACGCTGGCCGAGATCGCCTGCGGCGCCGATGCGGTGGTGCATTGCGCGGCCCTGTCCTCGCCGTGGGGGCGGCGGCGCGATTTCGAGCGCGCCAACCTCGACAGCACGGCGGAGGTGCTGGTGGCCTGCCAGCAGCAGCGCGTGCGACGGCTGGTCCATGTGTCCACGCCCAGCCTCTACTTCGGGTTCGCCGACCGGCGCGACCTGCGAGAGGACGCGCCGCTGCCGACGCCGGCCAACCACTATGTGCGGACCAAGCGCGCGGCCGAGGAGCTGATCCGCGAGAACCCGCCGCCGGAGGTGGTGGTGCTGCGTCCGCGGGCCCTGTTCGGTCCCTGGGACCAGACGCTGGTGCCGCGCCTGCTGCGCGTGATGAAGAGCGGTCCGGTGCCGCTCATGCGGGGCGGGCAGGCGCTGGCCGACCTGACCTACATCGACAACGCCGTGCAGGCGGTCTGGCTGGCGCTGACGCAGCCGCTGGAGCGACCGTTCTCGGTCTACAACGTGACCAACGGCGAGCCGCGGCCGCTGGAGGAGCTGCTCGCGCTGATGGCCAGGGAGTTCCGCATCCCGTTGCGCACGCGAGCGGTGTCCTGGCCGCTGGTGTCGCTGGGCGCGCGCGCGATCGAGGCGGCCTACACGGTCGCGGGCGGCGGTCGCGAGCCGCCGATCACGCGCTACAGCGCCGGCGTGCTGGCCTTCGACCAGACGCTGGACATCGAGGCGCTGCGCACCGAGCTGGGCTACCGGCCGACGGTGGGTCTGGAGGAGGGCATCCGGCGCCACGCGCGCTGGTGGCGGGAGCAGCGCAGATGAGCGGCGTGCGGCTGCATCTGCTGCGGGTCGGGGCCTGTCGCCACCTGGCGTGCATGGCGGCGCGGGGGGACGCCTGGTCGGTGATCGACTTTCCGGCGCTGTGCGGGCTGATCCACCATCCGTCGCGGGGATGGCTGCTCTACGACACGGGCTACGCGTCGCATTTCATGGACGCGACGGCGTCGTGGCCGGAGCGGCTGTACCGCACCGTGCTGCCGGTGCACCTGCCGCCGTCCGAGGTGCTGGCGACGCAGCTCGCCGCGCTCGGGCTGTCGGCGTCCGATGTGTCGCATCTCGTGCTCTCGCATTTCCATGGCGACCATGTCGCCGGGCTGAAGGATTTTCCGGCGGCGGCGCTGTACGCCCTCGGCGCCGACGTCGAGCAGATTCAGGGCATGGCGGGGCATCGCTGGCGGGCCGCCGCCGCCGGCATGCTGCCGGGGCTGTTGCCGGCCGACTTCGGCCAGCGCCTGACCCGGGTGGACACGCTGTCGCGGCGTGCGTTGCCGGGCTGGATGGCGCCGCTGGCGGAGGGCTTCGACCTGTTCGGCGATGGCAGTGTGCTGGGGGTGCCGCTGCCCGGCCACAGCGCGGGACAACTGGGCCTGTTCCTGCCGGATGTGGACGGGCGGCCGGTGCTGCTGGCGGGCGATGCCTGCTGGTCGCTGCCGGCGCTGCGTGAAGGCCGATTGCCGGCCTGGCCCACGCTGGCGGTCACGCACGACCGGCGCCGTTACCGGGAGACCTTCGAGGGCCTGCGGCGGCTGGTGAACCGTGAGCCGGCGCTGAGCCTGCTGCCCTCGCACTGCACCCCGGCCTGGGAGGCGTACCGCGATGGGCGCTGAAGCCTTGGCGATCGCGGCGCACTTTGCGCGCACCCGCTGGGGTTCCGCGCCAGGCAGCCGGGACGCCCTGGAGGCCCACCAGAGACGCGCGTTGCGGCGCTTCCTGCGCGAGGTGTTGCCGCGCGCGCCGATGTACCGTGATCGCCGGGTCCGTGACCTGACCGACCTGCCCGTGATGGACAAGTCGGCGCTGATGGGCGAGTTCGATGCGCGCAACACGCGCGGCATCCGGCTGGAGGACGCGATGGCGCTGGCGCTGCGGGCCGAGGCGTCGCGCGACTTCACGCCCACGATCAGCGACGTCACCGTCGGACTCTCCAGCGGCACCTCGGGCAACCGCGGGGTGTTCCTGGTCAGTGCGGCCGAGCGGCGGCGCTGGGCCGGCATCCTGCTGGCGCGGGCCCTGCCGCCCGCCCTGACGCCGCGCCTGCTCACGCCCTGGGCGCCTCCAATCCGCGTCGCCTTCTTCCTGCGCGCCAACAGCAATCTGTACGAAACCCTGGGCAGCCGGCGCATCCGCTTTGCCTTCTTCGATCTGCTGGCGGGTGTGGAGGCGGCGCTGCCCGCGTTGCGTGCCCTGCGACCGGACGTGCTCGTCGGAACGCCCCAACTGCTGCGGGCACTGGCGGCCGAGCAGCGGGCCGGTCGGCTGGACATCCGGCCTTCGCACATTCTGTCGGTCGCCGAGGTGCTGGAGGCGCAGGATGCCGCGGCAGTGGAACAGGCCTTCGGGGTGCGCCCGCACCAGTTGTACCAGGCGACCGAGGGTTTCCTGGGCTACACCTGCGCCCACGGAGGGCTGCACCTGAACGAGCGTTTCGTGCACATCGAGCCGCAGTGGCTGGATGAAGCGCGCACGCGCTTCCAGCCGGTCGTCACGGACTTCACCCGCGAGACGCAACTGATCGTGCGCTACCGGCTCAACGATGTGCTGCGCCTGGCCGATGCACCCTGTGCGTGCGGCAGTCCGGAGCGCACGCTGGCCGCGATCGAGGGGCGCTGTGACGAGGTGCTCTGGCTGCCCGCGCGCGACAGCGCCCGGGCGGTGCCGGTGTTTCCGGACGCGGTGCGGCGCTGCATGGCCCTGGCCGGGCCGGCGGTCCGGGAGTTCGAGGTGGTGCAGCAAGGCATGCGCTGGCACGTGAGGCTGGCCGCGAGTCCGGGTGCGCAGGTCCTGGTCGTCAGGGCCATGGCCGAGCTGTGGGCACGGCTGGGCGTTCGTCCGCCCGAGCTGGTGTTCGGCGACTGGCAGGCGCAGGACCTGCACCTCAAGCGCCGACGGGTGAGGCTGGCGCAACTGCCGCAGGGGTTGTCATGCACGTTCTGATTCTGGGTGCGCGCGCACCGGCCTGTCTGGAGTGGGCGAGGGTGTTCGATGCGGCCGGCTGGCGCGTCACGGTGGCCGACTCGCTGGCCTGGCCGCTGGCGCGTGCCAGCCGCGCGGCGCACGCCTTCCTGCGACTGCCGGAGCCGCGGCGTTCGCCCGCGCGCTGGATCGACGCGATCGCTGCGGCGGTGCGTCGCGAACACATCGACCTGGTGCTGCCCACCTGCGAGGAGGCGTTCTATCTCTCCTACGGCAAGGACCGCATTCCCTGCCGTGTGGCGACCAGCGACTTCGATCTGATGCACCGGCTGCACCACAAGGGATGGTTCGCCGACATGACCCGCGACTGGCCGGTGCAGGCGCCGCCGACGCGGCTGCTGCAATCGCCGGATGCGCTGACGCCGCTGCACGACAGCGCCCGTGACTGGGTGTTCAAGCCGGCCTACTCGCGGTTCGCGACGCAGACCCTGATCCGGCCCGAACCGCATCGCCTGGCCGAGGTGCGGCCGACCCCCGACCAGCCCTGGGTCGCCCAGCGCTTCGTGGCGGGGCGGGAGCACTGCAGCTACAGCCTGCTGGTCGACGGGCGCGTGACCGCGCACGCCTGCTATCACCCGCGCTACCGGGTCGGGGGAGGCTCCGGCATCTGGTTCGAGCCGACCGACCCGGCGCCGGTGCGTGCGCTGGTCGAGCGCCTGGGGCGTGACACCGGGTACACCGGGCAGGTCGCGTTCGATGTGATCGAGGACGATGACGGACGCTGCCATGTGCTGGAGTGCAACCCGCGCGCGACCAGCGGCGTGCACCTGCTGGGCGCGCGGCCGGACGCGCTGGTGGCGGCGCTGCTGGGTGAGGGAGACGGGGTCCTGGCCAGCGATGGCGCGCCCCGTTCGGTGGCGCTGGCCATGCTGTTGTTTGCGGCGCCGCGCCACGGTTTCACGCGCCGCTTCTGGCGCGACTACGGGGTCGCCGCCGATGTGGTGACGCGACCCGGCGACCGGGCGCCGCTGCCGGCGCAGTGGCTGGGCCTGGTCGAGGTCGCCGGGCGGGCGCTGACGCGCCGGGTCGGACTGCTGCCGGCGGCGACCGCGGACATCGAGTGGGACGGCCATCCGATGGAGTCGATGGCGTGAGGTGGGCCGAGGCCGATCCGGTCGGCGATGGGGTCACGGCCTATGTCCGCGATGCGGCGCCCGACATCGCGAATGTGCGCACCCGCATGCGCGTGCTCGATACCGGGACCCGGCGCTGGCCGGTGAGCGTCAACGATGGCGACGATCCGCCCGGCAACGGCTACGTGGTCTCGCCGTGCACCGCCTACGCGCGGTATGCCGATGCAGAGATCGTTCGCCTGGGGCGTCCGGCGCTGACGTGGCCGTTGCGCGCGCTCGCCCGCGGACTCGGACTGTGGCTGGACCGGGCGGCGCTGGACCGGCTGGTCACGGTCAACAACTGGCTGCTCTCGACCAATGTCTACCCGGCCGGCTGGGATGGCAGCGACCTGCCGGCGATCACGCGCTTTCTGCTGGCCGAATACCCTGACCACGCGCTGGCCTGGCGATCGCTGAACCGGCAGGCCAACGGCGCGCTGATGGAGCGGCTGGCGTCCCTGGGCTATCTCGCGGTGCCGAGCCGGCAGGTGTATCTCTTCGACGGGCGCGACGGTCAGGACGCTGCGTTCCTGCGCCACCACAACACGCGGCTGGACGCCGCGCTGTGGCGCCACACGCCGTACCGCGTCGTCGACGGCCGCGCCCTGGACGCGGACGGGCTGCAGCGCGTGGTCGATCTGTACGGCCGGCTGTACCTGGACAAGTACTCGCGGCTGAACCCGCAGTACGGCGTGCGCTGGATGGCGTCGGGGGTTCGCGATGGCTGGCTCGACCTGCGGGCGCTGCAAGCCCCGGAGGGCAGGATCGACGGGGTGGTGGGCTGGTTCGGCAATGGCGACTGGCTGACCGCGCCGGTGGTGGGCTACGACACCGCGCTGCCGGCCTCGCTCGGGCTGTACCGGCTGATCACGCGGCTGTGCCTGCAGGAAACGGCGCAGCGCCGCTGCCGCCTGAACTTCAGTTCGGGCGCCGCCCACTTCAAGCGCCTGCGCGGCGGCGTGCCCGATATCGAATACACGATGGTGAAGGTGGATCACCTGCCCCCCGCGCGACAACGCGTCTGGCGCGTGCTGCGTGCGACGCTGGAGCGGGTGGCGGTGCCTCTGATGCAACGATGGAAGCTGTGAACAACGAAACAAACCCGGGTGCGCCGGACCCGCAGTCGGCCTGGTGGCCGCTGGCGCTGAGCCGGGAGCTGGTGCCCGGGCGTCCGCTCGCGCGGCGCCTGCACGGCCTGCCGCTGGTGCTGTTCCGCGATGCGGCGGGGCGTGCCGCTGCCCTGCACGACCGCTGTCCGCACCGCCACGCGCCGCTGTCGGCGGGGCGGGTCTGCGCGGGCGAGCTGCAGTGCCCCTACCACGGCTGGCGCTTTGACGCCGCAGGGCGCTGCACTGCGGTGCCGGGGTTGGCGTCGCACCGCCCGGGTCAGACGCCGCTGCTGGCGGCGCCGGCGACGCAGGAGGTGCATGGACTGGTCTGGGTCTGCCGGGGCACACCGGTGGCCGGTCACGGGCCGGTGGCGCCGTCGGTGACCGAGGGCGTGGACAGCTTTTTCATGACCGAGCGGGTGCGCTGCGGCGTGGCCGAGGCGGCGGAGAACTTCCTGGACGGCTTCCACACGCACTTTGTCCACGCCGGCTGGATCCGCCGCGACGCGCGTCGGCAGACCGTGCAGGCGACGGTGCGCCGGCTGCCGGATGGCATCGAGGCGCGGTACGGCAACGAAGGACTGCAGTCCGGCGTGATCTCGCGCTGGCTCGAAGGCAGCCGCAGCGAGAGCATGGGGCGGTTTCGCTGGCCGGGGGTGGCCGAGATCGAATACCGGGGCGCGCGCGGGCTGAACCTGCTGATCACCGCATGGCTCACGCCGGAAGACGACGGGATGCTGCGGGTCCATGCGCGCGTGGCGACGCGGCGCGGCTGGCTGCCCGCCGCCGTCAAGCGCGCCGCGCTGCGTCGGCTGTTTGGCGTCATCCTGCGGCAGGACAAGGCCATCCTGGAACAGGCCAGCGCCAACGCCGCCGTGTTCGCGGTCCGGGGCGCGCTGCCGCCGGAGCTGCACTCGCCGCTGGACCTGCTCGGCCCGTCGATCAGGGGCATGCTCGACGGCCGCTGGCCCGAGGCCTCGGTCGAGCGCGAGTGCACGGTGCAGCTGTGACGCGCAGGCTCAGGCCCGCTCGCGCACCAGCCGCCACAACGCCCACAGCCCCAGCGCAGGGCCGAGCGCCAGCCCGGTGAGCAGCCAGCCCAGCGCGACCGCGCGCGTGAGCTCGACGAACAGCAGGATGCTGGCGATGCTGATGCCAAAGCCGATGCTGTTGGTCAGCGTGAGCACGCTGCCCACCGCCTGCGGCGGGGCGTTGCGCGCGGTCAGGGCCGAGAACTGCGGCGAGTCGCCCGAGACGGTGATGCCCCAGAGCAGCAGCCAGCCGTAGAACAGCGCATCGGGTGCATGCATCAGCGCCGGCGAGAGCAGGCAGCACAGGCCGCTGGTGGCCAACTGCGCGCCGGCCACGCGGGCGCTGCCGAATCGCGGCACCAGCCAGCCGCCACCCACACAGCCCAGCGCGCCGGCCCCCAGCAGCACGAAGGCCGCCCAGGACAGGGCGGTGCCCTCAAGCCGAGTGGCCAGGATCAGCGGCATCAGCACCCACAGCGTGTAGAGCTCCCACATGTGGCCGAAATAGCCAAGAACCGAACTGCGCACGCGGGCGTCGGTGACCAGGGTCGCCAGGGCGCGCAACTGAAGGGTGGTCACGCGCGCCACCGCGCCGGGGGGCTCCGGCAGCAGCACGAACAGCAAGATGCCGCCCGCCGCCGCCAGCGCCGCGACGCCCAGCATCAGCGTGGGCCAGGGCAGCGCGTCGCCCATGGCCCGCAGCGCATGCGCGCTGGCCGAGCCGATCACCAGCGCGCCGATCAGGTAGCCCAGGGCCGGCCCGAGCCCGCGCGGGAACCACTGCGCGGCGATCTTCATGCCGACCGGGTAGATGCCCGCAAGGAAGAAGCCGGTGGCGAAGCGCCAGGCCAGCAGCGCGCCGAATTCCGACACCATGGCCCAGGCGCCCACCGTGCAGCCGGCGCCGGCGAGCGCGCAGATCAGGAACACGCGGCGCGGCGGGAAACGGTCGGCGATCGCCAGCAGGGCGAACACCAGGGTGCCGACGATGAAGCCGAACTGCAGCGACGACGTCAGGGTGCCGACCGCGGTGGCCGGCCAGCCGAACGCCCGCTGCAGGTCCGGCATCACCGCATTGACCGCGAACCACAGCGAGGTGCCCAGAAACTGGGCCAGCACCAGCACGGGCAGGACGTGGCGAGGCGCAGCGAGTGTGTTCACTGGTCGCTCCAGCGGGACACGCGCTGGCGCCAGCGGCGCTTGAGCACGCGGCCCGCGCGCCAGGGCCAGGAGGCGCGCACCTGCGCCAGCAGCGCGTCCTTCCAGCCGGTCCAGGCGGCGTAGACCCGCGCGAACCAGGCCAGGCGCATCAGCGCCGGCTGCGTCAGGCTGAACAGGTGGGCCACGACGGCCGTGCCCACCAGCTTGGCGGCCACGATCAGCGCCACGCCCCAGGCCGCATGACCCTGCTGCAGCAGCCACAGGGCGCCGAGCTTGATCGGCAGCAGCGCCAGCGCCGGCACGCCGAGCACGGCCAGCGCCGCGTAGGGCGGCAGGCGGCGGATCACCGCATCCAGCCAGCGGAAACCCGGCCAGCCGGCGATGCGGGCCAGCACCCGCCGCAGCGGCTCCCAGCCCCATTCCTCGAACAGGATCAGCAGCGCCAGCAGCCACTTGAGGGGCCAGAGCAGGGCGCGCAGCAGGGGTTTCATGGCGCCCTGTCGGAAACGGCTCAGACGCCGCGCGCGCGGTCGGTCTTGAACTGCTGGCGGAAGGCCTCGAAGCGCCCGGCATCGAGCGCGTTGCGAACCTCCTGCATCAGGTTCAGGTAGTAGTGCAGGTTGTGGATGGTCGAGAGCATCGGGCCGAGCATCTCGCCGCAGCGGTCCAGGTGGTGCAGGTAGGCGCGCGAGAAGCCGTCGCGCCCGCCGTCGGCCCAGCTCACGCCGGCTTTGCCCGCGCAGGCGTAGCAGGTGCAGGTCGCGTCCAGCGGCTGGTGGTCGGCCTTGTGGCGCGCGTTGCGGATCTTGAGATCACCGTAGCGGGTGAACAGCGTGCCGTTGCGCGCATTGCGCGTGGGCATGACGCAGTCGAACATGTCGACGCCGCAGGCCACGCCCTCGACCAGGTCCTCCGGCGTGCCCACGCCCATCAGGTAGCGCGGCTTGTGCGCCGGCAGGCGGTGCGGCGTGTGCGCCATGATCTGCAGCATCTGGTCCTTGGGTTCGCCCACGCTCACGCCGCCGATGGCGTAGCCGGGAAAGTCCATCTCGACCAGGGCCTCCAGCGACTCCTGGCGCAGGTGCTCGAACATGCCGCCCTGCACGATGCCGAACAGCGCGTTGGGGTTCTCCAGCCGCGCGAACTCGGCCTTGGAGCGCACCGCCCAGCGGCGGCTCATCTCCATGCTCTTGCGCGCCTCGGCCTCGGTGGTCAGGTGGCCGTTGGTCTCGTAGGGCGTGCACTCGTCGAGCTGCATGACGATGTCGCTGTTCAGTCCGGTCTGGATCTGCATGCTGACCTCGGGCGACATGAACAGCTTGTCGCCGTTGACCGGGCTGGCGAAGTGCACGCCTTCCTCGGTGATCTTGCGCATGGCGCCGAGCGACCAGACCTGGAAGCCGCCCGAGTCGGTGAGGATCGGCTTGTGCCACTTCTCGAAGGCGTGCAGGCCGCCGAAGCTCTTCATCACCTCCTGGCCGGGGCGCATCCAGAGGTGGAAGGTGTTGCCCAGGATGATCTGGGCGCCCATGTCTTCGAGGCTCGCGGGCGTGACGCCCTTGACGGTGCCGTAGGTGCCCACGGGCATGAAGATCGGGGTTTCAACCACGCCGTGGTTGAGGGTGAGGCGGCCACGGCGGGCGTGGCCTTCGGTCTTGAGAAGGTCGAACTGCAGCATCCGGCAATTGTCGCCGAGCCAGTGGCACGGGACGCGCGCCCTTGCAGGCGCGGCCACCCTCGGGGGAAGCCGCGTCAGCGGCCCCGGGGGCTCACTTCAGATCAAGGATCCAGGCCACCAGTTTGGCGGCATCGGCCTCGGAAATCGCCACCTTGTTGGGTGGCATGGCCAGGCCGCTGACCTTGCCCTTCCAGTGGCTCTCGTAGGGGTTTGAGCCGCCGAGCACGGTGGCGGTCAACTGCTGCTGGGCGTTCTTCTGGCCCTTGTACTTGGCGGAAACGTCGCGCCAGGCCGGGCCGATGGGCGCCATGCCGTTGGGGCCCTTCGCGCCGGGCTCGATGTGGTGGCAGGTCATGCAGCCGGCGCCGGTGGCGAGCTTGACTGCGGCCTCGTCGTCCGCAGGCGCGGCCCAGGCCGAGACGGTCAGCACGGTGGCGCACAGCGCAATCAGGGTGTGTTTCATGGAAGACTCCTTCGATGGATTTCGGGAATGTCCTCACGCTATCAGGGGTGCCCGGGGCCGGATTGATCTCCGTCAAACCGGGGACCCTGCGTCTCAGGTTGAGACGCCGCTTGGCGGGCGCGCCACAGGCGGGCGTCAGGGCGCCAGCGGCGCGACCACCAGCACGGTGCGGTTGCGATCCTCGACGATCCACAGGCGCCCCTGGCTGTCCAGCGTGATGCCCGCCGGCGTGCCCTGGGGCCGCAGGCCCGGCATGCCCAGCCAGCCGGCGACGACGTTTTCCACCTTGCCGCCCGGCCTGCCGTCTTGGCCGACCTGCCAGGCCACGATGCGGTGACCCTTGGTCCGGTAGCCATGCCACACCGCCAGCAGCTTGCCGTCCCAGGGCCGCGCCGGCTGGGTGGCGGCCGTCGGCGGCACGGCGAGCAACTGCAGCGGCGCGACGTGCGCCGGCCAGGCCATGAACGGCGGGCGTCGGGATGGGGCGGTGCAGCGTGCGCGCCGTTCGTATCCTCGCGCCACCACGCTGCGCCCCTTGGTGTCGCTGACGCAGTAGGGCCAACCGTAGTGGCCGCCGTGCTCGATCTCGTTGAGTTCCTCGGCGGGGGCGTCGGCGTCGGTGTAGTCGACCGAGTTCTCGGCCTGCCAGATGCGCTCGCCACCGTTGAGCCGGTCCTGTGTCACCGCCAGTGCCAGCGAGTTGCGCAGACCGGTCGCCAGCGGACGCAATGCGTGCGGCTTCAGCTCGGCGCCCTGCAGGGCACCCTCGTACACCGCCGCGCGCGGCTGGGCGCCCTCGTTTTCCGGACAGGGGACCGGCTGCTGCTGCTCGTCGTTGCGGCAGGCATCGGTGGCCGAGCCGACGTTGATCAGCAGGTGCCCGCGGGGGCCGAACACCAGCTCCTTCAGGGGATGGGCGCCGTCGTCGGGCAGGTCGCGCCAGAGCTCTTCGCGCTCCAGGGTGTCGACCGGCGTGCGCCAGATGACACCCGCCTCGCCCACATAGACCTTGCCATCCGGGCCCAGCGCCAGTCCGTGCGGCCGGTCCAGTCCCTGGGCCAGCACCCGGACCCGGCCGGGATCGCCGGGCTGACCCCGGACATCGAGCTCCAGCAGGCGGCCGCGGTGCGGCTCCCAACTGCCCATGTCGGTGATCCAGAAACGGCCCGGTGCGACCTCCACCAGGCGGCGGGGCATGCGCAGCTCGTCCCTGCCGTCGGCCACCAGACCGACGCACCAGCCCTTGGGGGTTGTCAGCGCAATCCGGGGGTAGCCGGCGCATTGGCCGCGGGTCGCATAGCGGGAGGCTTCATTGGCCGCAGTCGCTGCACATGGCAGGAGCAGCAGCGCCGCTGCGAGTGCCAGCGGCAGAGGTCGGGATCGATCAGCGCACATCCGGGGATTGTGACCGGTGGCGGCGGCCGGGGACCGCGCGGGGCGGTCAGCGCTGCAGGACGGGCGCGATCGTCTCACCGGTGGCGGGCAGATCCGCTTGGGCGGTCCGTTCGTCCGAACTGAACCACCCCCAGGCAAGCAGCAGGGCCAGGGTCACGGACAGCAGCAGGGCAAAGCCCAGTCGGAACAGCACTTCGATCACGGACGCTCTCTTGTTGGCATAACACTGGGCGGTATTGTGCCCGCTGCGGTTGGCGCCTCCCGGGCGTCATTGGTCCCTAGGTACTCAAAAGTCACAAAATCCCGGTCGGTTGTAGCGCTTATGTATCGAACGATGGCCTGTTGGAAACAAACTTTTTCCAGCTAGGCAAGGGTGCTTGCCGTGGGGGAGGTGCCAAAGCGCGCCGCCACCAGGGCCCGCAGCCACTGGTGGCCGGGGTCGCGGTGCAGGTGGGCGTGCCAGAGCTGGGCAATCGTGCTGGCCGGCAGGCGCAGGGTCAGCGGGCGGGCGACCAGCGCGTGCGGGCCGGCCAGCCGTTCGGCCAGCCGCTCGGGCACGGTCGCCACCAGGTCGGTGCTGCCCAGCACCTGGCCCAGCGCCACGTAGTGCGGCACGGTCAGTTGCACCTGTCGCGCCACGCCCAGGCGCTGCAGGGCCTCGTCCACCTGGCCGTGGCCGGTGCCGGCGGAGACCACGCGCACATGGGCTGCCTGCCGGTACTGGGTGGCGTTCAGCGGCGTGTCGCCCGCCGCCAGCGGGTGGCCGGCGCGCATCAGCGCCACGTAGCGCTGGCGGAACAGCGCCTGCTGGAAGAAGCCGGCCTGCAACTGCGGCAGCGAACCTAGCGCGAGATCGACCCGGCCGGCGGCCATGTCCTCGCGCAGCGCCGCGTCCGCCACGGGCACGCAGCGCAGCGTCACACCCGGCGCCTCGCGCGCCAACGCGTCCATCAGCACCGGCAGGAAATAGATCTCGCCTACATCGGTCATTGCCAGCGTGAAACAGCGGTCGCTGCGCCCCGGGTCGAAACTGGCGCGAACGTTCAGCGCGCCCTGCAGCCCCCGCAGCGCCTGCGCCACGGGTTCGGCAAGCTGCTGCGCGTAGGGTGTGGGCGCCATGCCGCCCGGCGTGCGCAGGAACAGCTCGTCGTCCAGCAGGTCGCGCAGCCGCCGCAGTGCGTTGCTCACCGCCGGCTGGCTCAGGCCCAGCGACTCGGCCACGCGCGAGACCCGGCCGTCCTGCACCAGGCGGTCGAACACCACCAGCAGATTGAGGTCGATGTCGGTGAGCTTCACGGGTTCTTTGACATTCAGATCGTGAATACAGCGTATCACGCCGATTCGCTTGCCGGATGGCCGGCGCTTGCCGATCATGCGTCCCACAAGAACACCCACGGAGACAAGCCATGTCCGTATCCCCCGACGCCCTGCACTGGGAGGGCGGCGGCACCAGCCGCATTCCTTTTGCCGTCTACACCGACGAGGACCGCCACCGGCGCGAACTCGACCGCTTCTTCTACCAGGGCCACTGGTGCTATGTGGGCCTCGAAGCCGAGATCCCGAACGCTGGCGACTTCAAGCGCACGGTGGTCGGCGAGCGCTCGGTCATCATGACCCGCTCGGCCGACGGCCAGATCCACGTGGTGGAGAACGTCTGCGCGCACCGCGGCATGCGCTTCTGCCGCGAGCGGCACGGCAACAAGAAGGAGTTCGTCTGCCCCTACCACCAGTGGAGCTACACGCCCGACGGCGCGTTGCAGGGCGTGCCGTTCCGGCGCGGTGTGCGGCAGGACGGCAAGGTCAACGGCGGCATGCCGGCGGACTTCGACCCCAAGGAACACGGCCTGACGCGGCTGAAGGTCGCGGTGCGGGGCGGCGTGGTGTTCGCCAGCTTCGACCACGACGTCGAGTCGCTCGAAGACTACATGGGGCCGACCATCCTGCGGTACTTCGATCGCCTGTTCAACGGCCGCAAGCTGACGATCCTGGGCTACAACCGCCAGCGCATTCCGGGCAACTGGAAGCTGATGCAGGAAAACATCAAGGACCCGTACCACCCCGGTCTGCTGCACACCTGGTTCGTGACCTTCGGGCTCTGGCGCGCCGACAACAAGAGCGAGCTGCGCATGGACGCCCACCACCGTCATGCGGCCATGATCTCGACCCGCGGCAGCATGGGGCAGGCGACCGGGCAGGCGGCGCAGGTCACGCAGGTGTCGAGCTTCAAGGCCGCGATGGAACTGGAGGACAAGCGCTTCCTGGACATCGTGCCCGAGCCCTGGTGGCAGCTCGAAGACAAGATGCCGACGGCGGTGATGACGACCCTGTTCCCCAGCGTCATCTTCCAGCAGCAGGTCAACAGCGTGAGCACGCGCCACATCCAGCCCGACGGCCACGGCGCCTTCGACTTCGTCTGGACCCACTTCGGCTTCGAGGACGACACGCCCGAGATGAAACAGCGCCGCCTGCGCCAGGCCAACCTGTTCGGCCCCGCCGGTTTCGTCAGCGCCGACGACGGCGAGGTGATCGAGTTCTCGCAGCAGGCCTTTGACAGCAAGCCGCAGCACCGGGCGCTGGCCGAGCTGGGCGGGCGCGAGGTGGGCGAGACCGACCACATGGTGACGGAGACGCTGATCCGCGGGATGTACGAATACTGGCGCAAGGTGATGGAGGCCCCTGAGAAGAACGAGGGAGGTGCCGCATGAGCGCACTCGACTTCGACACCTTCCAGGCGCTGCAGGCGCTCTACAGCGACTACGCCTCGGCCGTCGACAGCGGCGACTGGGACCTGTGGCCGACCTTCTTCACGGCCGACTGCGTCTACAAGCTGCAGCCGCGCGAGAACCATGAGCGAGGCTTTCCGCTCTCGACCCTGGCCTTCGACAGCCAGGCCATGCTGCGCGACCGCGTCTACGGCATCAAGGAAACACTGTTCCACGACCCGTATTACCAGCGCCACGTGGTGGGCGCGCCGGTGCTGCGCCGGATCGACGAACAGGGCCGGCTGCACTGCGAGGCCAACTACGCGGTGTTCCGCACCAAGTTCGACGGCCCCAGCACCGTGTTCAACGTCGGCCGCTACCTCGACATCGTGGCGAAGACGCCCGACGGCCTGAAGTTCGCGCAACGTCTCTGTGTCTACGACAGCGAGATGATTCCGAATTCGATCATTTACCCCATCTGAACAGGACGGCACTCATGAGCAACTGGACCGACGTGGCCGCCGAGGCCGATCTGTTTGAGGGCGCGGGCATTCCGGTCGCGCCGGGCGGGCGCGACATCGCGCTGTTCTCGGTGGATGGCGAAGTGTTCGCGACCGACAACCTCTGCACCCATGGCAACGCCAAACTCTGCGACGGTTTTGTGGAAGGACACGAGATCGAGTGCCCGTTTCACCAGGGGCGCTTCGATCTGCGCAGCGGTGCGCCGACTTTCGCCCCCTGCACCGAGGCCATCAAGGTCTGGCCAGTCAAGGTCGAAGGCGGACGGGTCTTTCTGGATCTCGGCGCCTGATCCTCAGGCGCTGCGTCGCTGCAGCAGCATCGCGTCGCCGTAGCTGAAGAAGCGGTAGCCCTGCGCGACCGCGTGGCGGTACAGCGCCATCACGTGTTCGTACCCGGCGAAGGCGCTGACCAGCATCATCAGCGTGCTCTTGGGCAGGTGGAAGTTGGTGACCAGCACATCGACCACGCGGAAGTCGAAACCCGGCGTGATGAAGATGTTGGTGTCGCCCTGCAGCTCTCCGCTGCGGGCCCAGCTCTCCAGCGTGCGCACCGTGGTCGTGCCCACCGCGACCACGCGGCCGCCGCGCGCACGGCAGGCTTCGATCGCCTGAACCGTGGCGGCCGGCACGGCGTAACGCTCGTGGTGCATCACGTGCTCCTCGATGCGCTCGGTCTTCATCGGCGCGAAGGTGCCGGCGCCCACGTGCAACGTGACGTTGGCGCGTTGCACGCCACGCGCTTCCAGCGCGGCCAGCACGCCCTCGTCGAAGTGCAGCGCAGCCGTCGGCGCGGCCACCGCGCCGGGCACGCGCGCGAACACGGTCTGGTAGCGCCGCTCGTCCTCGGCGTCGTCGCCGTGCGTGATGTAGGGCGGCAGTGGCACATGGCCGTGGCGCGCCATCAGGGTGTACGGGTCTTCGCCCGTCGGGCCTTCGAGCCGCAGGCGGAACAACTGGCCCAGTTCGTCCGGCCAGCGGCCAACGAACACCGCATCGAAGCCGCCGCCTTTCAGGCCACCCGCCAGGTGCAGGCGGCCACCGGGCAAGGGCTTCTTGCTCACGCGCAGGTGGCCGACGATCTCGTTGGCCGAGCCGTCCAGCGCCTCGTGCGGCAGCAGCACGCGCTCGATCAGCAGCTCCAGCTTGCCGCCGCTGGCCTTCTCCCCAAAGAGGCGCGCCTTGACCACCTGGGTGTCGTTGAACACCAGCAGGTCGCCCGGCTGCAGCAGATCGGGCAGCGCGCGGAAGATGCGGTCCACCGCTTGTGGCCCGGTGCCGTCAAGCAGGCGCGAGGCGCTGCGTTCGGCGGCAGGGTGCTGGGCGATCAGCGCGTCGGGGAGGGTGAAATCGAAGTCGGCGACGGTGAAGGGGCGTGCCGACGGGGAGGAGGTTTCAGACATGCTGCTTGAGGGCCGGACAAGGCCCGTTCCAAGTGGGAATATGGATGGAAGTACAGGCAGAATTGTCCCATGCCCGACGCCCCGTCCACCGCCCCGCGCAAGGAGCTGTCCGCCCCACAGAAGGCGATGCACAAGCTCGGGCTGGTGCGCGACATCGACCTGGCGCTGCACCTGCCGCTGCGCTACGAGGACGAGACCCGCATCGTGCGGCTGCACGACGCGCGCGACGGCGAGGTGGTGCAGGTCGAGGGCGTGGTCACGAAACAGGACATCCAGTATCGGCCGCGCCGCCAGTTGCTGGTAACCTTCGACGACGGCAGCGACACCTGCACCCTGCGCTTCTTCAGCTTCTACCCCGCGCACCAGAAGACCCTGGCGGTGGGCGCGCGGGTGCGGGTGCGGGGCGAGGTGCGCGGCGGCTTCATGGGCAAAACCATGATGCACCCGGCCTTCCACGCGGCCGGCGGCGAATTGCCCGACGCCCTGACGCCGGTCTACCCGACCAGCGCCCAGTTGCCGCAGGCCTACCTGCGCAAGGCGGTGGTCGGTGGCCTCAAACGCGCCGACCTCGGCGAGACCCTGCCGCAGCCGGTGCTGACCTCGCTGCAGGACACGTTGCGCGGCCTGCGCGCACCGCTGATGTCGCTGCGCCAGGCGCTGGAATACCTGCACCACCCGGGCCCGGACGTCTCGATGGGCGCGCTGGAAGACCGCAGCCACCCGGCCTGGCAACGCCTCAAGGCCGAGGAGCTGTTGGCGCAACAGCTCTCGCAACTGCAGGCCAAGCGCGAGCGCGACGCCTTGCGTGCGCCGTCCTTGAAGACGTCGACCGGCGGCCTGCATGAGCAGTTGCTGGCTGTGCTGCCGTTCGTGCTGACGGCGGCGCAGCGCCGGGTCGGAGAAGAGATCGCGCGCGACCTGCTGCGACAGGTGCCGATGCACCGGCTGCTGCAAGGTGACGTGGGCTCGGGCAAGACCGTGGTGGCGGCGCTGGCGGCGGCGATTGCCATCGACAGCGGCTGGCAGTGCGCACTGATGGCGCCGACCGAGATCCTGGCCGAGCAGCATTTCGCCAAACTGATCGGCTGGCTGGAACCGCTGCTCGCGCCGTTGGGCAAGCGCGTGGCCTGGCTCACCGGCAGCCAGAAGAAAAAGCAGCGCACCGAGATGCTCGAACTCATCGCCAGCGGAGAGGCCGCGCTGGTGGTCGGCACCCACGCGGTGATCCAGGACCAGGTGCAGTTCAAGAACCTGGCGCTGGCCATCATCGACGAGCAGCACCGCTTCGGCGTGGCGCAACGGCTGGCGCTGCGGTCGAAGATGGGGGGCGCCGAGCTGGGCGCGGGCGAACCGCACCTGCTGATGATGAGCGCGACCCCGATTCCGAGAACGCTGGCGATGAGCTACTACGCCGATCTGGACGTCTCGACCATCGACGAGCTGCCGCCGGGCCGCACGCCGATCGTGACCAAGGTGTTGTCCGACAGCCGCCGCCACGACGTGATCGAGCGCATCCACGCCCAGGTGACGGAGGGGCGACAGGTCTACTGGGTCTGCCCGCTGATCGAGGAGAGCGAGGCGATCGACCTGTCGAACGCCACCGAGACCCACGCCGAGCTGTCGCAACTGCTGCCCGGCGTGCTGGTCGGCCTGCTGCATTCGCGCATGCCGGTGGCCGAGAAGAAGGCGGTGATGTCGCTGTTCAGTGGCGGGCAGATGGGCGTGCTGGTCTCGACCACGGTGATCGAGGTCGGTGTCGATGTGCCCAATGCCTCGCTGATGGTGATCGAACATGCCGAACGCTTCGGCCTCAGCCAGTTGCACCAGTTGCGCGGCCGGGTCGGGCGTGGTGCAGCGGCCTCGGCCTGCGTGCTGATGTTTACGCCCAACGAAGGCGGTCGCCTGGGCGAGACTGCGCGCGAGCGGCTCAAGGCCATGGCCGAGACCAACGATGGCTTCGAGATCGCACGGCGCGACCTGGAGATCCGCGGGCCGGGCGAGTTTCTTGGCGCGCGCCAGTCGGGTGCGCCGCTGCTGCGTTTTGCCGATCTCGCGACCGACACCCACTTGCTGGAATGGGCGCGCGCCGCGGCCGCCGAGATGCTGACCCGCTTCCCCGAAGCGGCCGAGCGGCATGTGGGCCGCTGGCTCGGGACAAAGGCCGAGTACCTGAAGGCTTGAATGGAATTCCTATCGATGTCGGGCGCAAAATAGCGGCATGACATTGACGGAACTGAAATACATCGTGGCAGTGGCCCGTGAGCGCCACTTCGGCAAGGCCGCCGAGGCCTGTTTCGTGTCCCAGCCCACGCTGTCCGTGGCGATCAAGAAGCTGGAAGAGGAGCTGGAGCTCAAGATTTTCGAACGCAACGCCAGCGAGATCGCGGTCACCCCGCTCGGTGAGCAGATCGTCCGTCAGGCGCAGACCGTGCTCGAACAGGCGGCGTCGATCAAGGAGATCGCCAAGCGCGGCAAGGACCCGCTGGCCGGCCCACTCAAGCTGGGCGTGATCTACACCATCGGCCCCTACATCCTGCCGTCGCTGGTGCGTCAGGTGATCGACCGCACACCGCAGATGCCGCTGATGCTGCAGGAGAACTTCACCGTCAAGCTGCTGGAGCAACTGCGCCTGGGCGAGATCGACTGCGCCATCCTGGCCGAGCCGTTCCCGGACACCAACCTGGCCATTGCGCCGCTGTACGACGAACCCTTCATGGCGGCCGTGCCGACCAGCCACCCGCTGGCCAAGCGCAAGGCCATCACCACCGACGAAATCAAGAACGAGACCATGCTGCTGCTGGGCACGGGACACTGCTTCCGCGACCACGTGCTGGAGGTCTGTCCCGAGTTCGCGCGCTTCTCCAGCGACACCGAGGGCATCCGCAAGAGCTTCGAGGGCTCGTCGCTGGAGACCATCAAGCACATGGTCGCCGCCGGCATGGGCGTGACCTTGGTGCCGCGCCTGTCGGTGCCGCGTTCGGCCCTGGACGGCTCGGCCGACCGGCTGCAGGCGTCGGACGACGCACCGTTCGTTCGCTATCTGCCGTTCGACGGCGATCCGCCATCGCGGCGCGTGGTGCTGGCCTGGCGGCGCAGCTTCACCCGTTACGAGGCCATCGCCGAGTTGCGCAACGCGATCTATGCCTGTGAGCTGCCGGGCGTGAAGAGGCTGTCATGAGTTCGGCCGCCTTGCCCGAACCGCGCCCGTCCAGGCTGTCGCTCTACCTCGACCTGATCCGCTGGAACCGGCCGGCCGGCTGGCTGCTGCTGCTCTGGCCGTCTCTCTCGGCGCTGTGGATTGCGGCGCAGGGCTTTCCGGGGCTGCACCTGCTGGCGGTGTTTGTCGCCGGCACGGTCCTGATGCGCAGCGCCGGCTGTTGCGTCAACGATGTGGCCGACCGCGAGTTCGACAAACACGTCAAGCGCACCGCGCAACGTCCCGTGACCAGCGGGCGCGTGGGCGTGAAGGAGGCGCTGGCGGTCGGTGGCGCGCTGGCCTTTGTCGCCTTCCTGCTGGTGCTGACCACCAACACCGCGACGATCGCCTGGTCGGTGCTGGGCCTGGTGCTGTCGCTGATCTATCCGTATGCCAAGCGCCATGTGTCGATGCCGCAGGCGGTGCTGGGCGTGGCGTTCAGCTTCGGCATCCCGATGGCGTTCGCCGCGGTGACCGAGGTCGTGCCCTGGCAGGCCTGGGCGCTGATGGCGGGCAACCTGTTCTGGGTGCTGGCCTACGACACCGAGTACGCGATGGTCGACCGCGACGACGACCTGAAGATCGGCATGAAGACCTCGGCCATCACGCTGGGCGACGCCGACGTGCCGGCCATTACCGCGTTCTATCTGGTGTTCCTCGGCATCTGGACCGCCGTGCTCTGGGGCCGGGTGAACCCCATCGTCTGGGGCGCCATGCTGGTGGTGGCGCTGGCCCAGGTGGTCTGGCACTGGCGCCTGATCAAGGACCGTACGCGCGACGGCTGCTTCAAGGCCTTCCGCCTGAACCACTGGCTGGGGTTCACGGTGTTTGTGGGGGTCGTGCTCGGGCTGGTTTGAGCACTGGCGGTGTTGGGTGGGGCGCTGCTTCAGCCTGCGCAAGCGGCGCGCTCTGCTCCGCGGCTGTCCTCCGGACGGCTGCGCCGTCCTCCCCCTTTATGCCGCTGCTACGACTTCACAGCCGCGTAGTCGGATTGATCGACGGGTGGCAATTGATTTAGCGGAGGTACAGGTCCAGCCCAGAGAATTCGGCATGGTTCAATAAGGACCGCGAACTTCCAACGGTGGAATATCAGGTTCTGGCCAGCCGCGCTCAGTTCGCATAGCCCTTGTGAATGCCCGCACCAACTCGTGCGCTAAGCCCCAGTCAGACAGCAGTTGTGGGTGTAGATACACCAGTGGATTCGCATCCTCTCCTGTGACGGAGAGGCCAAACATGATGCTATTGCGACCGAGGGTGTGCTTTTCTTCCTCTAGCTTTTCGTGGCGAGCAAGCAGTTCATTTGCGCCCTCGTGGGCTCCAAAGATGCATGTCTCAGTAAGCAACCGTATTGACTCGGCGTGAAGCTCTTTCCAACGACTCACCTCGTCAGGCGTTAGAACACGGGGCGGAAGGTAGGGGGGAATTCGGTGGGCTGTCGAGTCACGATACATCTTTCCGTACTCGTAGAACCACTTTTTCACTCTAGGCTCGGCAAGATAGGCTCGAAGGCCTGTAGGAATCACTGCCTGGCATTGCCGTTTAAACAGGCCAACATGCTCGGGCGCGATCTCCAGCCTCGCTTCCAGCGCGCAGACCCAGGCGATGTTGTCGAACAACGCATAGGCGTTAATTGCGAAGGCGTGAAGCTGAATGGCAATGTCAGCGTTCTCGTCCGATTCAATGAATTTGCGGCGTTCAGGTGGATAGATTCGAAAGACATTCAGAACCACTCGCTCGACAACTTGTAGTCGACGACCAAGCGCCTCATTCGCAAAGGTCTTGGCACGTGGGATGGTGAGTTGTTCGGCCAGGTGTGCCAGATCAAGCCGGACTCCAGGCTGCGCATCCCGCAATTCCAACAACCTGTTTGTTAGTTCACTCGCCTGCGCTGCGGTGTAACAGAGATTGCCATGCTCACCGTTTTGATGGAGTTCCATGCTGCTCAGTCTATCGGTAGAGGAGCGGTCATTTGCTATGTATCACTGAAGCTTCCGCAACGGCTCGATTCCGGCCCTCGCTCACCACTCCCGCTCGCGGACGCAGTGTGCTTTGCGCAGCGGCATAAAGGAGGAGGCGGCTCCAGCCGCCGGGGGACAGCCGCGGAGCAGAGCGCACTGCGTCCGCGAGCCGCGCGAAGACTACTTGCCGAACTCCCGCCCCAGCTCGGCGGCGCGTGTCTGCGCCGCGACCAGCGCCTTCTCGAACAGCGCCTTCATGTCCGACGCCTCCATCGAGGTGAGGGCCGCATACGTCGTCCCGCCCTTGGAGGTCACGCGCTCGCGCAGCACCTGCGGCGGGTCTTCCGAGCGCTGGGCCAGCGTGGCCGCGCCGACGAAGGTGCCGACGGCCAACTGGTAGGCCACCTCGGGCGCCAGCCCCATGCGGGCCCCGGCGTCGCGCATGGCTTCGAGGAAATAGAACACGTAGGCCGGGCCGGACCCCGAGAGCGCAGTCACGGCGTCGAGATCAGCCTCGACCTTCACCCAGACCAGCTCGCCCGTGGTGCGCACCACGCGCTCGACCAGCGCCTTGTCGTCGGCGCTCACGGCGGCGCGCGCCATCAGCCCAGTCATGCCCAGGCCGACCAATGCCGGCGTGTTCGGCATGGCGCGCACGATGCGCTCGGTGCCGAGCCAGCGGGCGATGCTGTCGCTGGTGATCCCGGCGGCCACGCTCAGGTGCAGGGCGCCCTCAACGAAAGGACGGGTCGCCGCCGCGGCGTCCTTGAAGGTCTGGGGCTTGACCGCCCAGACCACCAGGTCAGAGGGCTGCAACTCGGCGCTGGCGGCCGGCAGCACGACCATGCCAGGGAACTGCTGCGTCAGCTTCGCGCGCTGCTCGTCCCAGGGCTCGACCACCTGCAGGCGGCTGGCCGGGTGGCCCTGGCGGACCAGGCCGCCGATGATGGCGCTGGCCATGTTGCCGCCGCCGATGAAGGTGATGAGGGGGGAGTGGGTCGTGTTCATGGCGCGATTGTCGCTGCGCCGGCCGGGCCCAGCGGCGGGGATCAGACGGCCGTCGTCTGGCGCACGGCGCGTTCCCACTGCGCCATTTTCTGCGCCGCCTGGTCGCGCGACATGGCGGGCTCGAACACGCGCTCGGCGCGCCATTGCTTCGACAGCTCGTCCCGCCCGGCGTACACGCCGCTGTGCAGGCCCGCGAGGTAGGCCGCGCCCAGGGCCGTGGTTTCCGTCACCGCCGGCCGCACCACCGGAATGCCCAGCAGATCGGCCTGGAACTGCATCAGCAGGTCGTTGACACAGGCGCCGCCGTCCACCCGCAGCTCGCGCACCGGCACGCCGCCGCCGGCGAGTGCGTCGCGGTCCATTGCCTGCAGCAACGCAGCGCTCTGGAAGGCGATGCTTTCGAGCGCGGCGCGTGCGATGTGGGCCAGGGTGCTGCCGCGGCTCAGGCCCACGATGGCGCCCCGTGCATCGGGTTGCCAGTACGGGGCGCCCAGTCCGGTGAAGGCCGGCACCAGCATCACCCCGTCGGTGTCGGGCACGCTCTCGGCCAGGGCCTGCACCTCGCGGCTTGACGGGATGGCCCGCAGGCCGTCACGCAGCCACTGCACCACCGCGCCACCGATGAACACGCTGCCTTCGAGCGCGTACTGCGCCGGGCCCGCCGGTTGCGTGGCGGCGGTGGTGATCAGGCCGTTGGCGCTGCGCTCGAAACGCTCGCCGGTGTGCATCAGCATGAAGCAGCCGGTGCCGTAGGTGTTCTTGGCCATGCCGGCGTGCCAGCAGGCCTGACCGAACAGCGCGGCCTGCTGGTCGCCCGCGACGCCACCGATGGTCAGCGGCGCGCCCAGCCACTGCGGCTCGACGGTGCCGAAGTCGTCGATGGACGGCCGCACGCCGGGCATCATCGATGCGGGTATCGCCAGTTCGGCCAGCAGCGCCTCGTCCCAGCGCTGGGTGCGGATGTCGAACAGCATCGTGCGCGAGGCGTTGCTGACGTCGGTCAGGTGCGAGCGGCCGCCGGTCAGGCGCCAGATCAGCCAACTGTCGATGGTGCCGAAGGCGAGCTCGCCGGCCTCGGCCTGCGCGCGCGCGCCGGGGACGTTCTGCAGCAGCCACTCGATCTTGGTGGCCGAGAAGTAGGCGTCGATGCGCAGGCCGGTCTTGTCCTGCACCGAGGCTTCCAGCCCGCGTTCGCGCAGCCGCGCACACGAGGCCTCGCCCCGGCGGTCCTGCCAGACGATGGCGTTGGCGATGGGGCGCCCGCTGCGCCGGTCCCACACCACCGCGGTCTCGCGCTGGTTGGTGATGCCGACGGCGCGGATGTCGCGGGCCTGCAGGCCCGCCGTGGCCAGGGCCTCGCGCGCGGTGGCCAACTGGGTCTGCCAGATCTCCTCGGCGTCGTGCTCAACCCAGCCGGGTCGGGGGTAGATCTGGCGGAATTCGCGCTGTGCCATGGAGACGACACGGCCGTCGGCGCCGAAGACGATGCTGCGGGAGCTGGAGGTGCCCTGGTCGAGGGCGAGCAGGTAGGACATGGGTGGGACCTCTGCGGGCTCAGGGCGGTGGGGCGGCGGCGACCACGCACTCCACATCGCCCTGCGCCATCAGGTCGTCGAAGGGCGGCGGGGGCGGGGCGTCGGTGAACAGCACATCGACCGCGTCGATGCGCGCGAGCTCGACCATGGCCGGGCGGTTGAATTTGCTGTGGTCGGCCGCGAGCCAGACCTCGCGCGACTGGCCGATGATGCTGCGCGCCACCCGCACTTCGCGGTAGTCGTAGTCGCGCAGCGTGCCGTCGGCCTCGATGCCGCTGATGCCGATGAGGCCGATGTCGACCCTGAACTGGCGCATGAAGTCCACCGTCGCCTCGCCGACGATGGCCTGGTCGGCCGGTCGCACCTGGCCGCCAGCGACGATGACCTCGCAGTCGGGGTTGCTGCTGAGCAGCGCCGCCACGTGCAGGTTGTTGGTGATCACGCGCAGGCCGCGGTGGTGGCGCAGTTCGCGTGCCACGGCTTCGATGGTGGTGCCGATGTTGAGGATCAGCGAGCAGCCGTCGGGCACCCGCGCCGCGATGGCGCGAGCGATCGCGGTCTTGGCCTGCGACCGCATGCCCTGGCGCTGGCGATAGGCGATGTTTTCGGTGGTGGAGCCGGGCAGTCGCACGCCGCCGTGAAAGCGCGCCAGCAGACCCGCATCGGCCAGGCGCTGCACGTCGCGGCGCACCGTCTGCAGGGTCACGCCGCACCGCTCGGCCAGGGCCTCGATGGTCTGCGGACCCTGGGCCTGGACGAGGTCGACGATCTGGCTGTGGCGGGGAAGCAGGGTCATGGCGGCGGCTGTCGGTGATGCTAGGACAGCTTCGAATTCGTTCGTTCAAGGGTTTTCATCGATTTGAAACGAAAAAAAACGAAAAACAATGGGCGTTTCCGGAAGGTCGCACCGGCAGCCGGTCGGCGGCGCAACCCTTTTCAATTTCCAGGAGCACACGATGGCATTTCAACGAACGACCCTTGGCGCCGCGCTGGCGTTGACCCTGATGGCTGCCGCGCCCGCCCACGCACAGACCGAAATCCAGTGGTGGCACTCGATGGGCGGTGCCCTGGGCGAATGGGTCAATGACCTGGCCAAGGACTTCAACGCCAGCCAGAAGGACTACCGCATCGTCCCGACTTTCAAGGGCAGCTATGACGAGTCGATGACGGCCGCCATTGCCGCCTTCCGGGCCGGCAACGCGCCGCACATCCTGCAGGTGTTCGAGGTCGGCACGGCGACCATGATGGCCAGCAAGGGCGCCATCGTGCCGGTGGGCGAGGTCATGAAGAAGGCGGGCGTCTCCTTCGATCCCAATGCCTACGTGCCGGCGGTGTCCGGCTACTACACCGCGCCCAACGGCCAGATGCTGAGCTTCCCGTTCAACAGCTCGACCCCGGTGTTCCACTACAACAAGGACGCCTTCAAGGCCGCTGGCCTGGACCCGGATAAGCCGCCGACCACCTGGCCCGAGGTGGCGTTGGCCGCCGGCAAGCTCAAGGCCTCCGGCCACAAGTGCCCCTTCACCACGAGCTGGATCAGCTGGACGCAGCTCGAGAGCTTCTCGGCCTGGCACAACGTGCTGTTCGCGACCAAGAACAACGGCTTCGGTGGCCTGGACACGCGTCTGGCGATGAACACGCCGCTGCACGTGCGTCACATCGAGAACCTCGCCAACATGGCCAGGAGCGGTCTGTTCGTCTACAAGGGCCGGGGCAACGCGGCCGATGCCACCTTCGTCTCCGGCGAGTGCGCCATGATCACCGGCTCCTCGGCGCTCTACGGCAACGTCACCCGCAACGGCAAGTTCGGCTACGGCATCGGCACCTTGCCGTATTACCCCGATGTGCCGGGTGCGCCGCAGAACACCGTGATCGGTGGCGCCAGCCTCTGGGTGATGAGCGGCAAGAAGGCCGAGGAGTACAAGGGCGTGGCCCAGTTCTTCGCCCACCTGTCCAAGCCCGAGGTGGCGGCCGCCAGCCACCAGCGCACCGGCTATCTGCCGGTGACCAAGGCCTCGTTCGAGCTGAGCGACAAGTCCGGTTTCTACAAGAAGAACCCGGGCACCGATGTCTCGGTCACGCAGATGATCCGCAAGACCACGGACAAGTCGCGCGGGGTGCGTCTGGGCAACTTCGTGCAGATCCGCACCATCATCGACGAGGAGCTCGAAGGCGTGTGGGCCGGCAAGAAGGCGCCCAAGGACGCGCTGGACAACATCGTCAAGCGTGGCAACGAGCAGCTCGAACGCTTCGAGAAAGCCAACAAGAGCTGATGGCGGCCTGAGTCCCTGCCGAAGGCATCCATGGAAAAGCGGGTCCGCTTCCAGTCACGCTGGCTGCCCTGGCTGCTGGTCACGCCGCAGCTCGCCATCGTGCTGGTGTTCTTTTTCTGGCCGGCGGCGCAGGCGCTCTATCAGAGCCTGCTGACCCAGGATGCGTTCGGCACCTCGACCGAGTTCGTCGGGCTGGAGAACTTTCGCCGGCTGTTCGACGACGAGAGCTATCTGGAGTCGTTCAAGACCACGGCCCTCTTCTCGGCGCTGGTGGCGGGGTCCGGGCTGGTCATCGCGCTGCTGCTGGCGGTGATGGCCAACCGGGTGGTTCGCGGGGCTTCGGTCTACAAGACGCTGCTGATCTGGCCGTATGCGGTGGCGCCGGTGGTGGCGGGCGTGCTGTGGCTGATGATGTTTGCCTCGCCCTACGGCGTGGTCGCGCATGCCTTGCGCACGCTCGGCCTGCCGTGGGACCACCTGCTCAACCCGAACCACGCGATGGCGCTGATCGTGATGGCGGCGGTGTGGAAGCAGATCTCCTACAACTTCCTGTTCTTCCTGGCCGGTTTGCAGTCGATTCCGCAGTCGCTGATCGAGGCCGCCACCATCGACGGGGCTTCTCCCTGGTACCGCTTCTGGACCATCGTGTTCCCGTTGCTCTCGCCCACCACCTTCTTCCTGGCGGTGATCAATGTGGTCTACGCGTTCTTCGACACCTTCGCCATCGTCGATGCCGCCACCCATGGCGGTCCCGGCAAGGAGACCGCGATCCTGGTCTACAAGGTCTATTACGACGGCTTCAAGGCGCTGGACATGGGCGGTTCGGCGGCCCAGTCGGTGATCCTGATGCTGATCGTTGTCGCCCTGACGGTGGTGCAGTTCCGTTTCGTGGAAAAGAAAGTCCAGTACTGATGTCTTGCCTCCACGCTCTTCGCTGTCGCGTGATCGCTGCCCTCCGAGGGGGCTCGGACCTCCCTTGGGGTGGCCGGGCGGGAGGGGCCCGATGATCGAACGCCGCCCAGGCCTCACGGTGCTGTCGCACCTCATCCTGATCCTCGGGGTGATGGTGATCGTGTTTCCGGTCTACATCACCTTCATCGGCTCGACCCAGACCGCCGAGCAGGTCGCGACCAGCAACCCGCTGTCGCTGTGGCCCGGCGGGCACTTCATCGAGACCTACCGCCTGGCCTTGTTCGGCGGCAAGACCAGCGGGGGTTCCACCATCGCGCCGGTGGCACCCATGCTCTGGGTCAGCTTCGTCAGTGCCATGGTGATCGCCATCGGCAAGATCGCGATTTCGCTGCTGTCGGCGTTTGCCATCGTCTATTTCCGCTTCCCGGCGCGCGGTCTGGTGTTCTGGATGATCTTCGTGACCCTGATGCTGCCGGTGGAGGTGCGCATCGGGCCCACCTACCAGGTGGTGTCCGATCTGGGCATGCTCAACACCTACGCCGGCCTCACGGTGCCGCTGATCGCATCGGCCACCGCCACCTTCCTCTTCCGGCAGTTTTTCCTGACCGTGCCCGACGAGCTGGTCGAGGCGGCGCGCATCGACGGCGCCGGCCCGATGCGCTTTTTCCGCGACGTGTTGCTGCCGCTGTCGCGCACATCGATCGCGGCGCTCTTCGTCATCCAGTTCATCTACGGCTGGAACCAGTATCTCTGGCCGCTGCTGGTGACCACCAGCGAGGACATGTACCCGGTCGTGCTCGGCATCAAGCGCGCCATCTTCGGCGAGGTCTATGTCGAGTGGAACGTGGTCATGGCCACGGCGATCCTGGCCATGATTCCGCCGGCGCTGGTGGTGATCCTGATGCAGAAGTGGTTCGTCAAGGGCCTGGTCGATACCGAAAAGTAGAACGCACAACATGGCATCCATTTCGCTGCGCAATGTCGTCAAGCGCTACGGCCACGGTAAGCAGGCCGTCCCGGTCATTCACGGTGTCAGCGCCGACATCGCGGACGGCGAGTTTGTCGTCATCGTCGGCCCATCGGGTTGCGGCAAATCCACCTTGCTGCGCATGGTGGCCGGGCTGGAGGAGATCAGCGAGGGCGAGATCGCCATCGGTGATCGGGTGGTCAACCGGCTGGAGCCCGCCGAGCGCGACATCGCCATGGTGTTCCAGAACTACGCGCTCTATCCGCACATGAGCGTGTTCGACAACATGGCCTACGGCCTGAAGATCGCCAAGGTGCCCAAGGCCGAGATCCAGACCCGTGTCGACAAGGCCGCGCGCATCCTGGAGTTGTCGCACCTGCTGGACCGCAAGCCGCGGCAACTGTCGGGGGGGCAGCGCCAGCGGGTGGCCATGGGCCGCGCGATCGTGCGCCAGCCGCAGGTCTTCCTGTTCGATGAACCGCTGTCCAATCTGGATGCCAAGCTGCGCGCGCAGACGCGGCTGGAGATTCAGACCCTGCACCGCGACATCGGCGTGACCTCGCTCTTTGTCACGCACGACCAGGTGGAGGCCATGACGCTGGCGCACCGCATGATCGTGATGAATGGTGGGCGCATGGAACAGTTCGGCACGCCCGAAGAGGTCTACACCCGGCCCGCCACAACGTTTGTCGCCGGCTTCATCGGCTCGCCACCCATGAACCTGTTGCAGCACGCGCCCGGCGGGCGCGACGGCAGCCTGCTGGGCATCCGGCCCGAACACATCGACATCGGGGGCGAGGGCTGGACGCTGCGTGTGCAGACGGTCGAACTGCTGGGCGGCGAGCGCCTGATCCACGCCCGGCTCGGCGAGGAGCCGGTCGTCATCCGCATCCACGAAGATCAGGGTGCGCCCGCGCCCGGCAGCGACATCCGCGCACGTCCGCGGGAGGACCGCCTGCACTGGTTCGACGCGAGGACCGGGCAGCGACAATGAGCCGTGTGCCCAGGCGGGGATGTAGGCCATGAACCGAAGCGAACGTTTTCACGCGCTGACCGAACAGCGGTCCTTTGACCTTGTGGTGGTCGGCGGAGGCGCCACCGGCTTGGGGGTGGCCCTCGATGCCGCGCTGAGGGGCTTTTCCGTGGCGCTGTTCGAGTCGCACGACTTTGCGGGCGGCACGTCGTCGCGGTCCACCAAGTTGCTCCATGGCGGTGTGCGTTATCTGGCGCAGGGCGACATCTGTCTGGTGCGCGAGGCGCTGGCCGAGCGTGCCACGGTCATGCAGATCGCGCCGCATCTGGCGCAGCCGCTGCCTTTCGTGATGCCTTCCTACAGTTGGTGGCAGACGCCGTTTTACGGCTTCGGGCTCAAGCTCTACGACCTGATGGCAGGCCGCGCCGGGCTGGGACACACCGAGATCCTGAACCGGCAACGGACCGAAGCGGCGCTGCCAGGCGTGCGGACCCAGGGGCTGCGCGGTGGCGTGCGTTACTGGGACGGGCAGTTCGACGATGCGCGGCTGGCCCTGGCCCTGGCCCGGACGGCCGAGGCCGCGGGCGCCCTGGTGTTCAACCATGTGGAGGTGACCAAGCTGCAGCGTGAGCGCAACGGGTTTGATGTCCAGGTGACGGATGGCCCCACCGGTGCGGTCCGTCACTTGCGCGCCGCGTGCGTCATCAACGCGACCGGCGTGTGGGTGGACGCACTGCGAGACAAGGTGGACGGCCCGTCGGCGGGACAGATGCCTCACCGGCTGGTCACCCCCAGCCAGGGCGTGCACCTGGTGGTGGACCGGGATTTCATGCCCGGTGATTCGGCGTTGCTGGTGCCCAAGACGCGTGATGGCCGTGTCCTGTTTGCCGTGCCCTGGCTGGGCAAGCTGATTCTGGGGACGACCGATACCCCGCGCGAGGACCTGCCCCGGGAGCCGCAAGCCTTTGCCGAAGAGCTGTCATTCATATTGAGTGAATCGGCCAAGGTCCTGGCGCGACCGGTGCGCCGGGAGGATGTTCGCAGCGTCTGGGTGGGACTGCGGCCCTTGGTCACGCCGCCGCGCTCGGAACGCGGCGGTACCCAGGTCATCTCGCGGGAACATACGGTGGTGGTGGATCACTCCGGGCTGGTGACGGTCACCGGCGGGAAGTGGACCACCTACCGAGCAATGGCGGAGGATGTGCTGGAGCGCTGTTTTTCAGCCCGTCTGCTTCCGCGCCGGCCGGGCGGGCTCAGTGCCAACCACCGCCTGCTGGGTGCGCCCGAACCCGGTGTTCCGGCCGTCCCGATCCATTCAGCCCCCGGGCCACACCTGTATGGCAGCTGTGCGCCAGAGCTCACCCGTTGCCCGGGCGGCGGGGTGTCGTTGGGTATGGGGCTGACCGAAGCGATGGTTCGGTATGCGATTCGAAGTGAGCACGCGCTGACGGTTGAAGACGTTCTGGCACGTCGCTGGCGAGCGCTGTTCCTGGACGCACAGGCCGCGGCACGCATGGCGCAGCGAGTGGCGGCCATCCTGGAGGAAGAGGGGTCGAGCGCCCCTGAATTGCCGTCGTTCCTCTCGTTGTGCGAGCACTATCTTCCAGGGCCAGTGGCCACCTGATTCCAGGGCCAGTGGCCACCTGAACGGCTTTTTTGAGGCGGGCTGTTGACAGGCGGTCCGAGGTCGTGTCAGAATATGCGGCTTCGCTGTCAAAGGCGAGGTATCTGCCCTGCGATGTCGGTTGGTCCATGTTCTGTGGATTGGCTGCTCCGACGGGCCCAAGACTGATCGCTTCTTGCCGTGGTGGCCGGAAGGATTCAAGTTGGGACTTAAATCAAATGATCCAAACGCAATCTCGACTCGATGTTGCTGACAACACGGGTGCCAAGTCCGTGATGTGCATCAAGGTGCTCGGCGGCTCCAAGCGTCGCTACGCCAGCGTGGGCGACGTCATCAAAGTCAGCATCAAGGAAGCAGCGCCCCGTGGCCGCGTCAAAAAAGGCGAGGTGTACAACGCTGTGGTGGTTCGCACCGCCAAGGGCATCCGTCGTCAGGATGGCGCCCTGATCAAATTCGACGGCAATGCCGCCGTGCTGCTCAACGCCAAGCTGGAGCCCATCGGCACCCGCATCTTCGGCCCGGTGACGCGTGAACTGCGTACCGAGAAGTTCATGAAGATCGTGTCCCTGGCCCCCGAGGTTCTCTGAGGATTCACCATGAACAAGATTCGTAAGGGTGACGAAGTCATCGTCATAGCCGGTCGCGACAAAGGCAAGCGTGGCACGGTGCTCGAGCGCGCCAGCGAAGAGCGCGTTGTGGTCGAGGGCGTCAATATCGTCAAGAAGCACGCCAAGCCGAACCCCATGAAGGGCGTGACCGGTGGCATCGTGGACAAGACCATGTCCATCCACCAGTCCAACGTGGCGATCTTCAATGCGGCCACCGGCAAGGCGGATCGCGTGGGTGTCAAGCTCCTGGCTGACGGCAAGAAAGTGCGCGTCTACAAGTCCAGCGGCGAAGAAATCAAGGTGGCATGACCATGGCACGCTTTCAAGAAATCTACCGCGACAAAGTCGCGCCTGAGCTGACCAAGAAGTTTGGTTACACCTCGCCGATGCAGGTGCCCCGCATCACGAAGATCACCCTGAACATGGGTGTGAGCGAAGCGGTTGCCGACAAGAAGGTCATGGACAACGCCGTGGGCGACCTGACCAAGATTGCCGGCCAGAAGCCTGTCGTCACCAAGGCCAAGAAAGCCATCGCCGGTTTCAAGATTCGCGAGCAGCAGCCCATCGGCTGCATGGTGACCCTGCGTGGTGCCCAGATGTATGAATTCCTGGACCGTTTCGTCACCGTGGCTCTGCCGCGCGTGCGCGACTTCCGCGGGATTTCCGGTCGTTCCTTTGACGGTCGTGGCAACTACAACATCGGTGTCAAAGAACAGATCATCTTCCCCGAGATCGAGTATGACAAGGTCGATGCCCTGCGCGGCCTGAACATCAGCATCACGACAACCGCCAAGACCGACGAAGAGTGCAAGGCTCTGCTGGCTGGTTTCCGTTTCCCGTTCAAGAACTGAGGTGGCGCGTGGCTAAACAAGCACTACTCCAACGTGAACTCAAGCGCGAGAAGCTCGCCGCCAAGTTCGCCAAGAAATACGCTGAGCTGAAGGCGACCGCCAACGACGCCAAGCAAAGCGACGAGGCACGCGACGCTGCCCGTCTGGCCCTGCAGAAGCTGCCCCGCAACGCCAACCCGACCCGTCAGCGCAATCGCTGCGAGATCACCGGTCGTCCGCGTGGCACGTTCGCCTATTTCGGCCTGGGCCGTGCCAAGGTCCGTGAAATGGCCTTTGCCGGTGAGATCCCCGGCATCACCAAAGCCAGCTGGTAAGCCCTAGGAGAACCACAAATGAGCATGAGTGATCCTATCGCTGACATGTTGACCCGCATCCGCAACGCGCAGATGGTCGAAAAGGCCACCGTGTCGATGCCGGCGTCCAAAGTCAAGGCTGCCATCGCCCAGGTCCTGAAGGACGAGGGCTATATCGACGGTTTCCAGGTCAAGACCGAAGACGGCAAGACCCAATTGGAAATCGCCCTGAAGTATTACGCCGGTCGCCCCGTGATCGAGCGCATCGAGCGTGTGAGCAAGCCCGGTTTGCGCATCTACCGCGGTCGTGATGCCCTGCCCCAGGTCCTGAACGGTCTGGGTGTGGCGATCGTCACCACCCCGAAGGGCGTGATGACCGACCGCAAGGCCCGCGCCACCGGTGTCGGCGGCGAAGTGCTGTGTTACGTCGCCTGATGCGGGCATTGAGGAGAAACTGAAATGTCGCGTATTGGTAAACAGCCGGTTGCCGTCCCCGCAGGGGTCGAGGTGGCCGTCAAGGAAGGCCTGATCAATGTCAAGGGTGCGCTGGGTGCCCTGGCACTGGCGCAGAACGCGCTCGTCAAGGTCGAAAACAACGCTGGCTCGCTGTCGTTCACCCCGGTGGACGAGTCGCGCGAAGCCAATGCCATGTCCGGCACCATGCGTCAGCTGGTGAACAACATGGTGACCGGTGTGAGCAAGGGTTTCGAGAAGAAGCTGACCCTGATCGGCGTGGGCTACAAGGCCCAGGCCCAAGGTGCCAAGCTGAACCTCAACGTTGGCTACTCGCACCCGGTGGAGATCGAGATGCCTGCTGGCATCAAGGTCGAAACCCCGTCGCCGACCGAAGTGGTCATCAAGGGCGCTGACCGTCAGCGCGTGGGCCAGATCGCCTCCGAAGTGCGCGCCGTGCGCCCTCCCGAGCCCTACAAGGGCAAGGGCATCCGTTATGCGGATGAGAAGGTCGTGATCAAGGAAACCAAGAAGAAATCAGGACCAGGATCATGTTGACCAAAAAAGAGCAACGTCTCCGCCGTGCCCGCCAGACGCGTATCCGTATTGCGCAACAGGGTGCTGTCCGCCTGACCGTGAACCGCACGAACCTGCACATCTACGCCAACGTCATTTCTGGCGACGGCTCCAAAGTGCTGGCGTCTGCATCCACCGCCGAAGCCGAAGTGCGCAAGGAACTGGGCGCCTCCGGCAAAGGTGGCAACGCCGCCGCGGCGGCCCTGATCGGCAAGCGCATTGCCGAAAAGGCCAAGGCCGCAGGTATCGAGAAGGTCGCGTTCGACCGTTCCGGTTTTGCCTATCACGGCCGTGTCAAGGCCCTCGCCGATGCGGCTCGTGAAGCCGGTCTGCAGTTCTGATCAGACGGGATACACCAAATGGCTAAATTTCAGGCAAACGTGAAGAGCGAAGGCAACGACGACGGCTTGCGCGAAAAGATGATCGCGATCAACCGCGTGACCAAAGTGGTCAAGGGCGGTCGCATCCTCGGGTTCGCTGCGCTGACCGTGGTCGGTGATGGCGATGGTCGCATCGGCATGGGCAAGGGCAAGGCCCGCGAAGTGCCCGTGGCGGTGCAGAAGGCCATGGAGCAGGCTCGTCGCAACATGATCAAGGTCTCGCTCAAGAGCGGTTCGCTGCACCACGCAGTGAAAGGCGAGCACGGCGCGGCCAACGTCATGATGCTGCCGGCCACCAAGGGTACCGGCATCATTGCCGGTGGTCCGATGCGCGCCGTGTGCGAAGTGATCGGCATCACCGATGTGGTCGCCAAGAGCCATGGCTCGAGCAACCCGTACAACCTGGTGCGCGCCACGCTGGACGCACTGCAGAACTCGACCACTCCTGCCGAAGTGGCTGCCAAGCGCGGCAAGTCGGTGGAAGAGATCCTGGGCTGATTGGAGCGATCATGACCACTCAAAACACCATCAAGGTTCAACTGGTGCGCAGCCCGATCGGCACCAAGCAGGATCACCGTGCCACCGTGCGCGGTCTGGGACTGCGCAAGCTCAATAGCGTGAGCGAACTTCAGGATACGCCCGCCGTGCGCGGCATGATCAACAAGATCGCCTACCTGGTGAAGGTGCTCTAAGCATCCGACCGAAGAGGACTCATTCGTCATGGAACTCAACACCATTCAACCCGCAGCGGGCGCCAAGCACGCCAA
>JAEUOT010000017.1 GCA_016790705.1 Hydrogenophaga sp.
ATCGGGATCTGGCTCATGTTGCAGACGATGGGCAGCGTCTCGGGGTAGGTCAGCTCGGTGCGGCCGGCCACCAGGTTGTCGATGATCACGTCCCAGGCCTGGCCGAAGGTGTCGTTCCAGCCGGGGTACTTTTCTTCGAGCCAGTCGCGGCAGTCGGGCGTCATGCCGGCGGCCACGTTCCACCACAGCGTCGGGCGCCAGAACCAGATGCCCATCTGGTAGGCGTGGTGCTGGTAGTCGAACTCGTTGATCATCTGGTCCCAGTACCAGGGCAGGTCCAGACCCATGTCGATCAGCGTGCGTTCGAACTGGCCGACGATCCACTCGCGCATGAATTCCTTGAAGCTCTGCTTGCGGTGTTCCAGCGGCGTGGCGTAGTCCATGGCCGTGCCGGTCAGCAGGCTGAACAGGCGCCAGGCGCGCGCGATGGCCACGTCCACCAGCTTCTGCGCCTCGGCCTTTTTGCCGTTGGCGATCAGCACCTGCAGCGCCGGACCGCCGATCTGCGCGTGGCGCGACTCGTCGGTCTGGATGCTGGAGATCAGGCTGGCGAAGGTGTAGTCACCGGCCTCGGCCGCGTCGGCCGCCAGACCGAGGAACTGCATGTTGGTGAAGCCGGTCTCGAACGCGAAGGTCAGCATCACCGCGATGTCGGTGGCGCTGCGCGAGAGGAACAGGTCGTCGAAGGTGTGGCGCGCCGCAATCGCACCCCACTCGTTGGTGTGATAGGCCTTGTGGGCCCAGTCGAACTGGCGGTCCTTGCTGCAGTAGCTGTGCGGGAAGTAGAGCTGGATCTGCGCGTGGCGGTTCTCGTCCATCATGCCGAAGGTGGCCATGTTGCGCATGCCCGGCGCGCGGCCGAAGCGGCACATGCGGGCCTCGGCGCTCATGGCGGCGTACTCGCCCAGCGCGATGGCGCCGTAGTGCGACTTGAGGATCGAGAGCCAGCCCGGATCGGCCTCCTCGAACATGCGGCTGCGCTCCAGCGCGGCCTTGACCGAATACGCGCCGGCATCCTTCTCGCGCTGGATCTTCACGTACTCCGGGTAGGAGGTCTTGTAGGGCTCGTCGTAGATCTCCCACTTCTCCATCGGCACGCCTTGCGCGCCGGTCATGAGGTCGGGGAAGAGTTCGGCGTCGGTGACGTAGGACGGGGTCCAGTTTGTGCAGCGCGCGATGTCGTACCACTCGCTGCGTTCCAGCAAGGCCATGGTGTTTGTCTCCTGTCGTTGTTGAACCAGATGTCCTCGCCGCCATCCCCTGCGGGACTGGGTCGGGACACGTCAACGACTGTAGGGACGCGGCCTGCTTCGCACCATTGGACTTTGGTTTATTCCGCTGCTGCCTTGGTAGGGGCTGCCCGCTCAGGCGGCGGGCCGGGCGGACTCGCCGAGCACCGGCTTGAGCTGCTCCAGCATGCCGATCAGCATCGGCACCGAGCTGGCCTGCATCTTGTCCATGATGTTGTGGCGATGCACTTTCACGGTGACTTCGGAGATGCCCATGTGGGCGGCCATCTGCTTGTTGCGAAGGCCTTGCACCAGCAGCGACAGCACCTCGCGCTCGCGCGGCGTGAGCGCGTCGTAACGGGCCTTGAGGGCGCGCGTGGCCTCGTGTTCGTGCAGCACTTCGCTGGACATGGCCAGCGAGGTTTCGATGGCGTCGAGCAGGTCCTGGTCGCGAAAGGGCTTGGGCAGGAACTCGACGGCCCCGGCCTTCATCGCCCGCACGGTCATCGGGATGTCGCCGTGCGCCGTGATGAAGACGATGGGCAGGGTGCGCTGCGACTGCACCAACTGGCGCTGCAGTTCCAGCCCGCTGAGCCCCGGCATGCGCACGTCCAGCACCAGGCACTCGGGGCAGTGACGAGGCAGCAGATGGCGGTCGAGGAATTCGGTGGCCGAGGCATAGGTCTCGACCTTCAGACCGATTGAGCGCAGCAGGCTGCTGATCGCTTCGCGCATCGAGAGGTCGTCGTCGACCACATGCACCAGCGCCTCCCGGGCACTCATGGCGTCGCCTCCGGTGTCGTCGCCGGCAGGCTGAAGCTGAAGGTCACGCCCTTGCCCGCGTTCGGCGTGTACCAGAGCCGGCCGCCGTGGGATTCGACGATGGACCGGCTGATCGCCAGCCCCATGCCCATGCCGTCGATCTTGGTGGTCCGGAAGGCGTCGAACAGGGTCTGACGCACGGCGGGGTCGATGCCGATGCCGCTGTCCTGCACATCGACCCGGACGCTGCCGCCGTCGGATCGCGTGAAGATCCGCAGCACCGTCTGCGGGCCGTTGCCGGTGCGCGCCATCGCCTCCAGCCCATTCATCACCAGGTTCAGCAGCACCTGCTGAAGCTCGACCCGGTCGGCCACCACCGGCGGCAGCGCCTCGGCCAGGGTGTGGCTGACCTCGATGCGCCGGGCCTGCGCCTCGCTGCGCACCAGGTCCAGCACGTCCCGGATCACGTCGTTGACCTGCAGCGGCACCTGCTGGGTCTCGCGTCGGCGAACAAAGCCGCGGATGCGGTTGATCACGTTGCCGGCCCGGTTGGCGTCGCGAATGATGCGGTCGACGGCGGCCTTTGTCTCGGGCTCGTCGGGCGGCGTGGCGGCCAGCCAGCGCAGCGCGGCGTGGCCATTGGCGACGATGGCCGCCAGCGGCTGGTTGACCTCGTGGGCAATGGACGCGGTGAGTTCGCCCAGCGTGCTCACCCGCGAGACCTGGGCCAGCTCGGAGCGGGCCCGCAACAACGCCTGTTCGGCCCGCCGCTGCTCGGTGATGTCCTCGGCGACGACGACCAGCAGTTGCTCCTCGTCGATCTCGCCGGGCACCAGGGACACGCTGGTGTTGGCCCAGACCAGCGACCCGTCGGCGCGCTGGAAGCGGCGCTGCACGTGGTACTCCATCACCTCGCCGGCCAGCAGGCGGTCGATGCGCTGCTGCGTCGCGGCGCGGTCCTCGACCGGCGTGATGCGGGGCAGGGTGCTGGCGCAGATCGCCTCGTCGGTGTAGCCGACCATGCTGCGAAAAGCCGGGTTGGCGGCCCGGATGGCGCCGCTGGCACCGACCAGCGCGATGCCCACCGGCGAGTGCTCGTAGATCGCCCACCAGCGGTGCTCGGAGGCCTGCAGCGCGCGGCGGCTGTCGATCAGGTGGCGGGTCAGTTCGGCCAGGTCGCTGCTTTGCGAGAGCAGTTCGCGCTGCAGGCCGTCGCGCGCCTGTTTCATCGTCGCCAGGTTGCGCACCCGGGCGCGCAGCTCCTGCGCGGAGAACGGCTTGGTCACGTAGTCCTGCGCGGCGCCCGCGAGCAGGCGTGCGCGCAGCACGGCGTCGTCCTTGGCGGAGAGCACGAGCACCGGGATATCGCGCAGCGGCGCCATCGTGCGCAGCGCGTCCACCAGCCGGTCCCCGCCCAGGCGCGGCAGCATCAGGTCGGTCACCAGCAGGTCGGGCGGGTCTGCCATCGCCGCCTCCAGCGCCGACTGGCCGTCGGGCGCCGCCTCGACCCGGAACTCCAGGCTCAGCGCATCGCAGATGAAACGCCGCATTTCGGGGTTGTCCTCGACCACCAGGATGCGGGGGGCGCTCTCCGGCGCCGCGCCCGCCGTCTCCAGTTCACCCGGTTGCGTCAGCTCGGCCAGGGCGGTCCGGATCGGCGAGACCGACCAGGTTGCCGGGGGCGCGGCGACCTCGGGGAGATCGCCGGTGCCGGTCGCGGGCTCCAGCGGCAGCTCGACCTGGAACAGCGAGCCGCCGCCCGGCGCCCCGGTGACGCTGATGCTGCCCTGCATCAGTTCGGTGAACTCCTTGGCGATGGACAGTCCCAAGCCGGTGCCGCCGAAGTTGCGTGTGGTGCCGGTCTGCCCCTGGCGGAAGCGCTCGAAGACGGCCTGGCGCATCTCGGGCGGCACGCCGGGGCCCGAGTCCTGCACCGAGAGCAGGCAACGGCCCCGGCCGCTGCGCGTCAGGGTGCAGCGCACGTGGCCACCGGGTGGCGTGAACTTGAAGGCGTTGGACAACAGGTTCTGCAGGATGCGTTCGGTCTTGTCCTGGTCGACGACGGCCGGCAGCGAGTCCGGCGTGCTCACGGTGTAGCGAAGGTCGTGCTGCGGGGCGACGGCGTGGAACTGCTCGGCCTGGTCGCGCACCAGGGCGGCGAGGTCCACCCGGGTGCAATGCAGGTCCATGCGCCGGGCGTCGAGCTTGGCCAGGTCCAGCAGGTCGTTGACGTGCTTGAGCAGCGAGGCGGCGCTGCGCTGGATCACGCCCAACTGGCGGCGCTGCGTGTCCGACAGGTTGCTGCCGGTGTTCAGCAGCTCCTCGGCCGGTCCCAGGATCAGCGCCAGCGGCGTGCGCAGCTCGTGGCTCACGTTGGCGAAGAAGTCGTTCTTGAGCTGGTCGAGCTGGCGGATGCGTTCGAGCAGACCTTCCAGCTCGGCGTTCTTGCGCGCGATCTCGGCCTCGGCCCGTTTCTTGGCGGTGATGTTGCGGCCTTCGGCCAGCAGGAACACCACCTCGCCGCGCTCGTCGCGCACCGGCAGCAGGGAGTAGTCGACCACGATGGTCTCGTCGCCCGCCGCCTGCCCGTAGACCTCCAGGTCGCAACGGATGAACTCGCCGCCGATGGCGCGGCGGATGAAGTCACGCTGCAGCTCGGTGGTCTCGCGGGACACCTGGAACCAGCGGGCTTCCCAGAACGGCTTGCCGCGGATGTCTTCGAGGCGAACGCCCGCGCCCTCCAGCGCGGCCCGGTTGATCTCCAGTGTCCGGCCGCTGGCGTCCAGCAGGCCGACAAACTGGTACATCGAGTCGAGCACGATGCGCGCGAGCTTCTCGCCCTGGCTCTGGGGGGTGTCGGTGTGGCTCAGTGCGACCGACCCGACCACGTAGCGCCGGGATTCCTCGAACAGCTGCTGCATCGTGCGGTGGGGACTGAATATCGAGATTTGAGTGACTTGCGTCGCCGAATGGGCGAACCCGCAGATCGTCACTCAACCGATAACCACCGTCAATCCGGGGCTTTCCCGACCCGCCTTCGATCACGCGGGGACGTGAAATTATCGAGATTTCTGGTCAGAAGCCGACCGCAGCGCCGTCGCGTCGTGGATCGCTGGCGGCCACATAGCCTTCGCTGCCGGGGTCGCCCAGGCGCCAGATGAACTGGCCGGCGCCGAAGTCCTGGTAGGGGTCGTCGATCAGGCGGGTCTGGTGGCCCAGGTCCTTGAGGCCCTGCACCGTGGCCGGGTCCATGGCCGATTCGACGTTGATGTGCAGCCCGGCGTCGAAGCGCCAGCGCGGCGCGTCGCAGGCGGCCTGCAGGCCCTGGCCGTGATCGAGCAGGCGCACCAGGGTCTGCACATGGCCCTGCGGCTGCATGTTGGCGCCCATCACGCCGTAGCTCATCACCGGCTGGCCGTCCTTCGTGAGGAAGGCCGGGATGATGGTGTGGAAGGGGCGCTTGCCTGGTGCGACGAGGTTGGCGGTGTTGCGGCCCGGGCCTGGGTCGAGGTTGAAGCCGTGGCCGCGGTTCTGCAGGCTGATGCCGTACGTGGGCTCGACCGCACCCGAGCCGAAGCCCATGTAGTTGCTCTGGATGAAGCTGACCATCATCCCGCGCTCGTCGGCCACAGTGAGGTAGACCGTGCCGCCTTTGGCGGGGTTGCCGGCACCGAAGTCCTGCGCCCGTTTCATGTCGATCAGCGCCGCGCGCTGTCTCAGATAGGCCGGGTCCAGCATCTGCGCGGGGTTCAGGCCCATCGCGCCCGGCTCGGCCACGTAGCGGTAGACGTCGGCGAAGGCCAGCTTCATCGCCTCGATCTGCAGGTGCTGCGCGGCCACGCTGTCGACCTTCAGGGCCGCCACCTCGAAGTTCGAGAGGATGCCCAGCGCGATCAGCGCGGCGATGCCCTGGCCGTTGGGCGGGATCTCGTGCAGCGTGTACCCGCAGTAGTCCTGTGCGATGGGCGTGACCCACTCAGGCCGGTAAGCGGCGAGGTCGGCTTCGGTCAGCGCGCCGCCGTGCTCGGCTGAAAAGCGTGCGAGGGCCTGCGCGATGGGGCCGCGGTAGAAGGCCTCGCCCTTGCTCTGTGCGATCGCGCGCAGGCCGTTGGCGGCGGCCGGAAAGCGGAACAGCTCGCCCACCTGCGGCGCGCGGCCCCAGGGCAGGAAGGCCTGCGCGAAGCCGGGCAGCGACTGCAACTCGGGCGTGGCAGCGGCCCACTTCTGCTGCACCACCACCGGCACCGCATAACCGCGCTCGGCCAGTTCAATCGCCGGCTGCATCAGATCGGCGAACGGCAGCTTGCCGAAGCGCTCGCTCAGCGCCACCCAGCCCGCCACGGCGCCCGGCACGGTGACCGCATCGAGACCGCGCTTGGGCGGCGTGAGCGCATCGGCGCCGTGTTTGGCGCGGAAGTAGTCGGGCGTCCAGGCCATGGGCGCGGTGCCGCTGGCGTTCAGGCCGTGCAGTTGCTGGCCGTCCCAGAGGATGCAGAAGGCGTCCGAGCCCAGGCCGTTGCTGACTGGCTCGGTGATGGTCAGTGCCGCCGCGGCGGCGATCGCGGCGTCCACCGCGTTGCCACCGGCCAGCAGCATGCGCAGGCCGGCCTGTGCGGCCAGCGGGTGCGAGGTGGAGACGACGTTGCGTGCGAACAGCGGCAGGCGCCGGCTGACGTAGCCGGCGTGGGTGTCGAGCGGAGAGGGCATGGTGCGGGTCAGGAGGCGGGCAGTCGGCGGCGGATCTCGATCAGGCATCCGGCGTCGCGGTGGTGATTGGCCGGGATGTTGCGGATGAGCGAGTCGGTGGTTCTGAGTGTGGGATGCAGACCGCTGATTCGCCAGGTGCCATCCGGCATCAGTTCACGGCGCGGACCGAAGCCGGAGGCGACACAGTGGATTGGTACGCGGGTGTCGCTTTCTTCGGTGCGCACGGGCAGCGCGTGCGCGGGTTGGCGACCGGTGCTGGCCACGATCCATGCGCGGCCGGCGAGGGAGGGCGTCGCTGCGGTGGGCTGCGCGCCGGTCAGGCCCGCGCTGCTGGCGCGGGGATCGGAGGGGCCGGGTGTCGGGCCGTCGGTGGTGGCGTTCGGGCCGGGCGGGGTCAGCGGTGTGGGAGGCTTTGTCGGCACGGCCTGGACGATGGTCAACGGCGGTTGGTCAAGGGTCTGGGCTGGGCCGGGCTGTTTGACCGGCGGGATCGCCACGGGCGGCTGTGCGGTGATGACCGTCGGCGGCAGCGGGGGCTGCGCCAGCGGTTGCGGGGTTGATGTGACCGTGGGCTGTTGCTGCGCCAGCGGGATGGCGGGGTTGGTGGTGGTCACGGGCACTTGCGGTTGGGCGGTGACCACGACCGGCTTGGCGGGCTGACCGGGAGGCACTGCCACAGGCGGGCGATTGCCGTCGGTGGTGGGTGTGGGCAATGTGGGCTGCGCCAACGGCTGCGGGGTTGAGGTGACCGTGGGCTGCTGTTGCGCCAGCGGGATGGCTGGATTGGTTGTGGTCACTGGCACTTGCGGCTGGGCAGTGATCACGACCGGCTTGGGCTGTTGGCCGGGTGGCACAGGGATCGGTTGCTGGTTGCCGCCGGTAGTGGGTCTGGGCAATGTTGGTTGAGCCAGCGGTTGTGGTGTCGATGTGACCGTGGGCTGCTGCTGCGCCAGTGGGATGGCTGGATTGGTGGTGGTCACCGGCACTTGCGGCTGGGCGGCGATCACCACCGGCTTGGCGGGCTGACCGGGAGGCACTGCCACAGGCGGGCGATTGCCGCTGATGGTTGGTGTGGGCAACGTCGGTTGGGCCAGCGGCTGCGGCGTCGATGTGCCCGTCGGCTGCTGTTGCGCCAGCGGGATCGCTGGATTGGTGGTGGTCTCGGGCACTTGCGGCTGGGCGGTGACCACGACCGGTTTTGGCGGTTGGCCGGGTGGGACGGGAGTCTGCTGCGGCTGGGTGCTGGTGGTGGTTGTAGGCAGCGGGGGCGGCACCAGCGGTTGCGGGGTTGAGGTGACCGTGGGCTGCTGTTGCGCCAGCGGGATCGCTGGATTGGTAGTGGTCACGGGCACTTGCGGCTGGGCGGTGACCACGACCGGTTTCGGTGACTGACCCGGTGGGACGGGGATTTGCTGTGGCTGGGTCCCGGTCGTGGTTGTGGGCAACGGAGGTTGCACCAGCGGTTGCGGGGTTGAGGTGACCGTCGGCTGCTGTTGCGCCAGCGGGATCGCTGGATTGGTGGTGGTCACGGGGACCTGCGGCTGGGCGGCGATCACCACCGGCTTGGCAGGCTGACCGGGAGGCACTGCCACGGGCGGGCGATTGCCGCTGATGGTTGGTGTGGGCAACGTCGGTTGGGCCAGCGGCTGCGGCGTCGATGTGACCGTCGGCTGCTGTTGCGCCAGCGGGATCGCTGGATTGGTGGTGGTCTCGGGCACTTGCGGCTGGGCGGTGACCACGACGGGTTTGGGCGGCTGGCCGAGGGGCACTGGGATCTGTTGCGGCTGGGTGCTGGTGCCGGTCGTGGGCAACGTCGGCTGCGCCAGCGGCTGCGGCGTCGAGGTGACCGTCGGCTGTTGCTGCGCCAGCGGGATCGCTGGATTGGTGGTGGTCACGGGCACTTGCGGCTGGGCCGTGACCACGACCGGCTTGGCGGGCTGACCGGGAGGCACTGCCAAGGGCGGGCGATTGCCGCCGGTGGTGGGTGTGGGCAACGTCGGCTGCGCCAGCGGCTGCGGCGTCGAGGTGACCGTCGGCTGTTGCTGTGCCAGCGGGATGGCCGGGTTGGTGCTGGTCGCCGGCACCTGCGGCTGGGCGGTGATCACCACCGGCTTTGGCTGTTGGCCGGGAGGTACAGGGATCGGTTGCAGGTTGCCGCTGGTGGTTGGTGTGGGCAGCGTCGGCTGCGCCAGCGGCTGCGGCGTCGATGTGACCGTCGGCTGCTGTTGCGCCAGCGGGATCGCTGGATTGGTGGTGGTCACCAGCACTTGCGGCTGGGCGGTGACCATGACCGGTTTGGGCGGCTGGACCGGTGGTTGGGGTGGGGGCAGCGACGCCGACGGGATCGCCATCGTCGTGGGTGGCACGACCTGAATCTGGGGCAACTGCGTCGGCGTGAGCGTCGGGGGCAGCACCGGGGCGGTCTGCATCATCGGGCCGTCCACGACGTGCGGTCCTTGCAGCGGCGGGTTCGGTGTCTGTGGCTGGTTGGACGACGGGGTGTAGACGATGGTCTGCGGGGGACCCACGACCGGCTGGGGGCGCGGCCGGTGGATGACCGCCGTGGGCTGCGGCTGCAATTCGGTCGTGGTGGTCGGGGTTTGTGCGATGGCGCCCGGGTTGTTCTGCGGGTCGACCGTGCTGGTGCTGCTGTCGCCGGTCACCGTGACCGTCTGGGGTGTGGGTCCCTGTGTGGTCCCGGGGTTTGTGCCGCCGCCGCTGGTGGGGGTGACGTTCGGGGTGTATGTGTGATCACCGCCGGAATGCGGTTGTCCGCTGACGCAGCCGGTGTTGTGGTGGGGGTTGTAGACGCCCTGGCACCAGCCGGTGTGATGGCCGTCAGCCAGTGTGGGCGCCGACTGAAGAATGGCCGCAGCGATAACGCAAAGGGAACGGGTCGAGGGTCTGACGGGTTTCATGGCATCACCACTGGGTTCCGACTTGCAGGTAGAACGCGGGATCGTTCTTCTTCGAGAGTGGGCCGTCACGCAATGGCCAGGCACACCAGACTTCCATGCCGACCCGCTCGGCCGGGTTGCCTCGCAGGCCGATGCCCGTCGACGCCAGGGTTCTGCCGTCGCTGGCGGTGAAGGCGGTGCCGACGCTGGCGGCGCGCCCGCCGGCCACAAAGACAAATGGCGAGACCCTGTTGATGCCGTTGTCGTGGGATCCGTGATGCGCCAGTTCGAAGGTGAATGCGCCACCGCGATCACCCACCGCCTCGGCCGGTGCGTAGCCCCGCAGGAAGGGGTAGTGACCGAGACCGAATTTCTCCACCGAGGGCAGCGAATCGGCGGTCCATTGCCCCAGGGCCTCGAAGCGATAGCTCATCAGTGACCGGCCCAGGCTCCAGTGCCCCGAGGCGCCCAGGCCCGCCCGGGCATGCACGAACCGCGAGCGCCCGTCGTCGACCTGCCCCGCCGGGGTTGCCGGTCGGGTGCCGGCGCTGAGTTCGACGGTGTACTGCAGCAGGCGGCCGTCGCTGGAGGTGTCGCCGTTGACGAGGTAGAGCCGTGCGGCCGTGGCCTCGGAACGCGGGGTCACCGCTCCGATCTTCATGCGGGCCCTGGCGTGATCGAGTGCGCCGATGACATAGCTGAAACCGTGCAGGTCGCGCTGCAGCGGGTAGCCCCAGGCGAACGTGGCGTTGGTGCCCCGCAGCTCGGTGTTCTGCGCCAGACCGCCGGGGTCCCTGTCCGAGCGGCCGTTGCCGGCGATGAGTTCGAGGTAGTCGCCGTCGTCTCCGCGCGGCGTCCGGTAGTGCACACGGGCGAGCCAGGAGTGGCCTTCGCCGCGATCCCGCGTCCCCATCGCCTGCAACCGCAGCAGGTCACCCGCACCGAGCAAGCCGTAGCGCTCGTGCTGCAGCGCCAGCCGGGCCGAATAGCCCGGCCGGATCGGAACCCAATCCAGGCTGAGCGAGGTGAACGGCGGGCTCTGGGTCACGCTGGCGTCGAGCAGATGGCCTTCGCCGGGCAGAGGTACGAGTGCGGTGGACACGTTGATCCCCGCCAGGTCGTCGGCCAGCGCCACTGCCCGCTCCAGCGACGACTGTGTCAAGGGACGCTGCCGGACCAGCGCGTTCAGGTAGCGCTCCACACGCAGGCGGATCGGCGCCTCGACACCGGTCACGCGGACCTGGGCCACATGGCCTTCGCTGATGTCCCAGTGCACCGTGCCGGTCGGTGCGTCGACACGCGCCGACGCCTCCGCCAGCGCGAAGCCGTCTTCGCGGTACACCTGCTCGATCAGCTTCGTCATGCGCGCGACCGTCAGCGGCGCTGCGTCGCCGCCCGCCAGCGCCAGCGCAAACCGCAGCAACTGGTCGGGCTGGTACACCGTGGCGCCCGAGATTTCGAGCCGGGCCACGGCAAACGGCAGGTCGGCGAAGTTGGCGTGCAATGCGCGCACGGGTGGAGTGGGGGCGGTCGCAGACTGGGCGCCGGCGGGTGCGGCGATCAGGGTGAGCGCGCCGGCCAGGGCCATGGCGAGCGGGGAGTGCTGCATGAAAAAGCCCTCTCGATCGGGTGGACGGTTCACGGTCGGTTCGTGTCGCTGGCCGGAGGCGTCAGCGGCGCATGCGGATGGCCGGCGGCCCAGGGGTCTTCGGGTGCCACCACCTGGGGCTCGGGCGGGTCCGAGCGGTAGTGCGGGGACATGATCTGGACACCGTTTTCGTTGAACACGTCCTGCACATGGGTGTGCAGCGCGCTCATGGCCTCCACCCGGCGCTGGGCGGCCGACTGGTTGCTCTGGGCGCACAGGCGGTATTCCACGTAGAAATCGGACAAGGCCGTCTGCACCACGTACGGTGCCGGCTCCTGGGCCACACCGGGGGTGCGACGCGCGGCTTCGAGCAGCATGGCATGCACCTGGCGCCACGGGGTGCCGTAGCCGATGGTCACCGCGGTGTGCAGCACGAAGCGGCCACCTTGCACCAGCCGGGAGAAGTTGCGCACCGGCTGGCTGAAGATCACGGTGTTGGGCAGGCTGACCTCCTCGCCCATGCCCGTGTGGATCCGCGTGGCGAACAGGCCGAGCTGAACGACGGTGCCCTCGGTGTCACCGATCTTCACGTATTCACCCACGCGCAGCGAACGCGAGTACATGAGCGAGAAGCCCGACATCGCCTGACCAACCACACCCGAGGCGCCGAGCGAGAGCATCAGGCCGGCGAGCACGCTCACGCCCTTGAAGGCCTCGCTGTTCGATCCGGGCAGGTAGGGGTAGGCCATCGCCAGCGCGAACAGCCAGATCACGACGTTGGTCAGGCGCCGGGTCGGTTCGGCGGTGTCGGTGTCCAGCCAGCCCAGACGCGTTTCTCCGCGGGCCACGCGCTCGAGGAACAGCGCGTTGGCGCGGGTGACGACGCGCGCCAGCAGAAAGATGAGCACCGCCACCAGCAGACCCGGCATGGCACCGGTGATGCCCGCGATGAAGGTCCCGGCCACATCCAGCAGCCAGGTGGTCGAGCGCTCGCCCCAGGGCCGCGTGTAGGCAAACTGGCGCAGCACAAAGGTCAGCCACAGCTCGGCCACCAGCAGGCCCAGGGCCCAGGCCAGCGCGCTGGTGACCCAGCGCAATCCCGAGCGCGCGTGCTGCAGGTAGGGGGCCAGCACACCCTGGTGCTCGCGCACCGCGCTGAGCAGCAGCGCATGGGTCCAGCGCTGCCCGCGCAGCAGCAGCCACAGCAGCGCCCAGGCAACGGCGGTGGCCGCCAGTGCGTAGGCCAGGCCGACGCCGATCCGGCGCAGGTCGTGCATTTCCCGGTGTTCGGCCACCGCCAGTTGAAGGCGTCGCTGCACCTGGTGCGCGGCCGCAGAGAGGGTTCCCGCTTCGCCCGCCGCAGCCAAGTCGTCCACCGTGATGAAGAAAACCGGCTGGCCATCGATGTCGAAACGCACCGCCTCGGCCGAGTCGCTGCGCGTCACCTCGCCCGGCCCGCCGGCGGCCAGCGCCTCGTCCATGGCCTGCTGGGCCAGCGAGGCGCGCTCAGCGGGGGTGTCGCCAAGTTTGTCCGAGCGGAGCACGGCCACCGGACGGTTGTGCAGGTACACCTGGGCCGATGGTGCCGCCGCCCGGTCGACCGCATTGGGGTGATCCTGCAGAGGCGTTGCCCGGGCCGGGGGCCACACGGCCAGCAAGGCCAGCAGGAAAAACAGGAAACCGAGGCCGGCGGATGCCCGGCGGGACCATTGATGCGACGGGTGTGAGGGGTACGGGCGCACAGCGGATTTCTCTTCGGTTGAGCGAGCTTATCCAAAGGGCTGCACGGCCGTCGATGGCTGAAAAACAACGGGTTGTGATGACATACTGCGCCCAATATCACGCTTGAAGGAACAACGCATGTGCAGCCGGTCCGGTGCGGAACACCCCATGACGCGGCGCCGTCTGGTCGCGGCCGCAGGCGCTGGCCTGCTGCTGGCCGGCTGCGCACAGACCCGGCGCAGCGCACCACTGTCGCCGGAACTGCTGCACTCGGGCATCCGCCTGCAACGCAGCCTGCCCGCCGTGCTGCCCAGCGGGGCGCAGGTGCTGCCGCAGGCGCAACTGGTGCTGCTTCCCGGCGAGTCTGCGGCCGGCATGCTGATGCCGGTGCCGTTCGTGGCCGAAGCCATCGGCGCGGCCATGGACCGCAGCGAGGCCGCCAGCGAGGCAACGCAGCTCGCCGGCGTCCACCCCTTCGTGCTGGCGCAGCAGGCCTGGACGGGGTCGGCGCTGCTCAGTGGGTCACCCGACGCGCTGCCGCTGCAGCCGTTCGCTTTCCTTCAGGCCTGCGTGGACGACCGCTACCGCGTCGCGCTGGTGCACCAGCTCAGTCGAGCAGACTGGATCGCGCGCTACACCGTCCACCTTCCCAGCAGCTACGACAGCGCCGCCTTCCACAAGGTCACGCCGGCCCTGCTGCAGACGCTGGAGGCGGAGATGCGCGAGGGCTCGGCCATCCTTCGCCGCCTGGTGGAGCGGGGCGCCCGTGGTGAACTGCAGGCCGGTTCCGGCGCCACGATTCAGCGCGCGGACATCGGCAGCCTGCATCTGGTGGGCAACCGCACTGCAGGGCTGGTGTCACCCAACCTGGTTCTGGCGCGCGGCGCCGAACTCATTGAGCAGGACGGCGACCATGTGCTGGTGCGCATGGACGGGGACCCCTCGCAGCCCGCATCGGCCGGGGGGCTCTTCTTTGGTGTGCATTGGCTGCGCAGGGACCAACTGCACACCTTCCGGCGGCTGTGACCCCCGGATGAAAAAAAGCCCCGCCGCTTGCGCGACGGGGCTTGAAACAACCTTGGGGCTTTCCGAGGTCGTCAGCGATCAGAAGCTGACATCACCGGCGGGAATCTTGCCGGCCCGCAGGGCCAGGCGGCCTTCTTCGCGGACCTGGGCACGCGTCAGCTGAGTCGAATCCTGCGGGTTTTGCAGCGTTTCGTTGTTGATCTTGTGCGCCGCTTGCGGGGAGTTGATCGCTTCGATCGTTGCGGTGGCGCGGGTCATGCCTTGCGAGGGAGCGGCTTCGAGCTGGTCGACGGCAGAGAACTCGCCGGCGGCGGGGCCGGCGGCCCAGACAGCGGATGCGCCCAGCAGGGCGGCGGTGGCGGCGATGGTGCGCAGGGACTTGGAGGTGAAGTTCATGATGATTTCCTTTTGAACAAGTGGTTGAACGTCAAAGTCGTCGGCGGGTGCGCTGTGCTTGTTCGGCGCCTCGTCGGCTTCGGTGAGCGACTGGATAAAGTGCATTCGTTCATCGATGGGGTGAACTGTATTCCTCTCAAATCAAATGAAAAACATTGCGTTTGTCGACGATATATTGCTTATATGGAAACAATAAAAGCGGGCCTACACTGCCTGCCGTGACGCCCGCCAGGGCGCTGACCGCAGCCGTTTTCAAGGAGCCCCGATGCGCAAGTCCCTGATGTCCCTCACGCTGATGCTGGCCGCCGGCAGTGCCTGTGCGGCGCCGCCGAGTGCGGAGTCCATCGAGCGGCTGCTCAGCCTCACCAAGGCCGAGGCCCTGGTCGAAAACACCTACGCCCAGCTCGAACCGTTCATGCGCCAGACCCTGCGCGCGGCCGCGCCCGGTCCGCTGACCCCGGCGCAGCAGAAAGCCATGGACGAGCTGGCCCCCCAGCTCGTCGCCACCCTGCGGGAAGACTTCAACTGGGGCGTGCTCAAGCCCGAGTACATCCGCATCTACCAGGAGACGCTGGACCAGACCGAGGTCGACGGCCTGATCGCGTTCTACGAAACGCCTGTCGGGCAGTCGACGATCAGCAAGATGCCGCAGGTGATGCAGCGCTCGCTGGCGCTGTCGCAGCAGAAGCTGCAGACCCTGATGCCGCGCATCCAGCGTCTGGCCGAAACCTCGGCAAAGAAGGCGCTCTCCGCCCGCTGAACCCGTCAGCCGCACGCATACCATGTCCCGACACGTTCTTTTTCTCGTCGCCTCCACCCGCGAGCCGGGCCTGCTCGGCAACACCGAGTGGTTGGCCCGGCAGGCCGCCGCCAGCCTGCCGGTTGACACCGTCCAGACCTGGGTGCACCTGGCCCGCGCCGGCATCCCCGAGTTCGTCGACCAACGCCACACCGTGGGCAGCTACCCGATGCCCGACGAGGGCACGGTGATGCGTGGCTTGCTGGACCAGACCCTGGCCTGCACCGACCTGGTCTTCGTCGCGCCGGTCTACTGGTTCAGCTTCCCCAGTACCCTCAAGGCCTACCTCGACCACTGGAGCGCCTGGCTGCGCGTGCCGGGGCTGTCGTTCAAGGAGCAGATGAGTGGCAAGCGCCTGTGGCTGATCACCACCAACGGCGACCGGGCCAAGGCCCAGCCCATGATCGACTCGACCGCGATGTGCGCGAAGTTTCTGGACATGCCGCTGGCCGGGGTGCTGTGGGGCAAGGGCGGGGCGCCGGAGGCGGTGAAGGGAGATGCGGATGCGGTGGAACAAGCCTGCGTTTTTTTAGGTAGGGATTTGGGATAACGTGGTTCCATCAAATCTCGGGGGATCAAATAGTGAAATACCTGTTTTTGACGTGTGCTTTTGGATTGGTTGCTTGTGCCAGTACGGGAGTCGTCCCAATGAACAGTGGTACCTACCTCATCGCGAAAAAGAGCCCTCAAGTCGGATTTGGTCCACCCATTGGAATCAAGGGAGAGGCATACACCGAGGCAAACGAGTTCTGTGCGAAGGACGGCAAGGCCGTCGAAACCCTCAAGCTTGAAGAAACGAACTCCGGGTTTGCCAGATCGGCTGCCGTATCGCTTGAGTTTCGTTGTGTGCCGAAGTAGACGCAGAAATGCGAAAAGGGGCGACGGTCACCCGTCGCCCCTTTGCATTTCTGAGTCCTTCAGCGCAACCAATCAGCTGAAGAAATCCTTCGCTTTCTCGAACCAGCCCTTGTCGTTCGGGCTGTGCTTGTGGCCGCCTTTCTTGAACGACTCGTCGAGTTCCTTGAGCAGCTTGCGCTGGTGTTCGGTCAGCTTGACCGGCGTCTCGACCGCGATGTGGCAGTAGAGGTCGCCGGGGTAGCTGCTGCGCACGCCCTTGACGCCCTTGCCGCGCAGCCGGAAGGTCTTGCCGCTCTGCGTGCCTTCGGGCAGGTCGATGGTGGCCTTGCCGTGCAGCGTGGGCACATCGATCTCGCCGCCGAGAGCGGCCGTGGTCATGCTCACCGGCACATGGCAGTGCAGGTCGTCGCCCTCGCGTTCGAAGATGTCGTGCTTGCGCAGCCGGATCTCGATGTAGAGATCGCCGGCCGGACCGCCGTTCTGACCTGGTTCGCCGTTGCCGGTGGAGCGGATGCGCTGGCCGTCGTCGATGCCTGGCGGGATCTTGATTTCCAGCGTCTTCTGCTTCTTGATCTTGCCCTGGCCACTGCAGGCGGTGCAGGGCTCGGGGATGATCTTGCCGCTGCCGTGGCAGTGCGGGCAGGTCTGCTGCACGCTGAAGAAGCCCTGGCGCATCTGCACCACGCCCTGTCCGTGGCAGGTTGTGCAGGTCTTGACGCTGGTGCCGGGCTTGGCGCCCGTGCCCTTGCAGGTTTCGCAGTCGTCCCAGCTCGGGATGCGGATCTGCGTTTCCTTGCCCTGGGCGGCCTCTTCGAGGCTGATCTCCATCGCGTACGACAGGTCGGCACCGCGGTAGACCTGACGGCCGCCGCCGCCACGGCGCTGGCCACCGAAGATGTCGCCGAAGATGTCGCCGAAGGCTTCGCCGAAACCGGCAAAACCTTCCGCACCGGGGCCGCCCGGGCCGCGCATGTTGGGGTCCACGCCGGCGTGGCCGTACTGGTCGTAGGCCGCCTTCTTCTGCGGGTCCGACAGCATCTCGTAGGCCTCTTTGGCCTCCTTGAACTTCTCTTCGGCGCCCTTGGCGGCATCACCCTGGTTGCGGTCCGGGTGGTACTTCATCGCCAGCTTGCGATACGCCTTCTTGATCTCGTCGTCCGAAGCGTTCTTGGGCACGCCCAGCACTTCGTAAAAATCGCGTTTGGCCATGGTGGTGAATCGGAGGTTCTGTTGAGCAGAAACGCCGCGTCAGGTTGCCCCGACGCGGCGATGCGTTGACCGCGGGGCGCGATCAGCCTTTCTTCACTTCTTTCACTTCGGCGTCGACGATGTCGTCGTCCTTGGCGCTGGAGGAAGCGCTGGCAGCGCTTGCCTGTTCGGCACCACCGGCGGCGCCCGCCGCAGCGGCTTCGGCCTGCGAGGCGGCATAGACCTTCTCGCCCAGCTTCTGGCTGGCGGTCATCAGTGCTTCGGTCTTGGCTTCGATGGCGGCCTTGTCGTCGCCCTTGACGGCGTCTTCCACGGCCTTCATCGCTTCCTCGATCGCGCTCTTCTCGCCCGCATCGAGCTTGTCGCCATGTTCGTTCAGCGACTTCTTGACGCTGTGGACCATGGCGTCGGCCTGGTTGCGGGCCTGCACCAGCTCGACCTTCTTGTGGTCTTCGGCGGCGTTGAGCTCAGCGTCCTTCACCATCTTCTGGATTTCTTCTTCCGACAGGCCCGAGTTGGCCTTGATGGTGATCTTGTTTTCCTTGCCGGTGCCCTTGTCCTTGGCTCCCACGTGCAGGATGCCGTTGGCGTCGATGTCGAAGGTCACCTCGATCTGCGGCATGCCGCGCGGTGCGGCCGGGATGCCTTCGAGGTTGAACTCGCCCAGCAGCTTGTTGCCGGCGGCCACTTCGCGCTCGCCCTGGAACACCTTGATGGTCACGGCCGGCTGGTTGTCCTCGGCGGTCGAGAAGACCTGCGAGAACTTGGTCGGGATCGTGGTGTTCTTGGCGATCATCTTGGTCATCACGCCGCCCATGGTCTCGATGCCCAGCGACAGCGGGGTCACGTCCAGCAGCAGCACGTCCTTGCGGTCGCCGGAGAGCACCTGGCCCTGGATGGCGGCGCCGACGGCCACGGCTTCGTCGGGGTTCACGTCCTTGCGCGGGTCCTTGCCGAAGAACTCCTTGACCTTCTCCTGCACCTTGGGCATGCGGGTCATGCCGCCGACCAGGATCACGTCATGGATGTCGCCCACCGACACGCCGGCGTCCTTGATGGCGGTGCGGCACGGCGCGATGGTGCGTTCGATCAGCTCTTCCACCAGGGCTTCGAGCTTGGCGCGGGTGAGCTTGATGTTCAGGTGCTTCGGGCCCGACGCATCGGCCGTGATGTAGGGCAGGTTGACGTCGGTGGCGCCCGAGCTGGACAGCTCGATCTTGGCCTTTTCCGCGGCTTCCTTCAGGCGTTGCAGCGCGAGCACGTCCTTGGACAGGTCCACGCCCTGATCCTTCTTGAACTCGCTGATGATGTAGTCGATGATGCGCTGGTCGAAATCTTCGCCGCCCAGGAAGGTGTCGCCGTTGGTGGACAGCACCTCGAACTGCTTTTCGCCATCGACGTCGGCGATCTCGATGATGGACACGTCAAACGTGCCGCCGCCGAGGTCGTAGACGGCGATCTTGCGGTCGCCCTTTTCCTGCTTGTCCAGGCCGAAGGCCAGGGCCGCCGCGGTGGGCTCGTTGATGATGCGCTTGACTTCCAGGCCGGCGATGCGGCCGGCGTCCTTGGTGGCCTGGCGCTGGGCGTCGTTGAAGTAGGCCGGCACGGTGATCACGGCTTCGGTGACCGGCTCGCCCAGGTAGTCCTCGGCGGTCTTCTTCATCTTGCGCAGGATGTCGGCGCTGACCTGCTGGGCCGAGATCTTCTTGCCGCGCACTTCCACCCAGGCGTCGCCGTTGTCGGCGGCCACGATGGAGTAGGGCATCAGGTCGATGTCCTTCTGCACTTCCTTCTCGGTGAACTTGCGGCCGAT
>JAEUOT010000013.1 GCA_016790705.1 Hydrogenophaga sp.
GCCGGTGACCACCGTGAGGCGCTGCAGCGGGAACTCGACGTAGAGGTTCTGCAGGTTGTGCTCGCGCGCGCCTTCGAGGATCAGGCGCGGCGTGCTGTCGGTGACCATGCGCTTGAAGCCCATGCCCACGGTCTTGCGCGCACCCAGGTAGGCGCCGGTCAGCGTGTCGGCGCTGCGGATGGCCTCGGGTGTGCCGTCGAACACGATCTGGCCGCCGCGTTCGCCGGGGCCGGGGCCCATGTCGATCAGGCGGTCGGCGGCCAGCATCACGGCTGGGTCGTGCTCTACCACCACCAGGGTGTTGCCGGCGTCGCGCAGGCGCAGCATGGCGTCGTTGATGCGCGCCATGTCGCGCGGATGCAGGCCAATGCTGGGTTCGTCGAGCACGAACAGGGTGTTGACTAGCGAGGTGCCGAGTGCGGTGGTGAGGTTGATGCGCTGCACCTCACCGCCGCTGAGGGTGCGGCTCTGGCGGTCCAGCGTGAGGTAGCCGATGCCGACTTCGCAGAGGTACCGGAGTCTCGTGTTGATCTCTTCGAAGAGCAGCTTCAGGGCCTGCTGTTCGCCGCTGCCCTTGGTGCTCGCTGCATCGGGGCGAGGGGTAGGGGCTTCGTCGTCAGTCGCACGCTCCGATTCCTCCTTCGCCCCTACCCCTCGCGCCGATGCGGGTGTGGGCGTGCCGAGGTTCTTCGCCAGGTCGTCGAAGAAGCGCCTCAGGTCGGTCAGCGGCATCAGCATCAGATCGTGCAGGCACAGCCCCGGCAGCACTTCGAGCTGCGCGCGCGACCACTGAGCGCCCTTGGGCAAGTAGCGCTTCGCCGCCGGCAGCACCGCATCCGCCTGCACCTTCGACCCGATGCGCCACAGAAGACTGTCGGTCTTCAGCCGCGCCCCGCCGCACGAAGGGCACTCGGTGTAGCTGCGGTACTTCGACAACAGCACCCGGATGTGCATCTTGTAGGCCTTGCTCTCCAGGTACTCGAAGAAACGCGCAATGCCGTACCACTGCTTGCCCCACTGCCCGTCCTTGTAGCCGGCCGCACCGCCGATCACCCACTGCTTCTGCTCGGCGGTGAGCTTGCTCCAGGGCGTGTCGCGCGGAATGCCCGAGGCCTCGGCGTGGCGCATCAGGTCGTCCTGACACTCTTTCCACGCGGGGGTCTGGAACACCTTGACCGCGCCGTTGCGCAGGGTCAGTTTCTCGTCGGGAATCACCAGGCCGTAATCGACACCGATGACACGCCCGAAGCCGCGACAGGCCTCGCAGGCGCCGACGGCGGAGTTGAACGAGAAGGCCGAGGGCGTGGGTTCGGTGTAGCGGATGTCGCTTTCCGGGCAGTGCAGGCCGGTCGAGAACTTCCAGATGTCAGGCTCGCCCTCTTCCTTCAGCACATAGACCATCAGCTTGCCGGCCCCGCGCTTGAGCCCGGCCTCGATGGCTTCCATCACCCGCGCCGGCTCGGCATTGCCCAGGCGGAAGCGGTCGGCGACCACGTCCAGCAGCTTGACCGCCTCGATCACCGGCTTGGCCTTCTTGCCCTTGGCCGGCGCTTCCTCCTTCACCTCGCGCTGCACGGTGCGCTCGGCCTGCACCCGCGTGTAGCCGCTGGCCGACAGCCATTGCTCGACCTCTTCCGGCGTGGTGCTGGCGGGCAACTCGACCGGGAAGGTCACCACCAGACGCGGATCGCCTTGCTCGGCGGAACGCCTTTGCAGTTCCGCATAAATGGATTCCGGCGAGTCGTGGCGCACCGGCAAGGCCGTCTCGCGGTCGAACAGGCTCGCCCCGCGTGCGAACAGCAGCTTGAGGTGGTCGTTCAGCTCGGTCATGGTGCCGACCGTGGAACGCGAGGACCGCACCGGGTTGGTCTGGTCGATGGCGATGGCCGGGGGCACACCCTCGACCTTGTCCACCGCCGGCTTGTCCATGCGGTCCAGGAACTGGCGCGCATAGGCGCTGAAGGTCTCGACGTAGCGGCGCTGACCTTCGGCGAACAGGGTGTCGAACACCAGGCTGGACTTGCCCGAGCCGCTGGGGCCGGTGACCACCGTCAGCTCGCCGGTGCGGATGTCCAGATCGAGGTTCTTGAGGTTGTGCTGGCGCGCGCCGCGGATGCGGATCGTGCCCGTCTGCTCCTGGGGTGCCTCGGCAGGGGAAACGGGTTCGTCGTCGGGGCGGAGATCATCGGACATGCAGGCCTTCCTGAATGGGAGGCAAACATTCTAGGAGCCATGCATCAGCCTGGCCCGGCACTACGTCTTTCCCCCGATGCCGCGCGCCGTCGCGCTGCCTAGACTGCGGCCCCACCACACAGGAGGCCAGACCCCATGAAAGGCACTCTCAAGCTCGGACTCGGCCTGGCGCTGACCCTGCTCCTTTCGACAACATCCTTCGCCCAGATCCGGATCGGGCAACCGTCCGGCTTCACCGGCTCCGTGTCGGCGGGCGTGAAGGAAAACACCGACGGCGCCCGGCTCTGGCTCGACGCGGTCAATGCCCGGGGCGGCGTCCACGGCCAGAAGATCGAGCTGCTGTCGGTCGACGACCAGTTCGACCCCAGAAAGACCGTCGAGCTGGCACGCGAACTCATCACCCGGGACAAGGTGATCGCGCTCTTTCTCAATCGCGGAACGCCCCACGCCGAAGCCTTGCTGCCGGTGCTGGAGGCGTTCAAGCTGCCCCTGGTGGCCCCCAGCACCGGCGCCATGGTGCTGCACGAGCCGGTCAACCCCTGGGTGTTCAACGTCCGCGCCACCTACCAGCGCGAAGCGGCCCGGGCCATCGAGCACCTGGCCAGCATCGGCATGTCACGCATCGCCGTGTGGCAGACCGACGACTCCTTCGGCGCCGACTCGGCGACCGGCGCACTCAAGGGCTTCGAGAAGGCCGGGATCAAACCGCTGCTGCAGGAGAGGTTCGCGCGCGACAAGCCCGATTTCTCCGGACTGGCCCAGCAGACCACGGCCCAGCAGGCGCAGGCAGTGCTGGTGATCGGGTCCGCCGGCAACACCGCCAACGCCGTCAAGGCGCTGCGCGGCGCCGGCTCGAAGGCGCAGGTGGTCACCCTGTCCAACAACGCGTCAGAGGGCTTCATCAAGCTGCTGGGCGAACACGCGCGCGGCGTCATCGTGACCCAGGTGTTCCCGAACGAGCGCTCGGTCAGTTCACCCATGATCAAGGAGGCCATGGAACTGGCCAAGGCCAAGGGGCTGCAGGGCGTGTCGCCCGCCATGATGGAGGGCTATGCCGCCGCCAAGGTATTGGTCGAAGGCCTGCGTCGCGCCGGCCCTCGACCGACGTCTCAGGGTCTGCGCGACGCGCTCGAAAGCATCCGGGGATTCGACCTCGGCGGGCTGTCCCTGGGCTACGCCCGGGACGACCACACCGGGCTGGACTTCGCCGATCTGTCCATCATCGACAGCGCCGGGAAATTCCGGCGCTGAGACCGGGCGCTCAGCCCTTGACGATCAGCACCGGCAGCCGGGTGTGCGTCAGCACCTTCTGCGCCACGCTGCCCAGCACCAGCGCCGACACGCCCTGCCGGCCGTGCGACGCCATGACGATCAGGTCGCAGCCCTCTGCCTGGGCGGTCTCGATCACGCCTTCGTAGACGACATTGCGTTCGATGGTGTCACCGGAAAACGGCACGCCAGCGGCGCCGCACACCTTGGCCAGCGCGTCCAGCGCCTGACCGGCCACACTGCGCGATTCGGACAGGTAGGCCTGCAGCCCGGCGGCCGAGGCATCACCGATGCCGATGTAGGGGAACGGGTCGATGACATAGACACCGATGATCTGGGCGCCGTGTGCCTTCGCGAGGTCGATGGCGGTCGATGCGGCGCTGAGCGCCAGCGGCGAACCGTCGGTGGGAACGAGGATCTTCTTGAACATGTTGGATCTCCTTGTGGGTGAACGCATTCCGGATCAAACCTGACGGTCCGGATGGACGTCATTTCGACCCGTTTTCATCTTAGTGAAGGCCGGCCGAATCCGCCCTGAGCGAGATCAAGAAGCCGTCCTGTGCTTCAGGTCTGCCGCCGCACGCCGACGGGCAAGGCCTTCACGGACTCCCAGGCCCCGGAGCGGAACCAGGGGGTTCCTTCAAGGTGTTCGCGCAGCATCGGCAAGGCATCCAGCCCCCAGAACACCCGGCCATCCACCACCATCGACGGCACACCGAACAGGCCCAGCGCCAGCGCCTCGTCGGTATTGCGCCGCAGGCGGGCCTTGACCTCGTCGCCCTCCGGCAGGTGCCACGGCTTTTCCCGCTGCTGCATGTGCGCCTGCAGGCGTTGCGCCAGCGCCTGCAGGCGCTGCGGATCGAGCGGATCGCCCCCGCCCTGCCAGACATGAGCGAACAACTGCCCGGTCACGTAGCGGTTGGTCTCGCCCGGCGCCTCGTCGGTGGCGGTCGACAAGCCCAGTCGCAGCAAGGCCAGCGGATTGAACGGATGGGCCGAAGGCAGTTCCAGCGGCACCCCGTGATGCTGCGCGAGCCAGAGCACCTGGCGGTAGGTCCAGTCGCGCTTGGAGGGAATCTCGGCCGGGCCGAGCTGCCCGTGGGCCTTGAGCAGGGCCGCGAACAGCACCGGCCGATAGCGCACCGCAACGCTCAGCCCCTCAAGCGCCTGAGGCAGCCGCTCGAACGCCAGGCAGGCATAGGGAGAGATCGGGTCGTAGAAGAAATCGATCTCGTGCAGCGTGGCAGACATGGGACGCTCCCCGACAGAGGTTTCAGAACTTTCCGATGCTGACCTGGTGGTCCTCGATGCGGTCCCAGATCTGCAGCCGCTGCGCGTCGTCCATCCGGCTCCAGCCGGCGATCTCCTCGACGGTCCGGTAGCAGCCCTTGCACTGCCCGGTTGTGGCGTCCATCTGGCACACCGAGATGCAGGGTGAGGGCACATCCTTGTCCGCCGGGTGGCGCGCGCGCGCATCCTCGAGGTTGTTGAAGACCTTGGGGCGCGGCGGGGGTGGTGCCTCGCGGCGACCGAAGAGTTTCTTGAAGATCATGGCAGGTTCAGGCAGAGGGCGGCACCGTCACATCGTGCACGGGCGCGCCGGTCAATCGTTGCAGGTCGCCGGGGCTGAGACGGAACACGCCGTGCGGGTGCCCCGCGGCGGCCCAGATCACATCGAACCGCAGCAACTGCTTGTCGATCAGCGTGACCGGCGGCGTCGCATGGGCCAGCGGCGATACGCCGCCGATGGAAAAACCGGTCTTCGCTTTCACGAAATCGGCATCGGCGCGACCGAGCTTGCCGCCCTCCGCGCAGACCAGGGCCTGCACCTTCTTCTCGTCGACGCGAAGGTCGCCGGAGGTGATGACCAGGACCGCCGCATCATCGCTCTTGCGGCGGAAGATGATGCTCTTGGCGATCTGGCCCAGGGCCACGCCCAGCGCGTCGGCCGCCTGTTGCGCGGTGCGCGCGGCGTCGTCGAGCATCACCGGCGCATGCGGGTGTCCCAGGGCGGCGAGCGCCTCGGTCACGCGCAACATGCCCGGCGGCAGGGATTCGGAAGCAGTGTCCATCATGGGCAGGGATGGTAGCGGGCTCAGGCGCCGCGACGCACCAGCAGCAGGCTGGTGCCCATCAGCATGAGCACACCGCCGAACACGCGGTTCTGCGCGCGCCGGGCCTTGGGCGTGGCCAGCCAGCGCTGCGCGCGCGAGGCCAGAAAGGCGTAGCCGTGCATCACGATCAGGTCGACGCCGACCGAGGTCATCAGCAGCAGCACCAGTTGCAGCCAGAGCGGACGGTGAGGATCGATGAACTGCGGCAGCACCGCGACCATGAACACGATGCCCTTGGGGTTGGTGACGTTGGTCATGAAGCCGGTCAGCACACGTTCGCGCACGGTCGGCAGACCGCTGTGGCGCACCAGCGCCTCCGAGGTCGAAGCGGCCTTGGCCTCCACCGGCGCGCGCCACTGCTTCACACCCAGGTACAGCAGGTAGGCGGCGCCCACCACCTTGACCACGGTGAACGCGGTCGCCGAGGCCAGCAGCAGCGCACCGACGCCGACGCCCGCAATCAGCAGCACCACCGACAGCCCGAGTTGCAGCCCCAGGATGGTGGCGCTGGTCTGGCGCACGCCGTAGGCCAGGCCATGACTCATTGAAAGCACCGCGCCGGAGCCCGGCGAAATGGCGATGACCCAGGAGGCGGCAAAAAATGCCAGCCAGACATTCCAGTCCATGAAGCAGTGACGCAGAGGTCTTGATACAGAAGAGACGGCACTTTACCTTCGGATTCGCGTCCGGGGCCGGCGCCGCACGAATTCCCCGTCCGCCGGCGAGGCGCCCGACAGGCCCTCCGTGGACCGGCCGCAGCGGTCAGGCGCTGGCGCGCTTGGCCAGCAAGGCCCGCGCCACGCGCGAGCCATTGGCCCGCCCCAGTTGCTCGCTGATGTACTGGCCCGCGTCGACCAGCCGGTCCAGGTCGATGCCGGTCTCGATGCCCATGCCGTGCAGCAGGAACACCACGTCTTCGGTCGCCACATTGCCGGTCGCGCCCTTGGCATAAGGGCAGCCGCCCAGACCCGAGACCGAGGACTGGAAGTTCCACACCCCCAGCTCCAGCGCGGCCAAGGTGTTGGACAACGCCTGACCATAGGTGTCGTGGAAGTGGCCCGACACCTGGTCAACGCCGAAGTGCCTGAGGGTCGCCTCGAATGCGGCCTGCACCTTGCGCGGCGTGCCCACGCCGATGGTGTCGGCCACGTCCACGCGCTCCACGCCGATGCCCTTCATCAAGCCCGCCAGGTACTCGACCCGCGACGGCGCGATCTCGCCTTCGTAGGGACAACCGACGGTGCAGCTCATGGCGCCGCGCACCGCAATGCCGGCGGCCTTCGCGGCGGCCACCACAGGCGCAAAACGCTCGATGCTCTCGGCGATCGAGCAGTTGATGTTCTTCTGGCTGAAGGCCTCGCTGGCGGCGCCGAAGACCACGATCTCGTCGGGCCGGTCCGCCACCGCCGCCTCGTAGCCCTTGAGGTTGGGCGTGAGCACCGAGTAGCGCACGCCCGCCTGGCGGGTCATGCCGGCCATGACCTCGTGGTTGTCGGCCATCTGCGGCACCCACTTCGGGCTCACGTAGGACGTGACCTCGATCTCCTTCAGGCCGGCGGCCTGCAGCCGATGGACCAGCTCGATTTTCACCGCCGCCGGCACCGGCTGTTTCTCGTTCTGCAGGCCGTCGCGCGGGCCGACGTCGATGAGGCGGACCTTGGAGGGGATGTTCATGGTGTGCCTGTACTTCAGTAGCCGCGGACGGGATCGACCACGCCCGCGATGGGCTGGCCGGCTTCGAGCGCGCGGATCTTGCCCGCAATCTGGGCGATGCTCTCGTCGCGCAGGGTGCGCGCCGAGGTGTGGGGTGTGACGGTGATGTTCGGGTGCTGCCAGAACGGATGGCCGACGGGCAGCGGCTCGGTGCGGAACACATCCAGGGTCGCACCGGCCATCTGCCCGCTCTCCAGCAAGGCCAGCAGATCGTCTTCCACCAGATGGGCGCCTCGCGCCACATTGATCAGGTAAGCGCCGGGCCTGAGCCGCCCCAGCGTGCGGCGGTTCAGGATGTCGCGCGTCTCGGCGGTCAACGGCAGCAGGTTGACCAGCACCCGGCTGTGCGAGAGGAAGCTGTCGAACCCGGTCTCACCGCTGAATGTGACCACGCCTTCGATGGCCTTGGCGCTCCGGCTCCAGCCGAACACCGGAAACTCGAACACCCGAAGCGCCTTCGCCACGCGTTCGCCCAGCACCCCCATGCCCATCACGCCGACCGGAAAGTCCTTGCGTTCGCGCGGCTTGCGGAACGACCACTGCCCCGCCTTCACATCGGCCTCGTAGCCGTCGAACTCGCGGAAGTGCCGGATCACGGCGTGACAGACGTACTCGGCCATCTGCACCGACATGCCCGCGTCGTCCAGCCGCACCAGCTTCACGCCCGGCGGCAGGCGCAGCTTGAGCAGCGCGTCGACGCCGGCGCCGATGTTGAACAGGGCCTTGAGCGCCTGCTGTTCATCAAGGAACTGTTGCGGCGGCGCCCAGACCACCGCGTGGTCGGCCTGCGGCGCACCCGGTTGCCAGATCTCGACGGTAGCCCCGGGCAGCGCCGCGCGCAGACCGTCGAGCCAGGGCTCGGCCTTGGTGTCGGTGCAGCAGAAGCTGATCCTCATGCCGACAGCTTGAGCAGTTCGGCGCCCTCGGCCACCTGGTCGCCGGGGGCGAACAGCAGCTCGGCCACCGTGCCGTCGGCGGGCGCGGCGATGGTGTGTTCCATCTTCATGGCCTCCATCACCGCCAGCGCCTGGCCCTTCTTGACCGCATCGCCGGCCTTGACCGCGAAGCTCACCACCTTGCCCGGCATCGGCGCGGTCAGACGCCCGCCTTCGGCCGCGGTCTCGCCCGCGTGCGCCAGGGCGTCCAGCTCGGTGATCACGGTCGCGCCCAGGTCGCAGAACACATGCACCGTCTCGTCGCGCTGCCAGGTCTGCACCGCCTGGCGCTGGCCGTTGAAGCGCAGGTCGACCACGCAGCCGCTGTCGGCCGGCAGTGCCTGGAAGCCCAGCGCGGCGCTGGTGTCGCCCACGGCGAGTTGCAGCGCGCCGTCGTGCAGGTAGGTCAGTTGCGCGGTCAGCGCCGCGCCCTGGTATTCGAAGTCGAAGCGGCGCTGCGTCAGGCCATACGGGCGCCAGCCGTCGGTGCGCGAGAACGGGTCCTTGCCCTCGCCGGCCTTCTCGTGCACCAGCGTCTGCGCGACGGCGGCGGCCACCGCGAGATCACGCCCGACCTTGTCCTGCTTGAACAGCGCGGCCGCTTCGCGCGGGATCAGCGCGGTGTCGAGCTTCGCGGAAGAGAAGGCATCGCTGCGCACCACATGGCGCAGGAACTGCACGTTGGTCGCCAGGCCCACGATGCGCGTGGCCGCCAGTGCCGCGTCCAGCTTGGCCAGGGCCTCGGCGCGGGTGGCGCCGTGCACGATCAGCTTGGCGATCATCGAGTCGTAGAACGGGCTGATCGCGTCGCCTTCGCGCACGCCGTCGTCGAAGCGGATGCCGCCGCGCTCGAACGCCACGTGCGCCGGCTTGCGGTAGACGTGGAGCCGGCCGGTCGCAGGCAGAAAGTTGTTGTCCGGGTTCTCGGCGCAGATGCGCGCCTCGATGGCGTGGCCGTGGATCTTCAGGTCTTCCTGCCGCAGCGGCAGCTTCTCGCCCGAGGCGACGCGCAGTTGCCACTCGACCAGATCGAGGCCGGTGATGGCTTCGGTCACCGGGTGCTCGACCTGCAGGCGCGTGTTCATCTCCATGAAATAGAAGCGCATCTGCTCGGGGCGTTCGTAGCCGCCGGGCTGCTCGACGATGAACTCCACCGTGCCCGCGCCGACGTAGTTCACCGCCTTGGCCGCCGCCACCGCCGCCTCGCCCATCAGTGCGCGCAGCTCGGGCGTCATGCCCGGCGCGGGCGCCTCTTCCAGCACCTTCTGGTGACGGCGCTGCACCGAGCAGTCGCGCTCGAACAGGTAGACGCAGTTGCCGTGCGTGTCACCGAACACCTGGATCTCGATGTGGCGCGGGCGCTGGACATACTTCTCGATCAGCACGGCGTCGCTGCCGAAGCTGTTGCGCGCCTCGCGCTGGCAGCTCGCCAGCGCCGCCGCGAAATCCTCGGCCTTCTCGACCGCACGCATGCCCTTGCCGCCGCCGCCCGCGCTGGCCTTGATCAGCACCGGGTAGCCGATGCGGTCGGCCTCGCGCTGCAGCAGCGCCGGGTCCTGGTCCTCGCCGTGGTAACCCGGCACCAGCGGCACACCCGCGCTTTCCATCAGGCGCTTGGACTCGGCCTTCAGGCCCATGGCCTGGATCGCCGACGAGGGCGGGCCGATGAAGACCAGACCGGCCTTGGCGCAGGCGTCGGCAAAAGCCTCGTTCTCGCTCAGGAAGCCGTAGCCGGGGTGGATCGCCTGCGCACCCGTGGCCTTCGCGGCCTCGATGATGCGTTCCCACTGCAGGTAACTTTCCTTGGGCGCGCTGCCACCGATGTGCACCGACTCATCGCAGGCCGCGACGTGCTTGGCGTTCGCGTCGGCGTCGGAGTACACGGCCACGGTGCGCACACCCAGACGGCGGGCGGAAGCGGCGACGCGGCAGGCGATTTCGCCGCGGTTGGCGATCAGGATCTTGGAGAACATGGTCAAGCCTCCTGCCGAGCCGCCTCAAAGGAGGCTTGCGCCCCCTCGGGGGGCAGTGAGAACACGAAGTGTCGAACGTGGGGGTACATAGCTTTTTCCTAGGCAGGGGCAGATTCGGGGGAGAACAGCGCGCGCAGACGCCGGAACGCCGCGCGCAGGAACTTGAACAACATCCAGGTGACGATCCACATCAGCACCAGCGCGATCAGCAGCAGGATGCCGAAGATCACCGGGTGGTTGGTGGCGAGCCAGACGGTGCCGACCACCAGCCCGTCTTCGAGCAGGCTCATGGCGATGTTGGAAAACGGCTCGGGCGAGGTGTTGATCGCCGCGCGCGTGGTGGTCTTGGCGGCCTGGCTGCTGGCGGCCAGCGTGCCCCCCATCAGCGCGGCGACCACGGCCATGGTCGCGTTGTCGGCGCCGAACACGCCGGCCGCGAGCGCCGCGCCGGCCGGCACGCGGATCACGCTGTTGACAATGTCCCACAGCGAATCCAGGCCCGGGATCTTGTCGGCGAAGAACTCGACGAACAGCAGCGCACCGCTGACGGCCAGCACCGCCGGGTGCTGCAGCACGTGCAGCCCCTCGGGCAGCGGAATCCAGCCGGCCAGGCCGGCCGAGCCGACAAGAAAGACCACGGCGTAGAGGCGGAAGCCGCTGGCCCAGCCGAGCGCGGCGGCCAGCGCGAGCAGACTGGTCATGTCCAAGTGGCTCGCGGCTGCGCCGACACCGGCGGCCACCTGGCCACCGATCTGCGTGCCGGCCTCGACGGCCTGCTGCCCGGCGTGCGCGCCGAAGCCCTTGAGCCATTCCACGAAACTGGTCCAGATCGCATCCATGCCTTGTCCTCCTGAAGGGAAAGGAACAGATTACCCCGCGAGCCAGGCGGGTTTGCGTTTCTGCAGAAACGACGCCACGCCTTCGCGACCTTCGTCACTCGCGCGTATCTCGGCGATGCCTTCGACCGTCGCCGCCACCAGCGCCGCGTCGATCTCGCGCTCGGCCACGTCCTGCACCAGCTTCTTGCAGGCGCGCACCGCCGCCGGGCTGGCGCTGGTCAATGCGTGCGCCAGTTCGTTGACCTTGGATTCGAGGCCGTCGGCGTCCACCAGTTCGTGCACGAAGCCGATGCGGTGCGCCTCTTCGGCAGAGAAACGTTCGGCGGTGAGGAAATAACGGTGTGCGGCACGCGTGCCCATGGTGCGGATCACATAGGGACTGATCGTGGCCGGGATCAGGCCCAGCTTCACCTCGGACAGGCAATAGAACGCGCCGCGCACGCTGACCGCCATGTCGCAGGCCGCGACCAGGCCCATGCCGCCGGCGTACACATCGCCCTGCACGGCGGCGATGGTGGGCTTGGGGCATTCGTAAATCGCCCGGAGCATGGCCGCGAGCTGGCCGGCGTCGGCGAGGTTTTCGTCGCGCGTGTAGTCGGCCATGCGGCGCATCCAGTTCAGGTCGGCGCCTGCGCAGAAGGCCGGGCCTTCGGCCGCCAGCACCACGGCACGCACATCGGCGCGCAGGCCCACGTCCTCGAAGGCGGCCTTGAGCTGCTGGATCACCTCGTCGTTGAAGGCGTTGCGCACCTCGGGACGGGTCAGCGTGATGCGGGCGATGCGGTCCTGCACCGTGACGGTGAGGGCGGCAGGGGTGGCGGTCGTCATGCCTTGGATTCCTCTTGCAACAGGTACACCAGATCCAGCTCCGGGCTGGCGTGGCCCAGCGCGGTGAGCGCGGCCGTGATCTGGCCGCGGTGGTGGGTGCCGTGGTTGAACACGTGGGCCAGCGTCGGCGCGAACGGCAGCGACATCGTCTGCCCGCGCATGTTGGTGTAGTTCAGCGCGCCATCGAAACGCTCGGCAGGCCAGGACTCGATCAGCGGCAGCCAGTTGGCTGCCCCGTCCGAGAGCGCCTGCGCGAGGCGAGCGCGGTCGGGTTCGACCTCGGCATTGAGTTCGACCTTGGGCGACACGCCTTTGGAAAAGCGCGGGTACCAGAGCATGTGCTCGCCGACCAGCAGGTGGTTCAGCGTGCCGTGGATGCTCTTGAAGAACAGGCCGCAGTCCTTGCGGTAGTCGGCCTCGGACACCGCCGCCACCGCGTCGAGCAGGCGGCGCGTGGCCCAGATGTTGTAGCGGGCGAGCTGGAGGAAATGAAGGCTCGGGTTCATCGCAACACCTCCTCAGCGCGGGGTCCAGACCACGTCGTTGTCCAGCGCGTAGAACCGGCAGGGCGCGCCGTAGCGCTCGCAGGTGAGCAGCGCCTTGGCGGCGGCCCAGTCGCCGGTGGCCCAGCCCATCGCGCCCCGCTCGCTCAGGGCAAAGGCCTTGGGCGGCCGGGCCTGCAGGTAGCGGCGGTAGTGGTCGTTCTTGACCGCCTGGCTGAGCATCGGCACCCGGTTCAGGTCGTTGATCGCCGCGTAGCCGCTGGGGCCGGGATGCGGCGGCAGCCCCGAACGGCGGAAGCCCAGGTTTTGCAGGAAGCCCTCGGCCTGCGGAATCCAGCGGTCGCGGTTTTCGGTGGCACCAAAGTGGCCTTCCTTGCCGGAGGGCGGGTACATGTGGAATTCGCCGTGACCACCGCCCCGGTTCCAGGCCCGGAACCATTCGCGCGGATGTTCGGCGCCCCAGAACTGGTCGTTCTCCCAATACAGCCAGAGCGTCGGCGCGTCGGCGTGGCCGGCGAGCTTTTCCCAGTAAACCGCCAGTTGTTCCGGGCGGCAGGGCTTGCGCGCCATGCGTGCCGGATCGCCACCGATGCCACCCGACAGATTGATCACGCCCACCAGCCCTTCGGGCGCACGCGCGGCGGTCGCGAGGCTGGCCAGGCCCCCGGCCGATTGGCCAAGGACGATCCAGCGCGAAGCATCCACATACGGCAACTGCCGTGCGTGGGCCACCGTGGCGAGCACCTGGCTGGCCATGGCTTCGTGCATGGGTTCGAGCCGGCGGGTATTGCAGTCGCCGCCGAACTCAGGATCGAAGCTGCCGAAGGTGTCGGCGTAGCCCAGGCGCGTCGGCGCCATCACGACAAAGCCCTTGCGCACCAGCCAGCGCGCCAGGTACTCCGGTCGTGAGCGGCCCTGGCCGGGCCGGAAATCCTTGGTCTGGCGGCCGTGGTTGAACACCGCCAGCGGAAACGGTCCGTCGCCCGAGGGCCGGTAGACCGTGACCGGAATCTGCCGGGTCTCGGCGCGACCGGTGAGGTCTTTCACCGTCACCGACAACCACTGCAATTCCTCGTGCAGGTCGGCCGCGAGCGGCGGCTCGCTGGCCGCCGTCCAGCGCGCGGTCGGGGGCGTGGTCGCCTTGGCCGGCTGCGCGAACACAAGCGCAGACCCGCAGACCGCCGCCAGACTCAGGACCAGGCTCAGCAGACGCTTCATGCCGTCAACTCACATGCGGAACAGGCCGAACTTGGTCTCGGGGATCGGCGCGTTCAGCGAGGCGCTCAATCCCAGGGCCAGCACGCGGCGCGTGTCGGCCGGGTCGATCACGCCATCGTCCCACAGCCGAGCGGTCGCGTAGTAGGGGTGACCCTGGACCTCGTACTGCTCCTTGATCGGCGCCTTGAACGCGGCTTCTTCCTCGGCGCTCCACTGGCCGCCCTTGGCCTCGATGCCGTCGCGCCGGACCGTCGCCAGCACGCTCGCCGCCTGCTCGCCGCCCATGACCGAGATGCGCGCGTTCGGCCACATCCACAGGAAGCGGGGCGAGTAGGCGCGGCCGCACATGCCGTAGTTGCCGGCGCCGAAGCTGCCGCCGATGATGATCGTGAACTTCGGGACGGCTGCGGTCGCCACGGCCGTCACCATCTTGGCGCCGTTGCGGGCGATGCCTTCGTTCTCGTACTTGCGGCCGACCATGAAGCCGGTGATGTTCTGCAGGAAGACCAGCGGCGTCTTGCGCTGGCAGCACAGTTCGATGAAGTGCGCGCCCTTGAGCGCCGACTCGCTGAACAGAATGCCGTTGTTGGCGATGATGCCGACCGGCATGCCCTCGATGCGCGCGAAGCCGCAGACCAGGGTGGTGCCGAAGCGCGACTTGAACTCGTCGAACTCCGAGCCGTCGACGATGCGGGCGATGATCTCGCGCACGTCGAAGGGCTTGCGGGTGTCGGTCGGGATCACGCCGTACAGCTCCTCGGCCGGGTACAGCGGCGCCACCGGGTCGATCGTCGTGATCGGCGGGACCTTGCGGGCATTCAGGTTCTTCACCGCCTGGCGCGCCAGCGCGATGGCGTGCAGGTCGTTCTGCGCCAGGTGGTCGGCCACGCCCGAGAGGCGCGTGTGCACGTCGCCGCCGCCCAGGTCTTCGGCGCTGACCACCTCGCCGGTCGCGGCCTTCACCAGCGGCGGGCCGCCCAGGAAGATGGTGCCCTGGTTCTTGACGATGATGGTTTCGTCGCTCATGGCCGGCACGTAGGCGCCGCCCGCCGTGCACGAGCCCATGACCACCGCGATC
>JAEUOT010000064.1 GCA_016790705.1 Hydrogenophaga sp.
GCGCGCCGAGCGCATGAGCCAGGCCCAGGCCGCCTACGCCAAGCAGCAGGAGCGCGTGGCGCACCTGCAGAAGTTCATCGACCGCTTCAAGGCCAAGGCCAGCAAGGCCAAACAGGCGCAAAGCCGGGTCAAGGCGCTCGAACGCATGGAGAAAATCGGTCCGGTGCTGGCCGAAGCCGAATTCACCTTCGAGTTCGCCGAACCGCAGAACCTGCCCAACCCGATGCTGGCGCTGCACGAGGTCAGCTTCGGCTACCCGTCCGTCACCGAAGGCGGCGAACCCATCACCATCGTGCGTGGTGTCAGCAAGTCGGTGCTGGCGGGCCAGCGCATCGGCATCCTGGGCGCCAACGGTCAGGGCAAGTCCACGGTGGTCAAGACCATTGCGCGCGAGATCAAGGCCCTGGCCCGCACCGTGACCGAAGGCAATGCCCAGAACATCGGCTACTTCGCCCAGCAGGAACTGGACGTGCTGCGCCCGGCCGACACGCCGCTGGAGCACATGATCCGCCTGGTCAAGGACTGCACCGCGCAAGGCCGCCTGAGCGGCCAGGCCACGCGCGAGCAAGACCTGCGCAGCTTCCTGGGCAGCTTCAACTTCACCGGCGACCAGGTCAAGCAAGCGGTCGGCACCATGAGCGGCGGCGAGAAGGCGCGCCTGGTGCTGTGCATGATCGTCTGGCAGCGCCCCAACCTGCTGCTGCTGGACGAACCGACCAACCACCTGGACCTGGCCACGCGCGAGGCGCTGTCGGTCGCGCTCAACGAGTTCGAGGGCACGGTGATGCTGGTCAGCCACGACCGCGCCCTGCTGCGTGCGGTGTGCGACGAGTTCTGGCTGGTCTCGCGTGGCGGCATCGCCCCCTTCGACGGTGATCTCGACGACTACCAGCGCTATCTGCTGGACATGGCCAAACAGGCGCGCGAGGCCAGACGCAACGAAGGTCGCGCCGAGGCGCCACCACCGGAGCCTGCTCCCGCACCCGCAGCCATCGACCCCGCGCCGGCGACAGCCCCGCGCGGCGGTGCGGAGCAGCGCCGCCTGGACGCCCAGAAGCGACAAGCGCTGGCCGAGCGACTGCGTCCGTTGAGGAAGCAGTTGGAACAGGCCGAGAAACAGCTGGATTCGCTGAGTCGGGAGAAGGCACGCCTTGAAGCGCTTCTGAGCCAACCGGCGAGCCCGATCGAACTCGCTGACGCCGGCAAGCGACTCAAAGCGATCAACGACGACATCGAGACGACCGAGGCACGCTGGCTGGAACTCACCGAAGCCATCGAAGCGGCCAGCACTGTGGCGTGAACACCAACGCTGCTTGACGTCTGCCACAACGCAGCAGGCGCCTCGGTCCGGGCTTCACACCAAGCAGGGAATGGGGCTAAAGTGCCCGCCACGCGGATACTTTTTCCGTACATCCCTGCACTGAAAGGCAAGCTCTCATGATGTCCGTTCTCGGTACCTTCTTCATCGGCCTGATCGCAGGTCTTGTCGCTCGCGCCATCAAACCCGGCGACGACAGCATGGGCTGGATCATGACCGCCGTGCTCGGTGTGGCGGGCTCATTCCTGGCCACGTACGCCGGAGCCGCCATGGGACTCTATGCGCCTGGACAAGTGGCGAGCTTCATTGCATCCGTGATCGGAGCAATCGTCCTGCTGGTGATCTACGGCTTTCTCAAGCGCAACAAGTCTGAATGACCGGCGCCAGCCGGAAAACAAAAAAGCCCTGGTCAATTGACCAGGGCTTCTGCTTTGGTAGGACGTGGCAGGCTCGAACTGCCGACCAACGGATTAAAAGTCCGCTGCTCTACCAACTGAGCTAACGTCCCATCAAACTCGCAATAACAGTTCACAACCACCAAAGTGGTGGGGCGTGAGTGACTCGAACACTCGACCTACGGATTAAGAGTCCGCTGCTCTACCAACTGAGCTAACGCCCCCGCTGCAGCCTGACCGATGTTTAATCATCTGTCCGATTGCGCGAAGCCTCAGATTATAGCGTCATTTCCTTCGTTTCCGAAAGACGCATCACATTCTTTTCGCTGCCTTCGGCCAGCGCATTGACGATGTGGCCTGACGCACACAATCCGAAACTGGCCGTGACGCTGACGACGGAACCATAACCGTGGCAATTGAGCGTGCCATCAACGCTCTCGATCGCACACGAGGGATCCGGCGAGGCAACGGTTTCACGACTGAACACACAGGTAACACCCATACGGCGGGAACGCGCGGCACCATGGTGTTTGCGCAATCGGTAGCGCAACTGGGCCAGCAGCGGATCGTGGGTGACTTCAAAAAGGTCGCCCAGTTCCACGGCCTGGGGTTTGCGCTTGCCTCCGGCCGCACCCACCGAGACAAAGGGCACCCGCGCACGCATCGCCCAGGCAGCCATCTCTGTCTTGGCGCGCACCTGGTCGCAGGCATCAATCACCGCGAGCGGACGACCGTCAGACGCAGCCTCGTCGGCCAGGCGGCGCCAGTTGTCCGGAGTCACGAAGTCATCGATGCTGTCCACGCGGCAATCGGGATTGATCTGAGCGATGCGTTCACGCATGGCGTCGACCTTCGCCTGTCCCAACGTGCTTCCCAGCGCATGGATCTGCCGGTTCACGTTCGACTCGGCGATGTGGTCCATGTCGATCAGCGTGAGATGCCCCACACCGCTGCGGGCCAGCGCTTCCGCGCTCCACGAGCCGACACCACCGATGCCGACCACAATCACATGGGCTTCAAAGACAGCCTGCGCTCCGGCGACCCCGTAGAGCCGGCGCATGCCGCCGAAGCGCCGTTCGAAGTCGCTGCTCATGGCCCGCAGGGGAATCGCAGTTCAGCGCAAGCGTGCCAGGCGCTCGCGACCTGCAGCCGCCGCTTCGGACTGTGGATAGCTGCGCACCAGCGTCTCCAGCGTCTTCTGGGCCATTTTGACGTCCTTGAGCTCAACCAGGCTGTTGGCCATGGCCAGCATGGCCTCGGGCGTGCGTTGATGGGTCGGGTACTGCGCGGTCAGCCGACGCAGGCTGTCGATCGCGTCCTTGTACGCACGGTTGGCGTACTGGGCGTTACCAAGCCAGTACAGCGCCGAAGGGGTGTAGCCGCTGCCAGGAAAGCGACGCAGGAAACCGGACAGCGCCGCCGACGCAGGGCCGAACTCCGACTTGCGCAGCAACTCGACCGCCGCGTCATAGTCCCGCTTTTCTTCGGGCGCAGCGGTGAATTCCACCCCATCGAGGGACACTCGCGCCGGCTCAAACTGCTTGAGTCTTGCGTCCACCCCCGCCTGAGCGTCCTTCTGCAAGCGCTGGAGCTCAGATACTTCACGGGCGAGCTGTTCGTTCTGCCCGCGCAGACGGGCAATTTCAGCTCGCAACTGCTCGTTCTGGTTTGTCAGTTCAAGCAGGCTGCGTTGGCTGGTGGTCCCGGCCTCACGTGCCTCGTTGATCAGACGTCCCAGCTTGGCATCGTTCTCCTGGCGGTAAGCATCGAACTTCTGGCGAAGATCCAGGATCGCCTTGCGGGCCTCGTCGTCATCGAACAGCGCATGCGCCTGCAACGGCCACAGACAGGCGGAGGCCAGAGAAAGGCCGCCCAGCAACGCGGGCAGGGAAGCAAACGGACCACGCATCATGTCAACGGTAGTGCAGTTCGACACGACGGTTCTTGGCAAAGGCCGCCTCATCCCCACCCATGACGGCAGGCTTCTCTTCACCGAAGCTCACCGCTTCCATCTGACTGTCGTTGACACCCAGCACCGTCAGCGAGCGACGCACGGCTTCCGCACGCTTCTGGCCGAGTGCGAGGTTGTATTCGCGACCGCCTCGCTCGTCGGTATGACCTTCAAGCCCCACCTTGCGCGACGGGTTGGCCTTGAGGTATTTGGCATTGGCTTCCAGCGTGGCATTGAACTCCGGACGGATTTCGAAGCTGTCGTAGTCGAAATACACGATGCGTGCGAGCGCTGCCGGCTGCTGCGCATCCATGCCCGGAACCTGCACACCACTCACACCACGCGGGTCTACAGCACTGCCGGTGCCTTCCTGCCCGGTCTGTCCCGTCGTCGTATTGCGGTCCTCGACAGGTGCCTCGTCGAGTTTCACGCTCGAACCACAGGCAGCGAGCGTTGCCACCAGGACCAGGCTGGCTGCCCGTGCCGGCCAGGAGCGGAAGATGGCGCCAGTCTTCTGCGTGCCCGAAGTGGTCGTCTTGATCATGCGAATGTCCCTTTCAGAATCGGTGTGGGAATGAGCGATGGATGTGTGCGGATGGGTTCAGCGGACAAAGGGGCCCCATTCGGGTTCGCGGATGTCCCCCTGGGCGCCGGTGAGGCGGGTCTTGACCCTGCCGTCCACGGTCGAGGTCATCAGAGCCTCCTGCCCCCGGTCACGGGTCGCGTAGACGATCAGCCGGCTGTTGGGCGCGAAACTGGGACTTTCGTCGGCACTCGTGTCGCTCAGCGCAGTGACCTTGCCGGAAGCCAGTTCCATCACGTGCAGACGGAAGGCGCCATTGACCCGTGAGATGAACGCCAGCCAACGACCATCGGGGCTGGGCGCGGGCGAAATGTTGTAGTTGCCCTCGAACGTCAGGCGCTGCGGGTTCTCGCCGTTGACACCCATGCGGTAGATCTGCGGCGAACCACCACGGTCGGAGACGAAGAAGATCGCCCGGCCATCGGCACTGAACACCGGTTCGGTGTCGATGCTGCTGGACTGGGTCAGGCGCCTCGGTTGCCCCCCGTTGGCATCCATCGCATAAATCTGCGCATTGCCCGACAGCGACAGCGTTGCCACAACCTGCCGGCCGTCAGGCGACCAGGCCGGTGCGCTGTTGGAGCCCCGGAAATTGGCCAGCAGACGCCGCTTGCCAGTCGCAACATCGTGCGAGTAGATCACCGGCTTGCGGGATTCAAAGGACACGTAGGCCAACTGTGCGCCGCCAGGTGCCCAACTGGGCGAGATGATCGGTTCAGGGCTGGTGAGCGTTGCCCTCGCGTTCTCGCCATCGGAGTCCGCCACCAGCAAGGTGTAGCGCGCACCGGACTTCGTCACATAGGCGATGCGGGTCGCAAACACGCCTTTCTCGCCGGTGAGCTTCTCGTAGACATAGTCGGCGATCTTGTGGGCGGCGTACCTGAGGTCGCCGCTGCCGACCGGATAGCTCAGCCCACCCAGATCCTGCCCGCGCACCGAGTCCCACAGCCTGAAGCGCACATCGAAGCGTCCATCCGCCAGACGGGACACACTGCCGGTCAGCAGAGCATCCGTGCCCTTCTCCCGCCAGGCGTTCAGCTCGGGGCGCGTGGTCTCATCCAGCCGCACCGGCAACGGCTCGACAAACCGGAACTGGCCACTGCGCTCCAGGTCGGCGCGCACAATGGCGACCATGTCCTGGTTCACCGCGCCGTTGTCGCGGAAGGCGACGGCCGAGATGGGAATCTGGGTGACTCCGGCGCCCGACACCTCGACGCGAAACTGCGCGAAGGCATCTGTCAGGGGCATTGCCGCCAGCGGAATCGCCGCGGCTTGGGTCAGCAAGTGCCGCCGCGTGGGCAGCCAGTCGGATCGGATCTTGTCCTGCATGCGTCGATTCAGAGGTGAAAGCACCGTGTGGGGCCGCCATCGGATAATACCGGATGCGCTCCCGGTCCCCGTGACAAGATGTGCCGTTGTTCAAGCCTGTCCATCCGATGATGGATCACGCCCCTCAGTCTTAGGTTCCCTCCGTCTTGAGTCCTACCGACCCCTCACCCGGCCTCCCCGAGGTTTCCATCCGCCAGCGCCTGCTGCGCTTCTGGCCGTATTTCCGCGCGGCCTCGGCCGGCATCGTGCTCGCGGCGGTGTGCACCGTCATCGGTGCGCTGACCGAACCGATGATTCCCGCGCTGCTCAAGACGCTGCTGGATCAAGGGTTCGCGGAGGGCAATATCGCAACCTGGATGGTGCCGGTGGCCTTGATGGGCCTGTTCGGCGTGCGCGGACTGGCCGGCTTCCTGGCCCAGTATGCGCTGTCCTACACCGCCAGTCTGGGGCTTCTGAACCTGCGGCGCGCGATGTTTGCCAAGCTCAACGATGCGCAGATGACGCTGTTCGCGCGCCAGAGCGCCAGCAAACTCTCCAACACGCTGGTCTACGAGGTGCAGACCGGCTCGACACTGCTGGTCAATGCGCTGCTGACCCTGACCAAAGATAGCCTCACGATGCTGGCGCTGCTGGGTTACCTCATGTTCCTGAACTGGAAGCTCACGCTGATCGTGCTGTTTCTGTTCCCGGCGCTGGTGGTCGTGATGCGGGTGCTGTCGAGGCGCCTGTACCGCCTCACCAAGTCCTCGCAGCAAGCCACCGATGAACTGGCCTATGTGGTTGAGGAGAACGCGCTTGCCCATCGCATGGTGCGACTGCATGGCGCCCAGGCACGCCAGTCCGAGCGGTTCGAAGGACTCAGCGTGGGTCTTCGGCGACTGGCACTGAAGTCGACCGTCGCGCAGGCGGCGATGACGCCGCTGACGCAGATGCTGGCCGCGGCCGCGCTGTCGGCGGTCATCGCGGTGGCGCTGTGGCAGAGCAGCCGCAGTGGAGTGACCGTGGGTAACTTCGTGGCCTTCGTGACGGCGATGCTGATGCTGGTGGCACCGATCCGCCACCTGGCCGAGATCGCAGGACCGATCACCCGCGGATTGGCCGCACTCGAGCGCGGGCTGGAGCTGATCGAGGACACCCCGGAGCAGACCGGCGGCAACCACCAGACCGATCGCGTGCAGGGGGCCATCGACTTCCAGGATGTCTGGGTCCGCTATCCGTCGCGTGACGATGAAGCCACGGGCGACGACGCGGTCAACCGGACCGCCTTGTGCGGGGTGTCTCTGCAGGTGCAACCAGGCGAGGTGCTCGCCCTGGTCGGGCCGTCCGGCTCGGGCAAGACCACGCTGGTCAACCTGCTGCCGCGCTTCGTCGAGGTGCTGCATGGCGCGGTGCGCCTGGACGGGGTTGCCCTGCCCGACTGGGACCTGCGGTGCTTGCGCCGCCAGTTCGCGATGGTCAGCCAGGACGTGATCATGCTCAACGACTCGTTGGCCGCCAATGTGGCGCTCGGTGAAGCGGACGCCACGGTCGACGAAGACAAGGTGCTTGCCGCGCTGGAATCGGCCAATCTGGGCGAACTCGTGTCCCGCCTGCCACGCGGCATCCACAGCACCGTGGGACACAACGCGGCCGAACTCTCGGGCGGCCAGCGCCAGCGGCTGGCAATTGCCCGCGCGATCTACAAAGACGCTCCGGTGCTGATTCTTGATGAAGCCACATCAGCGCTGGACAACGAGTCCGAGCGGCTGGTTCAGGATGCCCTGGGCCGGCTCATGAAAGGCCGCACCACGCTGATCGTGGCACACCGGCTGTCGACCATCGAACACGCCGACCGTGTCGCCGTGCTGGCCAATGGCCAGATCGCCGAGCTCGGGACCCACCAGGCCTTGCTGCGTGCCGGAGGTCTCTATGCACGCCTGCACGCCCAGGGCTTCAATTCAGACGACGCCGTGGCCGTCTGACCGATGCCCCACGCCTTGGCCACGCGCGGGCGTCACAGCAGGACGATGTCGTACTGTTCCTGCGTCATGGAGGTCTCGGACTGCAGCGAGATCGGCTTGCCGATGAAGTCCGACAGCCCGGCGAGGTGCTGACTCTCCTCGTCGAGGAACAGCTCCACGACGCGCGGGGAGGCCACCACCCGAAACTCCCTGGGACTGAAGGCGCGGGCTTCGCGGAGGATCTCGCGCAATATGTCGTAGCAGACACTGCGCGCGGTCTTCACCACCCCCTTGCCTTCACAGGAAGGACAGGGCTCGCTGAGCATGTGGGCGAGCGACTCCCGGGTGCGCTTGCGGGTCATCTCGACCAGCCCCAACTGCGAGAAACCGCCGGTCATCGTCTTGACCCGGTCGCGCGCGAGCTGTTTGCGGAATTCGGTGAGCACCGCCTCACGATGGTCCTCGCGCACCATGTCGATGAAGTCCACGATCACGATGCCCCCGAGATTGCGCAGGCGCAACTGGCGCGCAATGGCCTGGGCAGCTTCCAGATTGGTGCGAAACACGGTGTCGTCGAAGTTGCGCGCGCCGACGAAGCCGCCCGTGTTCACGTCGACCGTGGTGAGCGCCTCGGTCTGGTCGATCACCAGATAACCGCCCGACTTCAGGTCCACCCGGCGGCTGAGGGCCCGGCTGATCTCTTCGTCGATGCTGTAGAGGTCGAAAATCGGACGCTCGCCGGTGTACAGCTGCAGTTTGCCCGCCGTATCGGGCATGAACTCACCCGCAAACGCCTGCAACAGCCCGAACTGCTCCCGGGAGTCGATGCGGATCGACTGGGTCTGGGCACTCACCAGATCGCGCAGCACACGCTGCATCAGGTTGAGGTCCTCATGCAGCAGCGAAGCCGACGGCTGGCGCGACGCGGCCTCCCGGATGCGTTGCCAGGTCTTGCGCAGGTAGGCGATGTCCTCGCCCAGCTCTTCGTCGCTGGCGTCCTCTGCATTGGTGCGCAGGATGAAACCGCCGGCTGCGCTGCCGTCGGGCATGGCGGTCCGGGCCAGCAACCGCTGGCGCAGCGCCTCGCGCTGGGCGGCGGGGATCTTCTGCGAGACCCCGATGTGGTTGTCCTGCGGCAGGAACACCAGCAGGCGCCCGGCGATGCTGATCTGCGCCGTCAGCCGCGCGCCCTTGGTGCCGATCGGGTCCTTGAGCACCTGCACCATCAGCGCCTGCCCTTCGAAAATCTGACGCTCGATGGGCTGCACGGGATCGGGCGTGAGCACACGGTTCGCACTGCCCGCGTCCCCTCCCCCCGCCACGGCGGCGGTCTTGTCGCGCGGCGCCGTGTGCTTTGCAGAAATGCTGGGCATCAGATCGGCCACGTGCAGGAAGGCCGCGCGGTCCAGCCCGATATCGATGAAGGCCGACTGCATGCCCGGCAGCACGCGCGAGACCTTGCCCAGGTAGATGTTGCCCACCAGCCCCCGCTCGAGCGTTCGCTCCAGGTGCACTTCCTGCACAGCGCCCTGTTCGACCACGGCGACGCGGGTTTCCTGGGGCGCCCAGTTGATCAGGATGTCCTGGCTCATGTTGTCTCGCTCATTGTGTTCAGCAGGCCAGCGTCACGCCGGCGGCGCGCAGCAACTGTGCCGTCTCGTGCGCTGGCAGGCCCATGATGCCCGAATAGCTGCCGCTGATGTGGCGAATGTGCAGCGCGGCCGTACCCTGGATCGCATAGGCACCGGCCTTGCCCATGGGCTCTCCGCTGGCCACGTAACGGCGGATGTCGGCCGCCCGCCAGTCGTCGAATTCGACCTGCGAACGCGACAGTGCCGCCCAGGTCCGCGCCGCCCCCCGTGCCGTCGGCCGCGCCACCGCCACCGCCGTCAGCACCCGATGGTGCTGGCCGGACAGGGCCGACAGCATGCGTTGCGCATCGGCGGCATCCTCCGGCTTGCCCAGGATGCGCCGGCCCAGGGCGACGGTCGTGTCCGCACACAGCACCGGCGCCAGGGGCAGACCACGCCGCTTGAGGCGCGCGACCGAAGCCTGCAGCTTCAGACCCGTCACCCGCTGGACGTAGGTGGCGGGCGCTTCACCCGGCCGAACCGCTTCGAGTGCCTCGACGTCTTCCCCGGCATCAGGCAGCAGCAGTTCGCAGCGCACGCCCCACAGCTCCAGCAACTGCCGGCGGCGCGGGCTCTGCGACGCCAGGTAGATGAAGTCACTCACGATGCGTCACTCTCTGTGGTAGGGGTGGTTGGCGTTGATGGACCATGCCCGGTATAGCTGCTCGATCAGCAGCACGCGCACCATGGCGTGTGGCAGTGTCAGGTCCGACAGTCGGATGCGCTGATGGGCCGTCTCGCGGAAGGCGGGCTCCAGCCCGTCGGGTCCGCCGATGACCAGGGCGACGTCATCGCCCCCCTGCTGCCAGGCCTTGAGTTGCTGCGCCAGGGCCTTGGTGGTCAGTTGCGTGCCGCGCTCGTCGAGCACCACCACACGGCAGCCCTTGGGCAGGGCCGCCACGATGCGCTCACGCTCGGCCGCCATGACCGTCTCCACCGTCTTGGCACCCCGGGGCTCGGTCTTGACCGTCTTGATGTCCACCCGCAGTTCGGGCGGGAATCGCTTGGCGTAATCGTCGTAGGCGGTCTGGGCCCAGTCGGGCACGCGCTGCCCGACCGCGACGATCACCAGCTTCATGCCTTCTTCTTCGGCGCGGCCTTCTTGGCTGCGGCGGGTTTGGCGGCCGCCTTGGGCTTGTTGACCACCACCTTGGCCATCGGGGTCTTGGGTTTGGCCGCCTTGGCCGCCACCTTCCTGGCTGGCGCCTTGGCAGCAGGCGTTCTGGCTGCCGGTGTTTTGGCTGTGGGCTTGCCTGCGGCCTTCACGGCGGGTTTGGCGACCGCCTTTTTCGCCGGCGCCTTGGCCGCCGGAGCCGGAGCCTTCGCCGACGCAGCGGCCTTGGCCTGCTTGCGCGCCAGCGACTTGGCGTCGACCGGTTTGACCTCCTTGACCTCGCCCTTGCGGGTGGTCTTGGTTGCCGTCTTCTTCGCAGCGGCTTCGCGCGCTTCCGCCGCCTTCTCGGCCGCCGTCTTCATCCGAACGGGCTTGGCGCCCCAGATCTCTTCCAGCCGGTAGTACTGGCGGATCACCGGCTGCATCACATGCGCAACCGCCTGACCACAATCGATGATGATCCATTCGCCGTTGTCTTCGCCTTCGATCCTCGGCTTGTCGAAACCGGCGTCCTTGACCGCGTCGCGCACGCTGGCGGCCAGCGCCTTGGTCTGGCGGTTGGAGGTGCCGCTGGCGATGATCACCCGCTCGAACAGCGGGGACAAGGTCTCGGTATTGAAGACCACGATGTCCTGGCCCTTGACGTCCTCGAGACCATCGACGATGGCGCGCTGGAGTTTCTGGATGTCTTTTTTGGCGGTGGTTTCGCTGGTCATGAAGGCTGCTGGTAAAGAGAATGGGTGGAAATATAGCTTGCGACAGGGTCGGGCACCAGTTCGGACAATGCCTCCCTCGGCACACGCCCGCCCGCAGCCAGCGCACGGACGGCGCTGGAACTGATCGACAGGAGCGGCAACGCCAGCCGCTGGAAAGGCAGGTCCGGCGCCGACTGCTCGGCCCCCGAAGCCAGACCCGAATGCCCGTCCGCTGCGGGTCGGGCGGCCACCACAAGGGTCGCCATTGACAGGATGTCCTGCCAGCGGTGCCAGCGACGGAACGATTGCAACTGGTCCTCGCCAATCACCAGCAGCAGTTGCGCACCCGGAAACTCCCGTCGCAACTCCTCCAGGGTGTCCACCGTGTAGCTGGCAGAGGCGCGCCGGACCTCGCGTTCATCCACGTGCGCCGATGGCAGGTCACCGAAGGCCAGTCGGCACATCGCGAGCCGGTCATCGGCCTGGCTCAACACCCGTGGCTTGTGCCAGGCCTGGCCGGTGGGCACGATGTGCAGGCGGTCCAGCCGCAGCTCGCGAATGGCGACTTCCGCGAGCTGCCGGTGGGCGCGGTGCGGAGGATCGAACGCGCCACCGAACACGCCGATGCGCACATCAGCCGCCGGCTGCGGCGGAACACCGGGCATCAGACCCAGTCCTTGCGCACGAGGAAATCGCTGTAGAGCCGTGCCTCGGGTGTCCCGGGCGCCTCGGCCCGCTGGTAGGACCAACCCACCATGGGTGGCATCGACAGCAGGATGGACTCGCTGCGGCCGCCCGACTGCAATCCAAAGTGCGTGCCGCGGTCCCAGACCAGATTGAACTCCACGTAGCGCCCGCGCCGGTAGAGCTGGAAATCACGCTGGTGTTCGCCGTATCGCATCGACTTGCGTCGCTCGACGATGGGCAGGTAGGCGTCCAGAAACGCATCGCCCGTCGACCGCATCATGGCGAAGCTGCCGTCGAAGCCCAGTTCGGAAAAGTCATCGAAGAACACGCCGCCGATGCCACGCTGTTCGTCGCGATGCTTCAGATAGAAATACTCGTCGCACCAGCGTTTGAACCGGGGGTACTTGTCGACGCCGAAGGGATCGAGCGCCGTCTTGCAGGTGCGGTGGAAATGCACCGCGTCCTCTTCGAACCCGTAGTACGGCGTGAGGTCCATGCCGCCACCGAACCAGCACACCGGTTCGCCCTGGGCCGGGGTCGCGGCGATCATGCGCACATTCATGTGCACCGTCGGCACGAACGGGTTGCGCGGGTGGAAAACCAGGGACACACCCATGGCCTCGAACGGCGCCCCCGCCAGCTCGGGCCGGTGCTGGGTCGCCGAGGGCGGCAACGCCGGTCCACGCACATGCGAAAAACCGCAGCCGGCTCGCTCGAACACAGCACCCCCCTCCAGGATCTGGGTGATGCCTTCACCCTGGAGCCGCTCGCCGGCCGGCTTTTTCCAGTGATCCACCAAGAATGCCGCCCCGTCGATCACCGCAATGGTCGACGTGATGCGGTCCTGCAGGCCGATGAGGTATTCGCGAACGCGCTCGGTCGAATTCGCCATGTCAGAGCGCCCGGTAGCCGATATCGCGGCGGCACTGCATGCCGTCAAAGCGAATCGCGTCGACCACGCCATAGGCCTTTTTCTGCGCGTCGGCGACGCTGTCGGCCAGCGCGGTCACGCACAGCACGCGACCGCCCGACACCACCACCTGTCCGTTGGCGTCGGCGGTCCCGGCGTGAAAGACCATGCGATCCGCCTCGTCGGCCGGCAAGCCGGTGATCGCATCGCCCTTGCGCGGGTTCATCGGATAGCCGGCGGCGGCCAGCACCACGCCCAGCGCCACGCGCGGGTCCCAGTCCAGTGTCACCCGGTCCAGCTCGGCGCGGGTGGCCGCGAGCAGCACCTGCGCGAAGTTCGAGCGAAGCCGCATCATGATCGGCTGCGTCTCGGGATCACCCATGCGGCAGTTGAACTCCAGCGTCTTTATGCGGCCGTCGGGCGTGATCATCAGGCCCGCGTACAGAAAGCCGGTGTAGGGAATGCCGTCGGCCGCCATGCCGCGCAGCGTCGGCAGGATCACTTCGTCCATGGCCCGCTGGTGCACTGCCGGCGTGACCACTGGCGCGGGCGAGTAGGCACCCATGCCGCCGGTGTTCGGGCCCTGGTCGGCGTCCAGCAGGCGCTTGTGGTCCTGGCTGGTGGCCAGTGCCAGCGCGTTGACACCGTCGCACAGCACGATGAAGCTGGCCTCTTCGCCGTCGAGGAACTCCTCGATCACAACCCGGGCACCGCCTTCGTTGTGGGCCACGCCCAGCTTGTTGTCCAGCAGCATGAAGTCGATCGCTTCGTGCGCCTCGGCCAGCGACATCGCCACCACCACGCCCTTGCCCGCCGCCAGTCCGTCGGCCTTGATCACGATGGGCGCGCCCTTGGCGTCCACATAGGCGTGGGCCTGCACCGCGTCGGTGAAGGTCTGGTACTCGGCGGTCGGGATGCCGTGGCGCTGCATGAAGGCCTTGCTGAAGGCCTTCGAGCTTTCGAGTTGCGCCGCCTTCTGGGTCGGACCGAAGATGGGCAGACCGTGGGCCCGGAACTCGTCGACCACACCCGCCGCCAGCGGCGCCTCGGGGCCGACCACGGTCAGGCCGATGCCGTTGGCCTGCACCCATTCGCGCAGCGCCACCTTGTCGGCGATCGCCAGATTGATCAGTTGCGCATCACGCGCGGTGCCGGCATTGCCGGGCGCCACGAACACCTGCTCCACGCCCTCGGACTGCTTGAGCTTCCACGCCAGCGCGTGCTCGCGGCCACCGCCGCCAATCACCAGGACTTTCATTCGTTGATCTCGGCGTTGTGGAAGACTTCCTGCACGTCGTCCAGGTCTTCGATGATGTCCAGCAGTTTCTGCATACGGGCAGCGTCCTCACCACTCAGCTCGATGGTGTTCTCCGGGCGCATCGTCACTTCCGCCACCTCGGGCTTGAGGCCGGCGGCCTCCAACGCGTTCTTCACCGCCTCGAAGTCCGGGTAGGCCGTCAGCACCTCGATGGCACCGTCGTCGTCGGTGATCACGTCCTCGGCACCGGCGTCCAGCGCCACTTCCATCACCTTGTCCTCGCTCGTGCCCGGCGCGAAGATGATCTGGCCGCAGTGCTTGAACTGGAAGGCCACCGACCCTTCGGTGCCCAGGTTGCCGCCGTACTTGCTGAAGGCGTGGCGGATCTCGGCGACGGTACGCACCTTGTTGTCGGTCATGGTGTCGACGATGATCGCCGCGCCGCCGATGCCGTAACCCTCGTAGCGGATCTCTTCCAGCGCCTGACCTTCCAGGTTGCCCGAGGCCTTGTCCACGTTGTACTTGATGCGGTCGGCCGGCATGTTGGCCGCCTTGGCCTTGTCGATCGCCAGCCGCAGTCGCGGGTTCATGGCCGGGTCGCCACCGCCGGTGCGGGCCGCCACCGTGATTTCACGGATCACGCGCGTCCAGATCTTGCCCCGCTTCTCATCCTGCCGGCCCTTGCGGTGTTGAATATTGGCCCATTTGCTGTGTCCAGCCACGAGAGAGTCCTTTTTACTGAGCAGAATTTGGTGTAATAACCCTCGATTTTACGACCCCCCTTCCCCACCCTTCGAGGATGCCGCCCATGGCCGAACCGCTGCTGATCGCCCAGAACGCCACCGCCCAGTGCCACCTCCTGCCTGGCCTGGCCAATCGCCACGGTCTGATCACCGGGGCCACCGGCACCGGCAAGACGGTGACACTGCAGACCCTGGCCGAGCAGTTCTCCAACATCGGCGTCCCGGTCTTCATGGCCGACGTCAAGGGCGACCTCACCGGCATCAGCCAGGCGGGCAAGTTGCCCGAAAAGGTGGCCAAGATCCTGGCCGACCGGGGTCTCACACCGACCGAGCCACAGGCCTGCCCGACCACGCTGTGGGACGTGTTCGGCGAACAGGGCCACCCGGTGCGCGCGACGATCTCCGACATGGGCCCGCTGCTGCTCTCACGCATGCTGGACCTCAACGACACCCAGGCCGGCGTACTCAACCTGGTGTTCAAGATCGCCGACGACAACGGCCTGCTGCTGCTGGACATGAAAGACCTGCGGGCCATGCTGCAGCACATCGGCGACAACGCCAAGCAGTTCACCACCGAGTACGGCAACATCAGCGCCGCCAGCATCGGCGCGATCCAGCGCGGGCTGCTGCAGATCGAGCAACAGGGCGGCGACAAATTCTTCGGCGAGCCGATGCTCGACATCAACGACTTCATGCAGACCGTCGGCGGCAAGGGCGTGATCAACGTGCTCACGGCCGACAAACTGCTGAACTCGCCGCGCCTGTATGCGACCTTCCTGCTGTGGATGCTGTCGGAGCTGTTCGAAGCCTTGCCCGAAATCGGCGACCCGGAGAAGCCCAAGCTGGTGTTCTTCTTCGACGAGGCCCACCTGCTGTTCGACGAAGCGCCGAAGATCCTGATCGACCGCATCGAGCTGGTCGTGCGACTGGTCCGATCCAAGGGCGTCGGCGTCTATTTCGTGACCCAGAACCCGCTGGACATTCCCGACTCGGTGCTGGGCCAATTGGGCAACCGTGTGCAGCACGCGCTGCGCGCCTTCACCCCGCGCGACCAGAAGGCCGTCAAGGCCACGGCCGAGACCATGCGCCCCAAGGCCGGGCTGAACATCGAGGCAGCTATCACCGAACTGGCGGTGGGCGAAGCGCTGGTCAGCCTGCTTGACGCAAAGGGCCGACCGAGCGAAACCGAGCGTGTGTTCGTGATTCCGCCGGGCAGCCAGCTTGGCCCCATCACACCGGAACAACGCAAGGCCCTGATCCAGGGCTCTCTGGTGGCTGGCGTCTACGAGAAGCTGGTCGACCGTGAGAGTGCATACGAGGTGTTTCAGGCCCACGCCGGCCAGCGTGGCCTGGCCGCGGAGCCTGCTGCGGCGCCCGACGCCCCGAAAACGCCCCGGATTCCTGGCGCCCCGACCGAGCAGAAATCGGAAGGCTCCGGCATCGGCGGCATGCTCAATGAGGCCCTGTTCGGTCGCACGGGGCCCCGTGGTGGCCAATACGACGGGTTGGTGCAGACCATGGCCAAGTCGGCCGCGCGAAGCGTCGCCTCCGGACTGGGTCGTCAGCTTGTGCGCGGTGTGCTGGGCAGCCTGCTGGGCGGCAAGCGCTGAGTTCCCCACTTTTCCCCCACCCCGAAACCAGGAGTTTCCATGCCCCTTCCCGCTTCCCTGCGACCCTTGATGACCGCCCCCCTGCTGGCCATGACACTGGCGGCTTGCGGTGGTGGAGGCAATGACGACGATGCCCCCACAGGCGGCGGCAGCACGGCCCAGCGGGTCTCGTCCTGCGGCACCGCCGGCGGCGCGCTGCGCATCATGCCGCTGGGCGACTCGATCACCGAGGGAGAGGTGGGTCACAACAGCTACCGCAGAGACCTCTACATGAGCCTCAACGGCGCAGGTTGCCAGGTCAACTTTGTCGGCAGCCACGCCGGCGTCAACGGTGGCAGCGCGGCCAACGGTGACTTTGACCAGGACAACGAAGGCCACTGGGGCTGGCGCGCCGATCAGCTGGCGTCCGGCGCGGCGGGATGGGCGGCGTCCGCTGCCCCCGACGTCGTCCTGATCCACGCGGGGACAAATGACCTGTTCCAGGGAAAAAGCGCTGCGGCAGCGGCGGCCGATGTGGGTGCACTGATCGACAACGTCCGCGCCGGCAAGCCCGATGTCCGCATCCTGCTGGCCAAGATCATCCCGAACGCGGTGGACCCGGGCGCTGTGGCGGCACTCAATGCCCAGCTTGACGGCATTGCCGCCAGCCGAGGTGTCGGCGTGGTCGACCAGTACTCGGGCTTCTCGACGGCCGACACCTACGACGGCACCCACCCCAGCCCCAGCGGAGAGGCGAAGCTGGCCGCCCGCTGGGCTCAGGCCGTTCTGGGCCTGCGCTCGTAAAAGTCCTCGCACGCAGCCACAAAAAAAAGCCCGGCAACGCCGGGCTTTTTCATTGGGAAGCGCCACTGACCCCTGTCAGCCGGCGGTTGCCTCTTCGGGCTTGGCCTTCCCTTCTTTCTTGGGCAGCGGCTGTATGTCCAGCTTGACCTCCTGAGTTTCCTTGCCGTCCTCGCCGGTCTTGGTTTCCAGGTCCACCGTCAGGCGACCGCCTTCGGTCAGGCGCCCGAACAGCAGTTCGTCGGCCAGCGCACGCCGGATCGTGTCCTGGATCAGGCGCTGCATCGGACGCGCGCCCATCAGCGGGTCGAAGCCCTTCTTGGCCAGGTGCTTGCGCAGCGTGTCGGTAAAGGTGACCTCGACCTTCTTCTCGGCCAGTTGGCCTTCGAGCTGCAGCAGGAACTTGTCGACCACGCGCATGATGATTTGCTCGTCCAGCGCCTTGAAGCTGACCATGGCGTCCAGCCGGTTGCGGAACTCGGGCGTGAACAGACGCTTGATGTCGCCCATTTCGTCGCCCGCCACACGCGGGTTGGTGAAGCCGATGGTCGCCTTGTTCATGGTCTCGGCGCCCGCGTTGGTCGTCATGATGATGATGACGTTGCGGAAATCGGCCTTGCGCCCGTTGTTGTCGGTCAGCGTGCCGTGGTCCATGACCTGGAGCAGCACGTTGAAGATGTCCGGGTGGGCCTTCTCGATTTCGTCGAGCAGCAGCACGCAATGCGGTTTCTTGGTGATGGCCTCGGTGAGCAGACCGCCCTGGTCGAAACCGACGTAACCCGGAGGCGCGCCGATCAGGCGGCTCACCGCATGGCGCTCCATGTACTCGGACATGTCGAAGCGGATCAGGTCGATGCCCATGATGTAGGCCAGCTGCTTGGCGGCTTCGGTCTTGCCGACACCAGTGGGGCCGCTGAACAGGAAGGCGCCGATGGGCTTGTCGGCCTTGCCCAGACCGGAACGCGCCATCTTGACGCTGGCGGCCAGCACTTCCAGCGCCTTGTCCTGACCAAACACCACACTCTTGAGATCGCGCTCAAGCGTTTGCAGCTTGCTGCGGTCGTCGTTGGACACGTTGGCGGGCGGGATGCGCGCGATCTTGGCCACGATCTCTTCGATCTCGGCCTTGCCGATGGTCTTCTTGCGCTTGGACGGCACCAGGATGCGCTGCGCCGCCCCCGCTTCGTCGATCACGTCGATGGCCTTGTCGGGCAGGTGACGGTCGTTGATGTACTTGGCCGACAGCTCTGCCGCCGCCTGGAGGGCCGCCACCGCGTACTTGACGCTGTGGTGCTCCTCGAAACGGCTCTTGAGGCCCTTGAGGATGTCCACTGTCTGCTCGACGGTCGGCTCAACCACGTCCACCTTCTGGAACCGGCGGGACAGCGCGGCATCCTTTTCGAAGATGCCACGGTACTCGGTGAAGGTGGTCGCGCCGATGCACTTGAGCTGACCGCTGGACAGCGCAGGCTTGAGCAGGTTGCTCGCGTCCAGCGTACCGCCCGAGGCAGCCCCTGCACCGATCAGGGTGTGGATTTCATCGATGAACAGGATGGCGTGCGGCTTGTCCTTGAGCGACTTGAGCACCGCCTTGAGGCGCTGCTCGAAATCGCCACGGTACTTGGTCCCTGCGAGCAAGGCGCCCATGTCCAGCGAGTAGACATTGGCCTCCGCCAGGATTTCGGGCACATCACCCTGCGTGATGCGCCAAGCCAGGCCCTCGGCAATCGCGGTCTTGCCGACGCCAGCCTCACCCACCAGCAGCGGGTTGTTCTTGCGACGCCGGCACAGGATCTGGATCGTGCGCTCGACCTCGTAATCGCGCCCGATCAGCGGGTCGATCTTGCCTTCCTTGGCGGCCTGGTTCAGGTTCTGGGTGAACTGCTCCAGCGGCGACTGCTTTTCGTTGCCCTTGGATTCAGCGCTCTGTTCCTCGTTGTCGGCCGCACTCTCGCCCGGCTTGGACGACTCGGGGGGATCGCTCTTGCGAATGCCGTGGGCGATGAAATTGACCACGTCCAGGCGCGTCACGCCCTGCTGGTGCAGGTAGTACACGGCGTGGGAGTCCTTTTCGCCGAAGATCGCCACCAGCACATTGGCGCCGGTCACTTCCTTCTTGCCATTGCCGGTGGATTGCACGTGCATGATCGCGCGCTGGATGACACGCTGGAACCCCAGGGTGGGCTGGGTGTCGACTTCCTCGGTGCCGGCCACCTGAGGCGTGTTGTCCTTGATGAAGTTCGTCAGCGACTTGCGCAGATCGTCGATATTGGCCGAACAGGCGCGAAGCACCTCGGCGGCGCTGGGGTTGTCCAGCAGCGCAAGCAGCAGGTGCTCGACGGTGATGAATTCGTGCCGCTGCTGCCGGGCCTCGACAAAGGCCATGTGCAAGCTGACTTCAAGTTCCTGGGCAATCATGGGCACTTCCTTTTCGGCTGGGTGAGGATCTGAAACGCTGGCATTCGGGTAAGGATTACAGGGAAGAGTCCATCATCTGGGGTAGATCCGACTTTATTCAACCGGTTCACTCAGGCATTGCAAGGGGTGACCGGCGGCTCGGGAAGCGGCCAGCACCTGATCGACCTTGGTTCCGGCCACATCCCGGGTGTAGATGCCACAGATGCCTTTTCCTTCCAGATGGATCTTGAGCATGATCTGGGTCGCGGTTTCCCGGTCCTTGCTGAAGTATTCCTGAATGATGTGCACCACGAACTCCATGGGTGTGAAGTCGTCGTTGAGCAGAACCACCTGGAACATCTGTGGGGGCTTGACGCGCTGGGTCCGCCGCTCGAGCACCACGGAGTCGCCATTGCCCGACCCCGCGGGGGGCTCGGGAATGCTGGGTTTCTTGGGAATCTTCGAGGCCATGAAAATGATTCTAGCGGCCTAAAGCGTCCGAGCGTCCGGTGTGGAAAAGCTGGCACAGCGGCGTCCTCGGTCATACCACCAAGGGCACCATGCAAGTCGCCGATCCATGCGCTGTCCATGCACCCATTGTCCACGTGCAGGAAATGAAAAAACCGCCAAGGAACGGCAATTCCTGGCGGCTTTTGCTGGTTTTCGGGTCCGCAAGTCTTCGCGGACCTTCAGGCTCACATCTGATCGATCATGAGGCCTCAAGCGGTTGCAGCACGCCGCAGGCTGTGGCACGGCGTGGCGCTGGCGTTGCTCCATGGAGCCAACCATGGAGCCATCGCCGGCCGCAGCTGCAACTCATTCGCTCTGCTTCGCTCCACAACGCTGCGCCCCCAACGAGTACACCAGGCACCCCACGCGTGGAGGCGCCCGCCCACGCCAAAAGCGGTTCTACGGAGCCATTACGGGCAGCGCATCCATGCTCACTCCGCTCTGAAGGCCGGTGGAGCATCATCGTTTGGCTCGACGGTGGCAAACCGAGCAGCCAACAGATCAGCCTGCTCGGCAAACTTCTTCGCATTGGTCTTCCGCAACTGAGCCAGGTTCTGCAGCTTCCATCGCACGCCCGGCAGATGTTCGAGGTGATCAATGCCCAGCCGCGCCCACTCCGGTGCACCGGCGACCATCGATAGCAGAAAAAGCCGTTCCTTCTCGTCCAGTCCTAACTGGATCTCGCGCACCAGGCGCTCACGGGCGGCGAGCAATGCCTCCAACGGCACCGGCTCCGCCGTCATGCCATGAAAGTTGTGCGTGAAGTCGTACTGGATGTCCCGCAGCGGAGGGAACAGCACCTCGTGCAACGGACGGTTGCTGCTGACCAGGTACACGACGAAGGCGCGCCGGATGCCGGGCGTGATGCCTTCGTGCGAAAAAAGCTGCATCACGTCGAACAGGTCGCGGGGATGCTGCCGATCCAGCGCCGCCACCAGCTTGCCGCCGTAAACGTCTTCCAGCGAGACCACCGGGATCTCCAGGTCGGCCATCAGCACATCACGCGCGGTCGGCGTGAGCGAGGCTTGACGCACCGGCAGCACGGTGCCCCGCATCACGAAATTCACCTCGATCTTGACCTGTACGGGACCGCGCCGCACCAGCAGCTTGGTCTCCCCCGCTGCTGCCGCCGGCGCGTGCACCTGCAAGCCTCGCTTCTTCAAGCGCTCGGCCGCTTGCCGGACGGCCTCATTGATGCGCGCCAGCGCCTCGTCACGTGGCAGTGTGTGGTCTGGGAAGACCAGATCAAGGTCAACCGACAGGCGCGGCATGTCGCGCACGAAGAGGTTGATCGCGGTTCCGCCCTTCAACGCAAACGTGTCGTCCACGAATATCAGCGGTGCAACCTGCGTCAGCAGGCGCGCGGTATCAAGATAAGTCTGATTCATGGTTTAAGCACCAGCAGGCCACCGGCTGATCGGGACACCCAGGGCCGGTCGCTGCCCGTCGGCAGCGTGGCCGGATCGAGCTTGGCTGCCCAGGGCAAAGATGCCTCGCGGCCGAGCTGCAGGCACAGCCTCACGGTTTTCACGCTCGTGCAGCACTGCAGCAGTTCGCGCAGCACGTCGGCGCGCAGGCTGTAGGCGCTTTCCACGAGCTCGCGCGCCTCCTGCAACGGCTGGCGGACGCCTACGTCGCTCAGCAACTCCAGCAGTGCGCGCTCCGGCGCCGATACCTGCGGCGCTCCGCTACGCTTCTCGAACGGCCCGGCGTGCAGCAAGGCGCCAGGCTGCTCATTGAAGAGCCGCTTGCGGTGATACTCGGCCGGAAAGCGCTCGGTGAACCATTCGGGCAGGCGCCCGGCCGCCCAACCGTAAAGCTGCAGCACCGGCTGCTGCGCCACATACTGGCGCACGCCGTACCAGTCCAGTGCCGACTTGCCGCCGACGTGCAAGCCTTTGAGGCGACGCTGCAGCAGGATCAGGCTCGGATGCAGCGCAAGGGTGTCGTTGGGTCGGCAGAAAACCCCGCGCGATAAGCGCGCGAGCCAGCCCGCGCGCACATAGTGCACGGCCAAATCCGCAGAGATGCCCAACGCCGCCAGGTCCTCCGAGGTCAGCGGCATCCCCGGCGGCAGGCGGGTATAGAGCGCATTTAGCTTGCTCGTTCCAGTCGTAGCCATACTGCGATTCAAACACTTTATTCAAACTTCAGTCAACTTGAAATGTGATTTTGAATCGCAGCCTGACTACGACAACAGATCTTTATCAAAATAACCAATCCACCCGTCGACAACCAAGCAAGAGATCCGCACCAATCCGCCCGACGCTGTGCATCCTTCGCTGGCTGCGGTTGGGCCCTTGATTGAGCGGCACCCCACATCGACCCAGTCGCGCGAAACGTAGCCTCCAGAATAGACCGTTCTCTTCCTGCCCTGCACACCGTGACAGAACGGGGTCGCCACGCTCCTGCCTGACATCCCGTTACTCCGGTTACTATTTGGATGACAAGGGGAACGAAGGAGGAGCACATCCAGTGCTGACAACAAACACGGCTGCAGAACTGTTTCGGCACCTGAGCACGGAGAAAGCCGTGCTCTACCGAAGCATCATGGACGTTTTCGCTGCGGCCAAGCGGCAGTACCGCCTCCAGTTGCGGCCTGACGAGGTGCTCGCCGAAGCCAACTGGCCCGGTTCACCACCTCGCTTCGAAGAAGTGAGCAGCGCCCTGGCCCAACTGGCCGAGTGGGGCAACCTCGAATCTCAGCCCGACACCGCACGCGTATCGTCGCTGAACGACTTCTACCGTGCCCGGTTTCTCTATCGCCTGTCCCACGGAGGCGAGGCGGTGGAAGCCGGTCTGGCGGTCTTTTTCCAGACCCTGTACCGTCGCGCCGAACTGCAGACCGTTGCCCTGGAAGACATCACCAGCCGCCTTCTGGCGTTGCGTCAACTGGTTGACGACACCACATCACCCGATGGTCCTGACGTCGCCAAGATGCATGAGGTGCTGCGCGATTTGGTACGCGTTTTTGAGGACCTGGCCGAAAACGCACAAGCCTTCATGGCCGGCGTGGCCCGCAGCCTGGAGCTGCAGCAAGCGGATGCGAATGCGGTCATCACCTACAAGCGGCGCCTGATCGACTACCTTGAACGGTTCATGGGCGATCTGGTCCGCCGTTCAGAGGCCATTGCCCAGCTCATTCAATACCTCTCCTCCCGCATCGATCACATCTTTCTGCAGATTGCCGAGCGCGAGGCCACCGATGCAGCACCGGGTGATGCCCAAGACCAGATCGACGAAAAAATGCGTCGCTGGCAGGGCTGGCGAGAGCGATGGAAAGGACTTCAAGGCTGGTTCCTGTCAACGGGTTCGGAGCCCCCTCAAGCGGAACTGCTGCGCGCCCGGGCGCGTGCCGCGATCCCCCAGTTGCTGGGCGCCATCGCGGCCATGAACGAACGACGCAGCGGGCGCAGCGACCGTTCGGCGGACTTTCGGATGCTCGCCCAGTGGTTTGCGGCTTGCGAAACCGAGAGCGAGGCGCACCGCCTTGCGCGGGCAGCTTTTGCGCTCCAGCCTGCCCGACATTTTTCGCTGAACCCGCAGTCTGAAGACGACATTCCCGCGAGCACCTCCTGGCTGGATGCGCCGCCTTTACGGATCAGCCCGCGTTTGCGTGAGTACGGGGAAGCAGCGCCCCGCGGCCCGCTGGCCCGGGTGCGTGACCGCAGCGAAGAACGGGCGCTGATGGCACAACAGCTCTCGGAAGAATCGCGCCAGGTGGAGGCGGCACGGCAACGTCTGGCCACCGGTCAACCGATCAAGCTGTCTGAACTGGGCGATCTGGACACGCACGCATTTGGCTTGTTCCTCAGCCTGCTCGGTGAAGCATTGGCCGAGCAGGCACACCCGGATCAAATTGTGGAGCGCCAGACAGGTGACGGACTCCTCCACATACGGATGGAGCCCCTGGAGTCGGACAGTCGTGCCCGCATCTCCACATCCAGCGGGGTGTTCTCTGGCCGGGATCACCTGCTCACGATCTCCCTGACCCAGGAGTCGATGTGAACATTCGCGTTGCGCCACGACAAGAAAACCAGCGCATTGGGGATCTCCAGAAGGCGCAGCAGCAAGACGAGTTCAGCAGAGGCTTGCGTGCACTGTTGATGCGCCCCTTGATGGCAGCAGGACACGAGGACTTTTCTGCAGTGCGCCGCCAGGCCGAACGGTTGAGAGACTGGTTCGCCAGGGAAACCGGCTGGCCACTGCACGTGGACCGCGAGGGAGCGCGACTGTTCAAGCGACCCGCCAACCTCAGCGATGACACGAGGGGTATACCTTCCTACGACAAGCGCCGCTATGTGTTGCTCTGTCTGGCTTGCGCCGTGCTGGAGCGCGCCGACCCACAGATCACGCTTCAACTGCTTGGTGAACGCATGATGCAGTGGGCATCAGAAGCCACGCTGCAATCGCGAGGCTTTGAGTTCACGCTTCGCACTGCCGCAGATCGGCGTGACCTGGTCGCTGTCTGCAGAACCTTGCTGGAGTACGGCGTCTTGCAACGCGTTGCAGGCGAGGAAGAAGGCTTCATTCACGATGGCAATGGCACCCAGCACGACGCGCTCTACGACGTGCAACGGCGAATGCTTGCAGGCATGTTGGCCGCTGTGCGTGGTCCCTCGACCTGGCGCCCCGAGGATGCACCCATTGGGTTCGAGGACCGCCTGCGGTCTCTGGTTGTCGAACACCAGGTCGAGAGCGAACAAGGGCGACGTGACACCTTGCGCCATCACCTTGCTCGGCGCCTGTTGGACGACCCCGTGATCTACACCGCCTCGCTCGATCCGGATGTGCAAGCGTATTTCATCAATCAGCGGGGCACCATGGCCAGCCGCCTCTGCGAAGCGGCCGCCCTAACCGCTGAGCAACGTGCCGAAGGGCTGGCGCTGACCGACGAGTCCGGTCAGTTGACCGATGTCTCGATGCCTGCAGAAGGCACCGAAGCGCATGCCACGCTGCTGGTGGCCGAACATCTTGCCCTGCGTCTGCGTCTCGATTCCGGATCTGCAGGAACCACGGACGAAGCGGTTGCAGCTTTCTTGCGTGGCGCCGTCGAGCGGTATGGCCGCTATTGGCGAAAGTCGGTACGGGAGCCCGGCGCGGAACGAGAGCTGGCCGACATCGCGCTGGACAGGCTCTACAAGCTCCAACTGGTCCATCGCGAGGAAGGTTGGATTCATCCCCGTCCAGCCATCGCAAGATTTGCGCTCGGAGAAACCCAGGTGCGCCCGCCCACATCACGCCCCGGCCGTCCAGATACGCTTTTTGACGAATGACAGACGCCCTCTTCACTCCATCGCCGTCACATCGCCCTGCCCTGCCCGAACCTCATCGGGAGCGCTGGCAGCCGCTGAGGCTGGGTCTGGTCGAACTCTTTCACTACGACAGCGAGGAATTCTGGTTCAGGGACGGTCATCTGCTCCTGCGAGGCAACAACGGAACAGGCAAGTCCAAGGTGCTTTCGCTGACCTTGCCATTCTTGTTCGATGCCCAATTGCGGCCATCACGCATTGAGCCCGATGGCGACAACGGGAAGAAGATGGCCTGGAACCTGCTGATGAGTTCCTATCAGCGACGCATCGGCTACACCTGGATCGAATTTGGTCGCCGGACCGCAGATGGTGCTTCACACTACCTCACCCTGGGCGCAGGCCTGTCAGCTGCGGTGGGGAAAACACAGGTGGACAGCTGGTTTTTTATCCTTGAAGGCGGGGCCAACGGCGCGGATCCCCGCATTGGCCAGGATATCTGGCTCACCAATGAACAGAAAATGGTTCTTACCCGGGAGCGCTTGCGCGACGCGGTTGAAGGACAGGGTCGAGGCAAGATTTTCGAGAACGCACACAGCTACCGCCGCGCAGTCGATGAGCGCTTGTTCAAGATTGGGACCAAGCGCTATGAAGCGTTGATGGACACCCTGATCCAGCTGCGCCAGCCCCAGTTGTCAAAGAAGCCGGACGAAGCAGGGCTGTCGCATGCATTGACCGAGGCGCTACCGCCCATGCCCATTGAGCTGCTCGGAGATGTGGCTGAGGCTCTCAACCAGTTGGAGGAGGACCGTATCCAGTTGGAGGACATCCGCTCACTGGAACGTGCCATCAATCACTTCGAACAGCGCTACCGCACGTATGCAGGCACGGTGACGCGACGTCAAACCCGAGAGCTCAGGCAGGCCCAGACGGGGTTCGACAAGGCGAGCGAAGGACGCAACAAGGCCCATGTGGATTTGAAGGAGGCCCAGGACGCAGAAGTCCTGGCCCAAACCGATCACGCGGAGACCAAACAGATTTTGGCCGCTGCCAGGACCCGCCTGCAAACGCTTCAAAGCGATCCGGCCAATCAAGACGCCAACCGCCTGAGTCAGGCAGAAATCGATGCCAAGGAACGGAAAGCCGAGGCCGAAGCCGCCGAAACGCTCCGCAATCAGGCAAAGAAAAACCTGGACAGAGAGGAAGAGCGCAGCCGCCAATCAAACCAGCGCTCAACAGCGGCCAAGAGCGAGCTCCTGACAGCAAGAGCTCATTGCGCCGAAGCAGCAGAAACGGCGGGTACGGTGTCCTCGCTCACGGACAACCTGCTGATCACCCTCGTGCCGGAAGATCTGCCCCAGCTGGCTCCTGCAGAAATCCAGCAAGCGGCAACTCTGCTGCGCAATGCCACCAGCAAACGCCGGGAGGACATTCGTCACCTGGAGTCGCGACATACGGCGGTGAATGTCAAGCAACAGGCTCTGGTCAATCTGCAGGCCTCGCAACGTGATCGCCAGGCAGAGCTGGAAGAAGCGGCTGAGCGACGGGCCGTGGCCGACCTGGACACCGAAACTGCTGGCAACGAGCTGATCGACGCTTGGCACACCCATTGTTCCAACCTGGTCCACCTTCACCTTGACCAAGTTGCACCACTGGAACAACTTGTCGATTGGGTTGCATGTCCAGAAGGTGCAAACCACATTCAAGAGGCATTGACCGAGGCGTATCGGAAATCGACCCAACGCCATGCCGCCCAGCACTCGGCGTTGACCACCCAACAGAACACCCTCCAGTCCGAACAGGAAACGCTCAGCACTGAAAGGGATCGGCTGCTCGCCGGACACGATGCGGTTCCCACGCCACCAGCCATGCGCGCCGCAGGGATCCGCGATGGACGTCCAGGGGCTCCGTTGTGGCGACTGGTGGACTTTCAGCCGGATCTCGACGCGAAACAGCGAGCGGGATTGGAGGCCGCGCTTGAAGCCTCGGGCCTGCTGGACGCCTGGCTGTCGCCCGACGGTGCATTGGTAGACGCCAATGGTGTGCAGTTGCTTGACAGCTCATGGGTGCGTCGCCCGCCGATCCCTGGCCACCACCTTGCGAGTGCGCTGCACCCCGACGTCCCTGACGACAGCGCAGTGACCGCTGAACTGGTCGCGTCCTTGCTTGCCACCGTAGCGTATGGGTCGGAAGATCACGGCGAGAGCGAGTCGTGGGTCAGCGAGCGAGGCGGTTACCGCTTAGGTGCTCTCGCCGGCGCCTGGCAGAAGCCACAGGCTGTCTACATTGGTCATACAGCCCGCGCGAACGCACGACAACGACGCCTCAACGAGATTGCCGACCGTCTGGAGGAGATCGTCTCGCTACTGGAAGAGTTGCAAGAAAATTTCCTGCGCCTCGCACAGGATGGACAAGAGGCAGAGCGTGAATGGAAGGACGCGCCTTCCGACCATTCGCTGCGCGCGGCGATTCTCGCTGCGGCCAGTGCGGAGCGGGAAGTGCTCCAGGCCCGTCAGCGTCTTGACGCCGCGGATGCCCAATGTCGAACCGCTGAAGCGGAGCTTCAGTCCGCCCGAGAGACCTTGGAGCGCGACGCCGCTGACCTTCAATTGCCTACGGTGCTTGCGGACTTGTCGCCCATCAACGAAGCATTGGACCGATTCGCCAACGCTCATCAGCAACTGACCCTGGCAACACGGGAATGGTGCAGTGCCTGGCCCGAGTACCAGACACAACAGGAGCGTGAGAAAGAGGCCATGGAGGCCTTGAGCGAACGGGCGGCGTCGCTCCTCACTGCCAGCGAGCGAGCATCTGAATCTGCGGCGCGCTATGAGGTCCTAAGAGGAATGATCGGCGCCAAGGTTGAAACACTGCGTCAACAGCTACAAGATGCGTCCGCAGAGGTCTCAATCGCTGATGAAGCGTGGGAGGCCGCCCAGTCTGCCCTGACAACGGCCAGCGAGAAGCGCGCGGTGGCAGCAAGCCAGGCAGATGCCGCCGATGCCGTGCTGGCCGAGCGAGCGACCACCCGGGCGCATGCCATAGAACGCCTGCAGCGCTTCACCGAGAGCAGCTTGCTGGCGTCCGCTCTTCCGGACTTTCCGGTTCCGGACGGGACGATCCCTTGGACCATTGACCCGGCCCTGAGCCTCGCTCGCCGGGCTGAACAGGCCCTCGCCCACATCGCAGACGACGAAGCTGCATGGGGCCGTATTCAACGGCTGGTCGCTGAAGACCTGACAGAGTTGCAGCGATCACTCAGTTCGCTGGGCCATCAGGCGACCTCGGAACCCAATGACTGGGGATTCTCTGTTCATGTCATCTACCTGAACAGGCCTGAGCGACCCGACGCACTGTCCAATCGGCTGGCCGACGAGATTGCGCAACGCAGCGAATTGCTCACAGCCAAAGAACGAGAGGTTCTGGAGAACCACTTGCAGGCGGAAATCGCTGCCGAGATTCAGCGCCTGATGCGCGCGGCCGACAAGCAGGTGGATGCCATCAATGAGGAGCTCCGCAAACGCCCAACGTCCACGGGGGTGCGCTACCGTTTGCAGTGGCTCCCTCTGACACCGGAACAGGGCGCACCCACCGGTCTTGAAGTCGCCCGCGAACGCTTGCTCAACCGAAGTGCCGACATGTGGTCGGCCGAAGACCGCAGCGTGGTGGGGGCCATGCTTCAGCAGCAAATCGCGGCGGAGCGCGCGCAAGCAGACGCCGGCACCACAGGTTCAAGCTTGGTTGAGCAGTTGGCAAAGGCTCTGGACTATCGCCGCTGGCATCGGTTCAGCGTGCAAAGGCATCAAGATGGTCAATGGCGCAAGCTCTCTGGTCCAGCCTCCAGCGGGGAACGCGCACTCGGTCTGACTGTTCCCTTGTTTGCGGCCATTTCCAGCTTCTACGGACGAGGAGGCAGCCCATATGCGCCTCGCCTGATGTTGCTCGATGAGGCATTTGCAGGCATCGACGACGCGGCCCGCGCACATTGCATGGGACTGATACGCGAGTTCGATCTGGATTTCGTGATCACCAGTGAGCGCGAATGGGCCTGTTATGCAGAACTGCCAGGCGTATCGATCTGCCAGCTCCAACGCCGCGAGGGCGTGGATGCTGTCTTCGTCTCTCGTTGGGCCTGGGATGGTCGAGCCAAGCGACAGGAAGAAGACCCGGACCGTCGCTTTCCCACACCGTGATCACATGGCGAACGATCCCACTTTCGATCCAAGGCTGATCAGAAGGCTCGGGGGCGCCGAGCTTGCTGAGTTGCGTCGGCGGATGAGGCGGCATTTCGAGCGGTATGGACGCGATCCAGAAAAATCGGGCTTCCACCTGACCAACCTGAGCGCCGTTGAATACGAGGCGTTGGCTCTGCTCATCGGTCTCCCGCCCCGCTCCACCCGATCTGTCCGAATCAACATCGCCCGGTTCGACGCAGCTTTGCAGGAGGCGGGCATAGCCAACTCGCTTCAAGAAGCCTTGGAAACGCTGGATGGCCCCATCGTGAACCGAGCAGAGGCCAAGGCCGAGCTGCAGTCACGCTGGACCAGCGTTACCGACAGTCACGGGCTTCACCCCTCGCTGCACGCGTGGTTGCAGGGATCATCAGCCGTCGGCCTGCTCAAGCGCGTGTCCAAACAAGAACCTCAAACCGCTCACCAACTGCTGCAACAAGCGCACGCGGTCATGCAACATCTGCCAGCCCAGGGTTTGACACGCGCCCAACTGGCCGCCGATGCGCTCGGCAATGCCCACTCCCTCGACAATGGACAAGCGGTGGCCACGGTTGTGCTGGCCGCATTGCAACATGGCGCCAACACCGATGAGCAGGAGCAATCCACTTCTGAGGAAGCCACAGACGAAGCAGATGGCGCTCGTCGACCCAGCGAGAGGGTGCGAGATGTCTGGGCTCGATCGGGCGTGCTCGTCAACGAGTTGGCCCGCCCTGCCCTGTTTCTGAATCTGCCAGTCCGCACTCCGTCAAATGCGCCGGCCGCAGCAGGTGAACCAGGTTACCTTTCCCTGCGCCGCCTCGTGAGAACACCCCCTGCCTGGGATGTTGCGGATCAGATCATCTACGTCTGCGAGAACCCCAACATCGTCTCAATTGCGGCGGATCGACTGGGTGCTGCATGTGCCCCCCTAGTGTGCACCGAGGGCATGCCTGCTGCCGCACAGCGTGTGCTGTTGAAACAGCTGTCAGACGCGGGAGCCAAGCTGCTGTATCACGGAGACTTTGATTGGGCTGGTATTCACATCGCCAACAACGTCATGAAGCTCTGCGATGCACGCTCATGGCGATTTGGAGCCGAGGACTATCTCCAGGCAGTCAAGTCCCTCGCGGCCAAGGAGCGGGACCTGGAGGATGTGCGCATTGCCGCATCTTGGGACGCTGCTTTGGTCGATGCGATGCGATTGAAGGGGGTAGCCATCGCTGAAGAGGCTGTTGTCTCGCAACTGGTTGATGATCTGCGGCAGTTCGGGTCGAGCTCACATTGATCACCGCATACCCTCGCGCGAGTCACACTGCGACTTTGCTCGGTGAATATCAAGTGGATTGCCTCGCGAAAGAGCAGACATCAAATTTGAATGCCCGCACTCAGCGCCTAAGGCTGCCATGCTGGAGGGCTGCAGCGCTTGCGGCCTGACCTGTGCAGAAACCGCTGGGTCAATACAGAATTTCTCTGGGAGTCTTATGCCCGTTCTGCAAACTGCGAAATCTCACTTCGATACCGACTTGACGCGTGCCAGGATGCTCATGAACAACGCTGCGCTATTGCCTGCATGCGGAGACGACATGCTCCGGTCAGCGCTGATGTTCGCGGTCGGGGCGTGTGACGCATACTTTGCTGATGCCTATGCCGATGTCATCTCCAGAGTGCTGCGTGCGAAGGAGTTGCAGCCTGCCGTCGTGTTGCCAGATCGACTGAACAATCTACGAATCCCTGTGACCGCAATTCTTCGACAGACGTCGATGCCCGGATGGCGATGGCGGATGGCTGCCAGGGAACTCGTGGAGAAGGAGAACGTCCTCTCCTTTGCTCAGATTTCAGGACTGTTCAACCAGTTCTTCCCAAAGCGGCGAGGCTTACTCAGCCGTGATCGAGTGCTGGGTTGGATCTCGGACCCGCAGGCAAAACACCGTCATTTCGGGATAAGCGCAGCCCAACTGGCTGCCGTACCAGCCCCCAACGTGGACGCTCAAAAGGATAAGGCTCTGGCTCACTTTGAAGCGAGATTCGTCGCCATCTTCCAGCGACGCCACGACTGCATCCACTGCTGTGACCGACCGAGGGTGGCCATCCAAACGATCAACCTGTTGGCGGTTCAGAAGAAGATCGAAGACGTGGAGTTTCTCGTAGACCGTTGCCACGCAGAACTTTGCGACCGATTTGCCACTTACCTAGACGACCTCGGCTTCAATCCCGGGACTCGCAACCAAGTGATGACATAAGGTACGGCTTCTGCGAAAGGAATGGCCTGCCCTCTCCCGGCACGCAACTTCGCGATAATGCTTGCATGGATTGCAAAGTCATTGCCGTGGGGAAACGCCGAGATGGCGGCACCCGATATTGGTGCCTGGAGCACCACGCAAACGCCACAGCCAAATACGGAGTAGCTGCGGACAAATGCGTGGCGGCAGACGACCCGCCGATCACATCCGAAGAAACGCTTCACCTAGACTTCGCGGACTACCCTGGCGGGATCGCCCTGTGGGGTTCGGTGCCCGCTGTCTACGACACAACGACCCAGCCCACCGACCGTGGCATCCACGTTCACGCCAGGGAGGCTCGCGGGGGGCAAAAAGACATCGACAGGACTTACCGCCGGCTACGAATCCCGCACCGCGTGGACCTACTCTCCGACGGCTGGGTTGATGTCGACGAGATCGACGCAATCAACTATATGGTGTCAAGCGTCTTCGGCTTCGAGACGATACCTGTGAAGTGCATCTACTGCGGTTTCCCACACTTGGACCGCGATTGGTTTGCCGTGCACTCGCATCGTAAGCACCAGTGCCACGGTTGCGGTCGTCAGTTCTCCGATACGGGCGTTGGTATCGGCAATCCGATTGCCGAGTTGCGCAAAATACTCGGTGCTGTGCCCACGAAGAAGCGCAAGGCTCCCGACTCAATCTCGATCAAGCAGTGTGACTACCCAGGCGGCATCCAGATCTGGGGCTCGAATCCTGCAATTCTCTGGACTTCGACGGACCCCGAGATGACGGGTATCCATTTACATGCATTCAAGACCAGCGAACAGGAAATGCCTGATGTCGACGAAACCTATGCCAAGGTTACGATTGACGGGATCAAGTTGGATCCGGAACAGGTCCGCACCTACATGGCGCAGTCGGCCATGCCGCATCTTGAAGGCAGAGTGGTGGATCTCATTTGTACACACTGCGGGGAGCCTCACTTCGAGCGAGGGGAGCTTGCTTTTACCCCACACATCGACCACGATTGCCACTCATGCGGCAGGACCTTCCAGGCGTCAGGCCAGAAGAAGAAGACCATCGGAAATCCCTTCGTTGGCATTCGACAGAGACTGGCTCAAAACGCCATCAGACCCGTACGCGAGGACAAGTTGGGGCTACGCCCAGAGACAATCTAGGGCTCAAAGTCGGCCACAGCAAGCTTGGGCAGAAAACCGCCTAGGCGCTTCATCTGCTGATAGGCCTCGTACGCTTGCTGCGCTGTGATCAGCCCAGCGACAACCGCCTCGCGAAGCAGACCCACAGTCCCTGTCATGCGAGGGATGCCAATCTCGCGCTCGATCACTTTGCGCGCGGCCCCATCATCGCAAGCGACCGAACAGCCTAAGGCCTTGGCGGCCAAGATGCACTCTGTCTCACCTGGGCCTAGTTCCCAAACGGCGAGAGCGTCCTCGAACTCCTGAGCGTCGATAGCAGTGTCGTCAACCCAGTCGATGTCGCCGCGTTCAACGGCCGCCTTGATAGCCTTTGCGACGGTGCGCGACTCGCGCAGCACCTCGGGACTGATTTGAAACGCCCTTAGCGGGAGCGAGAGAACTTCGGTGAGAACATCACCGTTGTCCAGATTGATCAATGTGGATGCGTCGAGGACAACGATCACGCGGTGATTTCCGAGTTCGCGACCACGATAGCCGAAACGGGAACATTCAGCAGTTCCGCAGCTTTGCCCAGCGACAACTTGCCTGCTCTAACTTTTGCCGCAGCAGACTGCATGAGCGCGGGAGTGGTTTCAATCACAAGTTCCTGGCGCGCCGGAACGCCAACGTCAGCAGCGAATTTTTCGGGATTTTTGAAGTCGTCTTGCAGCCGTTGGTAGAAGGCACGCGCACCGCTAACTGGCAGCAAACCAAAGGTTTCGAAGCGCCGAGCCGCCACCTCAAAGCTGACATGGAATAGATGCGCAATCCAAGCGATCTCCGCAGCCCCTAGTGGTTGATTCGAGATCCCAAGGTGTTCACGAACAACTTTTAGGGCGCTGAGCACTCCGTGCTGGGGTAACAATACAGCGGAGGCGAAGGCGTCAGCGAACTTCTCCTCGGCGCGCCGCGGACTGCGCGACCAGTCAGCCTCTTTGTCTAGGTGTGCGTAACCTTGGTCTCGGTGGCCATGATGTGCAACCAAGTGACCAAGCTCGTGGGCGACAGTAAAAAGCATCCGTGGCCTGAAGGTGCGCGGGCCAATGATCACAATTGCGTGGCCATCGACGATAGCTGAGACTCCTTCGACGGAGGGGTCGCGCGAAAACAGAAGCAGCACACCCAAGGCGGCGAGGACTCTCGCCAACTCCGGAAAGGGTTCAAGGTCGCCTATGCCTCCGAACTTCTGGCGGAACATGTCCGCGAATGCGAAAGCGTTGTCAGGAGTTGGCTCCATGCCATAGAAGATATCCAGCCAGGTCAAATCCGAGCGCAGCCCACGCGCAATGGAGAGCGCGTCGCGGACTTGTGCCGAGAGCACGTCTACATGAGAGGCGACTTCAATTGCCTCTCGCTGCTCAAGGGTCTGCCGAAACAGCATCTTGATCGGCTCGGCCGCCTCACGCTCGCGCTCCATCAAGCTGGACACCGGAACCTGCAGCGCCTTGGCGATACCTCGCATCTCCCCCAACGTCGCCCTCGCACCACCCGCGACCTGCTCGAACCTTTCGGGAGTCATGCCAGCCTTCTTGGCCGCCTTCTCCATGGTCAAGTTCCTGCTCACCACGTGGGCCGCGATGTTGGTCACGAACGCGCCTCACGCTTGATGTCGTCGAGCGCGCGCAGCAACTGATCAACTTGCACGTTGGAAAGCTTGCGTCCGCGCCCAACCACCTGCTGCATTCGGTACCCAGGAATGTCGAAGATCTTCGACAGGATGCCCACAGACCGGTCACGGCCGATTTCGACTTCTCGAGGCGTCTCAAGGATCACAGGGTCTTTGCCCAAAATGTAGTTCTTGATGCGGCTTTCGAACTTTTCGCGATCGCGCTTGTCGTGCTCGTCGAGAGGGTGCTGGGTCCCGTCCGGCAGGGCAATGATGTTTCCGGCGCGCTGATTCCCGTCAAAATGCAGCGCGTTCTCGGGACGGTGTCGAAGAGCCTCCAGCTGGTCGTCGAGCTTCTGATCAATCTGCATACCACCAATGACGTACTGGGGGATGGTTCGCCCGCGGCTACCACTGATCACGAAGATGTGGTCGCCAGGCCTCACCATGCGCCTCAGGTCTGGCCTACACGTGCCCATTGATGGTCGTTTGGAACTGAGCATCGGATCCACGAGGGCGAGCCCGGCTCCGGGGTCGGATCCGGGTGACACGAATATGTAGCTAGGCATAGTTCTCCTTTGAGGAACATCTGTATTTTTAACCAGTATTGTTTTTTTCGCAAGAATTTCGCACCACTCACCGCCTGCTCGAGGGCGACGGTCGAGTGGCTATGACTTGCATCTCGACCTTGTCAGCACGACGGCCAACGACTGCTCCCGTCGTCGAAATCGAAATTGTGGGATTGTGGGTGGCAACTCAAAGCGCAAAGGGCCGCAATTCAACGACTAAGCTGGACACCAGCACTTCGTGCGCAAATGTAGGGTCGATCACTACATCGATCGAAGCACCACACGCTCTGGAACTCTCTCGAAAAGCGAGTAGCTCGCACCAACAGTGGCGCTTTCGCTTGATACCTCGCTCGCCCTCAGTCGCGCTACAAAAGAGAAAAAAACGCCCGGCGATCACTGACCACCGGGCGACTCAACCAACGAAAGGTTGGCCCGCCTAGGGAGGAAAGACGGGGAGGCACGCTGGCCTCGGGTTCAGTTTAGCGCTTCGCGCGGCCGGCTGCTGCCACTGCTTGTCCCGCCGAAAGCGACGCCTCGCGACCTACACCCCATGAAATGCGATCCCTATCGGTGGACACAGCTCATTGTGTTGGGGTGGTCGAAGAAATGCACTGCCGCACCACAAGTGCACATACGGGATCAATCCCCTTCAGCGGTGACCCGGTCTGAATCGTCTTGGCGGGCCGAGCTGAGCGCCTTCTCCAGAGCTTTCTCCACCGCATCAATGCGGGACTGGCATACCTTGTAGGCAGCGACGGATTCCGTCACGATACTCAACAGATCATCGATGTTCGGTTCCTGCTGATCACGCAAGGCCTGCGCGTGTTGCTGCAACATGCCATAGGCTTCTTTGAACGTTTTCTGGGTCATCGGGTTCTGCCTTTCAACTCAGCGGCACGCTGGCCGTCTCTGAATTCGATGGTGATGTGGGTGTCTGGTGCGGTGGCGCTGGTGATCACCCGGCCTGTGACGTCCCTGACGAGTGCAAAACCTCTGTGGAGCGTCTTCTCGGGTCCCTGTCCAGCAATCTCCCGTATCAACGCCTGAGTGCCGGTGCGGGCATCGGACAAAGTCCTTCGCGCACGGGCACCTATGTCGTCGAAGGTTCTCGTCACGGCTTCTTGCTGTTGGCGCAGATCGGTGGACACCCGCTCGGCGACGTAGCGCCATTCTGCTGCGCTCAGCACCTCCGCAGTGCGAAGCGACTTACTGGCCTCGGCCCGAATCTCGCTCATCAAGGCCGGGACATCCCGCTGTGCCTGGTGCAGTTGCTGTTGCGCCAGGTGCTGGATGTTGGTCAACTGGCGTTGCGAGGTTTCGGCTGCAACACGCAGTTGATAGGCCGCATCCAGCTTGAGCTCGGACAACCAGGCAGAGGCTTGCTGTTTCGCATGGGCCAACTCCTGTCTGGCGCCCGTTTCCACTGCGGTGTAGATCTGCGTGGTCATGCGACGCGAGCGCTCCAGGGAATGTGTCGCCCTCTGGGTCACGAATTCGAACATGGCCTTGGCTTCGCGCGTGCGTTTGACGATGGTGTGCTCGATCCCGGCGATGACTTTGGAGGGGGTGTCGAAGCGGGCGTTGGCCACCTCATCCAGCACGGTGTTATCCCGTTCATGGCCGATGCCAGTGAGCACGGGAATACCCAGTTCGCAGACACAACGCACCAGCCCGTAGTCGTTGAGCCAGGCGAGGTCATTGACTGCGCCACCACCGCGGATGATCACAACCGCGTCGGGGGGCCAGGGGTGGTTCAGCTCAATCTGTTGCAGGGCGGAAAGCAGTGCCGTGCGGATGTCAGCGGCGGCACCATCGCCTTGAAAACGGCTGTAGGCATAGATGAAGTGGCAGATGCCGTGCGCCTCCAGCCGTGTGGCTTCCGCCTCAAAATCCCCCAGGCCGGCGCCCCCTTCGGGTGCCACCACCAGCACATGGTTGTAGTCCCATGGTCGAGGCAATAGGCGGTTCAAGTCGAAAAGCCCCTCGCGCTGAAGCCGTTCACGGATTTCCCGTTTGCGTGCCTCCAAGTCGCCGAGCGTGTAGTCCGGGTCGATCGCATCGATTTCAAGGCTGAAGCCGAACTGCGGCTTGAACACGGGACGGGCACGGACCAGCAGTTTGATGCCAGGACCCAACTGGGCGCCGGTGGCTTGCTGGAATTCAGGGAGGATGCGGTTGGCCTGGCTGGCCCAGATTACAGCCGTCGCTTTGGCGGTGATGGCGCCGTTGCCGTCACGCTCCGAAACCTCCATGTAGACATGGCCATTGCGGACACGGGTATCAACCACTTCAACCAAAGTCCAGACACCCGCCTTGAAGGCTTCGCTGATGGCTTGCGTCACACCGGCCAGCAGACGGGAAAGCGCAATGCCCTTCTGGGGAACCGTCAGTTCGGTGCTTGCAGGTGTTGACGGTGTCGCGGGAGCAAGTGCCTCCCCGGCAGCAGGTGCCGCAGCACCCTCGGGCAACCAGCTTGTGAAGGGAGCCATGTCCCGCCCCGCCGGCACATACCACTGGCGACGTGCAGGATCCCAACGGGCGCCAAGGGCTTTGACCTGGTCCTTGTCAGCGTAGGCCGTGACGAGGTAAGTGCCGTTCATGCACCCTGCTCTTGGGCCATGGTGGGCACGCCGTCTCGCCAGGTTCTGACATCAGGAAAAGACCGGCCGCAGCCATCGCAGACCAGGGTCTGTGTCGAACGAAGCTCAGCGTATTCGTTGCGTTCCACCAGGTGGTGGTAGCTCGTGCCTCCACACACGTGGCAGCGGTTGACGGGCTTGGGATGTGAAAGCTGCATGGGAAGAATTATCGGGCGATCAATGAGCCCACGCATGACCAGGAACCAACACCGTTCCATGGCAACCCAATCATCTAGGAACATGGTTCCATCGCTCGAACAACGGCTCAGTCAGGTGCCAAGGCAGCGCACTCAATCGGGCGCAGGACCTGTACGAAAATCTTCTGAGAACAGGTTTTTCTGCCGACTACCGCACGCTGCCAATATGGCACTTCTTGTACTTCAGGCCGCTCCCACACGGACAGGGATCGTTCCGACCGATCTTGGCACGTGGCCATTTCTGGACTGGACCTTGGGTGCTCCTGCCGACCCGGCTCTGCATGGTCTGCGTCAAGAGGTCCATGTCGTCCGAAGGCTGCCAGGGGTAGTCCAATGTCAGTCCGAAACGGATGCTTTCGTCGGTGTGCAGGCAAAGGCCAAACCACTTGCGCGCCTTCAGCGCGTACTTCCGTTTGTGACAGTGGGCCTCCAATCGATCCCTGGCCTGCCCCAAGGGTCCAGGATTGCAATGAAGGCAGATCCCCTCCTCGGCTTCGCCGATTGAAACGGTGAAGTCGTGTGGTTTCCCGTCGGCTCTCGCCCGACGCGTCAGCTCCTGAATGCCATGCGCGAGGTGGCGGCACGTGTCTTCCCCGAGGGTCAGTAGCAGGAACCCAAGGTCGAGGGTTGCAGGATCGCTTTTCTGTTCGATCTGTTGGATCAGCCGTTCAAATGCGGTTCCTGCGAAACGGGTCAGGATGCCGTCGGGTGTCCTGTCGCCCGACACACCGTCTCTGCGCACCATCATTGCGAGATCCAGATCGGCACTGATGTCATCGCCAAGGATCACCAGGTCGTGTTCTGGAGAGAGCCAAAGGTTCTCCTTCAGATGGAAGGACAGCGCCACCAGTTCGTGGGACAGTTGCAAGCGGTCGGCATGGAGCGCCCGCTGATGGATATAGCCCAGCAACCGAAGCGGTGACTCCAGCATCTCCGTCAGGGCATCCAGCAGGAACACATCCATCACGAAGGGCGGCCGGATGCCCACGGTCGCTTCATGCTTGAGGAACTGGCTCACTTGGAAGCTGAGCGCCGGATAGTGGTCGGCGACCACGTTGAGCAGAAACACCTCCTTGGGTTTCCACTGAAGCACGACTTCGTTGCCGAGGGCATCGCGCAACACACAGTCCCCGGCGAGGATGTGCCGAGCACACACCATGCCCTGCTCATAGGCCTCGACAACGGCTTTCTGGAAATCCGCCCTGATCTGCCCGTCGTTGCCCCGTCGGGCTTCCAGCGTCAGCCGCTTGGACTTTGCCTGGACAACGATCGCGCGGTCGCCGAAAGTCACGAGGACATCGATCTCACCGGTCTTTTGCTTGCCGCAATACACATTGATGTTGCTGCGCACATTGGCCGCCCGGAACACTTTGGCAAGACAGCGAACCGCCATCGCCTCTGTGAACTCACCACGGTGCCTGGACGCCGTGCTCCTATAGCTATCGTCCTGCAGCATCCAGTAAAACGGGGATTCATACAGGGCTTCCACGAGGCTGTAGTACTGGTACAGCAAGACACGACCATCGGGCAGCGGAATCAGTGGCGTGGCCGAGATCGCGTTGAAAGCACTGGCATCGGTAAAACCGGCGTTGTGGCCTTGATGGGTGAACACCCGTAGGACAGCTTGGACCTCCTCCAGGGCGACGCCACTGGTCGCAACAAGCTCTTCGGCGGAAAGAAAGAAGCCCGGGAGAATGGTCCAGCTGGCCGTATCGTCCGGCGGCATGGCTTGGTGTGCCGCCATGACGTTTTCATTCTGACGTTCGCCGATGGCGCGGACCACTGCGGTGGCGGCCTGGATGCTGAAACCTTTAGTGCGTTGTAGCCACTCGTCATCCTTGCCGTACTTCTCGGGCGAGAAGTCTCGGTACTGGAACGAGTAAGCCGACTCGCCACCATAGAAGATCGGCTCTCGGAGAAAGGCACCCCGAGTGGTGGCTGCATCAATCGCCTGACCTGTGATGGCTGCGCTCATGTTCTCGAACATCGGCGAGCCGATGGCTGCATGGAGTTCGTCCATCAAGGTGTCGCTTCGCTCGATGTACGACTGCATGAGCACCGGCTCAGGCAGCGACAGATCAATGTCCTTTTGAACCATCAGCCCGATGAGGGTGGTGATCTCGGTCCGAATCAGTCGCCCGCTTGTGAAAAGCTTCGCCATGTCCGGCGACTTCATTCTGGTGTCGTACGCAATGAAATTGTCCCTATGGCAGATGTAGGCCAAGGCATGGACGTAGCCTGGACTGCAGCACAACTCAGCGAGATCACTGAAGACAGCGGACTCTGCTCTTTTGGCTCTGTGTGGACCGGGCCTGGTGGCGCTGTTGTTGGACATGGCAAAGGGGGTTCTGTTGAAACTGAACGGTTGCTCACATGACCTGCACGGAGACCGATAGTTGGGGTGATGGATCGGTCAGGATCACCCGTCGGAAAACTCAGCGGAAGCCGAACGCGTTCTTTCGACCCGGCTGCCGTTGACGAACACTTCATTGCCCACAACCTCAATCAGGATCTCGCCGTAGCGACTCTTCCAGACATAGCGCAACACACCGGCGGTGGCCAGGGGCAGTTCGTCGCCGGGGGAATTGATCCGCAGCAGCACCTCCTGGAACACGGGGGCGTTCATGCGCGAACCTCGTGGGGTGCTAGGCATGAGTTGTTCAGAACCAGCGCCAGACGCGGCGCAGCCATTCCGAACGGCGCTGGAAGCGAGGCTGGTACAGCTGACGAAATTCTTGGTGCATGGGCTTCTCCTTTGCAATAGCTGTAATTTTATACAGTATCTTGAACTGAAGGACGTTTTGTCGGCCCAGGGATTCGAGCGTCACGGCTCGCGCCGTCGGGCTCCCCGGGCACTGCCCCGAGCCAGGCGGGGCCCGTCTCGGCCGTTCGGCGGGAATCCCTGACGCCTCCGGCAGCCTGCGCTGCCTGCGCGCTGTGCTTGCCCTGGTACGCGCGAAGTGTGTGGGTGGGGCGTCTTGCTGTTCCCTTCACCGTAGCACGCCGTTCTCGGCGTCAAGGTCGGCGCGCCCTGCCCTGCGGTGGTGCGCTGGCGTCCTGCGGCCGTCCACGAACCCTGACCCCTGCGCTGCGCCGTGCAGGTGCCGGTCTCGGGCAATCCCGCCCGATTCACGGAGCCGGCCATGGCACACGATCTCTTCTCCTTTGATCCTTCCGTTCTTCTGGTTCGCGACACAGCGGGTAACTACCGCCCGGCGCAGGCCGACGAAGTGCTGCAGGCGGCGCAACGCATCCTGCAGCAGCACCTGATCGAGCGGGTGCTGTTCGACTCACCCCAGGCGGTGCGGGAGTTCCTGAAGGTGAAGCTGGGTTTGCTGGAGCACGAGGTGTTCGCGGTGCTGATGCTGGATTCGCAGAACCGCCTGATCGAATACCTCGAACTGTTCCGGGGCTCGGTAAGCCAGACCTCGGTCTATCCGCGGGAGGTGGTCAAGGAGTGCCTAGCGCGCAATGCAGCTGCCCTGGTTCTGGTGCACAACCACCCCTCGGGGGTCGCCGAACCGTCCCGGGCCGACGAGCACCTGACGCAGACGCTGAAGTCGGCGCTGTCGCTGGTGGACGTGCGGGTGCTGGACCACATGATCGTGGCGGGCGACCAGGTTCTTTCGATGGCCGAACGCGGCCTTCTGTGATCCCGGGGGCCTGCCCCCTTTTTGCTTTAGCGGGCATTAGTGTGGCCTGGGGAAACCCTCCAGGGGTCGGGCTGCGCCCCACCCCGCCGCGCCGGCTTGGCACCCCGTACTGCCACCGAACAGGCGCAGCCTGATCGACGAAACATAGGGGCCACAACGCTTTGCCACGGCGAATCCTGAACAGACTGAGCGTCAAACAACTGAGGATCTTTCGCTGAGTCAAATGCACGCCCGAGCTCGCAACGCGCTGCTTGTCCGTGCTGAGATCAGCTTCTCCGAGACGGCGTGATAAAACTTGTCGAGCACAAAATTCAACCTCGCCACGGCATGAAGCCAGATGGCTACGCGATAGGCTGTCGTCGATTCAGTTGATCAGCTCAACCTCGCCTTCTTCGAACCATCCGTACTGGAGGATGGCGCTTCGAGCCAACCCAGGATCCGGCGAGTAGTAGATGATGGCCAAGCTCTTCTCCGCTCGGCTGCAGGTAACGTAGAACAAGCGGCGGGTGCGATCCGAACCGGTCTCTCGGCCAGCGGCTTCGCTTTCAAGGTCCGCCTTTGTTTTCTCCTTGGTACCGAAGAACTTGTCATAGGCAAAAAGGAAGCCTCGCGCCTCGTCGTCGTTGATCACGACCATCACGCGTGGGAACTCCAGCCCCTTAACGCCCTGGTGCGTCCCGAACTGCGACTGTCCCCGCACGTACAGGTCATAGCGTTCGATCTGACTCAGCGGAGCCTCAAGCGACTTGCTCCATGCGCTCAGCTCAGAGATAGAGTCTTCGACTTCTTCGTCCTCGCTGCCATTCAACTGATCACCCTGCTTCGCATCGTCCACAGCCGCCGCAGCGATGGCCTCACCGGAAACGAAGGGAGCGAGCGTGTCCGGGATGACAAACAGACCCGTCTGCGCAACAAACTCGAGCACCTTCTGTGCTGTGATCTCGGGCTGTTCCGTGATCAACGCAAAAAGTCCATCGCACGCCGCCTTGGCCTTGCTGAGTTGCGCGACCTGATTCGGTCCGGCATCTTGGAGCGTTGCGCGGTCCAGAAGCGGCGATGACGCCTTGATGATCGCCGTAGTCCCAAACCGGTCGTTGGCGCGAAGCGCCTTGACCAGCGGCAGCACGTCCCGGATGAAGAACCCAAGGCCTGCGCCTGAGCCTTGAAGCAGGCTCGTTCTGAGGTTGTCAATAGCCCAAAGCGGCTCGAAGAATTCCACGAAACCGAACCGCCTGGCAGACATCAGGTGCTCAAGGGCAAGCGTCTTCACCGTGTCAGAGTTCTGCCAGGCCAGATCGCCGGCTATCGTCGCCATGCGTTGGCGCACCGCCGCTTCGATAGAGAAGGGAACAACGCCGGCTTGTGGTGCGATAAAGACTCGAACCACACCTCTTTCTGCGTCACTTCGTGGTACTTGTTCCTCGCCATCGACGTCGTGGCGGATGCTGTTGATGACCTCGATGATGCGGGACGGGCACCGATGGTTCATCCGCTTGCGAGGTTTGGCCCACCTGGCCGGGATAGCCTTGTCCAGCCGGTCTTTCCCGTCCGAGTAGATGCGCTGCATCATGTCGCCGAAAAGTCCTAGGCTGAACCGGCCTTGGAACTCTTCCTCCAGATGCAGGAATGCGTCCATGAGAGCCTTGTTTGTGTCCTGGCTCTCATCAATGAGCAAGACCGGACACCTACTGACCAACATTCGCCGTAACCCAGGTTTGCTGGTCAGGAAGGTCGCCGTCATTGCGATGACCTCCGAGTGGTTCAAAGAGTCGCGTGTGCGGTTGTCGCTGGTCGGGCTGTAGATGAACTTGACAATGGAATCCAGACTCGCCAGACGGCGACGTTTGCTCTCCATGGATCGAAGCCGTTCAACGCCTGCTTTTGTGTTGGGACGCCCCTTCCTGTGCTGCTCCTCTAGCTCTGCGATCTCTCCTTCAAGGTTCTTGGCGACCCACTGACGGATGTCGGCGTTGAAGCCCTCGATCAGAGACCAGGAGAACGCGTGGATCGTCATGACCTCAACCCGGGGATCGAACTCGAGACGCTGCTTGATTTCGTCGCAGGCAGCGTTGGTGTAGGTGATGACCCCGATCTTCTTGCCCGTCAGTGTCAACTGCCTGCCGCGCTCGCCGTTGATCGTCTTTCTGACTGCGGTGACCAGCGACCTCGTCTTTCCAGATCCGGCACCCGCGTACAGGAAGAAGCTTGTTGGCTTGCTTAGGTCAAGACAATCGATAATCGTAGCGTCGGCCGTGGCATCAGATTGATCGTCAGCGGAAGTCATGGCGCGGCTCCCGCCTCTGGTCCAGTAGCGGAGGCTGCCGAAACGGCCATAGCTGGCACTACTGTCAAGACCTCCACCTGCTTCTTCTTCATCTGTTCTAACAGCCACTCAAGACCCTCGGCGATGTACGTCGGAACCTTCAAACTGTTGAAATTGTCCGCCATCAAAACATCGAGGGCGAACTCCGCCTTCTTGCCGTCCTTGAGCGCGGTGTACATGCTGGCACCAACCGCGATCGCACCGCCTCCATTGGCGATGGCAGTCCGGAACTTGGCATTCAATCCCGATCCCGCGAACGCGGCGAAGAATTCCACATTCTCAAACACAAGCGCGTCTTCAAACGTGTAGGGGTAGGCGGTCTCCTTTGCGGTGGCACCCGGCATCGTGATCTCAACCGGTGTCTGGTACGCCGCGCGTACAGCGAAAATTGAGTCACTAGCATCCGATAGCGTCTTGGCTTCCGGCGTCGCGCCAATGAGGGCGTCGAGGTCTTCCAGGGCTGGCACCCAGGTCTTTAGGGTAGCGTTGTTGGTTTTCTGGCCTGCGCCCATAGCGGGTTGAACTGATGAGCCTCCCGTACCCGTCAGACTGTCCAGGTCGGTGACGATCAGCGTCAACAGGCCGAGATGATCAATCAGCGGACGCAAACGATGGGCGTGGCTACCGCCAATTTCAAGCAGAGTGACATAGCTTTGATGCAACACCTTGTAGTGAGCTCGAATGAAGTTGGGGATGAGCATGCGCTCTGCCGGCCCCTCAACGAGGATCGCTGCGTCAGCAAAGAACAGGTCCGCGTGTTGTGCACGCAAGTACCGAGTGACGAAGCGCTCGGTCACTGCCTCTTCCCCGAACACATGCGACAGGTTGACCACAGTAGACACCGGCACATTTGCCACCATGCCGGCAGGTAGCCTGCGGAAGTACCGCAAGCTCGCGAAGGGCGTTTCGTGTGCAACGTGGCTCGAATGCGTGCTGACGATCAGCTGGGTACGCAGCACATCGCTTTCTCCTAGCTCTGGGCGCCTACGCAGCACCTCGTACGCCTTCTTGATGAAGACTTGCTGCACCTGCGCATGCAGGTGCGCCTCGGGTTCTTCCACAAGAACGAGGTGAAGCGGTTCAATACTTGTCGCCTCTGCTCCCTTAGACGCTTTGCCGACACGCATCCAGGCATCGCGGAAACTCATCAGCCGAAAGATCATCGAGATGAGGTTTTGGTATCCCAGCCCGTTGCTCCCCTCCGGCAACAACAGTAAAGGTGCAACCGCGCCCTTATCCGAAATCACATCCACCTCGAAGTTGACTGCCGCACTGTGGTTCAACCCATCAATCGCGCGCAAGCGCGTGGATACACGTGGCCGCGGATCGCTGACACCTGGGTAGCCGAGGCCAGCTACTTCGTTGAAGCATTCGCTGAAGCTCTCCGTAAGCTTTAAGTCGAATGCACCCTCCGCGGCCTCCATAGCCAAGAGAGCTTCGAGGTCCGTGGGTTCCGGTCCCTTGGAGGGATCCAGATGCTTGGCGTAATAGCTTCGAAGCTGTTCAGATAGCCGCGTTCCCCCAGCAGAGGTCTGCAACTCATCGTCGTCAACGCCACTCGGGACTTCACCAAACCCACGCTGAGCAGGAATGTCATGTACCTTGATGAGGCCACTGAGCGGATCGCCGTCAATGGAAAGTGCGGAGTGAGGGAGTACCTGCGGTAAAGCCCGAAGCTTCGCAGGAGACACAAGAAGGTCGGGATCCAGCGGATACGTCCGAATCGTGAACATCGAACTCAACCGCTTTGTGAGGAAGTCGACCAGAGTTTCAGGCCATACGGTCAGCTTGGCAACCTCGCCCTTTGCAGCTGCAGCAGCCGTAGCTGCTGTGCGCATGACGTTGGCTTCGGTGACACTGGAAATGAACTCCTTATAGAGTGCATCGACATCTTTGGGCTCGTAACGGAGTCGGACCCCGAGCCGACCACCAGTCCACTCCAACAGAGGGACCAAATCACGGACCCGGTGGATCTCGTCTTCTTTGACCTGCAACCATAGATCCAGAGTTGGGAGTGCCTGCACCCAAGGGTCCAAGGAGAGATCTGCCACGGCACCCGTCTGTTGCGCCTTACCCCATGCTTCGCCTATGTCTACGAGCGCACGCAAGTGACACAACGTGAAGTCATTAATTTCAAATGGGCAACGGCGGGGTGTGAGGAAGCGCCGCAGAGCCAACATTGCGGAAGTCTTGCCGCTGTTGTTTGCGCCGACGAACAGTGTTGTTTTCGGCGACAGATCCACACGCGCGGACAACAGCTTCCTGAAATTCGCGATCTCGACGAATTCGATGTGCATTTCGCACCCTCCCATGTGAAAGTACTTTTTGTGACGATAACCGAAGCGCGAGACCACAGATAGTGTGGATAGAAGCTCGGAGCCGGAGTGAGCACCTCATAGCCGGTCTGAGGCCAAACGCGGCGGCGATACCTCAGCTCGGTATCTGACTAAACACCCGGAACATGAACACCCAAGCTCTGTGTCCGCTGTTGTGCCTGCCAGCAACGCGCACTTTGATGATCCTGTGTTGAGGTCAACGCCGAACAAGCAGATGTTGCAAGGCACCTGCTGCTGAGTGACCGTCGTTAGCTTAAAACGAGCGTCATCGAGGCCGGTTCTAAGGCGGCTGCAGACACGACGTTCAGCCGGGTGGCTGTCCCGCTCGCTGCTATAGATTCGAGGGCCGATGGGGCTCGCTTCGAGGTTCAGGGTGCAGCAAGTCTTGTGCTGCTCGGATCAAGGCTGGCGGCAACGCCGAGAACCCATTCACGCCAAACATCAAAGTCATCACTGGCCTTGCCGGATGCGTCTCGAAGCCCCTCCAAGTGCGCCACATAGCTCAGGAGCAGCTGTGACGACTGCCAGCTCTGTGCCTCACGCAGCAGCGCATCTCGCCGGGCCTTCTCTGCAGCATCTCTCCGCTGAGCATCTTCCCTGACCCGTTGCTCCTCAGCCCGGCGGCGAGCCGCTTCTTCTTGTTGCTCGCGCTGCCTCCCCCATCTGGCCACAGCTTCCAGAGAGCCACGGTGGCGGAATTCGGCGGCAGAAAGAATCTCGGGCCACCTGGTCTCCAAAGTCGTCGTGGACGTGTCATTCAAAGTCGTCTCTCCAAGGCCCATCTGCTCGATGCTGAGGCTAAGGCGTCCTGTCGGAGCCAACGTCTTCACGTATTCCTTTTCACGCGTGTACGAGTTGATCCTGTCAAAACGGGTACCGGCGTCAAGTTTCTCGGTCAACCTGATGCTGATGTGTGCCTCGCCTCGCTTGGCGATCAAGCGCTCCATTTGATCGGCGAACGTGAGCTGAAAGCCGGATTTTTCAAGCTCTTCGACCAGCGAGCTCATCAAACGCAGTGCCCGCTTATAGGTCATGAGCGAGACCCGGATCGCTGTCTTTCTGTGGGTCGCAGCAAGGATCTGACCGCGGTCACAGAAGTGTTTCCAGCTATAGAAGGGCGGTGCGACACCTCGATACTGTCGTCCTGGATACGCATCTTCCCAATCGTGCTTCGCTTTTCGCTGAAGTGCTTCCGCTGCCTCTTTTTCGTATTTGGGAAGCAAGGCTCGGATCAGAGGGTGAAGTGCCAACGGCTGCATCGCATCAGATCGCTCAGGTGATGGCAGCGGCATTTCACTTCGATCTGTTTCTGGATTCTGTTCAAACGATGTCTCCCTGGAACGCTTCGTGCCCTTCAGATGCCGACGCTCAACAACCTCGTTTGCAACAACGGTGGCGACGGGAGGAAGAGAAGGTTTGGGGACATTGTGGCCAGCAGCAAGCCTGGCCCAGTGGCCTCTCGCCGGTATCGGGATGCCCAGCTTTACGCACACCTGTCGAAGTCCCGGACCTGACAGGCCGTAGCGCTTGCCGAGATGAATCATGGGAACAGACCAAACCTCGGTGTAGAGCTGTTCCCGTTCAGGTATCGAACTCATCGCGCGCTCCAAGGGGTTCCATGCTTTCGCCAGCGTCGAACTTCATGATGCCATGTGCTTCCACCTGTCGAGTTTTCGCAGGGAATCCGGGAAGCCACCTACGCTGGAAAACGCCTGACTGGGTTGAAGACGCGATGCATCCGAACGAGGATCGCACGCTGTTCCTGTCAGCCCGCTTTAACGCGGGGTTTCGGAGCGAATGCGCGTCATCAACCCATTTCCCCATCCCATGAATCACCAAGGCATCAGCGAAATCATCTTTGAAGAAACCTACAGCGTGCCGCCGGAGCAGACGGCCCGGGCGCTGTTTTCCAGGCTCCCGCATGGGAGCGACTATGCGCAGAGGCTGATCGAATGCCTGGCGACCGGGTATCTGGTCGCCGTCGTGGAGTCCATCTGCATCCGTGAGATGCAGCGGCATGTGGATGCAGTCTCGGAGGTCGTGGTGGGTCGGACGATCGAGCTGGAGCACAAGGGGCCGATCCCGCCGGGGTCAACCCTGAAGCTGCGGGGATGGGTGGAGCGGCTGGGAGAGCGAAGCGCGAAGTTCCGTGTGCAGGTATCCGACGACCACGAGCTGGTTTGCGACGGCTGCGTCATTCTGGTGGTGGCTCCGCGGACATCAATGGAATCGCGCATTGCTGCAAAAGTGGGCGCGCTCGGGACGAAGTCCGATGGAGACCTGGTTGAGGACGCGCACGGCAAGTGTGCCTCGCCTGATTCGTTGAGCCGCCTGGAACCGCAGACTCCCTGAACGCACCCTGCCCTTCCAGGGGATCAAGTAAGTGAGGTTTGGCTGGCTTGCTATTGCACCCAGCGTGCCACGCCGTTCTCGCCGTCAAGGTCGGCGCGCATCTGCGATGCGCTGGCGGCCTGGGCGGCCGTCTACGAACCTTGACCGCTGCGCTGCGCCGTGACCCGGAGGCTGCGGGCAATCCCGCCCGGCATTCCTTCTGGAGTTCACCATGAACGTACTCATCACCGACGAGCAGCGCTTGCTGCTGCTGGCCAACAGCAGCGAGACGCTGCGAAACCCTGACTTCGACCCGGCGCCCGTGGTCAAGCTGTTCACGCCCGGCGCCGGCGCGACCTGGCTGCTCACTGAGATCGACCCGGACGACCATGACCATGCTTTCGGGCTGTGCGATCTGGGCCTGGGTGCACCGGAGCTGGGCTGGGTCAGTCTGCGGGAGCTGACGACGGTACGCGGTCGGCTCGGGTTGCCGGTGGAGCGCGACCTGCACTTCCGTGCCGAGAAGCGCCTGAGCGCCTACGCGCGGGACGCGCGGCTGGCCGGACGCTTCGTCGTCTGACCAGCCGCCAGGGCGTTACAGACGCGCTGGTTTTCAGGGTTTGATCAGATCCGGCAGGCAGTCGGCGAACGCCGGCTGGATCTTGCTCATCGGCTGGACGATGGATTCGTCGCCGGTGAGCACGGCCATCGTCATGCCGGTCATGGTGCTCAGACCATTGGAGTTGCGCAGCACCTGCAGAGCCAGGTGCACGGGGAAGCCATCGGCGCTGCGCCGCAGCGGGTGGATGCCGCCGTGCACGAAGGAGTTCATGGCGTTCCAGGACACGTCCTTGAACTGGGTCAGCATCCCGTGGGCCGCAGCCGGCACGGTCTGCCCCACCCGCTTGCCAATCTGGTCGATCATTTCCTTTGCGCTGGGCAGGTTCTTGGCAGCCTGTTCGGTTTCAAGCGTGAGCGGTGCCGACAGCTTCTCGATGGCCGTGTCGCTGGCGGCATAGATCAGCCACATGGCCCGGGTCAGGGCCTCGAACTGCAAGCGCATCAGGCTGACCGCCGAGGTCGGCAGGCCCAGGGCCATCAGGGCGCGCAGCGCTGTCGCGTGCTCCATGGCCACCACGCACATGCCCAGGGCTGCTTCGCCTCGCGGCGAGCCATCGAACTCGGCGTCGTCGAGCAGCTCGGTCAGTCGCTCCATCAGCGCATCGGAGCGGGTGAGCATCTGATCCAGTGGGTCGTCGGAGTGGGCGGTGTCTTTCTCGGCCATGCCGTCATCGTAGAGCCATCGCGGTCACTGGGCGTCTCCGGCCATTGGGGGTTGGCCGGCCGCGCTGTCGTGCTGCGCATCGAGCCCACTGGCCCTGCGGTCCCGCCGTCTCGCCCCTGGCGGGCTTTCATCGTTCCCTTCCCTCCGGTCGGCTGACGCCTTCGGCCCGGCCTCTCGGCCGGTCCTGCGCGCTGCGCTTGCGTGGGGTCGGCGCCATCTGCTGCCAGAGGCCACTGGCGCCCTCTTCCCTCGTCCATCACCACTGGCGCGACCGTAGCCCGCCGCCCGGTGCCGTCAAGGCGCGCCAGGCCGTGTCCTCGGCTGCGCCTGCGGGCCGCACCAGCCCTGGCGCTTGGCTCCTTGACGGCGTCGGTCGGCGCACTCCTGTGGTCGCGGGCGATGAACTCAGGAAAGACGGTGGCGAAGGGACCGGCCCAGGTCTCTGCGCCCACCCCACCGGAAGACCCGAAGAGGGCTCCGAATCTAGGAATCCGGTGGGGGTTTTCAACAGCCAGCTTCATTTGGAGAAATGACATGCAACTTGCTTCTAGATTCGCGCCGCGTTCGCCGGCGCTGCGTTCCGAATCCCCGCTGTCGGATGACCAGATCCGTGCCGTGGCCCCGTCGATCTTTGCCGAGGCGCCACACGGCAGCCGCTCCGAGCGCTACAGCTACATCCCCACGGCCACCGTGCTGCAGGAACTGCGCGGCGAGGGCTTTCAACCCTTCATGGTGTGCCAGACCCGCGTGCGACACGACGACCGGCGCGAATTCACCAAGCACCTCCTCCGGCTTCGCCACGCCAGCCAGATCAACGGTCGCGAGGCCAACGAAATCATCCTGCTGAACTCGCACGATGGCACCAGCAGCTACCAGATGCTGGCCGGCATGCTCCGCTTCGTCTGCCAGAACGGTCTGGTGTGCGGCGACACCGTGGCCGACGTGCGCGTGCCGCACAAAGGCCATGTGGCCGCGCAGGTGATCGAAGGCGCCTACACGGTGCTGCAGGGCTTCGGGCAGGCGCAGGAGTCGCGCGAGGCCATGCAGGCCGTGGCGCTGGACACGGGCGAATCCGAGGTGTTCGCGCGCGCCGCGCTGGCCCTCAAGTACGACGACGCCGAGAAGGCACCGCCCGTCACCGAATCGCAAATCCTGATGCCACGTCGCCACGACGACGACCGGCGAGACCTGTGGAGCGTGTTCAACCGCACCCAGGAGAACCTGATCAAGGGCGGGCTGACCGGCCGAAGCGCCAACGGGCGCCGCCAGAGCACCCGCCCCGTGCAGGGCATCGACCAGAACCTGCGACTGAACCGCGCCCTGTGGCTGCTGGCCGATGGCCTGCGCCAGCTCAAGGGCTGATTCCCTTTTCATCCCCCCGCGCGCGGCGCGCGGGGCTTGGCCATGCCGCCGCGCACCGTCCCGCCTTTCTCATGCCCTCACCCAAAGGAGTATCACCATGAACGCACTCACCCATCCAGAAGCCCAGGCCCTGCAAACCGTTCCTGCACCGCAGGTGCCCGCCCAGCCCTCGCAGCAGATGCTGCTCGTGCCGCTGTCGCGGCTGCGCCCGTCGCGCCGCAACGTGCGCAAGACGGCGGGCCCGTCCATCGAGGCACTGGCCGCCAGCATCGAGCGCGTGGGCCTGCTGCAGAACCTCACCGTCACATTGGCTGCGGACGGTGGGCACTACGAGGTGGTGGCCGGAGGTCGCCGCTTCGCAGCCCTCAAGCTGCTGGCCAAGAAGCGCCGCATCGCAAAGGATTGGCAGGTGCCCTGCCTGCTGGTGGCTGACGGCAGCGCGCGCACCGCCAGCCTGACCGAGAACGTGCAGCGTGAGGCCATGCACCCGGCCGATCAGTTCGAGGCCTTCGCCGCCCTGGTGGCCGAGGGGCGCCCGGTGGAAGACATCGCAGCCGACTTCGGCGTCACGCCGCTGGTGGTGCAGCGCCGCCTCAAGCTCGCCAATGTCTCGCCCAGGCTGATGGCCGACTACCGCGCCGACGCCCTCAGCCTGGACCAGCTGATGGCGCTGGCCGTGACCGAAGACCACGTCGCCCAGGAGGCCGCGTTCTATGAAGCACCCGAATGGCAGCGCAGCCCGGGCGCGTTGCGCCAGCGCCTGACCGAGCGGGAAATCAGCGCCGACCATGCCCTGGTGCGCTTCGTCGGCCTGGATAGCTACACCGCCGCCGGCGGTGGCATCCGCCGCGACCTGTTCGCCGAAGACGAGGACACCGGCACCACCCTGACCGATGCCGCGCTGCTGGAGCGGCTGGTGCGCGAGAAGCTGGAGACGATGGCCGAACCTGTGCGCGCCGAGGGCTGGGCCTGGGTGGAGGCGGTGCCGCACCTGAGCCCCGCCGAGCGGCAGGCGTTCCAGAACGCGCCGCGCACGCGCCGCGAACCCACGGCGCGCGAGGTGCGGCGCATGGAGGTGCTGCAAGGCCGCATCGCCCGAACCGATGCCGCGCTCGAAGAAGCCTACGACGCGGACGACGAGGACAAGACTGAAACCCTGCACCAGCGCCGCGAGGCGCTCGCGGCCGAACTGGAAGCCGTGCAGTCTCAACTGAGCGGCCACGCGCCCGAGGTCCGGGCCATGGCCGGGGCCATCGTCACGCTGGACCGCGAGGGGCGACCCCTGATTCACCGGGGGCTGTTGCGCGAAGCCGAAGCCAAGGCGCTTCGCGCACTGGACGTCGCGCGGCAGCGGGCCGCCAACGGTCAAACCCCTGGCGACGATGGCAGCGATTCGGACGGATCAAGCACGGGCGATGCGTCGAACGGCGCGGAACACCTGTCCGACCGGTTGGCGCAACGCCTAAGCGCCCACCGCACCGCAGCCCTGCAGATCGAACTGGCGCGCCAGCCGCAGGTGGCGCTGGCTGCGCTGGTGCACGCCCTGATGCAGCAGGCCTTGCAAGGTAGCTATCGCAACGCCCTGCCCCTGGGTTTGTGCCTGAGCCTGCGTGATCGCCTGGAGGACCTGGCACCCGACTGGCCCGAATCACCCGCCGCGCTCGCGATGCGCGAACTGCGGCAAACCTGGGCCGACCGTCTGCCGCAGGAACCGGGCGCGCTGTTCGCCGTGCTGCTGGACAAGTCCCAGGACGAACTGGTGCAACTGCTGTCGCTGTGCACCGCCCCAGCGGTGGACGTAGTGACGCCCCGCGCGACCGCCAGTCTGCCCGGCTCTGAACTGGCGCAGGCGCTGGGCCTGGACATGGCCGCTTGGTGGAAGCCCACGGCCGAGAGCTATTTCCAGCACGTGCCCAAGGCAGCCATCCTGAACGCGGTAGCGCAGTTCGCGCCGAATGAGGTGCCACGTCTGTCCAAGCTCAAGAAGGCCGAGATTGCGCAGGAGGCCGAGCGACTGGCCGAGGGCAGTGGCTGGATGCCCGCCGTGTTCGGCCGTGAGGCGCCAGCAGCAGCAGCAGCAGCAGTGGAGCGCACCGACGCCGAAACGTCCAACGATTGACGCGGGCAGTCGGCAAAGCACTGCAAGGCCCCGGCGCTTGCCGCCCGGGGCCTTGTTGTTTTTTGGCTTGACCTCGCGCAGCATGGGTTGAACGGGGCCTCAGAAAAACGCCACGCCGCCGCCTTCGATCAGGCGGCGGCGTGGCGGCACGCAAGCGCTTGCGCGGACGCTTCCGACCAACGTGGTCGGCATCAGCACGTAAAATGCCAACACAGCCGCGTCCCGCTGAACCTGCTGCCGGGTTAAACGACGTTTCTTGCTTCCCTTCTCTGATCGCAGACCGTGTCCATTCCTCCGGTCGGTGCGTAATCGGCAGTCATCGACCATGCACAAAGGAATTTGGCATGTCTGATTCGACATTCTTCGTCTCCGCTGCGGCCGTGCGCAATCTCAAGCACAGTGCCCAGAACCGCGTCAGCGGTGTCTCGTCTTCTCATCTCAGTGAAGCCCTCGCGTCGGCGCTCGGCTTCAAGACGCATGCGGCGCTGCGCGCTGCTCTCGCCGGTCGAACGACCGTCGAGGTGCCCAAGCCCAGCAATGCGCGCATGGTGCGGCGGCTCCAGGAGCTGGGCTACAACGCCACAGGGGATCTGCGTCTGGTCCCCGAGTTCGAGCACTCGTACTCGCCGTTCCACAACTTTCCTCTGAACAAGAAGCGAAGTGCACGCTGGACGGGCTGGCGCAACCTGATGGTCGCTGCCATCAATGCTGGGCTGGAACAGCGACTGTTCGGCCTGGAGCCCAGCGACAACTGGTGGCCCGGCGGCAACCCGCACAGCCAGCTTTGCAAGCGGCACATTTACCGATTCGACCTTGAGGGTGGCCATGCGGCCGTGGCCAGTGTGAATGCCATCAGCGGCGATGAGCTGTCGATCAATGTGGTGCTCGATCCGCGGCATGAGGGCATTGAGCCCGACCGATTCAACGGTTTGAGCGATGGCAACGCCCATGCTCACGCGTGGGTGGAGCGACGCCTCGGCGCCTGGATTCAGGACGGCGGCGAGGACTTTTCCTGCAAGCGAGCGGTCCAGCCCTGGCTGGCTCAACTGAAGATTGACCCTATGGGCTATTCGGACCAGGGTAGCTTCTTCATGTGACCTGGGCTGTGGCGCGTCTGGGTGGGCGTGTCGGCGCCCTGCGCCGCCAGGCTCTCGGGCTGCGCCCCGTGCCGTCATCGCCGTCACGGCCCTTCGGCTTCGATCCTTCACGCCTGCGCGCTGCGCTTGCCTTAGCGGGCCGGATGCGTTCGTGCTTCGACTCCGGCCCTGCATCACCCCGCCGTGCGAGCCGGGTACTACGCCTCAGCTCGCTGCGCTGGGTTGCCTGGTGTGCCCTCTTCCCCCACGCTGGCGGGCAGATCGGTGGGGGGGTGTCGAAGACCGCAAGGTGCTGGCCCTGTCCTGGTGGACCTGGCAGGCGGCGCACGGTGCGAGGCGCCGGGTGGATGCCGCAAGGGCTTCTCGCGCTGTTGCGACTCTGACCGATGGCGCAAGGGTGGTGGCCGCAGAGGTCTCAACGCAGACATGGTGAACGTGCTCGGCCAAGAGGCCTTTCGGGACAGGTGCATCCCAGGCGTCCTTGTCTCGTCGTGAATCCTGGCGGGGTCGCGGCTGCGCCTCGGGCTAGATGGCCGCAACCGTACGGCCCAAGAAATTTCCCCTCCGCTGCGCGGATTCCTCGCGAGGCAAATTTCCTGTGCCTGCCGGTCCTCCACGCCGTTGCGGCCCCTTCGCTTCGCTGCAGGGTGCGGCCCGCCCGTCCCCCGCCTGACGGATCACAACAAGGACGCGATGGGCGCGACCTTGGCAACCCGAAAGGAAATCATCATGGCCAACATCGGCACCTTCACCGCTCAGAACGACGGCTTCATCGGCACCGTTCGCACCCTCACGCTCAACGTCAAGGTCAAGTTCGTGCGCAACGACAAGGGCAGCGAGAACGCCCCCGACTACCGCATCCAGGCCGGCACCGGCTACGACATCGGCGCCGCCTGGAAGAAGGTCAGCCAGTCCGA
>JAEUOT010000027.1 GCA_016790705.1 Hydrogenophaga sp.
CGTCGCGTGCGCGCGAACCCGGCGATCGATTTCCTGTTCGGCATCCTAGGAGTGAGATTAACCATGAAACGGAACTTTCTGCTCTTCGCGGTCTCCGCCGTGCTGCTTGCGGCGTGCGGCAAGAAGGAACAGCCCGCCCCGGCCGCTGCCGCGCCGGCGCCCGCCGCGAGCGTGGCGGCGGCACCGGCTCCGCCGCCGGAAGACAAGGTGCTCAACATCTACAACTGGCCCGACTACATTCCCGAGGGGATGATCGCCGCGTTCGAGAAGGAAACCGGCATCAAGGTCAACTACGACACCTTCGAGACCAACGAGGCGCTGCACGCCAAGCTGGTGGCCGGCAACACCGGCTACGACATCGTGGTGCCCGGCACCGTGTTCGCCAAGGGCCAGATCGAAGGCGGCCTGCTGCAGGAGCTGAAGAAGGACCAGATTCCCAATCTGAAGAATCTGGACGAGGGCTTCATGAAGACCCTGCAGAAGGCCGACCCGGACAACAAGCATCTGGTGCCGTGGGCCTGGGGTTTCACCACCGTGGGCATCAACAAGACCAAGGTCGAGAAGGCGCTGGGCGGCATGGCCATGCCCGAGAACGCCTGGGATCTGGTGTTCAAGCCCGAGTACACCAGCAAGCTCAAGAGCTGCGGCATCGCCTACCTGGATTCGCCGACCGAGATCATCCCGGTGGCCCTGCACTACATCGGCAAGGACGCCTACTCCAACGCGCCGGCGGACTACAAGGAAGCGGGCGCCATGCTGGCCAAGGTGCGCAAGGACGTGCGCCTGTTCAGCTCGACCATGATCGACGACATCGCGGGCGGCAAGGCCTGCGTGGCCATCGGCTGGTCCGGCGACATCAACATCGCCGCCGGTCGCGCCAAGGACAACGGTTCCAAGGACGTGATCGAGGCGCTGCTGCCCTCGACCGGTGCCCTGCTGTTCGCCGACACCATGGCCGTCACCAAGGACGCCAAGCACCCGAACAACGCCGCCGCCTTCATCGACTTCTATCTGCGCGGTGAAAACGCCGCCGCGATGGGCAACGAAATGAGCTACCCGACGGCCAACAAGGCGGCGATGGACAAGCTCAAACCCGAGATCGCCGGCAACAAGACCATCTTTGTGGACTCGGACTACTTCACCAAGATGATCCAGCCCAGCAGCTTCACCAACGAAGCGCGTGAAGCCATGGCCAACGTGTACAACGGCTTCAAGAAGGGCAAGTAAGGCCATCGCCGTCTGAGCGAAGCCTGAACCGGGCTGTTCGTACCCAGTGTATGGACAGCCCTTTTTGTTTCTGACAACCAACCACACGAGGGGTCACCATGGCAGCAGCCGGCACGCAAGAGGGCTATCTGGTCACGGAAAAACTGGTCAAACGCTTTGACGAGGCGGTGGCCGTCGACGAGGTGTCGCTGTCCATCGGCAAGGGCGAGATCTTCGCCCTGCTGGGCAGCTCGGGCTGCGGAAAGTCGACGCTGCTGCGCATGCTGGCCGGTTTCGAGACCCCCACCAAGGGACGCATCTTGCTGGGTGGGCAGGACGTGGCGAGCATGCCGCCCTACGAGCGGCCGGTGAACATGATGTTCCAGAGCTACGCGCTGTTTCCGCACCTGAACATCTGGGACAACGTCGCCTTCGGCCTCAAGCGCGAGGGCCTGCCCAAGGACGAGGTGCAGCGCCGCACCGACGAGATGCTGGGCCTGGTGCAGCTCACGCCGTACGCCAAGCGCAAGCCGCACCAGCTCTCGGGCGGGCAGCAGCAGCGCGTGGCGCTGGCGCGCAGCCTGGCCAAGAAGCCCAAGCTGCTGCTGCTGGACGAGCCGCTGGGCGCGCTGGACAAGAAGCTGCGCGAGCAGACCCAGTTCGAGCTGGTCAACATCATCGAGAAGGTCGGCGTGACCTGCGTGATGGTGACGCACGACCAGGAAGAGGCCATGACCATGGCCAACCGGATCGCGATCATGAGCAAGGGCCGGGTGCTGCAGGTCGGCACGCCGCAGCAGATCTACGAATACCCGGCCAACCGCTTCGTCGCCGACTTCATCGGCAACGTCAACCTGTTCGACGGCAAGCTCACGCTGGACGAACCCGACCGCTGCGCGGTGGGGACGGCGATCGGCGAGGTGCAGGTCGGCCACGGCATCAGCGGCTCGCTCGACATGCCGGTGGCGGTGGCGGTGCGGCCCGAGAAGATCGAGATCGCCAAGGAGCGGCCGTCGCACGTGACGCGCAACCTGTTTGCCGGCCGGGTCAAGGAGATCGGCTACTTCGGCTCCTACAACAACTACATCGTGGTGACGCCGCAGGGCACCAAGGTCAAGATCACCGAGCCCAACGGCTCGCGCCACGAGCTGCTGGACATCACCTGGGAGGACGACGTGTTCTTCTGGTGGGACGACCTCGACGCCGTGGTGTTGAGGGACTGACACATGTCAGTCTCCCCCCGCGCCGCCTTCGGCGTCACCCCCCTGAGGGGGGCGATGCGAGTGGCCCGGCGAAGCCGGTTCCACCGCATCCTGACCCAAGCCCCGTCTCGCCCAAGTTTGTAAAGGAGTAGGCCAGTGTCTTCTTCCTCTCTACCCGTCCCAGGCAAGCGCTTCGTCATCGGCGTGCCCTACGTCTGGCTGTTCGTCTTCTTCCTGCTGCCCTTCCTGATCCTGATGTACATCAGCTTCGTGGACATGGGCGAGAGCATCAACCCGTTCAAGCCGATCTGGGACCCGGAGACGGGCATCCTGAGTCTGAAGTACGAGAACTACTGGACCATCTTCCGCGACGGTGACGCCGGGGAGCTGTTCAAGACCATCTACATCGAGGCCTATCTGCGCTCGATCTGGTATGCGCTGCTGACGGCCTGCCTGTGCCTGCTGATCGGCTATCCGTTCGCGTACTTCATCGCACGTTCGTCGCCGGCGGTGCGTCCTGCCCTGCTGATGATGGTGATGCTGCCGTTCTGGACCTCGTTCCTGCTGCGCGTCTATGCGTGGAAGGGCATCTTGGCCGACCAGGGGGTGCTCAACAAGCTGCTGATGGCGCTGGGCATCACGCACGAGCCGATCCAGATGCTCTACACCAATGTCTCGATGCTGGTGGGCATGACCTACGTCTACCTTCCCTTCATGATCCTGCCGCTCTACGCCAACCTGGTGAAGATGGACTTCCGCCTGCTCGAAGCGGCCTACGACCTGGGCACCTCGCCCTTCAAGGCCTTCTGGCTGGTGACGGTGCCGCTGTCCAAGGCCGGCATCATCGCTGGCTTCATGCTGGTCTTCATCCCGGCCGTGGGCGAGTTCGTGATTCCCTCGCTGCTGGGCGGGCCGGAGAACATCATGATCGGCCGCGTGGTCTGGGACGAGATGTTCACCAGCAACAACTGGCCGCGCGCCTCGGCGCTGGCGGTGGTGATGATCGCGCTGATCATCGTGCCGCTGGCGATCTACTACCACTACACCGCCGAGGAGACCAAGTGATGAAAGCCCTTCTCGAAAAGCACTTCGGCAAGGCCTGGATGGCGCTGGTCTACCTGTTCCTGTACCTGCCGCTGTTCTTCATGGTCGTGTTCAGCTTCAACAGCACTCGGCAGGACGCGAACTTCACCGGCTTCTCGCTGCGCTGGTACGAGGCGCTGACCAAGGACACCAAGATCGTCGAAGGCTTCTGGCTGTCGGTGAAGGTGGCCGCGGTCACGGGCGTGATGTCGGCCATCCTGGGCACCTTTGCGGCCTTCGTGCTGGTGCGCTACCGCAAATTCCCGGGCCGCACGATCTTCTCCGGCATGGTCAATGCGCCGCTGGTGATGCCCGAGGTGGTGATCGGCCTGTCGCTGCTGCTGCTGATGGTGGGCGCACAGAACGCGCTGGGCTGGCCCGAGCGCGGCATGCTGACCATCATCCTGGGCCACACGTTGCTCGGCATGGCCTACGGCATGGTGGTGATCCAGAGTCGGCTGATGGAGATGAACCGCAGCATCGAGGAAGCGGCGATGGACCTGGGCGCGCTGCCGCACGAGGTGTTCTTCCTGATCACGCTGCCCAACATCTTCCAGGGCATCCTGGCGGCCTTCCTGCTGTCGTTCACGCTCTCGTTCGACGACGTGGTGATCTCCGAATTCCTCTCCGGCCCCGGCGTCTCGACGCTGCCGCAGGTGATCTTCGGCTACGCCCGCCGCGGCATCAACCCGACGATCTATGCGGCGGCGACGCTGCTGATCACGACGGTGACGCTGGTGATCGTGGGCTATTCGATCTGGGTCGCGCGCCAGACGCGCAAGCGCGAGCGCGAGATCCAGGCGGCCACGCGCGCCGAGCTGGCGGCGATTTCGGGCAGTTGATGCCGTGACAGCGCATCCGTCGTTGCGGCGGATGCGCTGTCAGGGACGGGGCGGGTGGCTCGGTTAAGCTGCCGGGTCCCCGCGAACCCCAGGGCCCCGGCCCGTTGCACCTCCCCCTCATGAGTATCCGTTCCACCCGGCTCTGGCTGCTGGGCCTGTTCATCGTGCACGCCGCCGTCCATCTGGCGAGCTTCCAGTCGGTCTATCTCGACTCCGACCAGTTGGTGATTGCCGACCAGGCCCGCTGGATCGCCCGCGGCGAAATCCACGAGCCGTTCTTCTTCGGGCAGTCCTATCTGCTGCCGTTCGAGGCCTATCTGGCGGCACCGCTGATCTGGCTCGGCGTCTGGCCGATCGCCGCGGTCAAGGCGCTGTCGGCGCTGGCGCTGTACCTGCCGTTCTTGTGGGCTGCCTGGGTGCTGGCCAAGGAGCGGCCGGCCGCCGCCTGGGCCGTCGCGGCCCTGTTCATCGGCCTGCATCCGGAATACACCCTGGCTGCGGCGATGCCACGTGGCTTCATCGTCGGCACGGGCCTGGCCTGGGCCGGCCTGTGGGTGCTGCTGCGGCATCCGGCGCTGCCGGCGCTGGGCATGGTGGCGCTCGCGGCGCTGGTCGGCTTCTGCACCGGGTCCTACATGAGCATCGCGCTGATGCTGCCCGCGCTGGCCTGGCTGCCGGGGCGGCGACCGTTTGTGCTGGTGAGTCTGGGCCTGCTGCTGGGCTTTGCCCTGTTCAAGGCCGTGGGGCTGTTCTACTGGTTTCACCCGGATCACGTGGTGCACCTGTTCCCTCGGCTGGGTTTCCGGCTCGGGTACCTCATTCACAACTTCGGTGTGCAGGAGATCCGCGCGGCCATCACCCACCTGGGGGTGCTGACGGCGGTGATGTGTCTGCTGGTCGTGCTGCCCAGGCCACTGCAATGGGAGTGGCGCACCGTGCTGCCCTGGCTGGCCTGTGTGTCGGGCGTGTGCCTGGCGGTGGCGCTGATGATCGCCAACAACAAGATCGTCGAGTTCAACAGCAAGTCGCCGTTCTTCTCGGTGTACCGGATGATGCTGCCCTTGCCCTTCCTGGGCCTGCTGCTGCTGGGCCGGCGCCAGACCTCGACGACCGCCCCGGCAGCCGGCGCGACGCCGTGGCCGGCACGGCGTGCCGCGCTCCTGCCGGCGCTGCTGGTGCTGCTGCTGTCGGCGCAACTGGTGCGGCTGGTGCGTGTCGGCCCCGAGATGGCGGAGCTGCCCTCGACCGTGCCGCCGATCACTTTCGAGTGGCTGCGTGCGAACTGCGAGGAAATCGGTGGCTGGTGGCGCGAGTCCCGCGAGCCCTATTTCACCTACGAGGGCCGCAACGATGCGTTGGCCTATGGATGCCACGCCCAGTTCGGGGTGCCGGTGCTGCAGACCGACCACGAACGCCGGACCTGGCTTCGGGAGCGCTTCGCGCAGGGCGTGCCGCGCTGAGTCCACTGGGTCCGGTGGGCGACCCAAATTGGACGCAACAATCGACTGGAAGTTGCCGTAGCATGGTGCCACTTCACTGTGGAGACCCGTGCCCATGTCCGACACCACCATCCCTTCCTTCGACGGCCGCGCCCTCATCAACGGTGAGCGCGTTGCCGCCCGCGACGGCCAGACCTTCGACTGCATCTCGCCGGTCGACGGCCGCCTGCTGACCCAGGTCGCGCGCTGCGGCCAGAGCGACATCGACGCCGCCGTGGCCGCCGCCCGCGCGGCCTTTGAAGACCGCCGCTGGGCCGGCAAGGCGCCCGCCGCGCGCAAGCGCACCATGATCAAGTTCGCCGAGCTGATCCAGGCCAACGGCGACCTGCTGGCGCTGACCGAGTCGCTCGACATGGGCAAGCCCGTCAAGTACGCCAAGGGCGTGGATGTGAACAGCGCGGCCAACTGCGTGCGCTGGTACGGCGAGGCGGTGGACAAGGTCTACGACGAGATCGCGCCCACGCCCGACACGGCGCTGGCCTTGATCACCCGCGAGCCGGTGGGTGTGGTCGGCGTGATCGTGCCCTGGAACTACCCGATGATCATGGCGGCGTGGAAGATTGCGCCGGCCCTGGCCGCGGGCAACTCGGTGGTCTTGAAGCCCTCCGAGAAGAGCCCGCTGACCGCGCTCAAGCTGGCTGAACTGGCGCTCGAAGCCGGCATCCCGGCCGGCGTGTTCAACGTCGTGCCCGGCTACGGCCCCGAAGCCGGTTCGCCGCTGGCGCTGCACATGGACGTGGACTGCATCGCCTTCACCGGCAGCACCCGCGTGGGCAAGCAGATCCATGTGATGGCTGGCCAGAGCAACCTCAAGCGCGCCTGGACCGAGCTGGGTGGCAAGTCGCCCAACATCGTGTTCGCCGATTGCCCCGACCTGGACAAGGCGGTGGAAGCGTCGGTGGGCAGCATCTTCTTCAACCAAGGCGAGAGCTGCAACGCGCCCTCGCGCCTGTTCGTCGAGGCCTCGATCAAGGACGCCTTTCTGGAAAAGGCGCTCAAGCTGGTGCCGCAATACCAGCCGGCCAACCCGCTGGACAAGAACACGGTCATGGGCGCCATCGTCGACCAGATCCAGCTCGACAACGTGATGCGCTACATCGGCCTGGGCCAGAGCGAAGGCGCCAAGCTGCTGGCCGGCGGCGAGCGCGTGGCGCCCGTGGCCGGCGGTTGCTACGTGCAGCCCACCATCTTCGACGGCGTGACCAACAGCATGACGATTGCGCGCGAAGAGATCTTCGGCCCGGTGCTGTCGGTGCTCTCGTTCACCGACGCGGCCGACGTGGTGAAGCAGGCGAACAACAACATCTACGGCCTGCAGGCCGCGGTGTGGACGCGCGACATCAACAAGGCGCACGGCGTGGCGCGCGCGCTGCGCGCCGGCACGGTGCACGTCAACTCCTACGACGAAGACGACATCACGGTGCCCTTCGGTGGCTTCAAGCAGAGCGGGGTGGGGCGCGACAAGTCGCTGCACGCGTTCGACAAGTACACCGAAACCAAGACCACCTGGATCCGCATCGACAGCCCGCTGTGATGACGCCCGCGCTCACACTGTCGCAGCGCGTCGAGGCCCTGCGCGCGCAGGGCGTGCATTCGGTGATGTGCACCTTCACCGACCTGCACGGCGTGCCCAAGGGCAAGCTGGTGCCGCTGGAGGCGCTGCCCTCGGCGGTGCGCAGCGGCGCGGGCTTTGCCGGCCCGAGCATCGTGGGCACCGGCCTGCCGCGCATGGGACCGAGGAGCGAATACCACGGCCGCGTGGTGCCCGAGAGCCTGCGGCCGCTGCCCTGGCTGCCGGCCGTGGCGCATGCGGTGTGCGACGGCTTCGCCGGGGGCGAGCCCTTGGACACCTGCTCGCGGCAGGTGCTGCAGCGGCAACTGGCGCGCTTGCGCCAGCGCGGCTGGAGCTTTCACGTCGGGATCGAGCCCGAGTTCTTCCTGCTGCGCCGCGGTGAGGACGGCCGCTGGGGCCTGGCCGATGGCGAGGACCGGCTGGGCAAACCGTCGTACGACCTCAAGGCCATCGTGCGCAACCACGGCTTTCTCGACGACATGCGGCGGCACCTCGGCGAGCTGGGCTTCCAGCTGCAGCAGACCGACCACGAGGACGCGACGGGGCAGTACGAGATCAACTACCGCCACGACGAGGCGCTCGCCGCGGCCGACCGCTACCAGTTGTTCAAGCTGACCGCGCACGCCGTCGCCGACCAGCACGGCATGGTGTTCTCCTGCATGCCCAAGCCGCTGGCGCAGGCGCCGGGCAGCGGCCTGCATTTCCACATCAGCCTCACGGACGGAACAGGGCAGCCGCTGATGGCCGATGCCGACGGTCCGATGGGCCTGAGCGCGCTGGGCCTGCGCTTCGCGGCCGGTCTGCTCGAACACGGCGATGCGCTGGCGGCGCTGTGCGCGCCCACGGTCAACAGCTACAAGCGGCTGGCGGTCAGCGAAAGTGCCTCGGGCACAACCTGGTCGCCGGTGTGGAAGGCGGCGGGCGAGAACAACCGCACCTGCGTGCTGCGCACGGTGGACGGCCGCATCGAATGGCGGCTGCCCGACGCGTCGTGCAATGTTTACGCGGCGCTGGCGGCCACGCTGGCTGCGGGCCTGGACGGCATCGACCGCGAACTGCCGGCGCCCGAGGCCTGCGACGCCGACCTGTACCAGCGCCACGCGGCCGGGGACCCGATGCCGCCGCGCCTGCCGCGCGACCTACACGCCGCCTGCGCCGCGCTGCGGGCCGATGCGATCCTGCGTGACGATGTGGGCGCCGCCTTCTGCGATCAGTTCCTTGCGCTCAAGCAGGCCGAGTGGGACGCCTACGCGCAGCAGGTCAGCGACTGGGAGCTGGAGCGTTACGCGGACGGGTTCTGAGGCGCGTCAAGCCATCGCGCGCTCGGGCGCTGCGTGGGTCGGCGCGGCGAGTGCCTCGGTGGTCCGGGCGGTGTCCTGTGTCTGCGCATGGGCCGTCTGGTGCGCCTGCGCCAGGTGCCGGTCTGCGGGCTGGGCCTGCGCATCGCGCACGCTGAACTCGCTGACCGGCGCGCCGGCCTGCACCATCGCGATCCGCTCGCCGTCCTTGCTCAGGTGAAACGCGCGCACCTCGCCGCGCTGGGCATGCGCCTGGGCGTGGCTCACGGCGGCGGCACTCACGCGGTCGATGCGCTCGTCGTCCAACCCCCGGGCGCGCAGCCCCGGTGTGAGCTGCTCGCGGGCCAGCGCGTGGTGGCGCTGCTGCTCGGGCGTGAGTGTGGTCTGGCCCGAGCGCGTCGGTGCGGCCTGAGGGTCGCGGGGCTTGAGCTCGGCGGGCAGCTCGGGCGGCGGCAGGCCGCGTTCCTTGTAGGCCTCGCGGATCGCGCCCAGGTGGCCGGTGTCGCGCCAGAGCTCGTTCAGCCCGTCCTGCACCCGGCCAGCCTGGCGCTGCTGCGCCAGCGCCTTGGGCCAGCCCTGGTCGATGTTGTTGTGGGAGTCCTTGTTGGCGGCCAGAGCCTCGACCGCGCGACGGTCCTGCGCCACCTCGCCCACGTACTGGCGGTGTTTCTCGGCCAGTTGCGCGTTGCTCAGCGCTCGGTAGTTCTCCAGCGGTTCGTGGGGCAGGGCGCGCGGATACCGCTCGTTCACCGCGTCGCTGTAGGCGCCACGCACCGCATCAAGGGGCTGCTTGCCGGCGTCGATGTGGCGGGCCAGGGCGTCGTTCACATCGTCCTTGTCCACCTTGGGGAAGCGCGCGTGCATCGCCTCCCAGCCTTGGTCGATGCCGGTCCGGCCCTCGAAGTAGCGGCCATTGCGCTCGGCCTCTTGGCCGAAGGCGGCGCTGGTCGTGTCCAGGCAGGTTTGCAGGCGCGCGCGTTCGGCCGGGTCGGTGGTGTGCTGCAGGTCTTCCTTCAGTCCGTTGACCTGGCGCAGCAGGCGGCCTTCCTTCGACACGTGGTCGTAGCCGATCTGCCCCACCTCGCGACCCAGCGTCTTGCTCCACTGCTGCAGGCGCGAGTCCTCATAGAGCTTCTCGGCGCCATAGGCCGCGGCCCCACCGGTGGCCAGCCCGCCGACGACCGGCCCAACCGGACCGGTGACGGGGCTGGTGAGCGTTCCCGCGGCAGCGCCGGGAATGGCACCCACGGTGGCCGCCGTGCCGGTGACGGCGGTCTTGACGGCCTGGTTGGCACTCTCTTCGCCTCCGCGCACCCACTGCTCGCGGTTGGAGCGTGCGGTGTCGATGGCTGTGTCGACCTGGTGCTTGGCGTCGTAGGCGCCGTAGGCGGTGCCGAGCACGCCGGCGGCTTTGACGGCGGGACGGATGCCATGCCCCTTGACGGGAAGGTGCAGACGGTTGTCGACCGCCTTGACGAATTCGTGCGGTTCGTAGAGCTGGCGGTTGGGCGTCAGGTACTGGCGCGCGCCGCCGGGTTTGCTGACCTGACCGTCGAGCTCACTGGTGGGCGCCACCGTGTTGACGAACACCTCGGTGGGCGCTTTGGGGGTGATACGGTAGACGTCGTACTGGGGCGACTCGCTGCCAACCGGCAGAGCGAAGTGCTGCGAGAGGTTCCGGCCTTCCTGGATGGCAGCATCGAGGTCGGCTGGCTTGGCCCAGAACGGGGAATAGGGAGACGGCGTCTGGCCTTTGGGAACGATTTTGACCAGGGGCTCGTCGAGCATCTCCATGCGGGGGAGTTCGCGGCCGGAAGTGATCTGGTTGATGGCGCGCTCTTGGAGCTCAGGTAGCGGCGTGTTGGGTGAGGCCTCATGTAAGAGGTCGAGATAACGCTCACCTTCAGGCGTTTCAAGAAAGCTCAGCGCGGCTTCTTTGCCCACCCCTCGAGTCACAAAGGTTTTCGATTTGGCGACAACGTCTTGTGGGTATCGCTGTTTTAGGGTTTCTGGCGTCAGGTTGGGGTCGCTCATGAAGCATTCCCCACGCCTTTGGATTTGGCGGCCACTCGGGCTTCAAATTTCGCCTGGATCCGCTTTTCCTGCTCTGACAGACCGCCTTCCAGTTCGATGCCGAACTCCACGTAGGCGCCCTCCAGGTCTGGATCCGCGAAATCGCGGAACAGTCCTTCAGCCGACATCGCCCAGCGAAACGGCAGTTCGAACCTGTCCCGTATCGGCTCCAGAATCCGGCCGGCCTTGGCGTCGTCGATCATGGGTTGCATGACCTTCAAGACATGCTGCACGCTCTCCTCATTCGGATACTGCTGGCACACCCATTCAAGGCGCTCGGCGGTGGCCTTGAGTTTGGCGGGGTCGATCTTCTGTGTCATGGCGGCTTCCCTGAAAACGGTTGTTGTGAACGACGAGCCGTGATGTTCCCACACCCCGGTGCCGCTCGGTCCAACCACCTGCCGTTTGCCGCCACCGCCCTGGCGCAGCCTGGCCCCGCTCAGGTCTTGTACGACGGGTCGCTGCGGTCGAGCTTGCGCAGCAGTGCAGGCCACGCGAGCATCGCGCCCTGGCCGGCGGTCGCGATCTTCATCACCTCGGCCATGCCCGCGAGGATGCGCGGGTCGACCTGGGTGAGTTCACCGCCGCCGGCCTGCGCGTCAATCTGGATGCGGCAGGTGTTCTCGAAGGTGTACATCGAGAGGAAGGCGTCGGGGATCGACGTGCCGACGGTCAGCAGGCCGTGGTTGCGCAGCACGAGGAAGTTCGCGCGGCCCAGGTCGGCCTGCAGGCGCGGCTTCTCGTCGGGGCGAAAGGCCACGCCTTCGTAGTCGTGGTACGCGAGCGAGGCCAGCACGAAGGTGCTCTGCTGGCTGATCGGCAGGATGCCGGCCTTCTGCGCGCTCACGGCCACGCCAGCGCGGGTGTGGGTGTGCAGCACGCACTGCACCTCGGGTCGCGCCTCGTGCACCGCGCTGTGGATCACGAAGCCGGCCGGGTTGACCGGGAAGGGCGAGTCGATCAGCTTGTTGCACTGCATGTCGACCTTGACCAGGCTGGACGCCGTGATCTCGTCGAACATCAGACCGTAGGGATTGATCAGGAACTGGTGCTCGCCGCCGGTGATGCTGTCGGGCAGCTTGGCGCTGATGTGGGTGAAGACCAGGTCGGACCAGCCGTAGGCGGCCACCAGCCGGTAGCAGGCCGCAAGGTCGCAGCGGATCTGCCACTCTTCGGCGCTGACGGCGTCCTTGAGCGAAGGGATGTTGAGCATGCCGTGTCTCCTGCGCCGCGTCGGAGCGCGCGGCTGAGGCGACATGGTTGCGCGGGGAGCGCATGCGGCCTGTCGCAGGTCGGACAAGTCATGTGTCCGGCGCGAAGTGCCAAGGTCCAGCGATCACGGCGGAACCGGCTTTGCCGGGCCGCACGTGATGTCCCCCCTCCGGGGGGAAGCCGCGAAGCGGCGCAGGGGGGTTACTTCGTCTTACAGGTGTTGAAGCCCAGGATGGCATAAGGCGGGCACCAGCCGATCAGGCCGGTCAGCAGCGGCACGACGCCGATGTAGCCCCAGACGCCGACGGCGCCGGTGGCGGCGGCAGCGATCAGGGCGATGCCGACGACGATGCGGAGGGTGCGGTCGATGCCGCCAACGTTCTTGCTCATGAGAGGCTCCTGTGAAACGGGTTCTGTGGGTTCCCGGAGGATGCCGGGGAACTGGGCGTATTGAACCCGCCAGGGTGCCCGGGGGTCTGTGACCGCAGTCACACAGGGGTGTCGGCGAGGGCGTTCAGCCCGGCTGACCCGCCGCCACGGCGCGCAGACCGGCGCTGTCGCGGATCGCGATGCTCTCACGCGAGAGCTCGACCAGGCCGTCGCGTTCGAAGCGGTGCAGCAGCCGCGTGACGATCTCGCGCACGGTGCCCAGCTCGTCGGCCAGCGCCTGGTGGGTGGTCCTGAGTGTCTGGCCGTGACCGAGCAGGGCGGCGGCCAGGCGGCTGTCCAGGCGCTGGAAGGCGATGGCCTCGATCAGGCCGGTGAGGTCGGCCATGCGCGCCGCGAACAGGCCGAGCACGAACTCACGGAACACGGGGTCGGCCAGTGCCGCCTCGAAGTCCGTTGGCGCCAGCAGGCACAAGGTGGTCTCGCTGGTGGCGACGCCGCGGGCCGTCAACGGCTGGTGGGCGAACAGGCCCGCCGATGAGACGAGGCACATCTCGCCGGGCGTGACGCGGTAGAGCTCCAGTTCGCGCCCGTTCGCCGCTGCCCGCGACACCCGCACTTCACCGGCGAGCACCAGCGGAAAACCCTGGCACGGGTCGTTCTCGCGGAACAGCCGGGTCCCGGCCGGGACGGTCATGGGGGCGAGCCGGCGGGTCAGCGGACCCAGCCCGGCCAGGGCCGGATAGAGCGTCAGCAGGTCGGGCGGCGCGGTCTCGGACATGCGGCGCATTGTAGGGTCGGTGCCGCGACGGCGTCGGCCGGGATGCGAACGGGCGCCCAAAGTTCATTCGAATGATTTGAATGAAGGCTTCAAGCGGTTTTGACCTTCGCGCCGTCCCGGCTTCCTACACTGCCGCCATGTCTCAAGCCAATGTCACCCGTTATCACCCGCTTGCCCGTGCCCTGCACTGGGTGCTGGCGCTGGCCATCGTCGGCAACTTCATCCTCGGCGTCTATATGTCGGACCTGCCGTTCTCGCCCGCCCGGCTGCAGTACTACAGCTGGCACAAGTGGGCGGGTGTGATGGTGCTGGCGTTCTCGGCCGTGCGACTGGTGGTCCGCCTGGTGTTCCCGCCGCCACCGCTGCCGCTGAACATCGAGGCCGCCATGCCGGCCTGGCAGAAGCTGGCGCACCACGCCACGCACGCCGGCCTCTACCTCGCGTTCTTCGCCGTGCCGCTGACCGGCTGGGCTTTCAGCTCGGCCGCCGGTTTCCCGATCGTGCTGTTCGGTCTGTGGCAGTTGCCCGACTTTGTGCCGGTGAGCGAGTCGCTGGCCGACGTGCTCAAGGAAGTCCACGAGATCGCCGCCCTTTCGATGGCCGCCCTGGTGCTGCTGCACGTGGCCGGCGCGGTCAAGCACCAGGTGATCGACCGCGACGGCCTGATGAGCCGCATGAAATGAATGTTTCCCTGCCGAATTGGAGTGTTGCCATGAATAGCCGTCTGTTGTCCCTGGCGCTGGTCGCCGCGAGTGTCTCTCCGCTGGCCGTCCAGGCGCAGCAGGCCATCGTGCCGGCGCAGAGTGAGGTGTCCTTCACCAGCCGCCAGATGGGCGTGCCGGTGGACGGCAAGTTCAAGAGCTTCAGCGCCCAGGTCGCGTTCGACCCGGCCAAGCTGGCGACCAGCAAGATCGAATTCAGCGTCGACACCGGCAGCGCCAGCATCAGCCGCGAGGCCGACGCCGAACTGCCCAAGGCGGTCTGGTTCAACGTGGCTCAGTTCCCCAAGGCGACCTTCACCTCCAGCAGCATCAGGAAGCTGGACGCCACCAAATACGAGGTCGCCGGCAAGCTGGCGATCAAGGGCGTGAGCAGCGACGTGGTCGTGCCGGTCACGCTGGCGCAGAACGGCGCCACCACGGTCGCCAGCGGCGCCTTCCCGATCAAGCGCCTGTCCTTCCGCATCGGCGAGAAGGAATGGGCCGACACCTCGATGGTCGCCGACGAGGTGCAAGTCAAGTTCAAGATCGCCCTCACGGGTGTGCCCAAACTCTGAAGCCGTTTTCCCTTTTGTCTTTCGCTTTCCAACCTCAATCCAGGAGTTCAACCATGCGCAAGTCCCTGTCCCTGCTGGCCGCGGCCGCTGTTCTGTCCACCGCCGGCATCGCCCAGGCCGCCGACTACGCGATCGACCCGACCCACACCTTCGCGACCTTTGAAATCGGCCACTTCGGTGCCACCACCAACCGCGCCCGTTTCGACAAGAAGGAAGGCAAGATCTCCTTCGACAAGGCCGCCAAGACCGGCAAGGCCGAGATCAGCATCGACATGACCTCGGTGAACTCCGGCACCGCCATGTTCGACAAGCACCTGCAAAGCGCCGAGATCTTCGACGCCGCCAAGAACCCGAAGTCGACCTTTGTGTCCAGCAAGTTCGTGTTCAACGGCGACAAGGTCGCTGCGGTTGAAGGCAACCTGACCATCGCCGGCAAGACCCAGCCCGTGACCCTCAAGGCCAACCAGTTCACCTGCTACGACAGCCCCATGCTCAAGCGCGAAGTCTGCGGCGGCGACTTCGAAGCCACCATCGACCGCACTGCGTTCGGCGTGAACTACGGCGTGGACTGGGGTTTCCCGAAGAACGTTCGCCTGGTGATCCAGGTCGAAGCCGTCAAGCAGTAATAGACTCCCCCCTGCGCCGCTTCGCGGCTTCCCCCCGGAGGGGGGACCACACCTGCGGTCTGGCGAAGCCAGTCCCGCGGTGTGTGCTGGAACTGGTGCCTCTCTTTCTTCGGAGGTGTCTGTATGGGTTCCTCTTCCGTTCTCGTTCAAGGGCTGGTGGCTTTGGCTGCCGGCCTTTGTCCGTTGGGGGCCTCGGCGATCGAGCACCGGATCGACCCGACGCACACCTTTGCCACCTTCGAGATCGACCACTTCGGCGCGACCACCAACCGCGGTCGTTTTGTCCTGAAGCAGGGCGCGCTGGATTTCAACCTGGCGGAGGAAACAGGCAAGGTCGAAGTGATGCTGGACACGACGTCAGTGAGCACTGGCTCTGCGGTGTTTGACGCCAAGGTGCGCAGCGACGATGTGCTGGATGTGGAGCGTTTTCCGACGGCGCGCTTCGTGTCCGACCGCTTCGTGTTCGAGCGGGGTCGCCTGACCGAGGTGCGGGGCCAGCTGACCCTCAAGGACAAGACCCAGCCGGTCAGCTTCCGCACCCTCAAGTTCAACTGCTACAACAACCTCATGTTCGGCCGCACGGTCTGCGGCGGCGAGTTCGAGGCGGTGATCGACCGGACCGCGTTCGGCATCGATTACCTGGTGCGCTTCGGCATGCCGAAGGAGGTCCGGCTGCTGGTGCAGTTGGAGGCGATCCAGCCCTAGCGCGGCGCCGGGCGGGTGAGGTGTTCCAGGCGCTGGAGAAAGTGCAGCGCGTGCTCGCGGCTGTCGCCACACATCTCCGGACCCGGCGGCAATGAGCCACATACCGCCGGCCGCTCGGGTCGGCCGAACAGGCGGCAGCGCAGGGCCTCGTCCAGGTGCGGGCACGCGACCCCGGCCGGTTTGCCATCCGGCAGGCCGGGCATCGGACTGCTGATCGACGGCGCGATGCAGCAGGCCGCGCAGCCGGGGCGACAGTCCATCGGGCTCAGCCCTGGAAGCGGCGGGCCGCCCAGAGCACCTGCTCGACCACGGCGCGCACGTTCTCGCGCGCCGGCTCGGCCGCGAGCTGGCCCTCGGGCGTGAAGGCTTCGCCGGCCTTGGACAGGGCGAACTGTTTCGGTGAGACCCAGCATTGCAGGTTCATCAGCAGCGGCGCCAGGTGGCTCAGGCTGCGCAGGCCGCCGAGCGCACCGGGCGAGGCCGACAACATGCCGACCACCTTGCCGGCAAATGGCTTGGTGCCGCTGGACCAGGTCGGGTCGCCCTTGATCGGGCTGGACACCCAGTCGATGGTGTTTTTCATCAGGCCGGTGTAGCTGCCGTTGTACTCGGGCGAGACCACGACCCAGGCCGGGTGGGCGAAGAAGATTTCCTTCAGGCGCACCACGTCGCGTGGCGTGCCCTTGGCTTCGAGGTCGGCGTTGTACAGCGGCACGTCGAAGTCGGCCAGCTCGATGTGGGTCACGGCGGCACCGGCTTCGCGACCAAGTTCGGCGGCAACGGCAGCCAGCTTGCGGTTGAAGGACTGGGCGCGCGTGCTGCCCGCGAAGACGAGGAGGGGTGTGGCGGTGGTCATGGGCGGCATTGTGTCAGCGGGTCGGCGCAGGATTCCTGCGTGGGGCTATCCGGGGTCGGGCCTTCGCGCCGCGTCCAGTGCGAGCAGCAACCGCGTGCGCTCCTCGTGGGCCACCACCCGCCAGTCCTGTCCGGTCAGCGCACCTTCCATCGCCCAAAGCAGGTTGAGGCTGGCGTTCTGGCCGGCGGCCTTCACGCGGAGGTACGCCTGAACCGAGCCAAGCCGTTCGAGGTCGGATCGGCCGTGGATGTCGGCCGCTGCAAGCATGGCGAGGGACTTGGGGCCGAGGCCGGGCAGGTCGTGGGCCGTGGTGCGCATTTCTGTGGAATCAATGGATCGGGCAAGGCGTCCGGGGGAAGCCTCAAAACCGCGCAGAGGGATGTCAATCTAGGACAATAACGGCTTTTCCGCCAGACCGGGGCAGGTCTGGCGCGGCGTGTTTCACGTGAAACACCGCGAACGTTTGTCGGGCCCGCCGGGATGGCGACGGCCCTGGAGCACCCTCAGATGTTGTACCCACAGGAATTTGACGTCATCGTCGTCGGCGGTGGCCATGCCGGCACCGAGGCCGCGTTGGCGGCTGCGCGCATGGGCTGCGCCACGCTGCTGCTCACCCACAACATCGAGACGCTGGGCCAGATGAGCTGCAACCCCAGCATCGGCGGCATCGGCAAGGGCCACCTGGTCAAAGAGGTGGACGCGCTGGGCGGGGCGATGGCGCTGGCCACGGACGAGGGCGGTATTCAGTTCCGCATTCTCAACAGCAGCAAGGGCCCGGCCGTGCGCGCCACCCGCGCCCAGGCCGACCGTATCCTGTACAAGGCCGCGATCCGCCGCCTGCTGGAGAACCAGCCGAACCTGTGGCTGTTCCAGCAGGCGGTGGACGACCTGATGGTGGAGGGCGACCGGGTCGTCGGCGCGGTGACGCAGGTCGGCATCCGCTTTCGCAGCCGCACCGTGGTGCTGACGGCCGGCACCTTCCTCGACGGCAAGATCCACGTCGGCCTGAACAACTACGCCGCCGGCCGGGCGGGCGATCCGCCTGCCGTGTCGCTGAGCGCGCGGCTGAAAGAGCTGAAGCTGCCGCAGGGCCGCCTGAAGACCGGCACGCCGCCGCGCATCGACGGGCGAACGATTGACTGGTCCAAGTGCACCGAGCAACCGGGCGACGGCGTGCCCGGCGGCATGAACCCTGACCTGCCGGTGCCAGTGTTCAGCTTCATGGGCAACACGGCCATGCACCCGCGCCAGATTCCCTGCTGGATCACCCACACCAATGCCCGCACGCACGACATCATCCGCTCCGGCTTCGACCGCAGCCCCATGTTCACCGGCAAGATCGAGGGCGTCGGCCCGCGCTACTGCCCGAGCGTGGAAGACAAGATCAACCGCTTCGCCGACAAGGACAGCCATCAGATCTTCCTGGAACCCGAGGGTCTGACCACGCACGAGGTCTACCCCAACGGCATCAGCACCAGCCTGCCGTTCGACATCCAGTACGCGTTGGTGCGTTCGATGCCCGGGCTGGAAAACGCCCACATCCTGCGGCCGGGCTACGCCATCGAGTACGACTACTTCGACCCGCGCTCGCTCAAGAGCAGCTTTGAGACCAAACAGATCCAGGGCCTGTTCTTTGCCGGCCAGATCAACGGCACCACCGGCTATGAAGAGGCGGCGGCTCAGGGCCTGTTCGCCGGGCTGAACGCTGCGCTGCAGTGCCAGGGCAAAGACGCCTGGCTGCCGCGCCGCGACGAGGCCTACCTCGGCGTGCTGGTCGACGACTTGGTCACCCAGGGCGTGACCGAGCCCTACCGCATGTTCACCAGCCGGGCCGAGTTCCGCCTGCAGCTGCGCGAGGACAACGCCGACATGCGCCTGACCGAGCAGGGCAGGGCGATGGGGCTGGTGGACGATGCGCGCTGGGACGCCTTCAGCCGCAAGCGCGATGCTGTTTCACGTGAAACCGAGCGTCTGAAATCGACCTGGGTGAATCCGCGCATCCTCGAAGCCGCCGAGTCCGAGCGGGTGCTGGGCAAGGCCATCGAGCGCGAATACAACCTGTTCGATCTGCTGCGCCGGCCGGGTGTGTCGTATCCCGATCTGATGGGCATGGGCGAAGGCCGCTGGGCGCCGGTGGCCAAGCCGGACGATCAAGATGCGCGGCCCGTGGTTTCACGTGAAACACTGGGCGAGCTACACGATGCAGTGGTGGAGCAGGTGGAGATTGCCGCCAAGTACTCGGGCTACATCGACCGGCAGAAGGACGAGGTGGAACGCGCCGCGCACTACGAGCACCTGAAGCTGCCGCCCGATCTGGACTACGCCCAGGTCACGGCCCTGTCGTTCGAAGCGCGGCAGAAGCTGGCCAAGCACCGGCCGGAGACGCTGGGCCAGGCCTCGCGCATCTCGGGCATCACGCCGGCCAGCATCTCGCTGCTGATGATTCACCTGAAGAAGGGTGGGTTCAAGGGCTTTGCCCGGACCACCGAGGTTCAGGACGCATGAGCGCCGTGGCCCTGAAGCCGGCGCTCGAAGCCGGGCTGCGTGAACTCGGCCTGAACCTGTCGGATGCGCAGGTCGATCAGTTGCTGGCCTACCAGGACCTGATCGCCAAGTGGAACAAGGTCTACAACCTGACGGCGGTGCGCGACCCGCAGGAGATGCTGACGCACCACCTGCTGGACAGTCTGGCTGCCATCCCGCCGCTGCTGCGTCAGGCGGACGGGCAGCCCATCAAGCTGCTGGATGTGGGGTCGGGAGGCGGGCTGCCGGGTGTGGTCATTGCGATCACCTGTCCTCAGATCGAGGTGCATTGCGTGGACACGGTGCTCAAAAAGGCGACCTTCATCCAGCAGGTGGCGGCGTCGCTCAAGCTGCCGAATCTGCGCGGCATTCACGCGCGGGTGGAGTCGCTGAAGGCGGAGGAGGGCGGTGGCTATGACGTGGTCTGCTCCCGCGCTTTTGCTTCGCTGATGGATTTCACGACCTGGTCGCGTTCGGCGCTCAAGCCGGGGGCCGTGTGGATGGCGATGAAGGGCAAGCACCCGGCGGATGAGTTGGCTGCCTTGCCCAAGGATGTGGCGGTGTTTCACGTGGAACAGTTGACGGTGCCTGGGCTTGAGGCTGAGCGGTGCATCGTTTGGTTGCGGCCTGCGTGAGTCCTGTTTCTCGTTGAGACCTCGCGCCAGGTCATTGGCGACATGCGCGTTCTCCGGCCCACGCTCGCGGGCTGACCGACAGGCTCGCTGAAACCTTCTCTTCAACCCTGGGCCTGTTCGCCGCCGCGAGGGCAACCGCGAATGGGGCCTGCGCCCGCGCACATCGCCAATGACCTGCGAGAAGCAGTGCAGGCGCACCACCGGTGGCTCGCCCTGGTTTCGCTGGAGGGGGCTGTGGCGTGTGGATGGGCGGCGGGACGATTCGCGGTTGCCACAGAGCAGGCGGTCCGCCGAGTGGTTGACGACGCTGCGCAGGCATGTAGACCCAGTCGCCCGCGAGCTGGACCAGAGCCCAGCCACACGACGCAGCCCCCTCAGAAGCAACGTCGGATAGAAGCGTTGGGATAGAAACACAAGCCCCTCACGTAAACTCGACCGTCCCACACCCCAAGAGAGCCACCATGTTCGGCATCGCTGACTACGGCGCCTTCGTCGCCGCCATCATCCTGTTCCTCGCCATCCCCGGTCCCGGCAACCTCGCGCTCATCACCTCCACCAGCAAAGGCGGCATCCAGGGTGGACTCGGTGCCACCTTCGGCGTCATCGCGGGCGATCAGGTCCTGATGTGGGCCGCCGTCGCCGGCGTCGCCACCCTGCTCGCGACCTACCCCGCCGCCTTCCATGCTGTCCAGTGGCTCGGCGCCGCCTACCTCGCCTGGCTCGGCTTCAAGATGCTCACCGCCAAGCCCGGCAGCGCGCCCGTGCTCAACATCAAGCCGCACCACTTTTTCCAGCAGGCCTTCACCATCACCCTGCTCAACCCCAAGGCCATCGTCTTCTACATGGCCTTCTTCCCCCTGTTCGTCGACCCGGCCCGCCACCAGGGCCTGCTCACCTTCGGCGCCATGGCCGTCACCGTCGCCTTCCTCACCTTCCTCTACGGCCTGACGGCGGTGCTGCTGACCCACTTTCTCGCCGAACGCATGCGCGCCAACCCGAAAATCGGCCGCACGCTGGAAAAGCTGGCCGGCGTCTTCCTTGTGGGCTTCGGCATCAAGCTGGCCCTCTCCAAATAAGCAACCGGGTCCGACCACATGGCCAAGATTTTTTGCGTCGCCAACCAGAAGGGCGGCGTCGGCAAGACCACCACCACCGTCAACCTCTCGGCCGGTCTGGCCAAGGTCGGGCAGCGCGTGCTGATGGTCGACCTCGACCCTCAGGGCAATGCCACCATGGGTTCGGGCGTGGACAAGCGCAGCATGGCGCTCTCGGTCTACGACGTGCTGCTCGAGTCGGCCTCTGTGGCCGAAGCGGCGGTGAAGTCGGAGAAGTGCGGCTACACCGTGCTCGGCGCCAACCGCGAACTGGCCGGGGCGGAGGTCGAGCTGGTCGAACTGGAGCGGCGCGACAAGCGCCTGAAGGCCGCGCTGGCGGCGGTCGACGCCGACTACGACTTCATCCTGATCGACTGCCCGCCGTCACTGTCCATGCTCACGCTCAACGGCCTGTGCTCGGCGCACGGCGTGATCGTGCCCATGCAGTGCGAGTACTTCGCGCTCGAAGGCCTGACCGATCTGGTCAACACCATCAAGCAGGTGCACGCCAACCTCAACCCCGACCTCCAGATCATCGGCCTGCTGCGCGTCATGTTTGACCCGCGCATCACCCTGCAGCAGCAGGTCAGCGACCAGCTCAAGGCCCACTTTGGCGACAAGGTGTTCGACACCGTGATCCCGCGCAACGTGCGCCTGGCCGAGGCGCCTAGCTACGGCCTGCCGGGCGTCGTGTTCGATCCGTCCGCCCGTGGCAGCCAGGCCTTCGTGGCCTTTGCTACCGAGATGGTCGAGCGCATCAAGAAGATGTGATGTGAGCGCCTGCTTCTCCTGAAACACGCATGAAACCAGAGAACGTCCTGATCCTGCCGGGCTGGCAGAACAGTGGCCCGGAGCACTGGCAGAGTCGCTGGGAAGCCCTGCACGGTTTCCGGCGCGTGGACCAGCACGACTGGATGACCCCGCGCCGTGGCGACTGGATCGCCCGGCTGGAGGATGTGATCCTGGGCATCGACGGTCCGGTGGTGCTGGCCGCCCACAGTCTGGGTTGCATCCTGACCGCCGCCTGGGCCGAGGTCTCGCGCAGCACCGGCCGGGTGCAGGGCGCGCTGCTGGTCGCGCCCGGCGACCCGGAGCGCGACGAACTGCGGGCTGTCCTGCCGAGCTGGGCGCCCATCGTGCGCCAGCGCCTGCCATTCCCGAGCATCCTGATCGGCAGCCGCAACGACCCGTACTGCAGCTTCGACAAGGCCCATGGCCTCGGCGAGAGCTGGGGCTCACGCTTCATCGATTACGGCGAGCGCGGCCACATCAACGCCGAATCGGGCCTGGGTGACTGGGCCGAAGGGCAGGCGTGGCTGAACACCTTGACCGACTCAAAAGACAACTGAAGAAAGACGACGGAATGGTCACCAAAAAACCCAAGGGCCTCGGCCGCGGACTCGAAGCCCTGCTCGGCCCCAAGGTCGAGGACGCGCCAGCCGGCAGCGCCTCAGCGACCGCCGCCGCCGACGGCGCCCCCAGCAAGTTGCCGCTGGACCAGATGGTCGCGGGCGTCTACCAGCCGCGCACGCGCATGGACGAGGGCGCGCTCTACGAGCTGGCCGAGTCGATCAAGGCGCAGGGCATCATGCAGCCGATCCTGGTCCGCAAACTCGCCGATGGCCCCAACGCCGGCAAGTACGAAATCATCGCGGGCGAGCGGCGCTTTCGCGCCTCGAAGCTGGCGGGCTTGAGCGAGGTGCCGGTGCTGGTGCGCGACGTGCCCAACGAGGCGGCGGCCGCGATGGCGCTGATCGAGAACATCCAGCGCGAAGACCTGAACCCGCTGGAAGAAGCCCAGGGCCTGCAGCGACTGGTCAAGGAGTTTGGCCTGACGCACGAACAGGCCGCGCAGGCCGTGGGCCGTTCGCGCTCGGCGGCGTCCAACCTGTTGCGCCTGCTGCAACTGGCCGAGCCGGTGCAGACCATGCTGATGGCGGGCGACCTCGACATGGGCCATGCGCGCGCGCTGCTGGCGCTGGAGAAGGTGGCGCAGATCACGGCGGCCAACCAGATCGCGGCGAGGAAGATGTCGGTGCGCGAGGCCGAGAGCCTGGTCAAGAAGCTGGGTGCCGAATTCAACCTGGTGCCGCAGAAGCCCAAGAAGGAAAAGTCCCGCGACATCCGGCGCGTGGAGGAAGAGCTGGCCGACCTGCTGACCGCCGAGGTCGAGGTGCGCATCAAGAAGCGCGTCAAGCGCCACGGCCGCGTCGAGGAAATGGGTGAACTCGCGATCCAGTTCGGCTCACTCGACGAACTCAACGGCCTGATCGACAAGCTCAGAAACGAGCGCTGAGCCGCAGGCAAGACGCCAAAGAAAAAGGCCTCCAGGTGGAGGCCTTTTTGCAGGCGTCGCGCCAGCGTCCAGAACGCCGCGGAACCGGCTCTGCCGGGCCGCCAGCGTTGTCCCCCCTCCGGGGGGAAGCTGCGCAGCGGCGCAGCGGCGCAGGGGGGAGTTAATTGCCCACCTTGAGCTGACCGCCCTTGCCCAGGCCGCCCTTGACTTCCTGCGCCTTGTAGTTGCGCAGCGCGATGACCATGCTGTTGTAGGCGTCGGTGAACGCGGCCACGGTGGCCTTGCCGGCCGGCGAACGCGAGAAACCACCCAGCGAACCGGCAGCGGTCGGGCCGAACACGCTCAGGGCCGCACCGTAGTTGGTGGCGGTGGCGTTGCCTTCGGAGATCGCGATCTGCACGCCCGAACGGATGTCGAACATGGTCAGGGTCACGACCGACGCCTTGCTTTCCAGGCCGCCGGCAATGATGCCCAGGTTGCGGTTCTTCGCGCCCAGCAGACCACCCACGGTGCCAGCCAGGGCGCCGGTGGAGTCGTTGTCGATGATGATCGCGGGCTCCAGGTAGTAGTCGGCCGCGACGCGCTGCCCCTTCTGTTGCTGCGAGCCGGCGCGGAACTCGCCGGAGTTGCGCTGCTTGTCGGTGATGGCGGAGATCTTGCTCTCGGTCTTGTTGTTGCCGATCGAGGTGATCACGAAGCAGTTGGATTGCGCCACGGCCAGGCGGATCAGCGGTTCGATGGTGGTGACCTGCGTGGCGGCGCCGAAGCTACCCCACCATTCCTTGCCTCGCCCATCGTCAACGGCCAGCGTGCCCAACGGTGCGGCGCAACGCTCAAGCGTTTCGTTGGCGCCGACGCTGGTGCCGCCGGCCGCTGCGCCGGTGGCTGCGGTCGGGCTGGAGCCGGTGGACACGCGGCCGCCGCCACAGGCGGTGAGGCTCACGCCCAGGGTCAGAGCGATCGCCAGGCGCAGGGTGGTGGTGGAAACTTTCATGGGAACCTTCCTGAAATCAACGGAAAAAAAAGAGGAACAGCGACCGGCGCGAACGGGCGTGCTCAATAGAACACCCAGTGGCCGTCGCGCCAGTAACTCTGGTAAGCATAGCCGCTGTACCAGCCGGACACCCAGCCGTTCTTGCGGTCCGCTTCGCGCCGTTCGTACGAGCCTTGCGCTTCGGTCTTGGCCTTGCGGGCCTGGGTGAGCAGCTTCTTGGCTTCCTTGTCGCCCTTGTCGGCGGCCATCATCAGCCAGCGCTCGGCCTCGCCGGGATCCGGTCCCATTTCTTCGAGGCCAAAGAGGTAGAACCGACCCAGCGCCTGAGCCGCCTTGAAGTTGCCACGCTCGCCGGCATCACGCATCCACTTGATGGCCAGGTAGCCGTCCTTCTTCACACCATCGCCCCGGAAGTAGCGCAGTCCCAGGTCGTAGGCGGCGCGCGGGTCCTTGGCTGCCAAGGCCTCCAGCGCTGCCACCTTGGCATCCTGGGCGGGGTTGGCCTGGGCGGCCAGTTCGGCCTCGAAGGTCGCCGTGTTGCGCGGGCGGTCCGAACAACCGCTGGCGTCACAAATGCGGATGGTTTTCTTGTCGTCGTCGGCGAACGCGGCGCCGGAAACCAGCAAGAGGCACAGGAGAAGACGCTTCATGGGGCACCTGCAGGAGAGTGGCAGACGAAAAAGTGTACTGCGCGATTCTCCCGCTGCCCAGTTGCCTCGGGCAAGCAATGCATCGCCGCGATCCTCCGCCCAAGGGATGCGCGACGTCAGAGCCTGAAGATCTTGCCCGGGTTGAGGATGTTGTCCGGGTCGAGCGCCTGCTTGATGGTGCGCATCATCTCGACCGCGCCGTCGCCGGCCTCGGTGCGCAGGAAGTCCATCTTGTGCAGGCCGACGCCGTGCTCGCCGGTGCAGGTGCCGCCGAGCTGGAGCGCCCGCGCCACCAGGGTCTGGTTCAGCGCCTCGGAAATGCGGTGCTCTTCGGGCTTGGCGGGGTCGATCAGGTAGCCGAAGTGGAAATTGCCGTCGCCGACGTGGCCGACCAGGAAGTAGGGGATGCCGCTGGCGTCGGCCTCGGCCACCGAGTCGAGCAGGCAGTCGGCGAGCTTGCTGATCGGCACGCAGGTGTCGGTGCTGATGGCGCGGCAGCCGGGCTTGCTCTGGATGGCCGCGAAGTAGGCGTTGTGCCGCGCGGTCCACAGGCGGGTGCGCTCTTCGGGCGTGGTCGCCCATTCAAACGCGTTGCCGCCGAACTCGCCGGCAATCTCCTGCACCGTCTCGGCCTGTTCCTTCACGCTCGCGGGCGAGCCGAGGAACTCCATCAGCAGCATGTGTTCTACACGCAGGCCCAGCTTGCTGTGGGCATTGACCATGCGCACGGTGCCGGCGTCGATCAGCTCGCAGCGTGCGATGGGTACACCCAGCTGGATGATCTGGATGACGGTGCGCACCGCGGCTTCGATGGTCGGGAAAGAGCAGGTGGCGGCCGAGATGGCCTCGGGCAGCGGGTAGAGCTTGAGCGTGATTTCGGTGATCAGCCCCAGCGTGCCTTCGCTGCCGACCATCAGGCGCGTGAGGTCGTAGCCGGCCGACGACTTCTTGGCACGGGTGCCGGTGCGGATCACCTCACCCCGAGCGGTCACCACTTCCAGCGCCAGCACGTTTTCGCGCATGGTGCCGTAGCGCACGGCGTTGGTGCCGCTGGCGCGTGTGGCCGTCATGCCGCCGATGGAGGCGTCGGCGCCCGGGTCGATGGGGAAGAACAGGCCCTCGCTCTTCACGGCGTTGTTGACACCCATGCGGGTGATGCCCGGCTGCACCGTCACCGTCAGGTCCTCGGCGTTGACGGACAGCACCTGGTTCATGCGGCTGACGTCGATGCTGATACCGCCCTGCACGGCCAGCAGGTGACCTTCGAGCGAGGAGCCGACGCCGAACGGGATGACCGGCACCTTGAACCGCGCCGCCAGCTTCACCGCATCGGCCACGTCCTGCGTGGATTCTGCGAACACCACGGCGGAGGGTGGCGGTACGTCGAAGATGGATTCGTCGCGCCCGTGCTGTTCGCGCACCGCCAGTGCGGTGGAGCACTGGGCGCCGAAGCGCTGCTGCAGGGTGTCGATCAGGGCGGCGGGCACCTCGCGCAGCTGTAACGGCGGCGCGAGGTGGGCGTGGTCGGTGGGGGCGTTCATGGCGGTCTCCTGCGGGCTCCGGCGCGTTGTGCGGCCGATTGATCAAGCAGTTTACGCCGCGGCCTGTCGTGCGGCGCACCCGCCATGAGCCCCCGGGGACGCGATCAGTTCGACTTCAGCCCCTGCACGAACTCGGCCTGGGACAAGGCGCCATCGCCGTCCTTGTCCAGCTTGGCGAACTGTTTGGCTGCGGCGGGCAGGCTGGCCACCTCCGTCTTGGTGAGTTTTCCGTTGCCATCCAGATCGGCCTTGGCAAAGGCGGCGACCAGGGACGGGTCGGTCGCACTGTCGGTGGCGGGCTTGTCCTGCGCCCAAGCCGCGCTGGCCGGCACGACCAGGGCGCTGATCAGAACAAGGCTGCGGGCATCGAAGTGGTGAATG
>JAEUOT010000009.1 GCA_016790705.1 Hydrogenophaga sp.
GGGCCGGCCGGCCGCCGTACAGCGTGTCGGCGACGAGCGGCCAGCCCTTGCACGACAGGTGCACGCGGATCTGGTGCGTGCGGCCGGTGTGCAGCTTGCAGAACAACGCGCTCACGCCGTCGCGTTGTGCGACACACCCGACATCCGTGCGCGCCTCGCGGCCGCCGCGCCCCGCTGGCACCACCGCCATGCGCAGGCGTGACCGTGGGTCACGGCCGATGGGCTCCTCGATGCGCACCGCTTCCGGCACGTCGCCCCAGGCCAGCGCGAGGTAGCGGCGCTGCACGTCGCGCGCGCCGATGTCGCGCACGAGCGCAGTCACCGCCGGCAGCGTCTTGCCCACGAGCATCAGGCCCGAGGTGTCCTTGTCCAGCCGGTGCACGATGCCGGCGCGCGGCAACGCCGCAGCACCAGCGTGATGCGCCAGCAGGCCATTGAGCAAGGTTCCGCTCCAGTGACCTGCCGCCGGATGCACCACCAGGCCGGCAGGCTTGTTGATCACGAGCAGGTCATCGTCCTCGAAGACGACGTCCAGCGCCATCGGTTGCGCAACAAAGGCCATGGCCTGCTGAGTGGGCCGCAACTCGACGCGCAACGAGTCGCCGGCCGACACCCGGGCGGAAGGCTTGCGCACATCGCCACCCCGGAACTGCACCGCCCCGTCGGCCATCAACTGCTGCAGGTAGGAGCGGGAGAACTCTGGAACCAGCGCCGCCAGCGTCTTGTCGATGCGCCAGCCGTGCATCGAGGAAGGAACTTCGCAGAGGCGAATCTCCACTTCAGGGGCTGCATCCCCCAAATCGGCTTCCGCTTCCAGCGCCGTTTCCAGACCCCCCCCCGATATAATTTCTGCAGCCAATCCGGTGTTCCTGTTGTGAAGGTCAGCGTGTGAATCGTCGTTCGAGATTATCGGCCTTGTCCTTGTGCGCGAGCGCTGTGCTGCTGGCGGTTTCGGCATGCAGCTCGACTCCCGCACCCGACCCGACCAAGGACTGGAGCCCCAACAAGCTGCTCAGCGAAGCCCGTGACGAGCGCGACTCGGGCGCCTACGAAAAAGCCGCTGAGCTTTACGAAAAGCTCGAAGGCCGCGCCGCCGGCACGCCACTGGCGCAACAGGCGCAGCTTGAGAAAGCCTACGCACAGTACAAGTCGGGCGAGCAGGCCCAAGCCCTCGCTTCGCTGGACCGCTTCATGCGGCTTCACCCGGCCAGCCCGGCGATGGATTACGCCCTGTATCTCAAGGGGCTGGTCAGCTTCAACGACAACCTCGGGTTGTTTGGTTCGCTGGCACAGCAGGACCTTTCCGAACGCGACCAGAAAGCCGCCAAGGAGTCCTTTGAAGCCCTGAGCGAGGTGGTCAACCGGTTTCCTGACTCGCGCTACGCACCCGATGCGCGCGCGCGGATGGCACACATCGTGAACTCGCTGGCGCAGTACGAGGTGCATGTGGCCCGCTATTACCTCGAACGCGAGGCCTACCTGGCAGCGATCAACCGTGCACAGGCCGCGTTGACCGATTACCCCAAGGCACCTGCGCTTGAGGAGGCCTTGGCAATCCTGGTGCGCAGCTACGATGCACTGGGCATGACACAGCTGCGCGACGATGCGCAACGGGTGCTCAAGACCAACTACCCGCAAAGCGCTTACCTGGGCAACGGAAGCGGCAAAGGCGGCGCGTGGTGGAAACTCTGGTGAGATGCGCCTCACATCAGCATGTTCCCTTTTGCTGACACACGGGCGCCCGTGCCGGAATATGCGGGTACGATCATCGGCTTGCCTGACGTAACACTTATGTCGCAAGACATCCGCACATGAGCAAAGGCTTCCGCATCCACGCGTCCACCGGGATTCATCGGGGCGACCGCGACTACCAGCAGGACCAGGTCTGCCTGTTGCACCATCCGCGTGAGAGTGGCTGTCTGCTCGCGGTGATCGCAGACGGGATGGGTGGCCGCAGCGGTGGCCGCAAGGCGTCCGATCAGGTCATGCTGACCTCCCGGCAACTGTTCGAACGCTACGACCCCGACAGCGACGATGCCTCGGCCATGCTGCGACAGGTCGTCGAAGAGTCTCATCTGGTGATCAAGCTGACCGCCGTGTCAGCCGAGCAGGAGCCCCACAGCACCATTGCGGCCTTCCTGCTGTCACCCAACGGCACCAGCCACTGGATCCACGCGGGCGACTCGCGGATCTACCACTTCCGCAACGGACGCATGGTGTTCCGCACCATGGACCACTCCTACGTTCAGACGCTGGTGAACCAGGGCGAGATCAGCGAGGAAGAGGCGCTGGACCACCCGCATTCGAACATCCTGATGGGCTGTCTGGGCACCGACAACGATCCGCCGGTGGACATCCATGTGACACAGCCCCTGACACCGGGCGATGCGATCATGGCCTGCAGCGACGGCGTCTGGCATTACTTCACCCCGGACGAGCTGGCCAGCACGGTGGCCATGCTTTCGCCGCGCGAAGCCTGCGAGTTCCTGATCCAAAAAGCGCGCTCGCGGGCCAAGGGCATGGGCGACAACCTGTCCCTGGTGATCGTCAAGATCGATCCGCTGACCTGAAGACTCAGGTCAGGCCGGTGTCGACCGTCCGGTGCTCCAGCGCGAGATATTCCGCCGACTGCATTTCTCCCAAACGGGACACCGTCCGGGGGAACTCGTGTGACATCGGGCCGTCGGTGTAGAGCAGTTCGGGCGGTACGGCCGCCGACATCACCAGCTTGACGCGCCGGTCGTACAACACATCGATCAGCCAGGTGAAGCGACGCGCCTCCGACGCCTGACGCACCGCCATCTGCGGCACATTGGACAGCATCAAGGTGTGGAACTGGGTCGCGATTTCCAGATAGTCGTTTTGCGAACGCGGTCCGCCACAGAGCGTTCGGAAATCGAACCAGATCACCCCGCCCGCGCGACGCACTGCACTGATCTCCCGCGACTCGATGTGCAGCACCGGGTCTTCGTCATGCGCCTCGGCCAGCTCGCCGAAGGTCCTGTTCATCGCCGCCTCGGCGGCGTCGCCCAGCGGCGTGTGATACAGCTCGATGTGGGTCAGCGTGCGTTGGCGGTAGTCGGTGCCGTTGTCGACGTTGATCACTTCCAGCTTCTGCTTGAGCAGCTCGATGGCCGGCAGGATGCGGTCACGGTGCAGGCCGTTGGGATACAGCCCGTCGGGGTGGAAGTTGGAGGTGGTGACGAAGCCCACGCCCGCCTTGAACAATGCGTCCAGCAGACGGTGCAGGATCATGGCGTCGGTCACGTCCGCCACGTGGAACTCGTCGAAACAGATCAGCTTGTAGCGCTGGGCGATGCGCTCGCCCAGCGCGTCCAGGGGATTGACCGTGCCTTGCAGTTCGCGCAGTTCGCGGTGCACTTCGCGCATGAATTCGTGAAAGTGCAGCCGCGTCTTTCGCTTGATCGGGACCGCGTTGAAGAAGCAGTCCATCAGGAAGCTCTTGCCGCGCCCCACCCCGCCGAACATGTAGACCCCGCGCGGGATCTCCGGGTGGACGAACATCTTCTTCAGCGCGTTCGAGCGCTTCTGCTTGTAGTTCGTCCACTCGAGGGCGCACCGCTCCAGCGCGTCGATGGCACGCTGCTGGGCGGGGTCGGTGGTGTAGCCGCGCTGCTGGAGCTCGGCTTCGTAGGTGCTGCGGACCGACAAGAGCGAACCTGCGTCAGAAGTTCAGCGTGCGCTTGTCCACCGCCAGTGCGGCCTCCTTGGTCGACTCGGAGAGCGACGGGTGGGCATGGCAGATGCGGGCAATGTCTTCGGCCGAGGCCTTGAACTCCATGGCCATCACGGCTTCGGCGATCAGTTCGGAAGCCATCGGACCGATGATGTGCACGCCCAGGATCTCGTCCGTCTTGGCGTCGGCCAGGATCTTGACGAAACCGGTGGTGTCACCCAGCGCGCGGGCACGGCCATTGGCCAGGAACGGGAACTGGCCGGCTTTGTAGGCCACGCCGTCGGCCTTGAGCTGCTGCTCGGTGCGGCCGACCCAGGCGATTTCCGGGCTGGTGTAGATGACCCAGGGAATGGTGGCGAAGTTGACGTGGCCATGCTGACCGGCCATGCGCTCGGCCACCGCCACACCCTCTTCCTCCGCCTTGTGCGCCAGCATCGGGCCACGCACCACGTCGCCCACCGCCCAGACGCCGGGCAGGTTGGTCTTGCAATCGGCATCCACCACGATGGCACCGCGCTCGTCGAGCGCCAGGCCCACGGCCTCGGCATTCAGGCCGATGGTGTTGGGCACGCGGCCGATCGAGACGATCAGCTTGTCCACGTCCAGCGACACCGCCTCGCCCTTGGCGTTGGCGTAGGCCACCGAGACGCCCTTCTTGCCGTTCTTGATCTCGCTGATCTTCACGCCCAGCTCGATCTTCAGGCCCTGCTTGGTGAAGACCTTCAGCGCTTCCTTGGCCACGCCTTCGTCGGCGGCACCCAGGAAGGTCGGCAGTGCTTCCAGGATGGTGACTTCGGCACCGAGGCGGCGCCAGACCGAGCCCATTTCCAGACCGATCACGCCCGAGCCGATCACCCCCAGCTTCTTGGGCACAGCGCCCACGCGCAGCGCGCCGTCGTTGGACAGGATGTTGACTTCGTCGAACTCGGCACCCGGCAGTTGGCGGGCATTGGAACCGGTGGCGACGATGACCTGCTTGCCACTGATGACCTCTTCGGCGGCGCCGGCCACTTTGATCTGGTAACCGCCATCGGCGGCGGCGACAAACGAGCCGCGGCCGTGGAAGAAGGTCACCTTGTTCTTCTTGAACAGGTAGAGGATGCCGTCGTTGTTCTGCTTCACGACGCCGTCCTTGCGGGCGATCATCTTGGCCACATCCATCGTCACCTTGCCGGTGCTGATGCCGTGCTCGGCGAAGTGGTGGTTGGCGTGGTCGAAGTGCTCGGACGACTGCAGCAGGGCCTTGGACGGGATGCAGCCGACGTTGGTGCAGGTACCGCCGGGCGCGGGGCCGCCGGCGGCGTTCTTCCACTCGTCGATGCACGCGACCTTGAAGCCCAGCTGGGCTGCGCGGATGGCGGCGATGTAGCCACCGGGGCCGCCGCCGATCACGACGACGTCAAATGCTTGGGACATGATTTCTTATCCTGAATGGGGTTGGACAAACGCCCCCGAAGGGGCGTCTGCAATTTCACTGTTCGATCAGATGTCGAAGAGGAGACGGGCCGGGTCTTCCAGCGCTTCCTTCATGGCCACCAGACCCAGCACGGCTTCGCGGCCGTCGATGATGCGGTGGTCGTAGGACATGGCGAAGTAGTTCATCGGGCGCACCACGACCTGGCCGTTTTCGACCATGGCGCGGTCCTTGGTGGCGTGCACGCCCAGGATGGCGGACTGGGGCGGGTTGATGATGGGAGTGGACATCATCGAGCCGAAGGTGCCGCCATTGGAGATCGAGAACGTGCCACCGGTCATGTCGTCGATGCCCAGCTTGCCATCCTTGGCCTTCTGGCCGAATTCGGCGATCTTCTTCTCGATGTCGGCGAAGCTCATCTGGTCAGCGTTGCGCAGGATAGGCACCACCAGACCGCGCGGCGAACCGACGGCGATACCGATATCGAAGTAGCCGTGGTAGACGATGTCGTTGCCGTCGACCGAAGCGTTGAGGATCGGGAACTTCTTGAGGGCGTGCACGGCCGCCTTCACGAAGAAGCTCATGAAGCCCAGCTTGACGCCGTGTTCCTTCTCGAACTTCTCCTGGAACTTCTTGCGCATCTCCATGACCGGGGCCATGTTGATTTCGTTGAAGGTCGTCAGGATGGCGTTGGTCGACTGCGACTGCAGCAGACGCTCGGCCACGCGGGCGCGCAGACGGGTCATCGGCACACGCTCTTCCGGACGGTCACCCAGGTCCGGCGCCACGGTGGCGACCTGCGGCAGCACCTTGGTCGGTGCGCCGGTGGGGATGGCCACAGCGGGAGCAGCCGCCTTGGGAGCGCTGGCGGCGGCCAGCACGTCGCCCTTGGTGACGCGGCCGTCCTTGCCGGTACCGGCCACGGAGCCCGGCGCCATGCCGGCGTCGGCCATCAGCTTGGCGGCGGCAGGCATCGCCACGCCAGCCTTGGCGGAGGAAGCCGCGGCCGCGGCGGCCGGGGCAGCAGCCACCGGAGCGGGTGCGGCGGCAGCCGGTGCCGGGGCGGCGGCCGGAGCGGCAGCGCCGGCCACGGCGGCGGTGTCGATCTTGGCGATCAACTGATCGGCGGCGACGGTCGCACCGTCGCCCTGCACGATCTCGACCAGCACGCCGCTGGCGGGCGCCGGACATTCGAGCACGACCTTGTCGGTCTCGATCTCGATCAGGATTTCGTCGGCGGTGACGGCTTCACCGGCTTTTTTCTTCCACTGCAGCAGCGTGGCTTCGGCCACGGATTCGGAGAGCTGCGGAACCTTGACTTCTACGATTGCCATGTGTGTTCTACCTTGATGGTTTCGAGGGGCGCGACCCGAGTGCAGCCCCGGCGGCAAGCCGGGGCGCGGGGCTCACAGACGCCGGAACGATTTATTTGGTGAGGATGAAGCCCTTGAGCTTGGCGAAGGCGGCCTCGATGAGCGCCTTCTGCTGGTCCTGGTGCAGGTGCGCGTAACCCACGGCCGGCGAAGCCGAGGCCGCACGACCGGCATAACCGAGCTTCTGTCCGTCGAGCATGTTCTCGTGCACCTGGTGCTGCACGAAGAACCAGGCGCCCTGGTTCTGCGGCTCGTCCTGGCACCACACGATGTCGGTGGCGTTGGGGTACTTCTTGAGCTCGGCGGCAAAGGCCTTGTGCGGGAACGGATACAGCTGCTCGACACGCAGAATGGCCACGTCGTCGGCACCCTTCTCTTCACGCTTCTTGACCAGGTCGTAGTAGACCTTGCCCGAGCAGCAGATCACGCGCTTGACCTTGTCGGCCTTCTTGATCACTGCCTCGTTGTTCTCGGGGATCACGGTCTGGAAACCGCCCTTGGTGAACTCGGACAGCGGCGAGGTCGCATCCTTGTTGCGCAGCAGGGACTTGGGCGTGAAGATCACCAGCGGCTTGCGCAGGTTGCGCACCATCTGACGACGCAGCACATGGAAAATCTGGCTGGCCGTGGTCGGCTGCACGATCTGCATGTTGGTGTCGGCCGCCAGCTGCATGAAGCGCTCGACACGGGCCGAGCTGTGCTCGGGGCCCTGGCCTTCGTAACCGTGCGGCAGCATCAGCGTCAGGCCGTTGGCACGACCCCACTTCACTTCGCCGGAGGCGATGAACTGGTCGATCACCACCTGGGCGCCGTTGGCGAAGTCGCCGAACTGGGCTTCCCAGATCACCAGCGTGTTCGGGTCGGAACCGGCGTAACCGTATTCGAAGCCCAGCACCGCCTCTTCGGACAGGATGGAGTCGATCACGACAAACGGCGCCTGGCCTTCGCCCACGTTCTGCAGCGGCACATAGGTGCCCACGTCCCACTTCTCGCGGTTCTGGTCGTGGATCACCGCGTGACGGTGGGTGAACGTGCCGCGGCCGCAGTCTTCACCGGACAGACGCACCGGATAGCCCGACGCGACCAGCGAGGCAAAAGCCATGTGCTCGCCCATGCCCCAGTCCACATTGACGTCGCCACGGCCCATGGCCGCGCGGTCGTCGTACACCTTCTTGACCAGTTGGTGCGGCGTCACGGAGGCGGGAATCGTGGTGATCTTTTCGGCCAGACGCTTCCACTCGGCCAGCGGGATCGCCGTGTCGGCAGCGTCGGTCCACTTCTTGCCCAGGAAGGGCGACCAGTCGACCGCGTACTTGCTCTTGAAGTTGGTCAGCACCGGATCGACCGTGTGCTTGCCGGCGTCCATGGCGGCGCGGTAGCCCTTGACCATGTCGTCGCCCAGGGTCTCGCCCAGGCCTTGCGCGGCCAGCTTGTCGGCGTAGAGCTTGCGCGTGCCGGGGTGCTGGGCAATCTTCTTGTACATCAGCGGCTGGGTCAGGCTCGGGGTGTCCTGCTCGTTGTGGCCCAGCTTGCGGAAGCAGATGATGTCCACGACCACGTCCTTGCGGAAGGCCATGCGGTATTCCAGCGCGAGCTGGGTGGCCAGCACGACGGCTTCCGGATCGTCCCCGTTGACGTGCAGCACCGGCGACTCGACGCCCTTGACGATGTCGGTGCAATACAGCGTGGAGCGCAGGTCGCGTGGGTCGGACGTGGTGAAGCCGATCTGGTTGTTGATGATCAGGTGCACCGTGCCGCCGGTGGTGTAGCCACGGGTCTGGGCCAGCGCCAGCGTTTCCTGGTTGACACCCTGACCGGCAAAAGCGGCGTCACCGTGCACCAGCACGGGCAGCACCTGCTTGCCGTGGACGTCACCGCGACGGTCCATGCGGGCCCGCACCGACCCTTCGACCACCGGGTTCACGATTTCCAGGTGCGAGGGGTTGAACGCCAGCGACAGGTGGACCGGGCCACCGATGGTGGTCACGTCGGAGCTGAAGCCCTGGTGGTATTTCACGTCACCGGCGGGCAGGTCTTCGGGGGCGGTGTGATCGAACTCGGCGAACAGGTCCTTGGGCATCTTGCCCAGGGTGTTGACCAGCACGTTCAGGCGGCCGCGGTGGGCCATGCCGATCACGATTTCCTGCACGCCCTGAGCGCCGGCCTGCTGGATCAGTTCGTCCATGGCGGCAATGAAGCTCTCGCCACCTTCGAGCGAAAAACGCTTCTGGCCCACGTATTTGGTGTGGAGGAAACGCTCAAGACCTTCTGCGGCGGTCAGGCGATCGAGGATGTGCTTTTTCTTCTCGGCGTTGAACGACGGCTTGGAGCGGATGGATTCGAGCTTCTCCTGCCACCAGCGCTTCTGGTTCTGGTCGGTGATGAACATGTACTCGGCACCGACGGTGCCGCAGTACGTCTCGCGCAGCGCGTTCAGCAGCTCGCGCAGGGTCATCACTTCCTTGCCGAAGAAGGTGTTACTGGTGTTGAACACCGTCTCGTAGTCGGCGTCGGTAAAGCCGTAGAACGCCGGATCCAGCTCGGGGATATGGTCGCGCTCGGTGCGCTTGAGCGGATCGAGGTCGGCCCAGCGGGAGCCGACATTGCGGTAGGCGGCGATCAGCTGCTGGACAGCCACACGCTTGCGGCCGAGCTCGGAATCGGCACCGGTGGGCTGGATGGCACGTGCGGCACCCTGCTTGGCCAGTTCGGCAAACGCGTTGATGACGGGCTGGTGGGGAACATCGCGAGCGTCCGTGCCATCGGCGGCCGGAACATGCTGCAGCGCGTCGAAGTAGTCGCGCCAGTTGTCGGGCACGCTACCCGGGTTCTCCAGGTATTTTTCATACATCTCTTCGACGTAAGGGGCGTTGCCCCCGAAGAGATACGAGTTGCCCTTGTAGGCAACGTAGACGCTGCTTGTCTCGCTCATTGATCCGCTGACCTCCGTTTCCCTCAGGGAAACATTAGCTGGTTAAAACAACCTTCCGCGACACGGCTGAACCGATTGGCGGATGCGACAGTGACTGTGGAAGGACCTGACTGCAACCCGAGATTTTGCCACTGCAGCCGGTGTAATAGCAATGGAATTCGACCGGGAAGGCCCACTTGATCGGACGACCGGCGGAGCTGTTGCTCCGATGCGAAGTGACAGGATTCCGTCAGCTTTTGGGATCAAGCGCCGTTGCGGGGAGACAGGCGCTCGGAAGCAGGCACGGCGCTGGGCGCATCGAGCTCATGGGCGATCTGTGTGCAGACCACCCGGCACAGGGTCACCGCTTTCTCGCTCTGGACGCGGTAGATCACCTGGGTTCCCTCCTTGCGCTTGGCCAGAACGCCCGCGCGATACAGAAGGTTCAGGTGCTGGGACAGGTTGGGCTGGGTGGTCTGGATTTCCTGCAACAGCTGGGACACCGACTTCTCCGTGTCGCACAGTGCGCTCAGGATCCGCAGCCGCATCGGCGTAGCCAGCACACCGAACAACTCGGCGGCCAGCTCGAACACCCGGCTCTTTCCGACGGCATCGTCGGCCTCAATCATCTGTTCCATGGCGAACCCGGCCGAAGCCAATTTGTGCGCAGATCATAGCGAGTTGCACGCTGCAAGCGTCCATTGTGCACCCGGCCGCCGCAATGGAAACGGCGCCCGCAGGCGCCGTCCTCAACGTGAATCGGCTGGAATCAGCCCTGCAGATCCTTAATCTGCTGCAACGCAGCAGGATCATCCATGGTGGTCAGGTCACCCGGATCACGACCTTCGCAGACCGCCTGGATGGCACGGCGCAGCAGCTTGCCGGAGCGGGTCTTGGGCAGTACGTTGACGAAACGCACGCGCGAGGGCCTTGCCACCGCCCCGAGCTGTTCGTCCACGACCTTCATGACCTCGCCCTCGAGCTTGATCAGGGCCGCCTCGTCACCCAGCAGAGACGCGTCCTTGAGCACCGCGAACGCCATCGCCACCTGCCCTTTGAGCTGGTCGGCCACACCGACCACCGCCACCTCGGCCACCTTGGGGTGGCTGGAGATGCTCTCCTCGATCTCGCGGGTACCCAGCCGGTGGCCGGCCACGTTGATCACGTCGTCGGTGCGGCCCAGGATGAAGAAATAGCCGTCCGCATCCTTCACGCCCCAGTCGAAGGTGCTGTACATCACCCGGTTGTGGATGCTCGACCAGTAGGTCTTGACGTAGCGCTCGTCGTCGCCCCAGATGGTCTGCAGGCAACCGGGCGGCAGCGGACCATCGACCGCGATCACGCCCTTCTTGTTCGGCTCGGTGATTTCCTCGGCGGTGGTTTCGTCGATCAGCTTGACGTCGTAACCATAGACCGCCTTGCCAGGCGAACCGAACTTGCTGGGCGCCTTCTCGACGCCATTGCAGATCGCCAGGATCGGCCAGCCGGTTTCGGTCTGCCAGTAGTTGTCGACGATGGGCTTGCCCAGTTCGTCGGAAATCCACTTGGCGGTCGGCTCGTCCAGCGGCTCACCGGCCAGGAACAGCGCTTTCAGCGACGACAGGTCGTACTTCTTGATGAAGGACGGGTCGTATTTCTTGAGCACGCGCACCGCCGTCGGCGCCGAGAACATGACCGAGACCTTGTACTTCTCGACCAGGCTCCACCAGATCCCGGCGTCCGGACGGATCGGCAGGCCCTCGTACATGATGGTCGCCATGCCACCCACCAGCGGCCCGTAGATGATGTAGCTGTGACCCACCACCCAGCCGATGTCGCTGGTGGAGAAATAGGTCTCGCCCGGCTCGCCCATGTAGATGTGCTTCATCGAAGCGGCCAGCGCCACGGTGTAGCCACCGGTGTCGCGCTGCACACCCTTGGGCTTGCCGGTGGTGCCGCTGGTGTAGAGCGTGTAGCTTGGATGGGTGGACTCGACCCACTCGCAGGGCACGACGGTATCGAGCACCTTGGCGCGTTCGGCGGCATAGTCGACATCCCTGCCGGCAACCGGTGCGAATGCGGCAAGGCCACGATTGACCATCACGACAGACGAAGGCTTGTGGGCCGACAGCCTGATCGCCTCATCCAGCAGCGGCTTGTATTCGACCACCTTGCCACCGCGCGAGCCGGCATCGGCACTGACGATCACCAGCGGCGAGGCATCCTCGATCCGGCTGGCCAGCGAGTGGCTTGCGAACCCGCCAAACACCACCGAGTGGATGGCGCCAATGCGCACACAGGCGAGCATCGCGAAAGCCGCCTCGGGAATCATCGGCATGTAGATCAGGACGCGATCGCCCTTCTTCACGCCTTGTGCCTTCAGGATCGCGGCCATGCGCTGCACCTCGGCGTGCAACTCCCGGAAGCTGTAGGTCTTCTCCGTGTCGGTCTCGGTCGACACGAAGATCAGCGCATTCTGGTCGGGCCGATCCTTGAGATGGCGGTCGACCGCGTTGTGGCACAAGTTGGTCAGTCCACCCTCGAACCAGCGCGCAAACGGCGGCTTGTCGTAGTTGCAGACGCGATCAAACGGCTTGTGCCAGTCCACCAGTTGGGCCTGCTCGGCCCAGAAGGCGTCACGATCATTGATCGAGCGCTGATGAAAGGCTGCATAGCCTTGCGGATTGCTCATGGGAGTCTCCTGCATGCTGGAAAAACTGAATTCATAATTATGAATCTCAGACTTGCGAGATTCTGACACCACCGGCCGCCGGGGCCACCGCACAGACAGCGCACCCGGCCAACACGGCCGCTTTTCGGATGGTTATTTGATCAGGGCCTGAACGTCCCGGAATGCGGGGTGCTCGGCAGAGCGCATCCATTCGAACAGCACCATCTCGGTGGTCACCAGTTCGCAGCCCGCCCCGGCCAGCCGGTCGAACGCGGCATCACGGTTGCGTTCCGTGCGGGACCCGCAGGCGTCGGTCACCACCCAGACATCCACCTCCTGCTCGACCAGCTCCAGAGCGGTCTGGAGCAGGCAGACGTGGGCCTCGCAGCCGGCCAGCACCGCCATCGAACGTTCGACCGTCGGGGCCTGGGCCTTTTGCAGATGCCTGGGCAGGCTGCGCGCATTGCCCGGCGTCGGTCTGGCGGGTGGACGCAGGCAATCAAGCAACCCCTCCTCGACCGCACTGAACGCCATCTTGGTGACCGTTCGCTGGCACAACGCGCGCAATTCAGGGTCGTTTTGCCCCAGTTTGGCCGGGTTCTGCTCGGTACCCCAGACCGGCACACCCAGCCGGTGCGCCGCCCGCGCCAGCCGACGGGCGTTTGCCAGCACGACTTGGTGCTCGGCGATGGCTGGCATCAGACGCTCCTGATAGTCCACCAGAACAAGTTGGGATTCGGAAACGTCGAGCAGCATGGAGATCCTTATGTTGAGCGCCAACGAGGCGCCACAGCCAAACAGACCGCCATTCTGACAAATCATCCATTGCCGAACAGGTCCCCCTGTCCCGGATCACCCGCAGCGCCGGCAAGCGCCGAGGCGAGCGCCACGTCCAGCCAACGATGCAGGCTCTGCACGAAACGCGTTTCAAGCGCCGCCCTGCCCCCGGTGCGCCCGGGACCCTGCAGCACCAGCAGGCCCAGGCCATATGCCAAGACCTCATCGTGGACCTGCTGCGCCACATCCGCGGGCAATCCGCTGGCGTTCAGGGCTTCCAGGCAGGGCTGCAAAGCGTCTGCCAGTCTTGCCAGAAGCCGCGACGCAGACCCGGCACCCAGCCCTTCGCTGTCTTCAAGACCATGCCCGCCATGAAGCACCAGCTGAAGGCGTTGGGCGTCACCGGCCAGGCATGACCACCAGGCCAGCGACCGGTCGATGAACAAGCCCCGCGCCAGCACCGCCGGACCGTGCGCCGGCGTCGCGTTGTCCCGCCGCGTCTTCGGTGCCTTGACCTCGCTCACCCGGGCGCCCAACTCAAGGACGACCCTTTGCTGCAAAGCCGAAAGGATGGCGTCTCGACCAGGGAAATAGGCGTACAGCGCTCCGGCGGTATACCCGGCCCGATGGCCGAGCTGACGCATATTGAAACCCGCTGCACCCACCTCCTGCCAAAGCAGCCATGCGGTGTCGAGCAATTGCTGGCGGCGCTCGTCACTCAAGCGCTGCTGCCGTCGTCGGCGATCCGACTGACGCTGGGCTTGCAACTGGAGCTGCTCCGGTGATGGTACGGGCGTGATGACATCAAAACTGACGGGCATGGCGGGCAACTCCAAACGATCAGAAATTATATGAACAGAGTTCAATATTGTTAACACCGATCATCGAGCTGTCGCTTGTCCAAATGAAGGCAGCACTTTTGCCCGACTGAACGGTGATCACACTCGAGTGGAGGCGATGGACATGGCTTTTCAAGGTGAACTTTGACAAATATTCAAGCAAATCAATGCTCTATCCGCATAACTTCGCTTGACTTGGGAGTTGTGAGCGAATAAGCTGGCCCGATGCGGTTTGCCCCTGTCCTCTGCCTTTCCCTGGCCTGCGCCTTGGCGCACGCGGCACCACCGGCGGAAATGGGCAGCGACGTCGTCCCGCAAGCCCTGGAAGAACCCGGCGTCATTGCCCGGTTGGGCTCCCAGATCAAGCAGGCCCGAAGCGATGTCGGTGAAAAGGCATCCGATCTGGTCATGAATGCCATGGGCTTCCTCGGTGTTCCCTATCGCTACGGTGGCAGCAGCGCCGAGTCCGGCTTCGATTGCAGCGGACTGGTCCGCGCAGTGTTCGAGCAATCGGTGGGCAAGGTGCTTCCCAGGCGCGCCAACGAACAGGCACAAGCCACAGAAAAAATCGACCGGAGCGAACTCAAGCCGGGCGACCTTGTGTTTTTCGACACCATGCGACGCGCCTTCAGCCACGTAGGCATCTACGTCGGCGAGGGGAAGTTCATCCACGCGCCTCGGAGCGGTGGCGCCGTTCGCGTCGAAGACATGCGCCAGGCCTATTGGCAAACCCGCTTCAACGGCGCCCGGCGCGTTCCCCTCAGCGTTGCCGAACCCTCGCCGGTCGCCAACGCCCACTGATCGGCTGAGGCGTCACCCGGGCATCGCCGCGATGCCTACGCACTGCCGATCATTCGTCCTCCCGGACCCTGTTGTCGCTGACCCGCAACACGAATGGCATGCCGTTCAACAGGGCAAACACGAACACGTCTCGTTTTCCCCTTGCAGATTTTTCGTGTTTGATGTGCAGCTCCCCTGCGAGCGGACAGCTTCCGGCGTGCTGAGCGCCTGAATGAGCGCGCTTGCCGCGCTTCGCATTTGTTCACCTTGCCTCGGTCGATGCGAACGGTTCCTTTTCTTCTTTTGCTCGGTCGAGAGGCCACCAGCGCACCACCCGGCACAACGGTCACGGAGCCCCCTGGGGTAATTCACATTGGCAGTCCACTGCCTGTGTAGAGTGCCTGCTCGCGTCTTCTTCCGGTGATTCAGGTGATAACCACAATCAAATCAAATTTCCCGCTCGCCCCATCCGACGCCATGGAACACGACGCAGTGCGCGCCTGGCAGGACCTGATGACAGCGACACCCCTGAACGTGCGCCAGGCCGTGTCCCAGGTAGTGAAAGACGGCGCAGAGACGTTGACCGAAGAGTTCTACGAACGCATGACGCGCAGCGAACGGGCGAACCGCTTTCTGGACCAGGAGCGCGTGCAGACACGGCTGCGTGCCTCGATGCGCATGTGGATGACCGAACTCTTCGAGGTGGAACGGGATCCCCTGCAGGCCATCCGGCGCCAGATCGAGGTCGGCGTCGTCCACGCGCGGATCCGCCTGCCCATCGACCTGATCCCGGCCGGCATCCGGATTCTCAAGCGGGGCATTCGCCGCCGCATCGACTTCGCCCCGCTCGACCCCTCCGACCGCCTGCTGGCGCTGGTCTACGTTTCCGATCTGCTTCACCTGGCCGACGGACTGATGAACCAGGCGTACTTCCACGACGCCCAGAACGTGGTGCGCAACGATGAGGCCTACCGACTGATCGCGCAGAAGCGCAGCGCGTCGTTCGAGAAGGCCCGGCAACGCGCCGCCCTGTCAGAGTGGGCCGAGGACCTCCTGATGCGTTTCTGGTCGCCGCACCCGCCACAGAGCCCGGGCTGTTTGCGCGAGTCCGAGTTCGGTATCTGGTTGCACAACAAGGGCACCATCCTGTTTGGCCCGTCGGACGAGTTGCACTCGCTGCTGGAATCCGTCGAGACCATGGACCAGGTCCTGCTGCCCCGGCTGGTCGAGGCCACCACCAAGGACCGGCAAAAGATCGATGCGGCCGTGTCCGCCATCAAGCAGCTTCTCGACCTCATCCGGTTCAAGCTCAACGAGCTGTTCGACCGCGTCGGGAGTCAGGACGATGGCGTGGATGTGGAAACCCAACTGCCCGACAGGCGCTATCTGCCGGCCATCCTGGCCAATGTGATGCAAACCCACCAGCGCAGCGGCCGCCCCTGCAGCCTGTTGCTCATCGAGGTGCAGCTCCCGGGCTTCCAGGGACTGCCGGCCACCGGCTCACGCAGCCGACTGCTGCAGGTGGCGGTCAACACGCTGGTGGACTGCGCCCGCACCAGCGACCATCTGTTCCGGTTCGACGAGCAGCGTTTCCTGATGGTCGCCGTGGAATGCGACCGCAGCAGGGCCACCCAACTGGCCAACGCCATCTCCGAAGAGCTGCGCAATGCCCTGCAGTCGGGCAACCTGCAGGGCAGCTGGACACCGGTGCAATCGACCGTGGCCATCGGCATCGCCGAGTTTGACCGGCATCCCGACTACCAGTACCTGATCCAGCGAGCCGAAACTGCACTGGCCGAGGCCTCCACCCACACGCGCGCGCGGATCGCCTACGCCTGAGCCCAGGGATTCGCCGCCGGCAGACCAACGCAAAACGATGCCCCCTCGCCGGGCGCCGCGCACGCAGTGATGTCCCCGCCATGGCGTTGCACGATGCGCTGCACGGTGGCCAGGCCGATGCCGATCCCGGGAAACTGGTCGTCTCGATGCAGGCGCTGAAACGGCTTGAATAGGCGCTGGGCATGCTTCATGTCGAAGCCCGCCCCGTTGTCCGTCACACAGAAGCCACGCAATCCCCCGACCTCGCCCGAATGAACCCGAATGAGCGGCGACTCGGTTGAACCCGTGTACTTCCAGGCGTTGTCGATCAGGTTGGTCAACACCGAAGACAGCATGCGTTCGTCACCATCCACGGCCAGTCCGTCCTGGACCTCCCAGCGCACCCGCCGTCCGGTCTCCTCCGCCAGTTCGGACAATCGCTGCCGCGCCAGGGCGGAAATGTCCACCCGGTCATGACGCAGTTCACCTTGGGTGCTGCGCGAGAGCGCCAGGATGCCCGCGATGAGTTCCCCCATCTTCGTTGCCGCCTGGTTGATCCGGTCCAGATAGGCGCCGCCGGCCTGACCCTGGAGCTGTTCCCCGTATTCCTCCCGAAGCGCCTGCGAGAAGCCGCTCAGCGCCCGCAATGGAGCACGCAGGTCGTGCGAGACGGCGTAGGCAAAGGTCTCCAGCTCCCGGTTGGCCGCGCTCAGTTCGGCCGTGCGCTCGGCAACGCGTGCCTCCAGGGTGGCATTGACTTCCCTCAGCGCCGCCTCGGCCGCCTTGAGCGCATCGATGTCGGTGTGGGTCCCCAGCATGCGCAACGGCCGGCCATCGGCAGACCACGCCTCGATCTCGCCCAGCGACAGAAGCCACTTCCAGCCACCCTCCCGGGTCCGCAGCCGGAACTCCTCCCGATAACTCGCCAGCTCCCCCGCGAGGTACCCGTTCAGCGCCTTGAGCACGCGCGCACGGTCGTCAGGGTGCAGCCGTTCGCGCCACCCCTCATGGGTTTCGCGGAAGGTCCGCGGGTCGTGTCCGAGCATGGTGGCGTACTCCGGACTGACCAGCGCTTCACCGGTCTCCAGGTTCAGGTCGTACAGCCCCTGCCGGCCGGCAGCCAGCGCCAGCCGCAGCCGCTCCTCACTGTCACGCAGCGCCTGCTCCGTGCGCTTGCGCTCGGAGATGTTCACCACCGTCGAGATGAAGTGTTGCGGCTGCCCTTTGTCGTCGCGCTGCAGTGCGATGCTGACGTCGGCCCAGACCGTCGAGCCATCCTTGTGCAGGTACCGCTTCTCGAACCGGGCAGCACTGGCCTGGCCACTGAGCAGCGGCGCCATGCGCGCCTGAGCGCCGCCGATGTCCTCCTCGGGGGTCAGCGCCTGCCAGGTCGTTCCCCGCAGCTCCTCGGGCGAATAACCGAGCATGTCGCAGAAGGATTGGTTCACCTCCATCTCGCCGGAGAGCTGCGTCACCGACTTGCCGACGTTCGCCGCCTCGAAAACGCCCCGGTACCGCGCCTCGCTGGCGGCCAGTGCGGCATTGGCTGCTTCAGCCTCCCGCCGCGAGGCGTTGGCGTCCTCCATCTGGTTGAGCGCCGCCAGCCGGGCCGCCTTCTGCTCCTCCAATGCCTTGGCCAGTGCGATCCGAACGGTTCGGCTGGCGGTGATGTCCTCGGTAAAGATCATGACGCCACCCACCTCGCCGTTGGCGGCGTGCCAGGGATGCACCTCCCACCGCAGCCACTGAGCGCTCCCGTCCTGGCGCTCGAACCGGTCCTCCTCGGCAACGATCACCTCGCCCGCCAGGCCACGCCGGTGCACCTCCTTCCAGCGCTCCTGGATCTCGGGAAAAACCTCATAGTGCGAGCAACCCAGCAGCGGGCGCTCCCCCAGCGCGTAGTCCTCCCGCCACCGGCGGCTGACCGCCAGGTAGCGCATGTCGCGGTCGAACATCGCCAGCGCACCCGGCGCATGGTCGATCAGCAACTGCAGCCGCTCCTCGGTTTCGCCCAGTGCCGCCCGTTGCGCATCCAGGCGGCTGCGCACGGTCGCCAGCTCGACCACCTCCGGCGCCTCGCGCCGTTGCCCCGGGTCCGCCAGGCTCTCCGCCTGGCGCTCGATCCGGCGGGCCAGCCGCCGAGCGCCCAGCAATCCGGCAACGGTCGCAAGCGCGATGCCCGTCAACAGCAGCGCCGCCGACGCATGCAGCGGCTGTCGCACCTGCGAACGCGGCACCTCCACGCTGACGGTCCACGGCGAGAGACGGGATGCCGCCACAAACGTCCAGCCGTCATCAACATCCCTTGTCGAGTCGAAACCGGGCGGCGCAGACCGCGCGATCACCCCGCCCACGCTGTCCCACACCGTGATCGCCAGCTCCGGATTGCCGGGCAGCGTATCGAGCCGCTGCTGCAGTTCCGCCGTGGTGGTCGTCACCAACAGCAGGTGCCGCACAGTGCCCTCACGCAACCCGGGCGCGACGATGGCCACCAGCGGCTGATTGACCACCGGTCCCTGGACGATGTCGCCGACCGCCGGCCGTCCGGTCTCCAGGGCTTGCTCCGCCGCCGTGCGCCCCTTTGACCCGGCCGGCAGCACCGGCAGCGGCGTACCGAAAGGCACGCGGGTGTTGAACAGCATCTGGCGCCGGGCGTCCGCGAAGATCACGTGGCTGCCGAAGCTGCGCTGATACGTCAGGGCTTCGGCATAGAGCTCCTGCCAGCGCGCGGGATCGTCCGCCAGCGGCGACGCGGCCAGCACCCCGAGCGACAGAATGCGCGCCTCGAGAAAGGCATCGATCTGTGCGGCATGGCCGCGGGCCTGTTGCTCGGCCAGCGACTTCGTCTCCTGCAGACCCGTCATCACGTGGAAGGCCGCGAGACCCGCCGACAGCACCAGCAAGGGCAGCAGCCCGAGCCAGACCAGCCGCATCAGGTGAAAAGACAGGGGCCTTGGCGTCATGACTGCCCGTCGACACCGGCAAGGAAATCCAGCCGGTAGGGCGGTTCGCGCCCCAGTTCCACGGCCATGGCGTTGACGCGCTTCTTCATCTCGATCATTTCCAGTTCGCGCCCGACGCTGGCGCGGTCAAAGCGCTCCAGTTCCGCGTTGCGTGCCGCCAGCTCCGCGTGCGAAGCCACACGATCGGTGATGTCGCGCGAAATTCCGAAGGTGCCGAAGGTCCGCCCACTGAGGTCACGCAGCGGCCCCTTGGTCGCCAGAAACACCCGTTTGCCCTGTGGGGTGTCCAGGCGTTCCTCGTTGGTTTCGGTCCGGCCCGTGGCGCGGACCCGCCGATCAATGGTCATGAGCACCGATGCCTGGGCTTGCGGAAAGGCCGCCAGATCGTCTTGCCCGACCAGGGCCTCAGCCGGCTGCCCCATGAAACGGGCGGCCGCCTCGTTGACCATCAGGTAACGACCTTCCTCATCCTTGGCAAAGATCGCGTCGTTCGATCCCGCAGCGATGGCGGCCAGGATCTGCGAAGCCCGCTGCCGACCCTCTGCCTCTGCCAACTCGCGCCGATGGGCCGCCTGCAACTGGCGGACAAGCCTGCGAACCAGCACGAACAGCAGCAACGAGGTGACCGCGACAAAGAACCAGCCTTTGGCCATGCTGGCCTGCACCAGCGCTTCCGGATCCCGGAAGAGCAGCCCCATCGCCCGGTCGGACAGCAGGATCCACACACCCGCAAACACGGCGTAGACCACAGCCACCCACAAGGCATCGCGCGACATTCCAGAGCGTTTCGTTCGTGTGAACACCGCGTTCCCAATGCGAGGATTTTCAAAACAGCGCCCGCTCAGGCGCCCCGGCAACGGCCACCCGCGATGACCTGGCGAAAGTGTGCCGCACACGCGCCGGACACACGCGTACAAAAGTCGTCGATTTAGCCGTGTATTCCCGGTTTAGATCGGGGCATTTCCCCACGCAGTCTCATGGCTGCAACAGGCGAAGGATCGCCGCATCCTCGGCGGGCAGACTGGGTGGCCGGGCAGCGGCCATCGCCCTGGTCACGTCCACGGCCCGACGGCCATCGGCCAGTGCGACCTTCGGATCGGCGCCGGCCGCCAGCAAATCCTCGACGCAGCGCGCCTTTCCCGAGCCCGCCGCAGACATCAGCGGCGTCCATCCCTGGTCGTCCTTCGGATTGACCGGAACCCCCTGCGCGATCAGTTTCCCGAGCACATCGCAGGCGCCCGCGTGGGCCGCCAGATGCAGCGGCGTCCTGCCGTGACTGCCACCGGCGCGAATGTCCGCCCCTGCCTCGATCAGCAGCACGGCCGACGCCTCATGCCCGCCACTGATCGCCAGGTCCAGCGCACTGTCGTTGCCGGGGCTACGCAGGTCGGGACTCGCGTGGGCGTGCAACAGCGCCCCTATCGCATGGGCGGCACCACGGCGCGCGGCCTCCATCAAGGCCGTGCCTCCCTGAGCGTCCCGGACATCGACAAACACCCCGCTGTCCACGGCGCGTTCGATGCCCGGCGCATCGTCGCTGCGCGCCGACGCCATCAACAGATCCACCTTCCGGGTCGCCAGCGGGCCGAAATACCGATCACCGACGTTGAAGAAGGCGATCCCGAGCAGGACGACCCCACTGAAGACCGCCGTGCCGACGGCGGGTGGCAGCGGCTTGACCTTGTCCGGCGCCCCTGCCAGCGGGTCCCGACCCAGCACACCGGTGACGATCCAGCCGACCACCGCCGCCGCCGCAAACGCCAGCAAGCCCCAGGACGCCACCGTGCGCCGGATGTCCACCGGGTGGATCACGACGCTGCGGGTGTTGTGCTTGTTGGAGAGGAACGCCTGGATGAGGGACTGGTCCTCCTGATAGGGATAGGCCAGGCTGTCGTCGCCGATGAGCAGCAGTTCTTCCGGCTGGGTGAGCATGCCGAGCGCATCACGGTACGCCCCGGAGCGGCGCTCGGACACCGTCAGGTTCACCTGCGCCATCCGGACCTCTCGCAGGTTGGTCACCGATCGGGAGATGAGGGTCACCTTGTCGTGCAGGCGCCAGGCATTGGTCGCATTCACCTGCCCCGCCGCGTTGCGCTCCAGCACAAGGGTCGACTGGGTCCCGAGCAGGAGCCCACCCACAAGCGCGACCAGGAAAATGATGATGCCGATGACTTTGGCGGATGTGCCCGAGGTGTGTGCGCTCATGTGCATGCGTCCTTGTGGGTCAGGTTGACGGCCTGCGGGCCGGTTGCAACAGCAGCAGCCAGTCGCCGTCACCCGCCGCGTTCCTGCGCGGTGGGCGAACCACCATTTGGCCACGGCGCATCCGGACAGTGGCGGGATGTTCACCAAAATCGGTGGGATCGATCCAGCTCGCGCGCACCGGCCCGTCGAACAGGCCCGCGTCCACCTTGAACGGCTGGTCGGTCACCGTATAGGCCAGCACGACGGACGCGTCCCTGGCGATGCCCATGGCCACCGGGACATGCGAGGCCAGCCGCCATCCCAGTTTCTGCAAAGCCCGCTGAAGACGGGGCCGATGCGCCAGCCGCCGCTCCAGACGGCCTGGCGCAACCGCCAGCGGCTCGAACCTGTTCCACGAAACCGTCTCCAGAAACCGTTTGGCCAGCCCGATCTGTCGAGCGCCGGGCAGATGCATGGCCTCTTTCCAGGGCAGGTTGCCCCAACAGGAACCGGACGGCGACGTGCCGAAGGCGCACTGGGTGGTGTTGACCTGCCAGATGCCGTTGGCGCCGTAGGTGTGGCCAGCCAGTCCGCTGTTGAGGGCGTGCGCCCAGAAGGCTTCGCGTGCGTCACGAGCGGTGACCGTCGGGCGGATCTCCAGCGCCTCGTAACGCGTTTCGGCGCCGATCACCGGCATGGCCGGCCGCTCGTTCCACCCTTGCCAGGCGCGCATGGCGTGGTGCGGCGTGGGCGAACCGTGACCGGTCTGCTGCATGTCGAAGTCGAGCAAGCTCCCGTCCGTGACCGATTCGCGCGCCGAGGTGACGGGATGGGTGGTGATCGGGCGGCCGAAGGCGTTGATCGCGTGCATGCCGGCGATCACCCGGCTCCAGTCCGACCGGAGCTGCTCCCTGGAAAGCGTCTTCTGTTCGTCGCTCTCCAGATACCAGGGCATGGTCTGTTCGCCGGCAGCGGCCCAGACCACGGGCAACGCCCCCCAGCGCGCGATCAGGTAGCGCCAGTGGCGCTGCATGTTGTCCCGCCCGATCATGGGCAGGTAGTAGCCCCAGGCGCCCAGGATGCAGGGCGTCAGGCCTTGTTCGACCAGATGAAGAATCCGCTGGTCGGCCTCGTCGAAGAAACGGGGATTGATCCGGCTGAGGTCGCTCTCCCAGCAGAAGCCGCTGTCGCTGCGCCCCCGCTCGTCGAACAGCGGCATGTCCGGGTAAAGGCCCGCGACGAGCTGGATCACGTTGAACCCGACGGCCTTGCGGTTCTGCGTCAGCGACTGAAAGTCCTGCGGCCACGACAGGCGCCCGCACAGCCCCATCCACCAGGTGTCGCCCAGCCAGAAAAAGGGCGTGCCGTCGGCGTGGCAGAAATGGCGGCGATCGTCCGCGACGCGGATGCCTCCGTGGCGGTAGAGCGGGTTGTCGCCGAGGTAAGGGTCGACGGTAACTTCACCGACCTGACCGTGCAGGGACGGGTTGTCTTCATCGCTGCACAGGGTCCTGTACGTGTGGGTACCCGTTTCCGGGGAGGCATAACGGACACACCAGGTTTGCCCCCCGGCCCAGAACGCAGGCGCCACCAGGATCTTCCCGCTGGGGACTGTGAAGGCGACGTCCAGCACGACGTCTCTGAACGGATCGGCGTAGGCGGTCGTCGACAGGAAGCGGATCTCGACCCACTGGTTCTGGTGGGCCTTCATTGGCGTAGCGTTCTGCACGGGTCAGTCTGGATCAGGCGCTGGCGCCGGTGACGCGCCAGATCACGTCGCCCACGTCGTCGGCCACCAGCAGCGAATGCCCGTCCGGCCCGATCGCGACACCCACCGGCCTGCCATAGGACACCGATTCGTCGGGCGCCAGAAAGCCGGACAGGATGTCGCGCGCCGGCCCCGCCGGACGGCCGTTGGCGAACGGCACGAACATCACCCGGTAACCGCTGAGCGTGCTGCGGTTCCACGAGCCGTGTTGCCCGATGACCATGCCATCGGTGTCGAAGCCCGGCAGCGTGCCGGCCGGCATCCAGCAGAGGCCCAGCGACGCGGTGTGCCCGCCCAGCGCGTAGTCGGGCGTGCGCGCGGTGGCCACCTTCGCCGGGTCCTGCGGCACGCGGTCGTCCACCGTCTGGCCCCAGTAGCAATACGGCCAGCCATAGAAACCACCGTCAGCGACCGCCGTCAGGTAGTCGGGCGGCGTCTCGTCGCCCAGGCCGTCGCGCTCGTTGACCACTGTCCAGAGCCGCTGCGAGGACGGCTCCCACGCCAGCCCCACCGGATTGCGCAAGCCGCCGGCGAAGACGCGGCAATCGTTCGTTTCCAGGTCCAACTCGTAGATGCAGGCACGGCCCTCCTCCGCCTCGAAACCGTGTTCAGCGATGTTGGAGAGCGAACCGACACCGACGTAGAGTCGCCGGCCGTCCGGGCTCGGCAACAGACTGCGCGTCCAGTGACCGCCGGGCTTGAAAGTGGTCAGGCGCCGCGCGGCAGCGCGGATCGCCGTCTCGCCCAGGGTGTAGTCGAACGCCATGACCCCGTCGGTGTTGCCGACATAGAACGTGTCGCCCAGCAATGCCATGCCAAAAGGCTGGCTCTGGTTCTCCAGCAACGCGAACCGCTCCTCAGCCACGCCGTCGCGATCCGCGTCGCGCAGCAGCGTAATGCGGTTGGGGCTTTCGCCGAAAGCCGCCGCGCGGCGCATGGTGGCGACCATCGCGTGGTCGAACAGGGCCCGCGGCTGGCCGCCAGACTGCAGCGCCTCGGCCACCGTCACGTCGCCGTTGGGCAGCACCAGGATCCAGCGCGGATGTTTCAGTCCGGCCGCAAAGGCGTTGACCTTCAGGCCGGGGGAGGCGGTCGGCAACTGACCCGGCGCCCAGCCGCGCGCGGTCGGCATCTTCAGGGTCGGAATGCTGCCCTGTGGGCGTGCCGCCGGAATTTCCGGCGCCTCACCCACCGCCGGCGTTCGCGGACCGCCCTGCAGGCTGCGCCACTTCACGGCGCCGGCTCCCACCACCGCCACCACCTTCGCCAACACATCGTAAAAAACCACGGTCTCCGTCCTTGTCTGGTTACCGAGGCCGGGCAAAGCGGTCGGCCTGCATCGACGCCATTGTCAGGTCCAGCAGACGCACAGGAGGCCGGTCCACAAAAAAGCCCCGGACAGTTTCCCGTCCGGGGCTTTTGTTTTCAGCAGCGCTGAAGCGGCTTACTTCTTCGACGGCGGCAGGTCGGTACACGACCCATGCGCCACCTCCGCCGCCATGCCGATGCTCTCGCCCAGCGTGGGGTGCGGGTGGATGGTCTTGCCGATATCCACCGCGTCGGCGCCCATCTCGATGGCCAACGCGATCTCGCCGATCATGTCGCCCGCGTGCGTGCCCACGATGCCACCGCCCAGGATCTTGCCGTGGCCATGGGCTTCCGGGCTGTCGTCGAACAGCAGCTTGGTGAAGCCTTCGTCGCGGCCGTTGGCGATGGCGCGGCCCGAAGCCGTCCAGGGGAACAGGCCCTTCTTGACCTTGATGCCCTGCGCCTTGGCCTGGTCCTCGGTCAGGCCCACCCAGGCCACCTCGGGGTCGGTGTAAGCCACGCTGGGGATCACGCGGGCGTTGAACGCGGCCGCGGCCAGCTCCTGGTTGCCCTGCAGTTCACCGGCGATCACCTCGGCCGCCACGTGCGCCTCGTGCACCGCCTTGTGCGCCAGCATGGGCTGGCCCACGATGTCGCCGATGGCGAAGATGTGCGGCACGTTGGTGCGCATCTGGATGTCGACGTTGATGAAGCCCCGGTCGGTCACCGCCACGCCAGCCTTGTCGGCGGCGATCTTCTTGCCGTTGGGGGTGCGGCCCACAGCCTGCAGCACCAGGTCGTAGGTGCCTTCGCTCTTGGTGCCGTCCAAGCCCTCGAACTGCACCTTGATGCCTTCGGGCGTCGCTTCCGCCCCAACCGTCTTGGTCTTGAGCATGATGTTGTCGAAGCGGCCCTTGTTCATCTTCTCCCAGACCTTGACGAGGTCGCGGTCGGCGCCCTGCATCAGGCCGTCCATCATCTCGACCACGTCCAGGCGGGCGCCCAGCGTGCTGTACACCGTGCCCATCTCCAGGCCGATGATGCCGCCGCCGACGATCAGCATCTTCTTGGGCACGCCCTTGAGCGCCAGCGCGCCGGTCGAGTCCACGATGCGCTCGTCCTGCGGGAAGAACGGCAGGCGCACCGCCTGCGAACCGGCGGCGATGATGCATTTCTTGAAGGCCACGACCTTCTTGGTGCCGGTCTTGTCTTGGCCGGTGCCTGTCGTCTCTTCCACTTCGACGTGGTTGGGACCGACGAAGGCACCGTAGCCGCGCACGGTGATGACCTTGCGCATCTTGGCCATCGCCGCCAGACCACCGGTCAGCTTGGCGATGACCTTTTCCTTGTGGGCGCGCAGCTTGTCCACGCTCACCGTGGGCTTGCCGAATTCCACGCCCAAGTCGCCCAGGTGCGAGACCTCGTCCATGACCGCGGCCACGTGCAGCAGCGCCTTGGACGGGATGCAGCCCACGTTGAGGCAGACGCCGCCCAGCTGGGCGTAGCGCTCGACGATGACGACCTTCAGGCCCAGGTCGGCGGCGCGGAAGGCGGCCGAGTAGCCGCCGGGGCCGGCGCCCAGCACCAGCACGTCGCATTCGATGTCGGCCGAGCCGCCGAAGCTGGCGGCCGTAGGGGCCACCACCGGCGCAGCGGCCGGGGCCGCAGCGGGGGTGGCTGCTGCAGCCGCAGGTGCAGCAGCCGGCGCAGGAGCCGGCGCAGCGCCCTCCGCGTCCAGCACCAGCACCACCGAGCCTTCGCTGACCTTGTCACCCAGCTTGACCTTGAGTTCTTTCACCACGCCGGCGTGCGACGAGGGAATCTCCATCGAGGCCTTGTCGGACTCGACCGTGATGAGGCTCTGTTCGGCCTTGACGGTGTCGCCCGGCTTGACCAGCAGTTCGATGACCGCAACCTCGTCGAAGTCACCGATGTCGGGAACCTTGATGTCCATGAGTGCCATGTTCCGGTTCCCTTCTTACAGCAGCACGCGACGGAAGTCGCCGAGGATCTGGCCGAGGTACGCATTGAAGCGCGCCGCCGCAGCGCCGTCGATCACGCGATGGTCCCAGGTCAGCGACAGCGGCAGCATCAGGCGCGGCACGAAAGCCTTGCCGTCCCACACCGGTTCCATCTGGCTCTTGCAGACGCCGAGGATGGCGACTTCGGGCGCATTGATGATGGGCGTGAAGTAACGCCCACCGATGCCACCCAGCGAGGAGATGGTGAAGGTGGCGCCGGACATGTCGGCCGGGCCGAGCTTGCCGTCGCGCGCTTTCTTGGCGAGTTCGCCCATTTCCTGGCTGATCTGCAGCACGCCCTTCTTGTCGGCGTCCTTGATGACGGGCACGACCAGGCCGTTGGGCGTGTCGGCCGCAAAACCGATGTGCCAGTAGTTCTTGTAGACCAGCGAATCGCCGTCCAGCGAGCTGTTGAACTCGGGGAACTTCTTGAGCGCGGCGACGGACGCCTTGATCAGGAAGGCCAGCATCGTGACCTTCACACCGCTCTTCTCGTTTTCCTTGTTGGTGGAGACGCGGAAGGCTTCGAGGTCGGTGATGTCGGCGTCGTCGTGGTTGGTGACGGCCGGGATCATGATCGCGTTGCGCAGCAGGTTGGCGCCGCTGATCTTCTTGATGCGACCCAGTTCCTTGCGCTCGATCGGGCCGAACTTGGCGAAATCCACCTTCGGCCAGGGGATCAGGCCCAGCTCGGAGCCGCCACCGCCGGACGATGCCGGGGCCTTGGCGGCCTGCGCCTTGGTCTGCAGGCTACCGGTCATGACCGACTTGGTGAAGGACTGGATGTCTTCGGCCGTGATGCGCCCTTTCAGGCCCGAGCCTTTGACTTCGTCCAGCGGCACGCCCAGTTCGCGGGCGAACTTGCGCACCGAAGGCGAGGCGTGCGGCAGACCCAGCGCCGGGGTGGCGGTGGGGTTGTGGGCGGGAGCGGCGGTCGGAGCCGACGCGACAGCAGCGACGACCGGAGCCGCCACAGCCACCGCGGCTGCAGGAGCGGCCAGAGGGGCGGCGGCAGCCGGTGCGGGAGCTGCGGCGCCCGCAGCGCCCTCCAGGATCGCCAGCAGGTCGCCGATGTTGACCTTGTCGCCGACCTTGACCTTGAGTTCCTTGAGCACGCCAGCGTGCGAGGACGGGATTTCCATCGAGGCCTTGTCGGATTCGACCGTGATCAGGCTCTGCTCGACCTTGATGCTGTCGCCGGGTTTGACGAACACCTCGATGATGGCAACGTCCTTGAAATCGCCGATGTCGGGCACGCGCACCTCCACCGGACCTGCGGCTGCGGGCGCGGTGGCCGGCGCAGCCACCGGGGCTGCTGCTGGGGCCGGAGCCGGAGCAGCGGCGGCAGGTGCCGCAGCGGGCGCCGGCGCAGTGGCCTCACCGGCGGCTTCCACCACCAGCACCACCGAGCCTTCGCTGACCTTGTCGCCCAGGGCCACGCGCAGTTCCTTGACCACGCCAGCGGTGCTCGACGGGATTTCCATCGAGGCCTTGTCGCTCTCGACCGTGATCAGCGACTGCTCGGCCTTGACCGCGTCGCCCACCTTGACCAGCAGTTCGATGACCGCCACTTCGTCGAAGTCGCCGATGTCCGGGACCTTCACTTCTATCAGTGCCATGTTGTGTCTCCGGATGGTGTCAGGCGTTCAGCGGGTTGACCTTGTCGGTCTTGATGCCGTATTTCTTGATGGCTTCGGCGACCTTGGCCACGGGCAGCTTGCCCTCTTCCGCCAAGGCCCGCAGGGCGGCGACCACGATGTAGTGACGGTTGATCTCGAAGTGTTCGCGCAGCTTGCTGCGGAAATCGCTGCGGCCGAAGCCGTCGGTGCCCAGCACTTTGTAGATGCGATCCCTCGGGACGAAGGAGCGGATCTGCTCGGCATAGGCCTTGATGTAGTCAGTCGACGCCACCACCGGACCCGCATGCTTGCCCAGTTGCTGTGCCACGAACGGGACGCGCTGCGGCTCGGTCGGGTGCAGCAGGTTCCAGCGCTCGGCGTCCTGGCCATCGCGGGCCAGTTCGTTGAAGCTCGGGCAGCTCCACACGTCGGCCTGCACACCCCAGTCGGTGGCCAGCAGGGCCTGCGCAGCGATCGACTCGCGCAGGATGGTGCCGGAGCCCAGCAGTTGCACGCGCTTGTCGCCTTCGGCGCCGGGCTTGCAAAGGTACATGCCCTTGATGATCTGCTCTTCCGTGCCGGCGGTCAGGCCTGGCATCGCGTAGTTCTCGTTGAGCAGCGTCAGGTAGTAGAAGACGTTGTCCTGCTTTTCCACCATGCGTTTGAGGCCGTGGTGCAGGATGACCGCGACTTCGTGCGCGAAGGTCGGGTCGTAGGTCACGCAGTTCGGGATCGTGCCGGCCAGGATGTGGCTGTGGCCGTCTTCGTGCTGCAGGCCTTCGCCGTTCAGCGTGGTCCGGCCGGAAGTACCGCCCAGCAGGAAACCGCGCGCCTGCATGTCGCCCGCCGCCCAGGCCAGGTCACCGATACGCTGGAAACCGAACATCGAGTAGTACACGTAGAACGGAATCATGATCCGGTTCGACGTGCTGTAGCTTGTGGCGGCGGCGATCCAGCTGCTCATGCCGCCGGCCTCGTTGATGCCTTCCTGCAGGATCTGGCCGGCCTTGTCCTCGCGGTAGTACATCACCTGGTCCTTGTCGACCGGGGTGTACTGCTGGCCTGCGGGGTTGTAGATACCGACCTGACGGAACAGGCCTTCCATGCCGAAGGTGCGGGCCTCGTCCACTAGGATGGGCACCACACGCGGTCCCAGCGCCTGGTCGCGCAGCAGTTGCGTCAGGAAGCGCACATAGGCCTGCGTGGTGGAAATCTCGCGTCCTTCGGCGGTCGGCTCCAGCACAGCCTTGAACGTCTCCAGCGAAGGCACGGTGAAGCTCTCGTCGGCCTTGGTGCGACGGTGCGGCAGGTAACCGCCCAGGGCCTTGCGGCGGGCGTGCAGATATTGCATTTCCGGCGTGTCGTCGGCCGGCTTGTAGAACGGGATCTTGGGCAGCTCACTGTCCGGGATCGGGATGTTGAAGCGGTCGCGCATGTAGCGGACGTCTTCGTCGGTGAGCTTCTTGGTCTGGTGGACCGTGTTCTTGCCTTCGCCCGCCTTGCCCATGCCGAAGCCCTTCACGGTCTTGATCAGCATCACGGTCGGCTGGCCTTTGTGGTTGACCGCGCGGTGGTAGGCCGCGTAGACCTTCTGCGGGTCGTGCCCACCTCGGCGCAGGTTCCAGATTTCGTCGTCCGTCATGTGGGCAACGAGTTCGAGGGCCTTCGGGTCGCGGCCGAAAAAGTGCTTGCGGACATAGGCCCCATCGTTGGCCTTGAAGGCCTGGTAGTCGCCGTCCAGCGTCTCCATCATGATCTTGCGCAACGCGCCATCCTTGTCGCGCGCCAGCAGCGGGTCCCAGTTGCTGCCCCACAGCAGCTTGATCACGTTCCAGCCGGAACCGCGGAACTCACCTTCAAGCTCCTGGATGATCTTGCCGTTGCCACGCACCGGACCGTCCAGGCGCTGCAGGTTGCAGTTGATGACGAAGATCAGGTTGTCCAGGTTCTCACGGGCGGCCAGGCTGATCGCGCCCAGCGACTCGACCTCATCCATTTCGCCGTCGCCGCAGAACACCCAGACCTTGCGGTTCTCGGTGTTGGCGATGCCGCGGGCGTGCAGGTACTTCAGGAAACGCGCCTGGTAGATCGCCATCAGCGGGCCCAAGCCCATCGACACGGTCGGGAACTGCCAGAACTCGGGCATGAGCTTGGGGTGCGGGTAGCTCGACAGCCCCTTGCCGTCCACTTCCTGGCGGAAGTTCAGCAACTGCTCCTCGGTCAATCGGCCTTCCAGAAATGCCCGCGCATAGACACCTGGCGCCACGTGGCCTTGGATATAGATGCAGTCGCCGCCGTGGCCTTCGCTCTCGGCATGCCAGAAATGATTGAAGCCGGCACCGAACATGTGGGCCAACGAGGCGAAGGACCCGATGTGTCCACCGAGATCACCTCCATCTTCGGGGTTGTGCCGGTTGGCCTTGACCACCATCGCCATCGCGTTCCAGCGCATGTAGGCGCGCAGTCGCTCTTCGATCTCGATGTTGCCGGGGCACCGGACCTCTTCGGTCGGTTCGATCGTATTGATGTAGCCGGTGTTGGCCGAAAACGGCATGTCGATGCTGTGTTGCCGGGCTTCCTCCAGCAGTTGCTCCAACAGGAAGTGGGCGCGCTCGGGGCCCTCTTTCTCGATGACGGCGGCCAGCGCCTCCATCCATTCGCGGGTTTCCTGACTGTCGATGTCCCCGGAGCCCGGGTGGTTCTGAGCGTCGGACGCTGCCATGTCTGTCTCCTGAAAGTGTCTGAACGGCCTGATGGTGTGTGGTGCCTCAGTGTGGCGGATTCTTTCACAAAATTTTATTGATTTCAATATGTGCTTTGTGATTTCATTATGTGGTATTTCAGAATATCAAATCTGTAGCAAATGACAGGCCCCCGTACACTCTGACGCATGATTCCCGCGCCCGATTCGCCCCCACCACACCAGGAGAGCAGCACCCCACTGGGCTGGTGGCGTCGCTGGTGGCGACGACTCCCTCCTTCCAGGCAGGATCGCTTCGCTACCCTCGCACCGCTGCTGTCGGTGCTTTTGTTCCTCTCTGCGATCGTGGTGGCCATCACCTACCTGCGCTACGAAGAACTCGACCGCGAACAGGAGGCGGTGACCCGGGACGTCGAGTACGCACAGCAGCGCCTGCGTCTGCGCCTGCTGGAGCGGCAGGAGCAGCTCATGCGCCTGGCGCGCGAGGTCGACAACAAGGAAATCAACACCGAAGAATTCGAGTTCCAGGCCGAAACCCTGATCAGCCAGTTCCCCGAGCTTCAGGCCATCACCTGGATCGACGGGCACCGCACGGTGCAGGCCAGCTACGCCTCGCCCAGCGCACCTGCTGCCTCGAACCACCCGCAGAGCAGCCTGCTCTCGAGCGCCGACATGGACGGCTCCTTCGAGCTGGCCCGCGATCTGAGGCAACCGGTCTACTCCCGCCCCATCGGTGAGGAGCCCCGTCTGGCCAGCCTGATCCTGCAGGTCCCGCTGACCGAGCAGGGGCGGTTCGCCGGAACGGTGATGGGGGAATACTCGGTCGACGGCCTGATGCGCTTTGGCATGCCGCCCGAGGTGATGTCGCGGTATGCGGTGGCGCTGATGGACGACCGCGGGCGAGTGCTGGCCGGCAACCTGCAATCCCCCAGCACCGTGCTGAGACTGCTGCCCTGGTCGGCCCAGCCGATGGAGCACGAGGTTCCGGTTTCGCCTGTCGGCAACGGACTGATCCTCAAGGCACAGGGCTACCGCACGTCGCAGGACATCGTCGGCAGCGGCTTCATCTGGGTGATCGGCGCGCTGTCGGCGTTGACGGTGTGGATGCTGTTGGGCACCTGGCGCCACACCCGTCGCCGGGTACAGGCGCAACAGGCCCTGATGGCGGAGACCAACTTCCGTCGCGCCATGGAGAACTCGATGCTGACCGGCATGCGCGCCTTGGACATGCAGGGTCGGATCACCTATGTGAACCCCGCCTTCTGCTCCATGACGGGCTGGACGGAGAGCGAGCTGGTCGGTCGCACGGCGCCGTTCCCCTACTGGCCGCAGGACGACCACGACCAGTTGGCCGCGCGCCTGGAGGACGAGCTGAGCGGGCGTTCGACGCCCGGCGGTTTCGAGGTCCGGGTGCAGCGGCGCGATGGCAGCATCTTTGACGCCCGGATGTATGTCTCGCCACTGATCGATCCGAACGGACACCAGACCGGCTGGATGACGTCGATGACGGACATCACCGAGCCCAAGCGCATCCGGGAAGAGCTGTCAGCCTCCTACGAGCGCTTCACCACCGTGCTGGAATCGCTGGACGCGGCGGTATCGGTGGCGCCGCTGGGCAGCGACGAGATGCTGTTCGCCAACAAGATGTACCGGCTGTGGTTCGGCACGCGTGGCCAGGGCCACCGACAGCTGGTGGACCGCGCGGGCAACCAGCCCACCACCGCCAGTCCCGACAACGGGGACGCGGTGGATGCTTTTGCCGGCATGCCGACCGATGCGCTGACCGATGCGGGCGCCGAGAATGCCGAGGTCTTCGTCGAAGACCTGGACCGCTGGCTGGAGGTTCGCACGCGTTACCTGACCTGGGTGGATGGGCGGCTGGCGCAGATGGTGATCGCCAGTGACATCACCCCGCGCCGCAATGCCGAAGAACAGGCCGCCCGCCAGGCCGAGCGGGCCCAGACGGCCAGCCGCCTGATCACCATGGGTGAAATGGCTTCCAGCGTGGCACACGAACTCAACCAGCCGCTCACGGCCATCAGCAACTACTGCCACGGCATGATCTCGCGCCTGAAGGAGCAGCGCATCACCGAGGAAGACATGCTGGCCGCGCTGGAGAAGACCGCCCGGCAGGCCCAACGTGCGGGCCAGATCATCCAGCGCATCCGCGCCTTCGTGAAGCGCAGCGAACCCAACCCGATGCCATCCGACGTGGCGCAGATGGTGAGCAACGCGATCGAGCTGGCCGACATCGAGCTGCGGCGCCAGCAGGTCCGCCTCTCGCCCTACGTCGCGGCGCGACTGCCCAGCCTGATGGTCGACCCCATCCTGATCGAGCAGGTGCTGATCAATCTGCTCAAGAACGCCGGTGAAGCCATCCTGCAGGCGGGGCGAGCACCGGGCGAGCGCTACATCGAACTGCGTGTCGGGCCGCGTCGCATCGAAGAGCAGCAGGTGGTCGAGTTCTCAGTGCGTGACTCAGGACGGGGTGTCCCCGCCGAAATGATCGAGCGCATCTACGAAGCCTTCTACAGCACCAAGAGCGAAGGCATGGGCATCGGCCTGAAGCTGTGCCGCAGCATCGTCGAGTCGCACCACGGCAGGATGCAGGTACAGAACATCTACAATGGGGAAGAGGTCGTCGGTTGCTGCTTCAGTTTCTGGATCCCGGTTCAGTCGCGACTGGTGGCGGAATCCGGTCGGGCAGCGTCGGCGGCGTCGTTGACGGACAACGAGAGAGCAAGATGAGTTTGATTCCGAAAAAGGGCACCGTGTATGTCGTTGATGACGACGAGGCGGTGCGGGACTCCCTGCAATGGTTGCTGGAAGGCAAGGACTACCGGGTGCGGTGTTTCGAGTCAGCGGAGGCTTTTCTCAGCCGTTATGACGCCCGCGAAGTGGCGTGCCTGATCGCCGACATCCGCATGGACGGCATGAGCGGCATGGAGCTTCAGGAAAAGCTGATCGAACGCCACTCCCCTCTCCCCATCGTCTTCATCACGGGCCACGGCGATGTCCCGATGGCGGTCGAGTCGATGAAAAAGGGCGCGCTTGATTTCATCCAGAAGCCGTTCAAGGAAGACCAGCTGGTGCTGCTGGTCGAGCGCATGCTTGAAACCGCCAAGGAAGCCTTCGCCACCCATCAGCAGGCCGCAAGCCGCGACGCCCTGCTGTCCAAGCTGACCGGCCGCGAAGCCCAGGTGCTGGAGCGCATCGTCGCCGGACGGCTGAACAAGCAGATCGCGGACGATCTGGGCATCAGCATCAAGACTGTCGAAGCACACCGCGCCAACATCATGGAGAAGCTCGGCGCCAACACCGTGGCCGATCTGCTGAAGATCGCGCTGGGCCAGACCGCCGCCAAGGCCTGAGCCCCCGGTCCCGATCCGACGCCCGCCGCCCTGGCGGGCGTTTCCGTTTCAACCCCCAACGCACACCACCATGACCGCCCAGCTCATCGACGGCAACGCTCTTTCCAGACAACTGCGCGCGGACATCGCTGCCCGCGCAGCGGCCCTGACCAGCCGCGGCCTCACCCCTGGCCTGGCGGTGATCCTGGTGGGAGAGGACCCCGCCTCGGCGGTGTATGTCCGCAACAAGATCAAGGCCTGCGGCGAAACGGGCATTCACTCCGTGTTCGAGAAGTATGAAGCCACGCTTTCCGAGGCCGAACTGCTTGCGCGCATCGAGGCACTCAACCGCGATCCGGCCATCCACGGCATCCTGGTGCAGATGCCCCTGCCGCGACACATCAATCCCCAGCGCGTGATCGAGACCATTTCGACGGCAAAAGACGTCGATGGCTACTCCGTGCAAAGCGCGGGAGACCTGATGGCAGGCCTACCCGGTTTCCGCCCCTGCACGCCGTACGGCTGCATGAAGCTCATCGAGACCACCGGCGTCGACCTGCGCGGCAAGCACGCGGTGGTGATCGGCCGCAGCAACACGGTCGGCAAACCGATGGCGCTGCTGCTGCTGCAGGCCAACGCCACCGTGACCATCTGCCACAGCGGCACGCCCGACCTGGGCCTGCACACCCGTCAGGCGGATGTCGTGGTCGCGGCCGTTGGGCGCCGAAATGTGCTGACAGCCGACATGGTCAAGCCCGGCGCCGTCGTGATTGACGTCGGCATGAACCGGGACGACGAAGGCAAGCTCTGCGGCGATGTGGATTTTGCCGGCGTCCGGGAGGTTGCAAGCCACATCACGCCCGTTCCTGGCGGCGTCGGCCCCATGACCATCACCATGCTGATGGCCAACACGCTGGAGTCGGCCGAGCGCCAGCAGCGCTGAGAGAGGACCCGCCAGCCCGTCGCAGGCGCAGCGCTCAGGGCGCCTGCAACACCTCGCAAGGGCGGGGATAGATCCGAAGAAACGGTACGTCCGCAGCGCCGGGCGCAAACGGCCCTTCGCCCTGCTCCGCCAGCATCTGCCATGTCCCCGGCTCGCCCATCCAGACGGGCTGGAACGTCCCGAATCCGTCCAGCGTCTTCGCCTGCTCGCTGGCCGCATCAAAATCGCGCGTCACCTGGTAGCGCTCGAACCAGCACAGCTTCATCGAGGCGTAGTAGCGTGACTGCAGCCACGCCTGGCGGGTTTCCGGCACCGTTCTCGCCGCAAACAGCAGCAACAGCGCCAGCAGCAACGACGCAGACCAGCGCTGCGGCACCTGCATCAACATCAGCACCAGCGCGCCGATGCCTGGCATCAGCAAGGCCGTGTAGCGCGAGGCGGTCGCCGCAGCCACGCCGAGCTGGACGCGGCCATAGGCGGTCAGCAGCGCAAACGCCAGACTGGCGCCGATCAGGATCAGGCAGACCTCGGCCAGCCGCCTCCGGGTTGGCGGCGCCACCGATGTTCCCTGGTCGACCGTCAGCGCCCTCATGGCCCAGAGGGCGACAAGCACCATACCCGCCATGGCCAGCGCCCCCACCGGGTACAGGACCCAGCGCGAGGCCCTGTGCAGCATCAGCAGGAAGTGGCTGAACATGGCGACCATGAAATGCACATAGTCGAACGGGTTTGGCCGCATCGCCTCGAAGCCGTCGGCCGCCACCACGAAGTGGTAGTCCTGCAGGAACAGCGCCAACGCCAGTGCGCAGACCCCAAGCAGGCCCGCAGCATGGCGCCGCTCGACCCCATGACAGCGCCAAACCTGCAACACCAATACCGCGGCCACCGGCCCGATGGCGGTGATGCCGAAACCTGTGAAGGTCAGGAACAGGATCAGGGCGGCCAGCGCCACAAACCGTCCCCGCCCGACGGGCAGGACCCATGCATTGGCCAGCACCATCAGCAACAAAAGGGGGAAGATGCTGTGCGAGGCATTGGGGGCCACGACCATCGTCTCGAAGGTGCAGACACTCCAGAACAGCAGCAGCAGGATGGCATCCCACAGACGCCAGGGACCCGGCACGAGTTGCCGCCGCAGACGCAGCATCATGGCGCCCGCCAGCAGTTGCTCCGCCACCATCAGCATGCTGTCCAGTCGCACGCTCCAGTGACTGAAGTGATAGGCCGGCAACATGAAGGCAAAGCTCAGGCCCTGACGATGGGGGCCGTGCTGCCAGCGAAACGCCGTCAGGACATCGCCCCACTGAAAGCCGTCTTCGAGCGCGCGCAGGATCGCCCACTGGTCGGAAAACGGCACATTGACCGACATCAGCCAGCCCAGGCCCAGCAGCCGCACCGCCAGCAGAAGGCCCACCCCAAACAGAACCGCCTTTGTCAGTCGCAAAGGCCACTGCTCGAACGACGTGGGCGAAAGTCGCATGGGTCGTTCAGGAGCGGTTTGCGTTTCCACTGACCCGCCACAGGATGGTGCCCGCCAGCAACCACTGCCCGAGCACCATCACCGAACCCAGGCTGTGCCAGAAGCGCAGGTTTCCACCCGTGGCGCGGGCGCTGACGATGTGGGGCGCGACACCGAACTCCTGCCCCATCGCCAACGCAACGGCCAGGGCGACCAGCACCATGGTCACCAGCAGACCTCGCAGGGCCGCCAACGCGTGAGACGAGGCTTCCTGGGGGAGGCCCGACCGCTGGCGACGCAACACCAGCATCAGCAGCACACCCAGCGCGATCCCCGCCCAGCACTGCATGGAAAACAGTCGCGCCGCCACCGGTCCCGCCACAGCGGGGTTGCCCAGCATGGCAAACAGCGTGGGCACGGCCAGAAAGCTCAGTCCGGTAATGCCGCCCCACCAGAGCGCGGCCAGCAAGACGGCAACACGTTGCAGGCCCATGGCGCGGTGTCTCAGCGGTAGTGGACAGCCACGATTTCGAAACGGCGCGTCCCGCCGGGCGTCTGCACTTCGGCGATGTCGCCCTCTTCCTTGCCGATCAGCGCGCGCGCGATCGGGCTGCTGATGTTGACCAGCCCCTGCTTGAGGTCGGCCTCATCCTCGCCGACGATCTGGTAGGTCATTTCGTTGCCGTTGTCTTCGTCGGACAGCTCGACCGTGGCGCCGAACACCACACGGCCACCTGCGTCCAGCACGGCCGGATCGATCACCTGAGCGGCCGAGAGCTTGCCCTCGACCTCGGCGATCCGGCCCTCGATGAAGCCCTGGCGCTCCTTGGCGGCGTCATAGTCGGCGTTTTCGCTGAGGTCCCCCTGGGCGCGCGCATCGGCAATGGCCTGAATCACGGCCGGGCGGTCCACGGTCTTGAGCCGGTGCAGCTCGGTCTTGAGCATTTCGGCGCCGCGTTTGGTGATGGGATAGGTCGACATGGGCACTCTCCGGGATCGGCAAAAAGCAAACCGCCGAACGTTTCCGGTCGGCGGCCAGTGGTTGGAATTATGCCCTGAAACCCCGCAGGAACCCGTCAGGCTCCGCGGCAGAACGCGTGGAGGTCAGAGCTGCGCGTGCATCTCCTGCACCGAGATCACGCCCAGGTTGTCCACGTGCTTCATGCCCTCGACCGCCGCTTCCGCGCCGGCGATGGTGGTGAAGGTGGTCACGCGGGCCAGCAGCGCCGAGGTGCGGATGGCGCGCGAGTCGGCGATCGCGTTGCGGCGCTCTTCGACGGTGTTGATGACCAGCGCGATCTCGTTGTTCTTGAGCATGTCCACGATGTGCGGACGGCCCTCGGTCACCTTGTTCACCGTCTGGACCGGCACACCGGCTTCGGCGATGGCGGCGGCCGTGCCGCGCGTGGCCACCAGTTCGAAGCCCAGCGCCACCAGTTGACGCGCGACCTCGACGGCGCGCGGCTTGTCACCGTTCTTCACCGTCAGGAACACCTTGCCCGACCTGGGCAGCTTGGTGCCGGCGCCGAGCTGGCTTTTGACGAAGGCTTCGCCGAAGGTCTTGCCCACGCCCATGACCTCGCCGGTGGACTTCATCTCGGGGCCGAGGATGGTGTCCACGCCCGGGAACTTCACGAACGGGAACACGGCTTCCTTGACGCTGAAGTACGGCGGCGTGACCTCGGCACCGATGCCCTGCTGGTCCAGCGTCTGGCCGGCCATGCAACGCGCCGCCACCTTGGCGAGCTGGATGCCGGTGGCCTTGGAGACGAAGGGAACCGTGCGCGAGGCGCGCGGGTTCACTTCCAGCACGAAGATCACGTCGGTCTTGACGCCGTTCTCTTCCTTCTCCTGGATCGCGAACTGCACGTTCATCAGACCCACCACGTTCAGGCCTTGGGCCATGGCGGCGGTCTGGCGCTTGAGTTCGTCGATGGTGGCCTTGGACAGGTAGTACGGCGGCAACGAGCAGGCGGAGTCGCCCGAGTGCACACCGGCCTGTTCGATGTGCTCCATCACGCCGCCGATGAACACGCGACCGGCGCTGTCACGCACCGCGTCGACATCGCACTCGATGGCGTCGTTCAGGAAGCGGTCCAGCAGCACCGGCGAGTCGTTGCTCACCTTGACGGCCTCGCGCATGTAGCGCTCCAGGTCGCGTTGCTCGTGCACGATTTCCATCGCGCGGCCACCCAGCACATAGCTCGGGCGCACCACCAGCGGGTAACCCAGCGATGCGGCCTTTTCCAGCGCTTCGGCTTCGGTGCGGGCGGTGGCGTTGGGCGGCTGCTTGAGCTTGAGTTCGTGCAGCAGCGCCGAGAAACGCTCGCGGTCCTCGGCCGCATCGATCATGTCGGGCGTGGTGCCGATGATGGGCACGCCGTTGGCCTCCAGACCGAGCGCCAGCTTCAGCGGCGTCTGGCCACCGTACTGCACGATCACGCCGGTCGGTTTTTCCTTGTCCACGATCTCCAGCACGTCTTCCAGCGTCAGCGGCTCGAAGTACAGGCGGTCGCTGGTGTCGTAGTCGGTGGACACGGTTTCCGGGTTGCAGTTGACCATGATGGTCTCGTACCCATCTTCACGCATCGCCAGCGCGGCGTGCACGCAGCAGTAGTCGAACTCGATGCCCTGGCCGATGCGGTTGGGACCGCCGCCGAGCACCATGATCTTCTTCTTGTTCGTCGGCTCGGCTTCACATTCGCCGTCGCCATGACCTTCGTAGGTCGAGTACAGGTAGGCGGTGTCGGTGGCGAACTCGGCTGCGCAGGTGTCCACGCGCTTGTAGACCGGACGCACGTTCAGCGCCTTGCGGCGTTCGCGCACGGCGGTGTCCGTCGTGGCCAGCAGCTTGGCCAGGCGGCGGTCGGAAAAGCCCTTCTTCTTCAGGCCGCGCAGCGTGTCGGCGTCCAGGCTGGCCAGTGCGCCCTCACCCTTTTCGGCGACGAGCTTGTCCATGGCCATTTCGAGCTTGATGATTTCCTCGATCTGAATCAGGAACCACTTGTCGATCTTGGTGAACTGGTGCACTTCGTCCACCGACCAGCCGGCCGCGAAGGCATCGCCCACGTACCAGATGCGCTCGGGGCCGGGTTCACCCAGCTCGCGCTCCAGCGTCTCGCGGTCCTGGGTCTTCTCGTTCATGCCGTCGACGCCGACTTCCAGACCGCGCAGGGCTTTCTGGAAGGACTCCTGGAACGTCCGGCCCATGGCCATCACCTCGCCCACCGACTTCATCTGGGTGGTCAGGCGGCTGTCGGCGGTCGGGAATTTCTCGAAGGCGAAACGCGGGATCTTGGTGACCACTTTTTCGATCGAGGGCTAGAACGACGCCGGCGTGGCGCCACCGGTGATCTCGTTGCGCAGCTCGTCCAGTGTGTAGCCCACGGCCAGCTTGGCCGCGACCTTGGCAATCGGGAAACCCGTGGCCTTGGAGGCCAGGGCCGACGAACGCGAGACGCGCGGGTTCATCTCGATGACGACCATGCGGCCGTCCTTCGGGTTGATGGAGAACTGCACGTTCGAACCGCCGGTGTCCACGCCGATCTCGCGCAGCACGGCCAGCGAGGCGTTGCGCAGGATCTGGTATTCCTTGTCGGTCAGCGTCTGGGCCGGGGCGACCGTGATGGAGTCACCGGTGTGCACGCCCATCGGGTCCAGGTTCTCGATCGAGCAGACGATGATGCAGTTGTCCGCCTTGTCGCG
>JAEUOT010000022.1 GCA_016790705.1 Hydrogenophaga sp.
CAGCACGTCGTCGAACGGGCGGCTCATCTCGTCGCCGCGCGTGTAGGGCACCACGCAATAGCTGCAGTATTTGCTGCAACCTTCCATGATGGAAACGAAAGCGCTGGCACCCTCCACGCGCGCCGGGGGCAGGTGGTCGAACTTCTCGATCTCGGGGAAGCTGATGTCCACCTGCGGCTGGTTCAGCCGGTCGCGCGCCTTGAGCATCTCGGGCAGGCGGTGCAGGGTCTGCGGGCCGAACACCACGTCCACGAAGGGCGCGCGCTTGATGATCTCGGCGCCCTCCTGGCTGGCCACGCAGCCGCCGACGCCGATCAGCACGCCCTTCTTTTTCAGGTGCTTGACGCGGCCGAGGTCGGAAAACACCTTCTCCTGCGCCTTCTCGCGCACCGAGCAGGTGTTGAACAGGATCAGGTCCGCCTCTTCGGGGTCCTGGGTTTTCTCGAAACCCTCGGCAGCGCCGAGCACGTCGGCCATCTTGTCCGAGTCGTACTCGTTCATCTGGCAGCCGAACGTCTTGATGAAGACCTTCTTGGTCATGAAAATTCTCCGAATACCCCCTGCGCCGCTGACGCGGCTTCCCCCTTGAAGGGGGACCGCACTGGCGGCCCGGCAGAGCCGGTTCCGCGGTGCGCCTGGGCGTTGGGGGCCTGTGGGGTTGGAGGGATTACTGGCCGGCGCGCTTGCGCTTCTCGGCCGCTTCGGCTTCGGTCAGGATCCAGACCTCGTGGACCAGACCGTGGGGCTCGACGGTGTAGTTCACCAGCAGTTCCTGGCCGACCACGGTGCCCGGCAGGACCAGCAGGTTGCCGGCGCCCTTGATGCGTGAGCCGGGAGAGAGCTGGGCCGCCTTGCCGTCCATGGTGATGATCGGCGGCTGGGTCACGACCATCGTGCCGCGCAAGGCGTTGGCCGGGAAGTTGCGGGGCGCGTTTTGCGCCAGGGCCACGCCGCAGAGACCGAGGCCGGCGAGGGCCAGCAAGGTTCGGCGCAGCAGGGGGGTGGGTGAGCAGCGGTTCATGGTGTAGATCCAGAGGCTGTGGGCGGAGGCATCCGCCGGGGCCACGATTGTCTCACGCGGCCGCGGCGGCGCTCACTTCCAGCGGATCGGCTCGATGTGCACGCTGCCGAGCGTGCTCGACAGCGTGAGCGCGCCGTCCTGCACCGTGGCCTGCAACTGCATGCTGCGTTCGGCCATCGCCGCCAGCGCGGGTGCGACCTCGGTCGGCAGGCGCCAGACCTGCAGCTTGTCCAGCCGGTTCAGCTTGTTCTCGATGCCCTTCCACCAGACGTCGGCCGCCGAGCTGAAGGCATAGACGATCACGGCGTCGGCCTGGCTGCAGGCCTTGGACAGCGGTTTGTCCTCGGGCTGGCCGACCTCGATCCAGACCCGCTTGCGGCCGGTGAAATCGGTCAGCGAGGCGTCCGGGTCGTCCGGGTCGGACAGGCCGGCGCCAAAGGCCAGGGTGCCGTCGCCGCCACAGGTGTCCTGCAACTCGTGGGCCTGCATCGCCATCGCGACCAAGCGGACCATCATGCGTTCGTCGGTCTCGCTCGGGTGGCGTGCCAGCGTGAGCGCATGGTCGGCGTAGTAGCCGTGGTCGATGTCGGCGATCTGGAGGTTCGCCTTGAAGATGGTGGATTTGATGGCCATGGTCGTTCCGCTGTGGGCCGGGCAAGAAAAAACCCCTGAAAACAGCGTCTTCAGGGGTTCTTTGTTTGGTGGCGATAGGTGGACTTGAACCACCGACATCAGCATTATGAATGCTGCGCTCTAACCAACTGAGCTATATCGCCGAAGCCGCGCATTATAGAACATCTTTTTGGGTCCTTCAAGATGCCTTGGCGGGCAGCCGGGCCAGTTCCTCGCGGATCAGCCGCACGATCAGGTGGTCCAGGGTGGCGACCGAGTAGTTCTTGACATCGTGCACCGTCTCGCGCCCCGGACCGCTGGCGGGTTGGTCGGCGCGGTCGTAGGTCAGGAACACGAAGCGTCCGCCGGTGAACTGGGCGATCTGGCGCTGGATGAACTCGCCCTGGCGGTCCAGCCCGCTGGCGCCGACGCTGAAGATCTTGATGCCCTTGGCCAGCGCCGCCAGCATCGCTTCGTCGTAGCGCGGGCGGTTGGGTCCCAGTTGCGGCGGCGCGTCGGCCAGCAGCACGACCATGCGGGTGGTGCCCTCGCCGCGCCAGCTCATCCGGTGCACCGTCTCGTGCAGCGCCTCGCCCATGGCCTCGGGATAGTCGCCGCCGCCGTCGGCCTGCAACTGGTTGAGCACGTTCTGGAAGGCGCCCAGGTCGTTGGTGAAGTCGTGGCTGCGCAGCACGAAGCGGTCGTTGCTGTCGCGGTAGGCGACCAGGCCGAAACACAGGTCGGGGCGGCTGGGCAGGCGCGCCGCCTCGGCCGCGATGCTGCGCAGGCTGGACTTGAGCTTGTCGATCTCGTCGCCCATCGAGCCGGTGGCGTCGACGAGGAACACCAGGTCCAGGCGCGCCCGTTGTGCCTGGGCCTGCTCATCGAGTCGCACCTCGACCGCGCCCTTCTGACCGCGTCGCAGGAACGCCTGCGCGGTGTGGCCTGTGTGGCTCACGGTCACCTGGTACAGGCTCGACCCGGCCTTGTCGAAGGCGTCGGGGTGCAGCCAGACATGCCCGCCGGTGTCGGTGCGCGCCCAGAGCGACGCGCCGTCGGGCGACTGCACCTGCACCTGCGCGTCGGGCACGCCGCGACCAGCGCGGTCCTTCACGTCGAGGAGATAGCGCTCGCTGATGTCGCGGGCCTGGTGTTCCACCGGTGTTCGTGCCCGAAAGGCGAGGTACTCGCCGAAGTCGGCGTTGTCGTCGACCATGCCGGCGGTCACCGTCGGCGAGGGCACAGGTCGCAGGGCTGGCGACGGGGCCACAGGACCCCGTGCGCTGTCCGCCACGGCACTTTCCCGCAGGGGAGCGGATGCGGCGGCCGCGACCTTCGGTGCAGCCGGACTGGCGACGGCGGCACCCTCGGCGCCGCCGAAGCTCCGGCCGCGCCCGGGCGCCCCGGATTCGGGCCTCGCGATCGCTGCATCGACTGCCTGTCCGGGGATTTCGTGGGTGCGGATCGGTCGCCGGCAGTCGGTCGCGACGGGCGGCGAGAACGGGGCATCGAAGGCCGGCTGCGCGGGCGGTGTCAGCGCATCGGCCGGCACGCCGGCGAACAGCATCTGCACGGCCAGCAGGGCGCTCAGCGCACGGGACAGACGGGGGGATTTCAGGGGCATCGTGGACTCCGGTTGGGGGTGTGGATGCCGCTGAAACGAACCAGCGCCTGAAACGGGGTTAGACCCCGCAAAAAAATCAGGCGTGCTTGAACACCGCCGCACGCTTGTTCACAAAGGCGTCCATGCCTTCCTTCTGGTCCTCGGTGGCGAACAGGGCGTGGAACATGCGGCGCTCGAACATCACGCCGTCGGACAGCGAGCCTTCGAACGCGCGGTTGACCGACTCCTTGGCCGCCATCACCGCCAGCAGCGAGAACTGGCTGATCTGCAGCGCCGCGCCCAGGGCCTCGTCCATCAGCTTGTCCAGCGGCACCACGCGACTGACCAGACCGGCGCGCTCTGCCTCGGTCGCGTCCATCATGCGGCCGGTCAGGGCCAGGTCCATGGCCTTGGATTTGCCCACCGCGCGCGGCAGGCGCTGCGTGCCACCGGCCCCGGGGATGATGCCCAGCTTGATCTCGGGCTGGCCGAACTTGGCGTTGTCGGCGGCGATGATGAAGTCGCACATCATGGCCAGCTCGCAACCCCCGCCCAGGGCAAAGCCGCTGACGGCCGCGATGATGGGCTTGCGGATGCTGCGGATGGTTTCCCAGTTGCGGGTGATGTAGTCGCCCTTGTAGGCGTCGGCGAAGCTGTACTTGGCCATGGCGCCGATGTCGGCCCCGGCGGCGAAGGCCTTTTCGCTGCCCGTGATGATCATGCAGCCGATGCCGTCGTCGGCGTCAAAGGCCTTGAGGGCGGCGCCCATTTCATCCATCAACTGGTCGTTGAGGGCGTTGAGGGCTTTGGGCCGGTTGAGCGTCACGATGCCGACGCGGCCTTCGGTGCGCACGGTGATCAGTTCGGGGGTGGCGTTTTCGCTCATGGTGTGTCCTCGGGTGGTGGCTGATGATTGACGTAAACGTCAACTATAGCCGCCCTGTTTCCGGGGCGGCACCCAAGGGAAAACATTAACCGACCGATGGGTCGGTTAATGCCAGAATGGCCCGTTCAAGAATGACAGGAGACAGCCTTTCATGAGTACCGCCCCCGACGACGCCAGCGTTCTCTATATCGAACGTGGCGCAGTGGCCCTGGTCACGCTCAATCGCCCCGACACGCTCAACAGCTTCACCCGCCAGATGCACCGTGACCTCTGGGCCGCGCTGGACCGCGCCGAGGACAATCCGGCGGTGCGGGCCCTGGTGGTCACCGGCGCCGGGCGGGCGTTCTGTGCGGGCGCGGATCTCTCCGAGTTCGATTTCGAACCGGGGCCGGACCTGGTGCAGCGGGCCGACCCCGGCCCGGTGATCGATCAGGCCTTCAACCCGACCGTGCGCCGGCTGCAGTCGCTGCGCATGCCGACCATCGCGGCGGTCAACGGCGTGGCCGCCGGCGCGGGCGCCTCGCTGGCCATGACCTGCGACATCGCGATCGCGGCTCCCGGCGCGAGCTTCATCCAGGCGTTCAGCAAGATCGGGCTGATCCCCGACGCTGGCGGCAGCTGGTTCCTGGTCGAGCGGCTTGGCCTGGCGCGCGCCATGGCGCTGGCGATGACGGGCGACAAGCTGCCGGCGGCGCAGGCCAAGGAATGGGGAATGGTCTGGGACGTCGCCGACGATCCGCTGGAGACCGCGCTGTCCCTGGCCGGCAAGCTGGCGGCGATGCCGACCAAGGCCCTGGTCGCGACCCGCGCGCTGCTGCGCGACGCGTCCACCCGCAGCCTGAACGAGCAACTGGATGCCGAGCGCGACACCCAGTCGGCGCTGGGCAAGACACACGACTACATCGAAGGCGTGATGGCGTTCCGCCAGAAGCGCGCGCCGCAGTTCAAGGGAGAGTGAGCATGACGCCCGAAGAACGCGCCCGACGGGTCGGTGAGTCGATGTTTGCGGCCGACGTGGCCGCACGCGAAACCATGGGCATCGAGATCGTCAGCGTGGCACCCGGCCGTGCCGTGCTGCGCATGGCGGTCAAGCCGCTGCACCTCAACGGCCACAAGATCTGCCACGGCGGCTTCATCTTCACCCTGGCCGACACGACGTTCGCCTACGCCTGCAACAGCTACAACAGGAACGCGGTGGCGGCGGGCTGCAGCATCGAGTTCCTCAAGCCCGGGATGGACGGCGACGTGCTGACCTGCGAGGGTGTGGAGCAGGTGCTGCAGGGCCGGCACGGCATCTACGACATGAAGGTCACCAACCAGAAGGGTGAGGTGGTGGCCATGTTCCGCGGCAAGAGCGCGGTGATTCCCGGGCAGGTGTTCCCGGAGGAGGAGGGCGCATGAACCACTTTCCGCTCGAACCGATCGAGAAGGCCAGCATCGACGAGCTGCGCGCACTGCAGCTCAAGCGCCTGCAGGCCACGCTGCGCCACGCCTACCAGAACTCACCCGTCTACCGCCGCAAGTTCGACGAGGCCGGCGTCCACCCGGACGACTGCAGGTCGCTGAGCGATCTCGCGAAATTTCCCTTCACCACCAAGAAGGATCTGCGCGACAGCTACCCCTTCGGCATGTTCGCCGTACCGCGCGAGAGGTGCGCGCGCATCCACGCCAGCAGCGGCACCACCGGCAAGCCGACCGTGGTCGGCTACACGCTCAAGGACATCGACACCTGGGCCACGGTGGTCGCGCGCAGCATCCGCGCCAGCGGCGCCACGCCCGGCGACATGGTGCACGTGAGCTACGGCTACGGGCTGTTCACCGGCGGCCTGGGCGCCCATTACGGCGCCGAGAAACTCGGCCTGACCGTGGTGCCGTTCGGCGGCGGGCAGACCGAGCGTCAGGTGCAGCTCATTCAGGACTTCCGGCCCGACATCATCATGGTCACGCCGAGCTACATGCTGGCGATCGCCGACGAGTTCGAGCGACAGGGCATCGACCCTCGCCGCAGCAGCCTGCGCATCGGCATCTTCGGCGCCGAGCCCTGGACCAACGACATGCGCGTGGCGATCGAGGCGCGCATGGGCATCGACGCGGTGGACATCTACGGCCTGTCGGAGGTGATGGGGCCGGGCGTGGCCAACGAGTGCGTCGAGACCAAGGACGGCCCGACCATCTGGGAAGACCACTTCTACCCCGAGATCATCCACCCCGACACCGGCGAGCCGGTGGCCGACGGCGAGATGGGCGAGCTGGTGTTCACCAGCCTGACCAAGGAGGCGCTGCCCATCATCCGCTACCGCACTCGCGACCTCACCCGCCTGCTGCCGGGCACCGCGCGCACCATGCGCCGCATGGAGAAGATCACCGGCCGCAGCGACGACATGATGATCGTGCGCGGCGTGAATGTGTTCCCGACCCAGATCGAGGAACTGATCCTCAAGCGCCCCGAACTGACCGCGCACTACCAGTGCGTGCTCACGCGCGACGGACCGATGGACAACCTCTCGGTGGTGGTCGAGACGCGCCCGGGCCTGTCGCCCGACAGCATCGTGGCGCGCGCGGCGGCGGAGCTGCTGCGGCACGAGATCAAGGTCTACGTCGGCTCCAGCGTCGAGGTGGAGCTGCGCCCCGAAGGCGGCGTCGAACGCAGCCAGGGCAAGGCCAAACGGGTGGTCGATCAGCGACCGCGCTGAGGACAGAGCCGGCGCGACCGATCCGAGGTCACGACAGCCAGGCCGCAAGCCTGGCGGCGTCGTCCACCGTCAGCCGCACGGCGGTCGCGGAGTCGGTGTCTGCGCCGTCGGCCGGCCAGAGCAGCGGGCAGCGCAGCAGCCGGCCATCGCGCGAGACCAGCGCGGTCATGGCGGTGCGCGCGCCGCGCAGGGTGTCGATCTCGTCGAGTTTGCGCACCCGCCAGGCCTCCACGGGTTGACCGCGTCGCGCGGCGGCAAATTCGATGCCCAGCCATTCGTCGCCCGCCGCCAGCCCAGCCGCCTCGCCGGCGCCGCCACGCAACACGTTCTTGACCGTCAGTCCGCCGCTCTCGCTGACGCGCAGGCCCAGTCGCTGGGCCAGGGGTGCCTTGTCGCGCTGGACCTTGGCGCCCTGTCCGGCGAGCAGCTCCAGCGCGGGCAGTTCGTCGTTGCCGTGGACCCATTGCGCGAGTTCGGGGGCGAAGCTGCGCTTGCCGAGTTGACGCAGCACCGTGGCGAGGTCGCTCTCCCGCATCGGACCGCCCTGGGTTCGTTGCCAGAGCGCGCGCATCACGTCATCCAGCGCGCTGCGGCCTTCGGCGCGCAGCGTCAGGTCCAGGCACAGCGCCACCAGCGAGCCCTTGGTGTAGTAGCTCACGGTCGCATTGGGCGTGTTCTCGCCGACGCGGTAGTACTTCGTCCAGGCGTCGAAACTCGCCTGGGCCACGCTCTGAACCTGCTGGCCGGGGGTCTGGCGGACCTGGTTGATCGTCTTGGTGACCAGTTGCAGGTAGGTCGCGTCGTCGATCAGGCCGGCCCGGCGAAGGAACAGGTCGTCGTAGTAGCTGGTGAAGCCCTCGAAGAACCAGAGCAGCTCGGTGTGGTTCTCGCGGCTGTAGTCGTATCGCCTGAACTCGGCCGGGCGCAGGCGCTTGACGTTCCAGGAGTGGAAGTACTCGTGGCTGATCAGGCCCAGCAGCGTGGTGTAGCCGTCGGTGGCCTTGAGCGGCAGCGGCTTGTCGCCCTTTTTCAGGACCTTGGGCAGATCGCTGCGCTGCGCGATCAGGGCGGTGCTGTTGCGGTGTTCGAGGCCGCCGTAGCCATCGGCGCTGGCGTGCAGCATGAACACATAGCGGTGGAACGGTGGCTTGTGGTCGCCGTGCCAGAAGCGGATCTGCGACTCGCAGATGCGGCGCGTGTCGTCCAGCAGACGCTGGCCGTCGAACCAAGCGCCCGCGCCACTGACCACGAACCGGTGCGGCACGCCACAGGCCGTGAATTCGCCGCTCCAGAAGCGGCCCATCTCGACCGGGCAATCGGCCAGCTCGTCGTAGTCGGCGGCGAGGTAATGACCAAAGCCCTGCGGGTCCGTCCGTGCGGCGGGCAGACCGGTGGCGACCTGCCAGCCCTCGGGCGTGTCGCCACGGGTGATCTCCAGCGCGTGCGGTTCGTCCTCGCGGCCTGCCACCATCAGGCAGAGGCTGGTGGCGTTGAAGAAACCGCGTGTCGCATCCAGGAAGGCGGTGCGCACCGAAGCGTCGAAGGCGTAGACCTCCCAGCGCAGGCTGAGCATGCGCTTGCCGTCGTTGTCGACCTGCCAGCGGTGCTTGTCCAGTTGCCGGACCGGCAGCGGCTGACCGCCTTGCGAGGCCTGCAGGTTTTGCAGATGCTGGGCGAACTCGCGCACAAGGTAGCTGCCCGGGATCCAGACCGGCAGCGCCAGTTTCTGTGACGCGGCGGGACGGTCGATGTCGAGGGTGATCGCGAACAGGTGGGCCCGGTGGTTCAGGGCCTCGACGCGGTAGCGCAGCGCGGCCTTCACAGGGCACCCGCGCCGATGAAGCAGCTCAACGCAGAGAGGGCGGAGAGGCGAAAGCGCAGGGTGAGCCAGGCCTCCAGTCCCGCGCGCTTGTACAAGGTGCGGTCGGCCAGGTAACAGACGATGAGCACGAAACCAAGCCATGCCAGGCCGGCGAAGGCCGGCATCATCAGCCCCGGCCAGGCCAGCAGGGAGGGCACGATGCCCCACAGGAAATGGTTGCGCTGGTGGTGTGGCGTGTGGGGCTGTCCCTGCTCATGGCGTCCGCCCAGCCAGCCGATGCCCCAGTGGATGCCGCCGAGGAACGAAATGATCAGCGCGGCATAGCCGCTCATGGCGATCGCCACCCAGGCCTGCAGCTTCACGTCGACCACCCACAGCAAGGCCGCGAGCATGAGAAACGGCACCAGACCGGCCTGGCCCAGGGTGCGGGCAAGCGCCGCGTCGTCGGGATCGTGCAGGGGCAGGCTCATGGTGGGACCGGTTTATTTGGCGTCGGCGAGCATTTTTTCCACGCGATCGGCACCGACCGCGCCGGGCACGCGCGCGCCATTGGCGAAGATCAGGGTCGGGGTGCCGGTGATGCGGGCCTTCTTGCCGAAGTCGTAGTTGCGGCTCAGCGCGGACGTATCGCAGGTGGCCACCGAAGGCGGCATGACGTCGCGCGTCATCCAGTCCAAGAAGGTCTTTCCCTTGTCCTTGGCGCACCAGATGTTGCGCGATTTCTCGGGCGAGTCCCCGCCCAGGATCGGATAGAGGAAAACGTGGACGGTGACGTTGTCGACCTTGACCAGGTCACGTTCAAACCGCTTGCAATAGCCGCAGTTGGGGTCCTCGAACACCGCCAGCTTGCGCTTGCCGTTGCCGCGCACGATGGTGAAGGCGTCCTTGAGCGGCAGGTCCTTGAAGTCGATCTCGGTCAGCTTGGCCTGACGCTTCTCGGTCAGGTCTTCCTGTGCGCGCACGTCGATCAGGTTGCCCTGGATCAGGAAGTTGCCCTGTGCGTCGGTATAGAAGAGGTCGCTGTGGTTGACGCGCACCTCGTACAGACCCTCCATCGGCGTCTTGCTGACCTCCTCGATCGGCGGCAGCTTGGGCAGGCGCTCGGCCAGGTTCTTTCGAATGGCCGCTTCCTGGGCGAGGGCGCCCAGACTGAGGGTGCCCAGCAGCAGGGCGAGAAGGTGACGTTGGAGAAGCTTCATGGATTCGCCTGCGGCGTGAGGATTGAAGAACGGTCGGGGGCGTGTCACGCCACCGACCCCATGGCCTTGCGGGCCAGCCAGTGTTTCAGCGGTCCGAGACGGTCCACGCCGCTCATGCCCCAGTTGCGCAGCGCCTGCACGCGCGGGTCGGTCTGGCCGAACAAGCCGAACAGGCCGTCGGTCAGCCATCCCATCGCGCCGACCTCGGCCTGCCGTGCGCGCTCGTAGCGGCGCAGCAGTCTGAGATCGCCCAGCTCGCGCCAGAACTCCCGCTCGTGAATCACGCGCGCCAGTTCCGCCACGTCGCCCAGGCCGACATTCAGTCCCTGTCCCGCCAGCGGATGCATGGCGTGGGCCGCATCGCCGGCCAGGACCACGCTGCCCCTGGGCGTCTGCGCGATCCAGCGCCGGGCTCGGGATAGCTCCAGCGGCCATGCCTGCGCCGGACCCTGAAGAGTCATGGCGCCGAGCGCCGAGCCACAACGTTCCTGTACCGCCTGCGCCAGCGCCGGACCGTCGGCGGCGAGCCAGTCCCCGGATTGCTGAACAGGGACAGACCAGACCAGGGCCACGGAGTTCCCTTGCGCCCCGTCCAGTGGCAGCAGAGCGAGGATTTCGCCGCGCGTGAACCACTGGCGCGCCACGCCGCCGTGCGGTCGCTCCGTGGTCAGGCGGGCGGCAATCGCCTTGTGGGGGTAGGGGCGGACCTCGTAGTCCAGCCCGAGTTCGGCGCGGGTGCTGCTGCGCCGGCCTTCGCAGACCACGGTCAACGCGGCGGGCACCGGTTCCGCCACGCGTTCGATACCGCCCTGGAATCCCACCGCATCGGCCAGCCGCTTTTCCAGCGCCGGCACATCGGCGATCCAGTTGAGCGCTTCCACACCCTGGTCCTGGGCGGAGAAGCTCAGGTCACCACCGTCGTCGCCATGGACCTCCATGCGGGTGACCGGGGTCACGGCCGGTCGGGCTTCGCCCTCGGCTTCCTCGGGCCAGCCGCGCACCGACTGCAGCAAGTGGCGTGCGGCGGTGTTGAGGGCGTAGGCCCGGACATCGGGGACCGGGCTGGCCGGACGGGGGGCGGCCACCAGGGCCACTTTCAGCCGCTCGCGCGCCAGCAGCAGGGCCAGCGTCTGGCCGACCACGCCAGCGCCACGGATGCAGACATCGAAACGCCGGGCCGCGGCCGGGGTCGGTGAGGGAAGAGCCATCCCGGGATTTTAGGAGCAGGCCACAATCGCGGCATGAACCTCTTTGACGACGCGGACCTGCAAGCGCGCATCGACCAACTCTGGGTCTATCCCGTCAAGTCCTGCGCGGGCGTGTCGCTGGACCAGGCGGCGCTGACACCGACCGGTCTGGAATGGGACCGGGCCTGGATGGTGGTCGACGCCCGGGGCGATTTCGTGACCCAGCGCGAGCTGCCGCGCATGGCCCTGATCCAGCCCGCCTTCAAGCTCGACCAACTGGTGCTGCGCGCACCGGGCATGCTGGCGCTGCACCTCTCGCTCGACGGGGTCGAGTTCGCCCGCCGGGTGCGGGTCTGGGACGACGAGGTCGAGGCCTGGGACATGGGCGATCTGGCGGCACAGTGGTTCTCCGACTTCCTGGGGCCGGATGCGCCCGACGACCTCAAGCAACTGCGGCTGGTGCGCTTCGATCCCGAGGTCCGGCGCCTGTGCAGCCTGAAGTGGACCGGGGGCCGCGAATCGGTGACGCAGTTCGCCGATGGTTTTGGCGTGCTGGTGGCCAGCACGGCGTCGCTGGACGAGCTGAACGCCCGGCTGGCGCAGGCCGGCGAGGCGCCGGTGGACATGCGGCGCTTTCGGCCCAACATCGTGCTGGGGGGCGTCGCGTCGGCCGACGAGGACCGCATCGGCGCCTGGCGCGTGCAGACCGAGGGCGGCGTCGCCGCGATGGAAAACATCAAGCCCTGTGCGCGCTGCCCGATTCCCAATATCGATCCGGTCACCGCCATCCCCTCTCCCGCGGTCGGCGACGCCCTGCAAACGTACCGGCAGGACCGGCGACTCAACGGAGCCATCACCTTCGGCATGAACGCCATCGTGGTGGAAGGGGACGGGCTGGTCCTGAGGACCGGGCAGGCCGTGGGCGCGAACTGGACGTTTGACTGAGCCTGCAGGCTCACGGCGTCGGATCGCCCGGCCAGTGCAGCGCCACGCCTTGTTGCGCCAGCCGCTCGATGTCTTCTTCGGTGTCGATGTCGACGATGTGGTGGCGGTTGGAACTGGACCAGCGGTGCACCGCTTCGGGATGGGCCGCCGCCCACGCCGGTCCGGCGCCCGCAGGCCCGGCCGCCAGCATCTCCTGGCGCACGCCGCCGTCGAACAGCACCGGATGTCCCGGCTGGCCATCGACCCAGGGACGCACAAAGCGAGTCCCGGTGGGCCGCGCCCGGAACGCCGCCAGCAGCGCCACGATCTCCTGCTCACCGATCAACGGCAGGTCGGCCAGCGTCACCATCACTCCGTCGAGACCGTCCGGGAGTTCCCGCAGGCCCAGGGACAGCGAGACGTTCTGCGCAGCCTGGGCATCGGGGTTGACCACGCGGCGCACGTCGGCACCGGCGATGGCAGCGCCGACACGCTCGCGGTAGTGGCCCAGCACCACCACCACGGGCGCCACCCCTGCGGCCGCCAGGGCGTCGACCTGTCGCCGGATCAGTGGCACGCCGTCGCGCTCCAGCAGGGACTTGGGGCGATGGCCCATGCGCGAGGCGGCGCCAGCCGCCAGCAGCACGGCGCCGATGCGCAGGCGCTCGGGCGCCGGCGGGTGCGAGAGGGACGGGTCCATGGGCCGGAGATTACCCCGCCCAGCCCCTTCGAATACACTGACGGGTTGATTTTTCGAGGTATTCCATGAGTCTGAAGTGCGGCATCGTCGGCCTGCCCAACGTGGGCAAATCCACCCTTTTCAACGCCCTGACCAAGGCCGGCATCGCCGCCGAGAACTACCCGTTCTGCACCATCGAGCCCAACGTGGGTGTGGTCGAGGTGCCCGATCCGCGCCTGCAGCAACTGGCCGAGATCATCAAGCCTGAGCGCATCGTGCCGGCCATCGTCGAGTTCGTGGACATCGCCGGTCTGGTGGCGGGCGCGTCCAAGGGTGAGGGCCTGGGCAACCAGTTCCTGGCCCACATCCGCGAGACCGACGCCATCGTCAACGTGGTGCGCTGCTTCGAGGACCCGAACGTGATCCACGTGGCCAACAAGGTCGACCCCATCGCCGACATCGAGGTCATCCAGACCGAACTCTGCCTGGCCGACCTGGGCACGGTGGACAAGGCGCTGCAGCGCTACACCAAGGCCGCCAAGAGCGGTAACGACAAGGAAGCCGCCGCGTTGGTGACCCTGCTGACCAAGGTGCAGGCCGTGCTCAACGAGGGCAAGCCGGCGCGCACGCTGGCGCTGGGCGAGCAGGAGCAGGCGCTGCTCAAACCGCTGTGCCTGATCACGGCCAAGCCCGCCATGTTCGTGGGCAACGTGGCCGAGGATGGCTTCGAGAACAACCCTTTCCTCGACCGCCTGCGCGAATACGCTGCTGCGCAGAACGCACCGGTTGTGGCCATCTGCGCCAAGATCGAAGCCGAACTGTCCGAGATGGAAGACGCCGACCGCCTGGAATTCCTCAAGGAGCTGGGTCAGGACGAGCCGGGCCTGAACCGCCTGATCCGCGCCGGCTTCAAGCTGCTGGGCCTGCAGACCTACTTCACCGCCGGTGTGAAGGAAGTGCGCGCCTGGACCATCCACATCGGCGACACCGCGCCGCAGGCGGCCGGCGTGATCCACGGCGACTTCGAGCGCGGCTTCATCCGCGCCCAGACCATCGCCTTCGACGACTTCATCGCCTTCAAGGGCGAACAGGGCGCCAAGGACGCGGGCAAGATGCGCGCCGAAGGCAAGGAATACGTCGTCAAGGATGGCGACGTGATGAACTTCCTGTTCAACGTCTGAGCCATGGGCGACGCGGCGGACGCAAGTGATGTTCGCCTGTCCAAGCGCGTTGCCGCGCAGCTCGGTTGCTCGCGCAGCGAGGCCGAACGCCTGATCGTTGCCGGGCGGGTCCGGGTGGATGGCGCGCTGGTCGACGTGCCGGAGACGCGGGTGAGGCCGGCGCAGACCGTGGGCGTGGACACCGGGACCGCGCTCCCCCCCGCGCAGCAGGTCACGCTGCTCTGGCACAAGCCCGCCGGCGTGCCGATTCCCGAGGGCTTGCACCTGCCCGTGCCGGAGGCGCTTGCCTGGTTTTCGCCCGAGCGGCAGTCGGGCGCAGGGCGCTCGGTGCCGACGCCGCAACGGGAGCACCTGCACCGCCTGCACCCGCTGTTGCCGCTGGCCGCCGGCGAGTCGGGGCTGATGGTGTTCACCCAGTCGCTGGGCGTGACGCGCAAGCTCGGCGAGGTGTCCGGTGATCTGGAGCACGAGTGGCTGGTGGACCTGCCCGATGCGGCCTTGTCGGCCGATGCTGCGTGGCGCGATGCGGTGCTGCGCTCATTGGCGCAGCCGGTGTCGTTCAACGGCCGCAGCCTGACGCCGGCGCGCGCCAGTTGGCAAAGCGAGCGCCGCCTGCGTCTGGCGATCAAAGGCTGTCTGCCGGGGCAGCTCGCGTTTGTCCTGCAGCGTGCGGGGATCGAGGCCGGGGTCCGTCGGCGCCAGCGCCTGGGCCGCGTGGCCTTGAGCGGTCTGGACGAAGGCCGCTGGCGTTATCTGCTGCCGACTGAGCGCTTCTGAGCGCGGGTGGCCAGCAGGCTCATGCCGATGGCCAGCAGCATCCACGCCAGCCCGTACCACTGCAGGTTCGCCATGTGACCCTGCGCGATCAGTGCGCCGCCCAGCGCGGCCCCCAGGCCCTGGCCCGCGTAGATGGCCGAGGTGTTGAGCGCCACCGAGGCTGGCGCGAGCGCAGGGAAGAGGTGGACCAGCCGTGCCTGCTGGGCCGAGTTGGTGGCAAAACAGCCGAGCGCCCAGGGAACCATGACCAGGGCCTGGGCGAGCGGACCCGAACGCCCCAGTGGCCACAGCGCCAGGCTCAGCGCCATCAGGCACAGCGTGATCAGCACCGCTGTCGGCGCGCCCAGCCGGTCCACCTGGCGGGTGAGCGCCAGGTTGCCGAGCAGGCCGAAAAAGCCGAACCAGAAAAAGTACAGAGACAGCGTCACCGGGTCGGTCCGGTGGAATTGCTGCAGGTACGGCGCGAAGTAGGAAAACAGCGTGAACTGGCCGAAGGAAGACAGCATGGTCACGCCCAGCGCGTGCGTGAGCGGTGCCGATCCCAGCGTATCGGCCCAGGCCTGGCGCGACAGGGCCGCTGGTCGCACACGGTCGGGCATGGCGCGCCAGACCCAGAGCGCCACCCCTGCGGCCAGCACGGCCACCAGGCCGAAAGCCCAGCGCCAGCCCAGCAGGCCACCGATCCAGGCGGACAGCGGCATGCCGGCCACCGAGGCGACCGACCAGCCGAGAAACACGAAGGTGATTGCACGCCCGCGCTGTGCATCCGGCACCAGCAGACCGACGCAGGCGGCCGCCTGCGGCGTGAACACGGCGGGCGCGATCACCGCCAACGCGCGCAGCGGCAGCAGCGTTCCATAGCCCGGCGCCAGGGCGCAAAGACCCATGAGCAGGGCGTACCACAGCAGGGTGAGGCTCAGCAGGCGGCGCCGGTCCCAGCCGGCTACCACGGTGGCCAGCAGCGGTGCGCCCAGACCCATGACCAGTGCGCCGGCCGTGATGAGCTGTCCGGCCTGCGGAATCGAGACCGACAGGGACTGGCTGATGTCGTTGAGCGTCCCGGGCACCGCCATCACGCCGGTGCCGATGACGAAATTGCCGGTCATCAGGGCCCAGAGGGCAGAGCGGTGGGCGCGTGGGCGGTCCGGGGGCGTCATGGGGTCGCAGTATCGAGGCGCGAAGGCGTTGCCGGTCAGAGCGGCAGTCCCCCGGGGAACACCTCGAGAAGCAGCGCGGTCAGGACCACATACCGCAGCAATTTGCCCACCGCCATGTAGGCCACGCAGGGCCAGAACGGAAACCGCAGCCAGCCGGCGACCGCGCACAGCGGGTCGCCGATGACCGGCAGCCAGGACAGCAGGCATGCCTTGGGTCCGAAGCGCTGCAACCAGTCCAGCGCATGCAGTTCGGTCGTGCGGTGGCGCGCCTGGTCGATCACCCGATGGGTGCCGGCACCGATGAGCCAGTTGAGCGCGCCGCCTGCGGTGTTGCCGACGGTGGCCACCGCAATGGCAGGCCAGAACAGATCCGGATTGAGCTTGAGCAGTCCGAACAGGGCCGCCTCGGACCCGACAGGGATCAGCGTGGCCGAGATGAACGAGACGATGAACAGCGTGCCCAGGCCCGCCTCGGGCATGGACAGCCAGTGCAACAGCGAAGTGAGCCAGTCGGGCATGGACAAATGATCAGCTGGGGACTTGCAACAGGGTGTCGACATCCCGTCTGCTGAAAAAACAGGCAGATACAATGCGCATCCCTCTCGCGCGAGTGTCGCTGAACCGGCCGCCGCCGCACCCCCGATTCATTCTCCCACCACGATGCAACTGGGTCCGTACGCCCTGCCGAATGCCCTGTTCGTCGCACCCATGGCGGGTGTGACGGATCGGCCGTTCCGCAAGCTGTGCAAGCGGCTGGGCGCGGGCTACGCCGTCAGCGAGATGGTGACCAGCCGGCCCGACCTGCAGAACAGCCTCAAGACCTCGCGCCGCGCCGATCACAGCGGTGAGCCCGGGCCGATCGCGGTACAGATCGCCGGGACGGACGCGCAGATGATGGCGGACGCCGCGCGCTACAACATCGACCGTGGCGCGCAGATCATCGACATCAACATGGGCTGCCCGGCCAAGAAGGTCTGCAACAAGTGGGCCGGCTCGGCGCTGATGCAGGACGAGGCGCTGGCACTGGAGATCGTCGGGGCGGTGGTCGCGGCCTGTCTGCCGCACGGAGTGCCTGTCACGCTCAAGATGCGCACCGGCTGGTGCGCCGAGGTGAAGAACGCGCCGCGGATTGCCCGCGCCGCCGAAGACGCGGGTGTGCAGATGCTGACCGTGCACGGCCGCACGCGCGAGCAGGGTTACAAGGGCGCCGCTGAACACGACACGGTGGCGGCCATCAAGCGGAGCGTGAAGATTCCCGTGGTCGCCAACGGCGACATCGACAGCCCGCGCAAGGCGGCCGAGGTGCTGCACCAGACCGGTGCCGACGCCCTCATGATCGGTCGCGCGGCCCAGGGCCGGCCTTGGATCTTCCGCGAGATCGCGCATTACCTGGCCACGGGGGAGGCTTTGCCTGCGCCCGATCTGACGGAGGTCAAGGTCTGGCTGCTGGATCACCTTGAAGATCACTACAACCTGTACGGCGAGTACACCGGTGTGCGCAGCGCGCGCAAGCACCTGGGCTGGTATGCCCAGTCGCTTCCACTGGCCGCTGGCGAAGCAGGAAGGTTCCGTGAGCACATCAACGCCATCGGCGATGCACAGGCGCAACTGGACTGTGTGAAGGACAGTTTCGACGCCTGGGCCCAGGCGCGGACACACGAAGAAGACAACAACACCCGAGAAGACTGGAAACTGGCGGCATGAGCAACCACAACCTGCACGACTGTGTGCGTGCCAGCATTGAAGGCTATTTCCGCGACCTCAACGGCACCGACCCGGCCGGCCTGCACGACATGCTGGTCAAGGCGGTCGAGCGTCCGCTGCTGGAGGTCGTCATGGAGCAGTCGCAGAACAACCAGTCGCGCGCGGCGCAATGGCTGGGGTTGAACCGCAACACGCTGCGCAAGAAGCTGCTCGAACACAAACTGATCGACTGATCACGATCCACTTTTTTCAAACCTCCTGACCTTTTCCCATGCGCGCACTTCTCTCCGTCTCCGACAAGACCGGCATCGTCGAATTCGCCCAGGCCCTGCACGGCCTCGGCGTCAAGCTTCTGTCCACCGGCGGCACCGCCAAGCTGCTGGCCGACAAGGGCCTGCCGGTCACCGAAGTGGCCGAGGTCACGAACTTCCCCGAAATGCTCGACGGCCGCGTCAAGACCCTGCACCCCAAGGTTCACGGCGGCCTGCTGGCCCGCCGCGAGCTGCCCGAGCACATGGCCGCGCTGAAGGAGCACGGCATCGAGACCATCGACCTGTTGGTGGTCAACCTTTACCCGTTTGAAGCCACGGTCGCAAAGGCCGGCTGCACGCTGGCCGACGCGATCGAGAACATCGACATCGGCGGCCCGGCCATGGTGCGCAGCGCCGCCAAGAACTGGAAGGACGTGGGTGTGGTCACCGACGCCGGCCAGTACGAGGCCGTGATCGCCGAACTGAAGGCCAGCGGCAAGCTGAGCGACAAGCTGCGCTTTGCGCTGTCGGTCGCCGCCTTCAACCGCATCGCCCAGTACGACGGCGCGATCAGCGACTACCTGTCGTCGGTGACGCTGGAAGAAGACAAGCTCAGCGAGAGCTATGTGCCGGCGCTCAACCTGTTCCCCGGCCAGTCCAACGGCCGCTTCATCAAGGTGCAGGACCTGCGCTACGGCGAGAACAGCCACCAGCAGGCCGCGCTGTACCGCGACCTGTACCCGGCGCCTGGCTCGCTGGTCACCGGCGTGCAACTGCAGGGCAAGGAACTGTCCTACAACAACATCGCCGATGCCGACGCGGCCTGGGAATGCGTCAAGAGCTTCGAGGCACCGGCCTGCGTGATCGTCAAGCACGCCAACCCCTGCGGCGTGGCCGTCGGCAAGGATGCGCATGAGGCCTACGCCAAGGCCTTCCAGACCGACCCGACCAGCGCCTTCGGCGGCATCATCGCCTTCAACCGCACGGTGGACAAGGCGGCGGCCGAGGCTGTGGTCAAGCAGTTCGTCGAGGTGCTGATGGCGCCCGACTTCACCGCCGAGGCGCTGGAGATTTTCAAGCCGAAGGTCAATGTGCGCCTGATGAAGATTGCCATGCCAAAGGGCGGCGCCAGCGCCTGGGACCAGGGTCGCAACGCCATGGACGCCAAGCGCGTGGGTTCGGGTCTGCTGCTGCAGACCGCCGACAACCACGAGCTGGCACTGGCCGATCTGAAGGTGGTCACGGTCAAGCAGCCGACGCCGGATGAACTGCAGGATCTGCTGTTCGCGTGGAAGGTGGCCAAGTACGTGAAGTCCAACGCCATCGTGTTCTGCAAGAACGGCATGACCATGGGCGTGGGTGCGGGCCAGATGAGCCGTCTGGATTCGGCCCGCATCGCCAGCATCAAGGCCGAGGCCGCGAAGCTGTCGCTGCAGGGGACGGTGGTGGCGAGCGACGCCTTCTTCCCGTTCCGCGACGGTCTGGATGTGGTGGTGGACGCGGGCGCGACCTGCGTGGCGCAGCCGGGCGGTTCGATGCGCGATCAGGAGGTGATCGATGCGGCGAACGAGCGCGGTGTGGCGATGGTGTTCACGGGTGTGCGCCACTTCCGTCACTGACCTGCTTTATTTGCCGGTTTGAAAAGGGGCTCGCTTTTGAGCCCTTTTTTCTTGCCTGCCTTTTGGGGTGCCCGGGCTCCGGCTCACCCCGCGGGCGTCTGGTGAGGTACTCCAGCTTCACTTCATCAACGAGGTGTTTGTGCTCATTCTCTGTGGCAACCGCGAATGGAGCCTGCGCCCGGGCACCCCAAGCCCCAGCCCCGCTGACGGGTTGGTACGAAAGAAGGGGAATGCCTTGTGGTCGCCTGCACGGTGCTTCAAGGTGGGTGGCGCGGGCTGGCGGGCGCAGGCTCCATTCGCGGTTGCCACAGAGCCCGCGGACCAGCCCGGTGTTGACGAAGCCGTGATGGCGGTCGCGGGTCGTCGCCCGCGAGGTGAGCCGGAGCCCGACAGTCCGCACCACCTTGCGCGAGGTGCACAAGCGAAACGCAACGGGCACAAACAAAACGGCCGGAGAAAAACCCCGGCCGTTTCAAGGAAGCCAGAAAGAGGCTCAAGCCAGCTGCTTGAACACCTCACGCGCCGCCGCCACGGTGGCCGCGATGTCTGCGTCGGTGTGGGCCGCGCTCACAAAGCCCGCTTCATAGAGGGCAGGTGCGATGTACACGCCGCGGTCCAGCAGACCATGGAACAGGGTGTTGAACTTCGCGCCCTCGGTCTTCATCACGGTCGCGTAGTTCTGCGGCAGCTCGGGCATCAGGAAGAAGCCGAACATGCCGCCCTGGCAGTCCACGCTGAACGGCACGCCTTCGGCATCGGCCGCGGCCTTCAGACCGTCCACCAGCGAACGGGTCTTGGCCGACAGGGCCTCGAAGAAACCAGGCTTCTGGATTTCCTTGAGCGTCGCCAGACCACAGGCCGTGGCGACCGGGTTGCCCGACAGCGTGCCGGCCTGGTAGACGCCGCCCAGCGGCGCCAGGTGCTCCATCACCGCACGTTTGCCGCCGAAGGCCGCCAGCGGCATGCCGCCACCGATCACCTTGCCCATCACCGTCATGTCGGGCTCGAAGCCGGGGATCAGCGAGGCGTAGTGGCCCTGTGCGCTGCCCAGGCCGACGCGGAAGCCGGTCATCACCTCGTCGAACACGAACAGCGCGCCATGCTGCGTGCAGAGCTCGCGGATGCGCTTGACGAAGGGCACGCTGGCGCGCACGAAGTTCATGTTGCCGGCGATCGGTTCGATGATCACGCAGGCGATGTCGGCGCCGTGTTCGGCGAAGGCCGCCTCGATCTGGCCGACGTTGTTGTATTCGAGGACCAGGGTGTGCTGCACCACTTCGGGCGGCACGCCGGCGCTGGTCGGGTTGCCGAAGGTCGCCAGGCCCGAGCCGGCCTTGACCAGCAACGCATCGGCGTGGCCGTGGTAGCAGCCCTCGAACTTGATGATGGTCTTGCGGCCGGTGGCGCCACGCGCGAGCCGGATCGTGCTCATGCCGGCCTCGGTGCCCGAGCTGACCAGTCGCACCATCTCCAGGCTGGGCACGAGCTTGACGATTTCTTCGGCCAGTTCGACCTCACGCTCCGTCGGTGCGCCGAACGAGAAGCCTTCCATCGCGGCCTTCTGCACCGCGTCGAGCACGGCGGGATGGCCATGGCCCAGGATCATCGGGCCCCAGGAGCCGATGTAGTCGATGTACTTCTGGTCGTTGGCATCCCAGAAGTAGGCGCCCTGCGCACGCTGAACGAAACGGGGCGTGCCGCCGACGGCACGGAAGGCGCGCACGGGCGAGTTCACGCCGCCGGGGATCAGTTGCTTGGCGCGTTCAAAAAGGTCGAGGTTGCGGTCGCTCATATTCGATGTTCAGTGTTTGGTGGTGTCCAGCGGAAAGTCGTCGGCGTCCAGTTGACTGTCCGGCTGCGCTTCCTGGTTGTCGGCGGTTTCGCCGTTTTCTTCTTCTTCGTCCTCATGTGCCCAGAACAGGCGGTCGGGGACGGCATGGCCCATGCCCGGTTGGAAGCCCGCGTCAAGGCACTGATCCAGATAGGTCAGTGCCTCCGCACAGGCGGTCTGCAGGTCGGCACCCGCTGCCACCAGCGCGCACAGGGCCGCCGACAGCGTGTCCCCGGCCCCGGAGAACGTGGCTTCGAAGCGTTCGTAGCGGGCGGTCGCCAGCACCGCTTCCGGGCTGGCCAGGTGGCTCTCGATGAACTGGTCGGCGGCGTTGAATCCGGTCACCAGGGTGTAGGGCACGCCGTGCACGGCGGCCGCGCGCGCGACCTCGCGGGCATTGGGCGGGCGATCACCTTCCCATTCCGGCAGCAGCCAGCGGCACAGGGTGCTGTGGTTGCCCACCAGCACGGTGGTCTGCGGCAACAGCAGCTCGACGCAGGCGTCCAGATAGGTTTCGATCGCCATCTCGTCCCACCACGAGAGGTCCGGCATGTAGGTGATGACAGGGGCGTCCGAGTAGTCGGCGGTGATGCCGGCGATGGTGCCCAGGTTTTCCGGGTTGCCGACGAAGCCGACCTTGAAGGCCTGGACGGGCATGTCCTCCAGCGCACACCGGGCCTGGTCGGCGACGGCTTCCTCGTCAAAGGCGATGTGGTCGTGGATTTCGGATGTGTCGCGCACATAGGCGCCGGTGACGACGGCCAACACATGTGCCGAGGCGCTGGACATGGCTGTCAGATCGGCCGACAGGCCTCCGGCACCGCAGGGGTCGTTGGCGTTGAACACCATGACGCAGGGCAGGGAGGTGTCACCGGGTTGCGCAGTGCCCTCGGGTGGGCTGGGGTCGGGGAGTTGGGGCATGTCAGTGCGCAGGTTCGTCGCGAAAAGCCGCCGCCGGAAACTTGGGGAATCCCAGCAGCCTTGAGCCCACCGGCAGCCCTCCGTGGCTCGATACAATGGCCGGATTCTATGACAATGCCCTCGCTGAAATGACCGAAACCAAGACTTGGATGTGCCTTATCTGCGGCTGGATCTACGACGAGGCAGCGGGGTCGCCCGAGCATGGCATTGCCGCCGGGACTGCCTGGGCCGATGTGCCGATGAACTGGACCTGTCCGGAGTGCGGCGCCCGCAAGGAAGATTTCGAGATGGTCCAGATCTGAGGCCTTTCATGGCCCTGCCTGCGTCGGGGAACGCCGTTCTCCGGTCCGATGTGTAACCCGTCCTTGGAGTGACATTGCCGTGAGCACGACGCCCGTTTACAAAGTGCTGGTGGTGGACGACAGCAACACCATCCGGCGCAGTGCCGAGATCTTTCTCAAGCAGGGCGGGCACGAAGTCCTGCTGGCCGAGGACGGCTTCGATGCCTTGGCCAAGATCAACGACTACCAGCCCGATCTGGTGTTCTGCGACATCCTGATGCCCCGGCTGGACGGCTATCAGACCTGCGCCATCATCAAGCGCAACGCACGCTTCGCCAACATCCCGGTCGTCATGCTGTCGTCCAAGGACGGCGTGTTCGACAAGGCGCGTGGCCGCATGGTCGGTTCGCAGGAATACCTCACCAAACCCTTCACCAAGGACCAGCTGCTGCAAGCCGTGCAGCAGTTCGGCGCACATCTCACAGGAGCCGCATGATGCCGATCCAGAAGATTCTCGTCGTCGACGATTCCAAGACGGAACTGATGGTCCTGTCGGACCTGCTGGGAAAAAATGGCTACAAGGTACGGACCGCTGAGAACGCCGAAGAGGCCTTTCGTCGGCTTGGAGAGGAAAAGCCGGAGCTGATTCTGATGGACGTGGTGATGCCCGGTCAGAATGGTTTTCAGTTGACGCGGGCGATTGCCCGTGACCCGCAGTATTCGGACATTCCCATCATCATGTGCACCAGCAAGAATCAGGAGACCGATCGGGTCTGGGGCATGCGACAGGGTGCACGCGACTACGTGACCAAGCCCGTCAATCCGGAAGAGCTGCTGACCAAGATCAGGGCGCTGGGCTGATTCTTTTCCCCGCTTCGCCGGACATACCCACTCGAGCATGGCCAACCGACAGTCACTCAAGGAGTTGCAGGTTCGCCTCGCCGAACGGCTGACCGCCGCCCGCACGGAGGCCACGACCGCCTCGTGGCTCGCGGTCGAGGCAGCCGGTCAGCGTTTCCTGATCCCGCTGGTGCAATCCGGCGAAATCTTTTCCTGGACCAACCTCCAGCCAGTGCCCTACACCAAACCCTGGTATGTCGGCGTGGCCAGCCTGCGGGGTGGGCTTCACGGGGTGGTCGATCTCGGTTTGCTGGCGCAACCCGCACAGAGCCTGGGCCGGACGACCGATCGGGTGACCTCGGAGACGCGCCTGGTCAGTCTTCATGCCGCCTTGGGTGTCAATGCCGTGCTCTGGGTCGACCGCCTGCTGGGGCTTCGCAATGCGGCGATGTTCGAGTCGGTCGATGAGCTTGCGGCGCGGGCCCATCCCTGGTTCGCACGCCGCCTGGGCGACGGGCAGGGGCGTGCCTGGCAGGAGCTGGATCTGCAGGCACTCGCCAATGACGCGGAATTTCTTTCGATCGCAGCCTGAGGCGCTTCGGCGGGGCTGTCGATCTGTGGGGTTGGATGGGGTGAGGAGCCCTCGAATTACAGTTGGAAGGTGTATTCATGGCCATGCTTGAACGTATCCAGGGCATGTTTCGGAAAAAGGACGAAATCGATCCTGATCTGAGCAATCTGTCGGAGCAGGAGCTGGCACGTCTTGCCGCCGAGCGCCTGGCACCTCCCGGCGGTGACGGTGATTTCGCCGAGAGCCGCATGAGCACCATGGAGACATCGGCTGAGCTGGAGGCCGGGGTGGTCAGCCTGCCGCTGCTGGGGCGCAAGACCGCCGAGCAGCACCGGCGGGTGCTTGGCACCCTGCTGCTGGTGGCGGTGGTTCTTCTGGCTGCGGTGGTGTTCTTCGTCCTGAACAAGACGGAACGTCTGGGCCAGCAGGTGGCGGCCAGCGGTCAGGCCCTGATGCAGTCGCAGCGTCTTGCCAAGAGCGTGTCGCAGGCCTTGATCGGCAATCCCGCCGCATTTGCGGAAGTGAAGGACAGTACCGAGGTGCTGGCCCGCAACGTGCGGGGCTTCAAGGACGGCAATTCGCAGATGGGGCTGGCGGCGCTCGGTCCCGAGTACGACGAGCAACTGGGCGAACTGATGCCCAAGGTGGATGCCGCCGAGCGCAATGCGGGCGTGGTGCTGACCCAGCAGAAGATCCTGACCCAGGTGGGCGATGCCTTGCGATCCATCAACCGCCAGTCGTCCGACCTGCTGGAAATTGCGGAGACGGTGTCGTCCCTGAAGCTTCAGTTGGGCGCGCCGCCGACCGAGATCTCGGCCGCCGGTCAGCTCGTGATGCTGACGCAGCGCATCGGCAAGTCGGCCAACGAGTTCCTGACCATGGAAGGCGTGAGCCCTGAGGCTGTCTTCCTGCTGGGCAAGGACTTGAACACCTTCAAGGAAATTGCCGAGGGTCTGCTCAATGGCAGTACGGAGTTGCGACTGAAGGCCTCGGGGGATCCGCAGATCCGTGAGCGTCTGGAGGCGCTGCTCAAGCTGTACGAAAAGACGCGTACCGATGCCGGCGCGATTCTGGGCAACCTGCAGGGCCTGGTGGCTGCGCGCGAAGCGCAGGCGGCGGTGATCGCCGACAGTGAGCCGCTGCGGTCCGGTCTCGAGCGGCTTCAGGAAAAGCTCTCCGCTGGCTCCGGTCTGGGTGGTTTCGAGCTGTTGTCGATGATCGGTGCCGCGTTGTTTGCGCTGGCTTGCGGCGCCGGGCTGGCCTTTGTGCAACTGCTGGAAAGCCGCCAGCGCCAGCAGATCGCTGAAAACCAGCGGGTCGCGGCGGAATCGCAACAGCAGGACGCCAAGCGCGTCAACGATGCCAACCAGGCGGCCATTCTTCGCCTGATGAACGAACTGCAGACGGTGGCCGAAGGCGACCTGACGCAGGAAGCCACCGTGACCGAGGACATCACCGGCGCCATCGCCGACTCGGTGAACTACACGGTGGAAGAACTGCGTTCGCTGGTGGGCAACGTGCAGGCCACGGCCACCCGAGTCGCCCAGACGACGTCGGCGGTGGAAAGCACCTCGACCGAGCTGCTGGCCGCGTCGACCGAACAGCTTCGTGAAATTCGCGAAACCGGCCAGTCGGTGCTGGACATGGCGCAGCGCATCAACGACGTGTCCGGTCAGGCGCAAGAGTCCGCCCTCGTGGCCCGTTCTTCGCTGCAGGCTGCCGAATCCGGTCTGCAGGCCGTGCAGGACGCCATCGGCGGTATGAACGCCATCCGTGACCAGATCCAGGAAACCTCCAAGCGCATCAAGCGGCTGGGCGAGTCGTCCCAGGAGATCGGTGAAATCACGGAGCTGATCTCGGACATTACCGAGCAGACCAACGTGCTGGCCCTCAACGCCGCCATCCAGGCCGCGTCCGCTGGTGAAGCCGGTCGCGGCTTCTCGGTGGTGGCGGAAGAAGTGCAGCGGCTGGCCGAACGCTCCGCTGACGCCACGCGTCAGATCGCGGCACTGGTGAAGGCGATTCAGACCGACACGCAGGACGCGGTGGCCGCCATGGAGCGATCCACGCAGGGTGTGGTCGAAGGGGCCAAGCTGTCCGACAACGCCGGTACCGCGCTGTCCGAGATCGACCGTGTGTCGCGCCGACTGGCCGAACTGATTGAGCAGATCTCGAACGCGACGCTGCGAGAAGCCGAGTCCGCCAACGAGGTGGCCGGCAACATCCAGCACATCTTCGCTGTGACGGAGCAGACCGGAGAAGGTACGCGCTCGACCGCTGCGCAGGTGCGGGAGCTCTCCGCGATGGCCGAGGAACTGCGGCAATCGGTGGCCCGATTCAAGATCGCCTGATCGGCTTCGTCTGACCTGATTCATCATGCTCGACACCCACTCAGAGGGCCTTTCTCCCGACGCGCCGGTCAACGATCTCGGGCCGCTGGCCTGGGTGTTCGAGGAGTTGCGCAAGTCGCTGGAGTCGGCCAACAAGGCGATCCGGCGCTTCATTCGCGAGACGGAGCTTGCGCGCCACAGCGACCTGGAGGCGGTGGACCCCGGTTCCCTGCGGGTGGCCCGGCAGCAGCTTCACCAGGCTGTCGGCGCTCTGGAGATGGTGGGGCTGTCCTCGCCGGCGCAGGTCCTGAGGGCCATGGAGTCTGCGGTACAGCGGTTCGTGCAGAAGCCGCTGACCTGTACAGAGGACGCTGCGGCCAAGGTCGAGCGGGCCAGTTTTGCGCTGATCGAATACCTGGAGGCGGTGCTCAACAACAAGCCGGTGCAGCCGGTCGCGCTGTTCAGCCAGTACCGCGAGGTGCAAGAGCTGGCGGGGGCCGAGCGGGTGCATCCCGCGGACCTGTGGACCCTTGAACAGCGGGGCATCGAGGTGGCGGCGCCGGGCGGTACCAAGGCGCTGACCGCAGACGCCAGGCTGCGCTCACTGTTCGATCGGGTGGTGCTGCTGCTGGTCAAGTCGGACAGTCCTGCGGCGGCCGGGCAGCTCGCGCGGATGAGCGCCGGGCTCTCCGCGAGCGCCGACGCGCCCCGTGTGGCCACTTTCTGGGCCGTGGCGGCAGGGTTTTTCGAGGCGGTGGCGCAGAACCTCGTCCGGTCCGATGTCTTCGTCAAGCGGGCCTCCTCCCGCATCCTGCTGCAACTGGCGGGTCTGATGCAGGAGAAGACGCGCAACGAGGTGTCGGAGACGCTGTTGCACGACCTGCTGTTTTTCTGTTCGCAGGCCAAGCCCAAGGACCCCTCGGCGGCCCCGAACCTGACGGCGGTGCGCGAGGCCTTTGGCCTCTCGGCGTACGAGCCGGTGGAATATGCCAAGGCGACGCTGGGCCAGTTCGACCCGGCGCTGCTCGTCCAGGCGCGCAAGCGCATCAATGCCGGCAAGGAGTCCTGGTCGCTGCTGGCGGGCGGGGACACGACGCGGGCGCGCTCGGTGCTGGACCAGTACAGCCTGATCGCCGATTCGCTGATGCGCCTGCATCCGGCGAGCACCGGACTTGCGCGTGCCCTGGTCCGGGCGGCCGAACAGGTGTCGAAAGCACCGGCCAACGTCAAGCCCGAGCTGTCGATGGAGGTCGCCACCACCACGCTGTATCTCGAGGCGGCGTTTGAGGACTTCGATCCGAACGACCCTTCGCTGGCCGACCGGACGCAGGCGCTGGCGGTGCGACTGGACAAGGTGCTCGGTGGCGAGCCCGCCCAGCCGCTGGAGCCGTGGATGGAGCAGCTCTACCGGCGTGTGAGCGACCGCCAGACGCTGGGCAGCGTGGTGGGTGAGCTCAAGGTGGCGCTGGGCGAGGCCGAGAAGTCGCTGGATCAGTTCTTCCGTTCGCCCCAGGAGAAGGCCGGGCTGCATGTCGCCGTGTCGCAACTGGCGCAGATGCGTGGTGTGCTGTCCGTGCTGGGGCTGGACCAGGCGGTCCAGACCGTCAACCGGATGCGTACGTCGGTCGAGCAGATTCTGGACACGGCCGTCGACGAGGAGCAGGCGCGCGAGGCGGGCACGTTCACGCAGTTGGGCAACAACCTGAGTGCGCTGAGTTTCCTGGTCGACATGCTCAATTACCAGCCTGCGCTGGCCAAAAAACTGTTTGTGTTCGACGAGGCGTCGGGAGAGCTCACGCCACTGATGGGGCGCATGCAGCCCGAAACGCCGCCCGCCACTGCAAGTCAGGCCGCCTCCAAAGCGGTCAGCGAAGGCGTGCAGCGGGTGGTGGAAGATGCTCAGCGCTCGGTCGATCTGGCCCAGCTCAGCGACCAGCTTGAGACGCTCGCCGATCAGGCGTCGCTCGCGGAGCAGGAGGGCGTGGCCAAGGCGGCGCGTGAAGCCGCACAGGCGGTGGTGGGTCAGGACGCGGCGGCGGGCGCGCAGGCGCTCGTGGGGCTGGTCCAGGCCCAGGCACCGGCACCGATGCAGCCCGAGCCGGTGGTCGCCAGCGATGCTGCCGACGACGAGGACGACCTGCGCGACATCTTCCTGGAGGAAGGTCGCGAAGTGGTTGCCAACGGCCTGGCCGCGCTGGACGCGCTGCACCACGAGCCCGGCAACCTGGAGCACCTGACGTCACTGCGCCGTGCGTTTCACACGCTCAAGGGCAGCTCGCGCATGGTGGGCCTGGCCGAGTTCGGGGAAGCGGCCTGGGCAATGGAGCAGGTGCTCAACGGGACCCTGGCCGAACAGCGGCCGGCGGAAACGCCGATGCTTGCGCTCGCCCGGGAAGCGATGGAGGCGTTTGGTCGCTGGGTCTCCGACATCGAACAAGGACAGGATGCCGACTGGAAGGCGCAGGTTTTCCGTCAGAGTGCACAGGCCTGGCGTGACGAGCGTCGCCATCTGCCGCTGTTTGGTCAGACGGATGACGGACATGTCGAGCCGTTGGAGATGCCGGCTGAAGAACCGGTGCAGGAGCCGGTTCAAGAGCCGGTGTCGGTCAGTGTGGACGTGCAGGAACTGGCGGCCGATGACGAGCCACCGGTGGACTTCTCCGAAACCACGCCGATGTCGCTGGACACCGCGTTGATGGCACTGCCCGAGGCCGTCGCGCCGCAGCCGTCGAGGCCCGCGCCCTTGCTGACCGATCTGGGCCTGGCCGAGGCCGAGCCGCCTGCGTCGGCGACCGGTGCCGCTGCCGAGGAGCGGGATGACGTCGATGGCCCGCCTTCGATCTTTGACGATATCTCGCTGGACCTGGAGGCGCAGTTGCCCCAGGCCCAGGACCTCAAGGACTCCGAGCCGGGACCCAGCTTCCGTCCGGAAGAGCCGGACAGTGTGTTCGTGGTCGAGCCCGACGAGCCGTCGACAGAAGAAGTCGCTGCGGCCCAGGACGAGGCTGCGGCTGTGCCGGACAGCGGGCTTGAGGCCGCTGCGGTGGTGGACACCGTTTCCGAGGAGACGACGACCCCCGACGCGTCGGACGACGAGATGCCCGACGAGCAGACGCGGGTGATCGGCCCGCTGCGCATCAGCATTCGTCTCTACAACGTGTACCTCAACGAGGCCGACGAATGGTCCCGGCGCCTGGAGAACTGTCTCTCCGAGTGGTCGCTGGAGGTGCATGAGCACTTGCCGGAACAGGCCGAAGCGCTGGCGCACTCGCTGGCGGGCAGCTCGGCCACCGTCGGCTTCCAGCCGCTCTCCGACATCGCCCGCGCGCTCGAACATGCGCTGGGCCTGATCGGCGCACACCAGCGCGCGGGACAAGCGATCACGGCCGAACAGGCGCGGCTGTTCGTGGAGGCGTCCGAGGACATCCGTCGGTTGCTGCACCAGTTCGCCGCCGGTTTCTACAAGGAGCCCAACGCGGAGTTGCTGGAACGCCTGCGGGAGCTGCTGCACCAGCCGCTGCCGGAATCGTCCCTCACGGTGGACGACGGCGAGTCCGACGACGAACTGGACATCGAACTCAACACGCAATGGGGCACGGAAGCACAGGTTGAGGCTGAGTTGCCCGGGTCCGAGCCGACCGCCGAACAGCTTCCCGAGGCCGCACCGCTGCCGGACGAGAGCGCGTTTGCCGAGGACGAGGTCGAGACGGAACTCTCGCCGCTGAGCGATGAGATCGTGCCGCGTGGGCCGGTTCAGGACATCGACGACGACATCGACGCGCTGGACACCATCGACGCCGATCTGTTCCCGATTTTTGCGGACGAGGCGCAGGAGCTGCTCCCGCAGCTCGGTGGTGCGTTGCGCCAGTGGATCGCGCGCCCGGACAACACCAGCGCCCGCGGGGAAGTGCTGCGCACGCTGCACACGCTCAAAGGCAGCGCCCGTCTGGCGGGTGCGCTTCGCTTGGGCGAGATGGCGCACCGGATGGAGACCTCCGTCGAGCGCCTGGGGTCGGACCTGCTCAGCGCCCAGGATCTGGAGCCACTGCAGGCCGCGTACGACGCGGTGTCGGCCCGGTTCGACCTGTTGCGCAACACCGATCCGAGTTCGCACGGCGTGCTTCAGACCGCTCCCGAGCTCGCGCCCGCGGAACAGCAGGACGTCGTGGTGCCTTCGGTCGTGGACCCCTTGCCCGGACCCTCGGCCTCCGACGCGGTGGTCGACGGCGAGCCGCCGGCCTCTGCCGCGCCGGCGACGTCGGGCGGGCTGACCGGACTTGGCCAGCTCGCGGCGCCGATGCCGGTGCAGCAGCGTGCTGCAGCGGCCGTGCGCGTGCGGCCGGAGCTGCTGGACCGGATGATGAACCAGACCGGCGAGGTGATGATCACCCGCTCCCGCATGGAGGCCCAGCTGGTCACGTTGCGCGGTTCCCTCAACGACATGACCGGCAACCTGGACCGGCTGCGTCACCAGTTGCGCGACATCGAACTCCAGGCCGAGACGCAGATGCAGTCGCGGCTGGCGCAGGCACGTGATGCCGAGCTGTCGTTCGACCCGCTGGAATTCGACCGCTTCACGCGGGTGCAGGAACTCACCCGGATGATGGCCGAGTCGGTGAACGACGTGGCCACCGTGCAGCGCAACCTGCAGCGCGCCGTGGAGGCGACCGAGGACGGCCTGGTGGCCCAGGCCCGACAGACGCGGGAACTGCAGCGGGACCTGTTGCGGACCCGCATGGTGGAGTTCGAGGGCATCTCCGAGCGCCTCTACCGGGTGGTCCGGCAGGCGTCCAAGGAAACCGGCAAGCAGGTCCGTCTGGACATCGTGGGCGGTCACATCGAAATGGACCGGGGTGTGCTGGACCGCATGACCGCGGCGTTCGAACACCTGCTGCGCAACAGCGTGGTGCACGGCATCGAAACGCCCGAGCAGCGTCTGGCCGTCGGCAAGTCGGCGGAAGGACGCATCGAGGTGCGGCTGGCGCAGGAACTCAATGATGTGTCCGTGACCTTCCGGGACGACGGGGCCGGCCTCGATCTGGCCCGCCTGAAAGATCGGGCACGATCTCAGGGGCTGGTGTCGCAGGACGCTGTGCTCAGTGATGACGATGCCACGCAACTGATCTATGTGCCCGGGCTGAGCACCGCGAGCGAGGTGTCGTCGCTGGCGGGGCGTGGCGTGGGCATGGACGTGGTGCGCAACGACGTGCTCGCGCTGGGCGGTCGGGTCGAGACCCGGTCGCGCGGTGGCGAAGGGACCGAGTTCAGGCTGGTGCTGCCGTTGACCACGGCGGTGACGCAGGTGGTCATGTTGCGTGCCGGCAGCCTGACGGTCGGCGTGCCGTCCACCCAGGTCGAGCTGGTGCGTCGTGTCAGCCCGGATGAGCTGGCGCAGGCCTATCAGAAACACAGCCTGTCGTTCGGCGGGGAAGAGGTGCCGTTCTACTGGGCGGGCGCGCTGCTGCAGTCTTCACCGCAGTCGCAGGAGGCGCAGGCGCGTACCCTGCCGGTGGTGGTGTTCCGAAGCGCTGCGCAGCGGGTGGCGATGCACGTGGACGAGGTGCTGGGGAACCAGGAAGTCGTGGTGAAGAACCTCGGCCCGCAGCTCTCGCGGCTGCCCGGTCTGGCCGGCATGTCGGTCCTGGCGTCCGGTGCGGTGGCGTTGATCTACAACCCGGTGGCACTGGCGACGGTGTACGGCGCGCAGGTCCAGCCCTGGATCGACGGGCAGGTCCATGCGGGCGCGGCTCCCGCTGCCGGTGGCGAAGAGGATCTGCCGATCGAGATGGCGGTCAGCGCGGTTCCGCTGGTGCTGGTGGTCGACGATTCGATCACCGTGCGGCGGGTCACCCAGCGACTGCTGCAGCGCGAGGGCTACCGTGTGGCGCTGGCGGCGGATGGTCTGCAGGCGCTCGAGCGGCTGCAGCAGGAACGGCCCACGGTGGTGCTCTCGGATATCGAGATGCCGCGCATGGACGGTTTCGATCTTGTGCGCAACATCCGCAACGATCCCCGCCTGGCGAATCTGCCGGTGATCATGATCACTTCGCGGATTGCTGAAAAGCACCGGGACCACGCGCGCGAGCTGGGCGTGAACCACTACCTGGGCAAGCCCTATTCGGAAGAAGAGCTGCTGGCGCTGGTGGCCAACTACGTGCAGTCGTCGGTCAACGCTTGACCACGCTGTAACGCTCCAGCGTCTTCTCGCGGGCGAGTGCGTGATCGACGACGGGGTGCGGGTAGTCCCGGCCCAGTGACACGCCGGCGGCGACCAGTTCCAGCTCCGGAGCCGACCAGGGCGCGTGGATGGTCGCGTCCGAGAGCCCGGCCAACTGGGGCAGGTAGCGGCGGATGAATTTGCCCTGCGGGTCGAACTTCTCGCTCTGCGTCACCGGATTGAAGATGCGGAACCAGGGCTGGGCATCGCAGCCGGTCGAGGCCGCCCACTGCCAGCCGCCGTTGTTGGCGGCGAGGTCAAAGTCGATCAGCTTTTCGGCGAAATACCGCTCGCCCCAGCGCCAGTCGATGCCCAGGTCTTTCACCAGGAAGCTGGCCACCACCATGCGCAGGCGGTTGTGCATGTAGCCGGTCTGGTTGATCTGCGCCATCGCGGCGTCCACCAGCGGATAGCCGGTGCGGCCTTCGCACCAGGCCGCGAACTGGGCCTGGGCGTGCTTGCCGTGCTCGAAGCGAACCTTGTCGTATTCGGGTCGGAAGGACTTGCCCACCACGTGCGGAAAGTTGGAGAGGATCTGGTGGTAGAAGTCGCGCCAGATCAGCTCCGAGAGCCAGGTGCTGGCGCCCTTGATGTCTTGCAGGTGCATCTGCCATGCCAGCGAAGCGAGCTGGCGGATGGAGACTGTGCCAAAACGCAGGTGGACGCTGAGGTAGCTGGGTCCCTTGATGGCCGGGAAGTCGCGTGCGGTGTCGTAGCGCTCGATCCGCTCCATGAAGTCCTCCACCAGCTTTTGCGCACCGGTGGCGCCGGTCGGGATGGGCAGTTGCGACAGGTTGGTCGGTTCGAAATCGAGGTCCGACAGGCGCGGGACCGGGACGTCGAACGGCGGCGGCAGCGGGGCCAGGGACGCGGTGTACTTCCCGACCGGGTAGGCCTTCAGGTAGAACGGCTCCACCTTGCGCAACCAGGCGTTCTTGTAGGGCGTGAAGACGCCGAACGGCTGACCGACCTGGGTCAGCACCTCGCGCCGCTCGAAGATCACGTGGTCCTTGTGGCTGTGGAACATGATCCCGGCGTGGGCCAGCGCGCCGAGCACCTGGGCATCGCGCGCGAGCGCCGCCGGTTCGTCGTCGTGGTTGGTGAACACCGCCTGCACGTGCAGACGCTGCGCCAGTTGGGGAATGTCGGTCAGCGCCCGGGCATGGCGCACGATCAGGCCGGTGCCGTCGTGGCCCTGGGCTTTGCCGAGTTCGCGCAGGCGGCCATCCAATTCCAGCACCGAGGCGTGGATGAACTCCACCCGGCGGTCGGCCCGCGGCAGGGGGTCGAGGATGTCGGTGTCGAAGACGAACACGCACCAGACCTGACGGCACTGCTTGAGCGCGTGGTAGAGCGCCGCGTTGTCCTCGGCGCGCAGATCGCGCCGAAACCACATCAGTCCTCTGTCGTAGCGTGTCATCTGTGCCGCCGTGATGGGTCGTAGGGGCCCGCTTAAAATTGCGGGCATGTCTGCGGATTCTGCCCCGATCAACCTCACCAATCACTTCCTGATTGCGATGCCCGGGCTGAACGACGAGTTGTTCGGCCGCAGTGTCGTGTTCATGTGCGAGCACAGCGAGCGCGGCGCGCTCGGCCTGGTGATCAACAAGCCCAGTGACATCCTGCTGCCGGGCCTGTTCGAAAAAGTCGACCTGCCGCTGCGCCGCGACGATCTCCGGACGTTGCCGGTCTTTCAGGGGGGGCCTGTGCAGACCGAGCGCGGGTTCGTGCTGCACGAGGCGATCGAGGCGGGGGAGGGCGAGTCCGTCTACGCCTCCACGCTCACCATCCCGGGCGGGCTGGAAATGACCACCTCACGCGATGTCCTCGAAGCCATGGCCTCCGGCGCCGGCCCGCGCAAGGTCTTTGTGTCGCTCGGGTATGCGTCCTGGGGCCAAGGGCAGCTCGAGTCGGAAATCACCGAGAACAGCTGGCTGACCGTGGCGGCCGATCCGGCGCTGATCTTCGACGCACCGGTCGACGAGCGCTATGACCGGGCCATGGCCCTGTTGGGCCTGCAGTCGTGGATGCTGTCGCCGGATGCCGGTCATGCCTGAGCGGGTCGAGGTTCCCGCGAACTGCCAGACCTTCCTGGCGTTCGACTACGGGCTCAAGCGCACCGGGGTCGCCAGCGGCAACCGGCTGACGCGTACCGCAACGCCCCAGGGAACCATCGCCGCCGAAGGCGATGCCCGGTTGGCGAAGATCGCCGAGCGGCTCAGGGAGTGGCAGCCCGATGCGATCGTGGTGGGTGTGCCGTTTCACCCCGATGGCGCGCCGCACGAGAACACCGTCCGGGCGCGCAAGTTTGCCCGCCAGTTGCGGGGGCGGCACGGGCTGCCGGTGTTCGAGGTCGACGAGCGCTATTCGACCACCGAGGCCCATGCCCTGGGCGCCAAGGACGCGGACGCGGCGAGTGCCTGCATCATCCTGGAACAGTTTTTGAGGAGTCTGCCGTGACCCAAACCATTCAGCTCGACGCCGAGCTGCTTTACAACGAGCTGCGCGATGGCGTGAAGACCCTGATCGCGGCGACCCCGCAGCCGGTGGTGCTCGCGGGCATCACCTCCGGTGGTGCCTGGCTGGCCGAGCGCTTGCAGCGCGAGCTTGCGCTGCCGGGCGACGCCGGCGTGATCTCGTCGTCCATGCACCGCGACGATTTCGCGCAGCGCGGCCTGTCGATCTCGGCGCAGACCGTGCTGCCCTACGAGGTCGACGGCGCGCACGTGATCCTGATCGACGACGTGCTCTACACCGGGCGCACCTTGCGCGCTGTGATCAACGAGCTGTTCGACTACGGCCGCCCTGCCAGCGTGCAACTGGCGGTGCTGGTCGACCGCGGCGGACGCGAGCTGCCGATCCAGGCCAATGTCTGTGCCGCCACCATGAACCTGCCCGCCAACCAGTCACTGGAGCTGGCGCGTGACGACGACGGGCGCTTCCGATTCGTGCTGGAAACCAAGGAAAACTGACGTGCCACGCAATCCCCAGCTGAACAAGAACGGCGAGCTGATCCACCTGCTCTCCACCGAAGGCCTCTCCCGCGACATCCTGACCAAGATCCTGGACACGGCGTCCAGCTTCGTGAGTGTGAGCAACCGCGAGGTCAAGAAAGTGCCGCTGTTGCGCGGCAAGAGCGTGTTCAACCTGTTCTTCGAGAACAGCACCCGCACCCGCACCACCTTCGACATCGCGGCCACCCGCCTGTCGGCCGACGTCTACACGCTGGACATCGCGCGCAGCTCGACCGCCAAGGGCGAGTCGCTGCTCGACACCATCGCCAACCTCTCTGCGATGGCGGCCGACATCTTCGTGGTGCGCCACAGCGAATCGGGGGCACCCTACCTGATCTCGCAACACGTCGCGCCGCACGTGCACGTGGTCAACGCCGGTGACGGCCGCCACGCGCACCCGACGCAGGGTCTGCTGGACATGTACACCATCCGGCACTACAAGAAAGACTTCTCCAACCTGTCGGTGGCCATCGTCGGCGACGTGCTGCACTCGCGCGTGGCGCGCTCCGACATCCACGCGCTGACCACGCTGGGTTGCCCCGACGTGCGCGTGGTCGGCCCGCGCACCCTGGTGCCCAGCGACCTGTCGCACCTGGGCGTGCGCGTCTGCCACACGCTGGAAGAGGGCATCAAGGGCTGTGACGTGGTGATCACGCTGCGCCTGCAGAACGAGCGCATGAGCGGTGCGCTGCTGCCGTCCAGCCAGGAATATTTCAAGAGCTTCGGCCTCACCACCGAGCGCCTGCGCTGGGCCAAGCCGGACGCCATCGTGATGCACCCGGGCCCGATCAACCGCGGCGTCGAGATCGAGTCGGCGGTGGTCGACGGACCGCAGAGCGTGATCCTGCCGCAGGTCACTTTTGGCATCGCGGTCCGCATGGCCGTGCTCGGTATCGTCGCAGGGAATGAGGCCTGAACCATGAAGATCCTGATCCAGAACGGCCGCGTCATGGACCCGGCAACCGGGCGTGACGAGATGGCCGACATCGCCATCGCGGCCGGCCGCATCATCGCCATCGGCAAGGTCGCGCCGGACTTCCACCCCAATCGCACCATCGATGCGTCCGGGCTGGTGGTTGCGCCCGGCCTGGTCGACCTGTCGGTGCGGCTGCGCGAGCCCGGGCAGGAACATGCCGGCATGCTGGAGAGCGAAATGGCGGCTGCGGCCGCCGGCGGTGTGACGGCGCTGGTCTGTCCGCCCGACACCGACCCGGTGCTCGACGAGCCCGGCCTGGTCGACATGCTCAAGTTCCGCGCCGAGAAGCTGCACCAGGGACGCGTGTTCCCGCTGGGCGCGCTCACGCGAGGTCTCAAGGGCGAGGTGCTGACCGAGATGGCCGAGCTGACCGAGTCGGGCTGCATCGGCTTCGGCCAGGCCGAGGTGCCGATCGTGAACTCGCAGGTGCTGCAGCGCGCGCTGCAGTACGCCGCCACCTTCGGCTACACCGTGTGGCTGCGGCCGCAGGATTTCTGGCTCGGCAAGGGCGTGGCCGCCAGCGGCCCGCTGGCGACGCGCATGGGCCTGGCCGGCGTGCCGGCTGCGGCTGAGACGATTGCCTTGCACACCCTGTTCGAACTGCTGCGCGGCGTGCACAAGGTCAGCCTGAGCTCGGGCGAGAAGGGCGTGCATGTGCATCTGTGCCGCGTCAGCAGCGCCGCCGGTCTTGAGCTGGTGCGCCAGGCGAAGGCCGAGGGCCTGCCGGTGAGCTGCGACGTGAGCGTGCACAACCTGCACCTGACCGATGTGGACATCGGCTTCTACGACAGCCGCGCGCGGCTGCAGCCGCCGCTGCGCCAGCAGCGCGATCGCGAGGCGCTGCGCGCCGGTCTGGCGGACGGCACCATCGACGCGCTGGTGTCCGACCACAACCCGGTGGACGCCGACGCCAAGGTGTTGCCGTTTGCCGAGGCCGAGCCCGGTGCCACTGCGGTCGAGCTGCTGCTGGGACTGGCGGCCAAGTGGGCGCAGCAGGAGGGGCTGGGTCTGATGCAGGCGCTGGCCGTGGTCACCAGCGGACCGCAGGCGGTGCTGGGCAGCGCGCTGGGCACGCTGCAGCACAGCGTTGGCCAGATCAGCGTCGGCGGTGCGGCCGACCTCTGCCTGTTCGATCCGAACGCGAGCTGGGCGGTGGACCCGGCGGCACTGCGCAGCCAGGGCAAGCACACACCGTTCGAAGGTCACGAGATGCCGGTGCGCGTGCAGACCACGTTGGTGGGTGGGCAGGTGGCCTACGAGGCGGCGCGGGCGACGGCGTGAGCAGCGGGCGGCGGTCGGCGCTGGCGGCCGGGTGGCGCATCGGGCGCGCCCTGTGGCACATCCTGCGCGGCGCCTGGATCATCCGCAGCGAGTTCGGCCGGCTGACGCCAGACGCCACCGATCTGGTGGTGCGGGAATGGACGCGCCAGATGCTGGACATCCTGGGGGTCACGCTGGTGGTGCGCGGCATGCCGCCGTCGCATGGTCCCGTGCTGCAGGTGGCCAACCACATCTCGTGGTTGGACATCCTGGTCATGAACGGCGCGCGGCCATCGCACTTCGTCTCCAAGTCCGATGTGAAGCACTGGCCGGTGGTCGGCACGCTGGCGACCGGCACCGGCACGCTCTACATCGAGCGCGAGAACCGGCGCGACGCGATGCGCGTGGTGCACCAGATGGCCGAGCATCTGCGCGGGAAGGACATCCTCTCGGTGTTCCCCGAAGGCACGACGGGCGACGGCCAGACCCTGCTGCCGTTTCACGCCAACCTGATCCAGGCCGCCATCGCTGCCGAAGCGCCGGTGTTGCCGGTCGGGCTGAGTTTTGTCGATGCGGACAGCGGGCAACGCCACGACGGGCCGCTGTTCATCGGCGACACCACGCTGCTGCAGTCGCTGTGGAACACCTTGCGTTCCACAGGTGTGCAGGCGGTGGTGCACTACGGCGAGCCGCAGCGCGCGCAAGGGCGTGACCGGCGCACCTGGGCGCAGGACCTGCGCACCGCCGTCATGGCGCTGCGCGAGGGGTAAGGCGCCCCCACGCTCCACCGCTGCGCGGGTCGCTGCCCCCCGAGGGGGCTGACCTGCCTTGGGGCGGCCCGGCGGCAGGTCGGCTCGTACCTCTGCTCCGCCGCTTATTTCGCCTTCGCGCGGGCCAGCATCACCTCGGTGTTGGTCTTGCGGTCGGCGTTGACCTTCTGCACGGCGGGGCGTTCGCCGATGCGCTTGAGGTAGTCGCGCACCGGCAGGTCGGCCAGCACATCCTTGCCGTAGATGATCTTGCTGGCGCTGCTGACCAGCGGCAGGTGCACCGCGGCGGCGACATCGGCCAGCGTGAAGTCGGCCCCGCCGATGAAGGGCGAGAAGCTGGTGAGCTGTGCAAACGCGGCGACGTTCTTGGCCAGTTGCTGGCCGGTCTTTTCCTTCGCGGCGTCGGACACCTTGCCGCCGAAGAAGGCCTCGGGATAGAGGTTGCGCGCCACCAGCTCCAGGTGCAGCTCGATGAAGCGCAGCAGCTCGCGCGCCTTGGCGGCCGCAAACGGGTCGGCGGGCAGCAGGGGGGGCTGCGGGAACCTGTCCTCCAGGTATTCGAGGATCACGGTCGACTCGCACAGCGTGCCCTCGTCCGTCTTGAGGTAAGGCACCTTGCCCAGCGGGCTGGAGGCGGTGTCGACCTGGCCCACCCAGACCAGCTCCTCCTCGAACGCGACGCCTTTTTCAAGCAGCGCCAGCTTGACCTTGTTGTAGTAGTTGCTGGCAGAAAAGCCGCAGAGGGTGAGCATGGGAGGTCTCCTTTTGATGTTTGACGGACATCAAGATCGTAGGGGGCCGCTGCGGGGCGGTGGGTCGCACAGACGACGGCCTGCTAACATCCGCGCATGTCGTTCCTGCGCATCCGACGCCGTTTTGCCGCCTGGCTGGCCATCGTGGCCATGCTGGTCGGTGCGCTCGCGCCCGCGATCACGCAGGCCCGCGTCGCGGTGAGCGAAGGCAACGACTGGCTGGAGATCTGCAGCGTCAGCGGCATGGTCTGGGTCAAGGCCGGGACCGGAGAGACCCGTGACCAGAAGCCGGGCCAGGGTGCGCCGACCAGCGTGTCGAACCAACACTGCCCCTGGTGCACGCTGCATGGCGGTTCGGTCGGCTTGGTCAGTGTCCCGCCGACCCTGGACCTCGCGCCTCGACTGACCGACCTGCCGCCCGCGTTCTACCGCGCGCCAGAGACGACCGCCGTCTGGGCGCCCTCGCGCTCCCGCGGTCCGCCCGCCGCCGCCTGATCCGGCCGCGGTGGCTGCCCCGTTCGCGGGCAGCCGAGTTTCCCTCTTTCCCTCTGTGGAGGCGTTGTGCCTCAAGCTGTTTCTCTGTCACCGGTGTGCGCCGGGCGCCGTCACCTGATGCGCCGCGGCATGGCCGCTTCTCTGCTCTGTGCCGGTCTGGCCGGCTGTGATCGCGCTGCCCCAACCGGCGCCGCGGTGGGCGGCTTCCGTGGTCTGGACATCACGGGTGCGCCCTATGCGCGCGATTTTTCGCTGACCGATTTCAACGGACAACCCAGGCATCTGGGGGACTACCGGGGAAAGGTGGTCATGCTGTATTTCGGTTTCGTCCAGTGCCCGGATGTCTGTCCGACCGCGCTGACCCGGGCCGCCGGCGTGATGGAGCGGCTGGGGCCGGACGCCGGCGGGCTGCAGCTGCTGTTCGTGACGGTCGATCCCGAGCGCGACACGCCCGCCCTGCTGCGCGACTACATGGCGGCGTTTCATCCGTCCTTTGTCGGGCTGACCGGCAGCGCGGCGCAGATCAGGGCCGCCGCTGACGAATTCCGCGTGTTCTATCGCAAGGTGCCCACCGGCAGCAGCTACACCATGGACCACACGGCGCTGTCCTACCTGTTCGACCGCCAGGGCCACATCCGTGTGGCGCTCAGGCATGAACAGACGATCGACGACTACACCGCCGATGTGAAGGCCTTGCTCGCCGAGACCTCCGCCTGATTCTTCAACCGTTTTTCAACCACCCCTAGGAGTCATCTATGAAACACCTCATGTCCATCGCTCTCGTTGCCCTGTCCGCCAGCGCCTGGGCCCAGTCCGTCGAGATCAAGGACCCCTGGGTCCGCGCCACCGTCGCCCAGCAGAAAGCGACCGGCGCCTTCATGCAACTGACCGCCAAGGCGGACAGCAAGCTGGTCGAGGCCAAGTCGCCGGTGGCTGGCGTGGTGGAGATCCACGAGATGGCCATGGACAACAACGTCATGAAGATGCGCCAGATCCCGGGCCTGGCCCTGCCGGCCGGCAAGACGGTCGACCTCAAGCCCGGCGGCTATCACGTGATGCTTCTGGACCTCAAGGGCCAGGTCAAGGAAGGCGACGTGGTGCCGGTGACGCTGGTGTTCGAAGGCAAGGACGGCAAGCGCGAGAACGTCGAGATCAAGGCGCCCGCCAAGCCGCTGGCCAACATGCCGGCCATGCCCGCCCAAGGCGAACACAAGCACCAGTGAGCCGCTGAACGGTCTCACCTCAGGGCTGCCCGATGACCCTCCTGTCCTGGCACCGCCTGGCCCGACGCTTGTCGGGCTGGCTGCTGGCCGCGCTGCTGCTGGGCACGCTGGCACCCGCGATTTCGCGGGCGCTGGCGTCCGGCGCGGTGTCGGGCGGCGCGGGATGGGTCGAGCTCTGCACGTCCGAGGGCATGCGCTGGGTGCGCGTGTCGGACGCCCCGTCGCGCGACGCCCCGCCGGCGCCGTCCGGTGCGATGGACCTGTGCGGCCACTGCACCCTGGCCGCCGAACGATTTGCTCCGCTGCTGCCGGTTCTTCCGGTGGTGGCGGCTGTGGCCACGACATGGGCCACACCGGTGTTCCGCGCCCATGAGCCGGTCACCGCGCCCGCGCCGCGACCGGCTGCGCGCGGCCCTCCTTGCCTGAACTGATCCGCTGACGGGTCGACCCGTCGTCGTGCGTCCCTGCGACCTGCGGGTGGCGGGCGCTGTGCATCAGTTTCAGGAGTTTTCATGTCTACAGCACTTCAGGGGCCGGTACGCCTGCTGGCCGGTCAGGACAATGTTTTCAGGGCCGGGGAATGCGGCCTCTTGTGGCGGGTGGTGAGCGGGACGGTCCGTCTCGATCGGGCAGCGGGCGCCGCCAGGCTGCCGGTGTGGCTGGCCCTGCCCGGGGACCTGATCGGTGTCGAGGCACTGTGCGACCAACCCTACCAGTTCACGGCCAGCCCCTTCACCGACTGTGTGTTGGCGCCGGTTCCCGTGGCCGGTGAATTCGAGCGTCAGGCCCTGTTGCGCCAGGCCCTGTTCCAGCAGCAACTGCGCAGCCACGACATGGCGATCTTGCGCACCGGCAGCGTGGCCTCGCGGCTGGCCTGCCTGTTGCGGCTCCTCGGTGTGCCCCAGGGTTTGCACGCCGATGCGCGCCTGTGCGGTGACACCCTGCGATCCGCGTTGCCCGCGCTGCGCGAGTTGGCGCAGATGGTCGATGCCAAGTCGGAGACCGTCTGCCGCGCGCTGGCGCAGCTTCTTCCGCCGCGCAGTCGCCGAAGCGGCCCCGCGCGGGTCCATCCGGTGCCGGCCATGCCGGCGAGGGCCTTTGCGCCGTGGGTGGGACAGTCGGGGGCGCTGGGGGCGATGGCATGAAGACGCTGGCCAGGCACCGCCGCACGCTGATCGCGCTTTCGGTGGCCCTTTTGGCCCTGGCGACGTCGGCCGCGAACGCCCACGACTTCAAAGCCGGCGACCTGCGCATCGACCATCCGTACGCGGTGCCGTCCCGCCCAGGACTGACCACGGGCGCGGTCTATGTCCGGGGCATCCGCAACACCGGCACGGTCACCGACAGGCTGCTGTCGGCCAGCACGCCGGCCGCAGCGTCGGTCGAGATCCACCGCATGCAGATGCAGGGGGACGTGATGCAGATGCGCGCGGTGCCCTCGCTGGAGATCGCCGCAGGGGCGACCGTGGTGATGAAGCACGGTACGCCCGACGGCCACCACCTGATGCTGATCGGGCTGAAGGCGCCGCTCAAGGACGGTGACCGTTTCCCCGTGACCCTGACCTTCGAGAAGGCAGGCACGCATGAAGTCAAGGTCTGGGTGCAGACGCCGCGCGATGCGGACGCCACCGGACACAAGCACTGACCGGTCGACGTGACCGGCCACCGATTTTCAATACCCAGGAGTACCAAGCATGCAATTTCAGATGACGCGCCTGCACCACGCGATGGTGCTGGCGCTGCCCGCCCTGGCCGCGCTGTGCGGCGCTGCCCACGCCCAGGACAAGCCGACCGCGTCCACCGTTCCGGAAGTGGTGGTCAACGCGCGCAAGCAGACACTGCCAGGTGGTTCGGCCCTGCCGGCGCAACAGCTCTCGGCCGGCAAGGCGGCCACGGGCGACACCGCCGCTCTGCTGGCGGACGTGCCCGGCGCCTCGGTCAATGCGGCCGGCGGCATGTCGAGCCTGCCGGCGCTGCACGGACTGGCCGACGACCGGCTGCGCATCAAGGTCGACGGCATGGACCTGATCGCCTCGTGCCCCAACCACATGAACCCCGCGCTGTCGTACATCTCGCCGGCCCAACTGGGGTCGCTCAAGGTGTTCGCCGGCATCACGCCGGTCAGCGCCGGCGGCGACAGCCTCGGCGGCAGCATCGTGGCGGAGTCTCGAGCACCCGAGTTCGCGGCGCCGGGCCAGCCCGCGCTGAACCAGGGCGAGATCGGCGCGTCCTTGCGCAGCAACAACAAGGCGCGCAACCTCAATGTGTCGGCCACGCACGCCACGCAGGACTTCAGCCTGCGCTACGACGGCTCGATCGCAAAGGCCGACAACTACACCGCAGGCGCCACCTTCAAGAGCTACGACTTCACCGGCCGCGCGGGGCACACGCTGGCGCGTGACGAGGTCGGCTCGACCGCCTATTCGACCCGCAACCATGCGCTGAGCGTTGCGTTCAAGCGCGACGACCACCTGTTCGAGGCGCGGCTGGGCGCGCAGGATGTGCCGTACCAGCTCTATCCGAACCAGCGCATGGACATGCTCAAGAACGACCAGCGCAGTGTGAACCTGAGCTACACCGGTCAGATGAACTGGGGTGTGCTGCAAGCGCGCGCGTACCACGAGACCGTCGACCACTACATGGACTTTGGCGCCGACAAGCGCTACTGGTACGGCGCTGCTTCCGGTGGGGCGACGTCAGTGAACAGCTCACCCTGCAGCCCGATCAGCGCGACCTGCGCCGCAGGCATGCCGATGTACACCGATGGCAAGACCACCGGCCTCTCGGTCAAGGGCGACATCAACCTGAGTGATCGGGACGTGCTGCGGGTGGGCGCGGACCTGCAGCAGTACACGATCAACGACTGGTGGCCGCCGTCCGGCGGTGGCATGTGGCCCGGCACCTTCTGGAACATCCGCGAGGGCAAACGCAACCGGGCGGGACTGTTCGGGGAGTGGGAAGGCTGGCTCTCGCCCGCCTGGACCACGCTGGTCGGCGCGCGTGTCGAGCGCGTGCACATGGACGCGGGCAAGGCCGAGGGCTACAGCCCGGGTACCAACGGCATGGGCACGATGATGCATTACCAGATGCGCGACGCTGCGGCCTTCAACGCGGCTGACCGCTCGACGAACGACAACAACGTCGACCTCACTGCGCTGGCGCGGTTCACCGCCAGCCCGACGCAGACGATCGAGTTCGGCTTCGCCCACAAGGAGCGTTCGCCCAACGTCTATGAGCGCTTCCCCTGGTCCACCTGGCAGATGGCCGCACTGATGAACAACTTCGTGGGCGATGGCAACGGCTATGTGGGCAACATCAGGCTCAAGCCCGAGAAGGCCAACACGCTGTCGGCGACCTTCGACTGGCACGCGCAGGACGAGCGCTGGGGTTTCAAGGCCACGCCCTACTACACGCAGGTCACGGACTACATCGACGCCGTGCAATGGAACCCGATGAGCAACCAGCGCGCGGTCACGCCTGCGGCCCGGAAGTTCAGCGTGCTCAAGTACATGAACCAGTCGGCCAGGATCTACGGCCTGGACCTCTCGGGCCAGATGCCGCTGGCGCAGAACGACTGGGGCCAGTGGGGGCTGCGTGGCCTGTTCAGCACCACCCGCGGCACCAACCGCGACACCGGTGACGGGCTGGTCAACATCATGCCGAGCAACGCCAGGCTGTCCCTGACGCAGCAGAAAGACGGCTGGAGCAACAGCGCCGAACTCGTGATGGTCGGCGCCAAGAAGCATGTCTCGTCGATGCGCAACGAGGTGACGACGCCGGGCTACGCGCTGGTGAACCTGCGCGCCAGCCACAGCTGGGGCAAGGTGCGGCTGGATGTCGGCGTCGAGAACCTGTTCGACCGCTTCTACTCGCTGCCGACCGGCGGCGCCTATGTCGGTCAGGGCACGACCATGAGCAACCCGGCGCTGCCCAACTACCCGCAATGGGGGACGGCCGTGCCCGGCATGGGCCGGACGGTGTATGTCGCGATGAACGTGATGTTCTGATGCCAGTCATTGATCAAGGAGCTTTCATGCGCATGGAATCTTTTCGCCGCCGCCTGGTTCGCGGGTTGCTGGGCACTGTGTTGATGGCGTGGTGCGCGCTGGGGTTTGCCGCCACCATCGAGGTCACCGACGCCATCGGTCGCAAGGTCAGGGTCAACACGCCGGTGCAGCGTGTGATCGTCAACTTCAACTATGAGGAGTTCACCGCCGTGGCGGGCAAGGAGGCCTGGGCCAAGGTGGTCGGCATCTCGCGCGCGCCCTGGGAGGGCTGGCGCCCGGCGATCTTCAAGCGCTATGCCGCGGTGATTCCCAACCTGCAGGCGATGCCCGACATCGGCCACTCGGACGACGGCACCTTCAGCGCCGAGAAGGTGATCGCGCTCCGGCCCGATGTGCTGTTCATGGCCGAGTGGACCTTCAAGGCGATGCAGACCGCACGCGACCAGATCGAGGCTGCAGGCATTCCCATCGTCGTGGTGGACTACAACGCGCAACTGCTGGAGCGCCACCTGGCCTCGACGCGCGTGATGGGCAAGGTCATGGGCAGCGAAGCCCGCGCCGAGGAACTGGCCCAGCTCTACGAGCGGCAGTACAAGGACATCATGGCCCGCGTGGCCAAGGCGTCGGGAGGCACCAGGAAGAAGGTGTACTTCGAACTCGGCCAGGCCGGTGCCGACACGGTGGGCAACAGCTACAGCGGCACCATGTGGGGCAAGATCGTCACGCTGCTGGGCGCGGACAACCTGGCCGACGGCAAGCTGCCCGGCCCCTGGGGTCCGGTCAACGCCGAGGCCGTGATCGCCGACAACCCCGACCTGATCTTCATCGCCGGTTCGTCCTGGGTGAACAAGCCCAAGGCGGTCAAGACCGGCTACGAGGCGACGCCCGAGACCACCCGCAACTCGCTCGCGCCGTATGCGCAGCGACCGGCCTGGGCGGGACTCAACGCGGTCAGGACCGGGCAGGTGCATGCGATCGAACACGGCCTGTGCCGCACCCTGTTCGACTATGTGGCGATGCAGTACATCGCCAAGCAGCTCTACCCCGAGGCCTTCAAGGACGTGGACCCGGTGGCCAGCTTCAGGGCCTACCACGAGAAGTACCTGCCGGTGCCTTACGCGGGGGTGTGGATGCTGGGCATCAGGCCGTGACGGCAGGGGCGGCGATGTCTGCGGCTGCTCCGCTGGTGCTGGCCTATCGCCGGACCTGGTGGCGCCGCTGGTCGCTGGTGGCGGCGCTGCTGACGGTGGCCGCTGCGGGCTTCCTGCTCGACGTGGCGACCGGGCCGGCGTTCCTGCCGGTGGGCGAGGTGGTGCGCACCGTGTTCGGCGAGGGGCGCGACCCCAACGTCACGGCCATCGTCTGGTCGATCCGCTTGCCGGTGGCCTGCTCGGCGCTGGTGGTGGGCGCGGCGCTGGGACTGTCCGGCGCGGTGATGCAGACCATCCTGCACAACCCGCTGGCGTCGAGCTACACGCTGGGCGTCTCGGCCGGCGCGGGATTCGGCGCGGCGCTGGTCATCGTGCTCGGGGTGGGCCTGCCCTGGCCGGAGGCTGTGAGCATTCCGGTCATGGCGATCCTGTTCGCGGCGCTGGCCTGCGCGGGGGTCTACCTGATCGGCGGAGCGCGTGCGGCCACGGCCGAGGCGCTCGTGCTGGCGGGCATCGCGCTGCTGTTCCTGTTCCAGGCGCTGACCTCGCTGCTGCAGTTGATCGCGTCGCCCGAGGCCTTGCAGCAGGTGGTGTTCTGGCTGTTCGGCAGCTTGCAGAAGGCCACTTGGGCCAAGCTGGCCATCATGGCGTCGGTGCTGCTGACGGGGGCGGCGCTGCTCTGGCCCATGGCCTGGCGGCTGACGGCGCTCAAGCTTGGCGACGCGCGTGCCGAGGGGCTGGGTGTGAACGTCCGGGCGCTGCGCATCCGCAGTTTCGCGCTGATCTCGGCGCTGACCGGCGTGTCGGTGGCGTTTGTCGGCACCATCGGTTTTGTGGGTCTGGTCGCGCCACACGTCGCGCGCATGCTGGTCGGCGAGGACCAGCGGGTGTTCCTGCCGGCCTCGGGACTGGCGGGGGCGGCGCTGCTGTCGGTGGCCTCGGTGGCGAGCAAGACGTTGATGCCCGGTGCGGTGTTTCCGATCGGCATCATCACTTCGCTGATCGGCGTGCCGTTTTTCGTGGCACTGGTGCTGCGGTCCCGCAGGAGTCATTGGTGAGCCTGGTCGCACAACATGTTTCGATGAGCTACGGCGCGCAGCCGGTGCTGTATGACATCAACCTGGAGCTGTCTGCTGGGAAAGTGAGCGCGCTGGTCGGACCCAACGGCTCGGGCAAATCCACACTCATCCGCTGCCTTGCGGGGCTACTGTCGCACGAAGGTACAGTGACTTTGGCCGGTAAGCCTCGGCGCAGCGAATACATGGGTTACATGCCTCAGGACACGCCGGCGAGCGTGGCGCTGTCCGTGTTGGAGACAGTGCTGCTTGGACGCGTGAGACGTCTGCGTTGGCAAGTCGGCGACGGCGACCTGTCTGAGGTGTATGCCGTCCTGCAGCGGTTGGGCATTGCCCACCTGGCTGAGCGCTGGCTGTGCGAGCTTAGCGGGGGGCAACGACAGCTGGTATTCCTTGCGCAGGCGCTGGTGGCGCAGCCACGCGTGCTGCTTTTGGATGAACCCATCAGCGCGCTGGACCTGCGACACCAGTTGGAGGTGCTGGAGACGGTGTGTCAGGTGACGCACGAACGAAGGCTGGTGACGCTGGTCGTGTTGCACGACCTAAACGCCGCCGCGCGCCACTGCGACAACCTGCTGGTGCTGTGCGATGGGAGACTGAAGGGGCAGGGCGCGGCGGCAGATGTGCTCACCCGTGATTGCTTATCGCGTGTGTTTGAAGTCGAAACCGAACAGCTTTTTTGCAGTGGTGGACGAACGGTTCTTGTTCCCTTGCGCTCAGCTCGCCGCCAACGCTGATTTGCATGTCGCGCCGACTACCCTCGTTCCATCGCCGAGTTCACGATAGCGTCGAACTCTGCCTGATTTAAGTACTGCGGCGTGTAGCTGCCACCTTGTTTCAGCAAGGTCTGGTAGTACGCCCGCAGGTGGTTGCGAGAACCCCGCAACAACGACTCGTAGACCAGCCGGATGTCCTGGTTGTCCACGTTGGCCAAGTGCTTGGAAATGTCTGCCATGTCCAGCTCTTCGATGCGGGCACCGACCTTCAATGCCTCGATCAGCGAGACTGAACCATCGGTCACCAACTGGTTGTACAGCGCTTGCAGATCCGGGTTCTGGAAGACGCCCACCCCACTGTTGCCCGCTGGGTCGGGCAGGCCGTAGCGTTGCAGGAGCTGACGCACTGCATCCGTATGAGTGGCCTCGCTGAGCATGATGTTGCCGAAGACCGGCGCGCTGTGCCCCCATAGTGCATCCATCCGGGAGTACACATCACCTGCCAGCTTTTCCTCTTCGCGCATGTAGAGCAAGGTGTTTGTCTCCGATGGACTCAGCGTTTCGAGGGGCAGGGTGGCGAGCGTGGCATCGACCGAAGTGGGGGCGCCGCCCTTGTCTACCCCATCGTCTGTTCCACCTCCGCACGCGGCAAGTGCCAACGAGGTCAAAAAAATGAATGAAAGTCGGTTTATCGAGGTGTGTTTCATGGGGTGTCCAAAAAAAGAGGGGTGTCGGATCTCTTGTGACGGTCGAAGACCTTAGACAGGTCACCGACTGCGTCCGCCGCCTCCGTTGCCACGGGCGCCCGAGGATCTACCGGAACCACCATTGGCTTCAGCAAAGGCAGCTTCGTGCAAAGCACTGGTGCCCATTGAGGTGCCGCTGGCCGACGGGATGGCTTCCGGGTTGGGGCGACTGGCCACGCGCAGGCGTTGTTCGTAACCCGACCCGTATGGCAACGCCGCGCTTTGCGGGACCTCGATGTCTGTGCGCCGCTCAGGAGCCGTGACCTCATCCACCTGGATCGGTAGGTGTTTCGGTTCTGCGGCCCAGCTGGGTGTCTCCTGCAAACACAACAGTGCGCAGATCCAGATAGCGAAAGTCAGTCGGGCGGGTGACATCGTCGGGTGCGGATGAAATGGCTCAGGACTTGCTCATCTGGACTTGCCCCATGCCACGGGCGGCACCAGGCCCGTTTCCGGTGCTGGTGGCGTTTCCAGCAGGGTATTGCCCTGGGCAGCAGCGCGCTCACGAACCAGTGCGTGCTCTTCCGCCTTGATGGACATTTCCTCGGTTGTGGCGTTCTGCATTCGGGTGCGCATCTGGGCTCGCTCCTGCTCGGTCATGAAGTGTCGGCCGCGTGCTTGTGCCGGATCGGCAGCCAACGCATGGCTGGCAGTCAGATTGAGCGCAACAAGCCAGGCCGTGATGAGCTTGGAGGTGGAGGTCATGGTGTTCCTTTTCCTGGTTGGTGGGTGTGGGGCCGGGCCGCTGAAACCTGGACAGAGGCTGGACCGACGACGCTCAACAGGGAGTACCGATGTCGGCGGGTAGATGTTGAGCCTGTTATGTCGCACGCTTATGCCGGCTCGGCTCCGGCGTGTGGCACTGAGCGGCGGTATGTGTCAGTCCGTGTCAGGCGACCACCCAACTGCCTGGAACACCGTGTGGCAGGCCTACACTTCAGAGCATGAATGCGCCCACTTCTTCTGCGCTTCTGCGCGTACTTGTGGTCGACGATGACCCCGATCTTTGCAGCCTCCTGTCGGACTACCTGACAACCAATGGCTTTCAGGTGCAGGCCGTGGGCGATGGCGCGGCGATGCGCGAGGCCCTGGCCAGAGAGCTGCCCGATGTGATCGTCATGGACTTGATGCTGCCAGGTGAAGATGGTCTGTCGCTCACGCGCATCATCAAGGCCCAATGGAATCTGCCGGTGCTCATGCTGTCGGCTCGTGGCGAGGAGATGGACCGCGTGATCGGTCTGGAGGTGGGCGCTGACGACTACCTGCCCAAGCCGTTTGGTCCGCGTGAGTTGCTGGCGCGCTTGCGCGCCGTGCTGCGACGTGCGCATGCGACTGGCTCACCGGTGGCGGAGTACCTTCCTGTCTCGCAAACGGGCTCGCTCGCAGGAGCGAAGCGGTCGGTGTTTGGCCCTTTCCAGCTCGACACTATTGGCCACCGCCTGCTGCGTGAAGGCCAGGAGGTGGCCCTCACCAGTGCGGAATACGCGTTGCTCGCTGCCTTCGTTGGCCACCCCGGTCGTGTGCTTTCGCGCGATGTACTGGTGGACATGCTCAAGGGTTACGAGCGCGATCCGTTTGATCGCAGCGTAGACAGCCGGGTTACCCGCCTTCGCCGCAAGATCGAGGCGAACCCGACGGCACCACAGTTCATCCGGACGGTGCGCGGCGAAGGCTATCTGTTCAACCCGCAGGGAGACTTGGTGTGAAGCGCCCCGCAGGGCTGGTACGGCAGAACACGGTGCTGCTGGCTCTGGCTTTCATCGGCATAGAGCTGTTGGTCGTACTGGCCTTCGTCTGGATGGTGATGCTGCCCTTGGCGCGACGCTCGGCTGATGACCTGGCGGGCCTGATGGTTCTGTCGGCACAGACCTGGGCCGAGCTGCCGCCTGCGACGCGACCCGTGTTTGAAACCGAGCTGCGATTGCGGCAGGCGCTACTGATCCGCCCGGATGTGGACGGCGTCAGCGTGGACGAATGGCATCCTGCCTTCTTCTATTTGCTGGAGAGGGCCTTGGCCGGTCGCGTCGGGCCGAACCGACATCTGATCCGCTCTAACGACGAATCCGGCCAGGAGTGGTACTGGGCCCGTATCCCTGCAGGCGACGGGACGCTGGCGGTGGGTCTGTCCAGCGCGCGCATCAACAGCCGGCCTCTGGCCGCTTTGCTTATCGGACTGGCTGCAGGGTTGGTGGTGGCGGTAGGTCTGGCGCTGGTGCTGGCGCGCCGTGTGGTCGCGCCCCTCGCGCGTCTGGAGCAGGCCAGCGCCCAGTTGGGTCAGGGCGAGGCGCCCGACCTACTGTCTGAGACCGGGCCGCGCGAGATCGTGGCACTCAGCCGGCGCTTCAACGCCATGGCGATTCAAGTGCGCGAATTGTTGTCTGCACGCACCACGTTGCTGGCCGGTGTTTCGCACGACTTGCGCACACCGCTGGCGCGCATGCGACTGGCGCTGGAAATGCTTCGCACGCAGCCCAGTGCCTCCTTGCTGGACCGGCTGGAGCGCGACATGGAGCTGATGAACCGGCTGATCAGTAATGTGCTGGACTTGGCACGGGGGCTGGAGCAAGAACCCGCCACTCCGGTGGACATGGCGGCCTTGCTGCGCGAGCTGGCCGACGAACATGCGACAGCGACTCGCCCGGTGCAGGTGCGCTGTGAATCCTGTGTGCGCTCGGTGCCTGCGCTCGCCCTGCGTCGAGCACTTGGCAATTTGCTGCAGAACGCCTTGCGTTACGCGTCTTCCGGCCCCGTGGAGTTGGTGTGCAAGCAGGAGGGAGTCGATTTCTGTATCGGGGTGCTGGACCGAGGACCTGGCATTCCAGTCGAGCAAGTGGAAGCCATGTTTCAGCCGTTCCGCCGTCTGGAACCGTCGCGCAGCCCGAGGACCGGTGGCAGTGGGCTTGGACTGGCTATCGTGCGCGAACTGGCTGTAGCCAATGGCTGGAAGGTATCGCTCGAGGCGCGCTCTGGCGGAGGTATGGCAGCCTGGTTGGTCCTTTAGTGGCGTTTCTGAGGACGGCGGCAGATGCGTCACGGCGGCGAGTCGCCAAAGAGTGTGCGCTTGCGTGGGGCTGGCGGCGATCCGGCGTCGCCACCGCGTTCAAAAGTGACGACGTGGTCGACCTGGGCGCGGATGCCGATCCATTCGCCGACCGCGTGGTTGTGGTGCGAGGGCACGTGGGTCATCACGGTCTCTCCGCTGGACAGCCGCAGCGTGTAGAGGAATTCCGAGCCTCGGAACGCCTTGCGCACGATTTGCGCCTTCACTGGCGCCGCGTCGTCGTGCACGATGTCGTCGGCCCGCAGCAGCACGTCGCACAGCCCGGCTTCGTAGGCCGACGGCAAGGGGCATTCCGCCACATCCAGCAAGGCCCCCAGCGGCGTCTGCACCACCACCTCGCCGGCCACCTGCTGTATCTGGGCCGGGGCAAACACGCCGTGGCCGATGAACTCGGCCACGAAGCGCGTGGCGGGCCGGTGGTAGAGCGCGTAGGCGTCGTCCCACTGGTGCAGCCGGCCTTCGTGCATGACGCCGATGACGTCGCCGATGGCAAAGGCCTCCAACTGGTCGTGGGTCACGAACAGCGCGGTGGCGCCGGCCTCTTTGAGGATGGCGCGCACCTCGTGCGCCAGCCGCTCGCGCAGGTCGACGTCGAGGTTCGAAAACGGTTCGTCCAGCAACAGCAGCCGCGGCTGGGGCGCCAGCGCCCGGGCCAGGGCCACCCGCTGCTGCTGGCCGCCGGAGAGTTCGTGCGGGTAGCGGGACTGCAGGCCGTCCAGCCCGACCAGCGCCAGCACCTCGGCGACGCGCTGCTGGCGCTCGGCACGCGGCTGGCGGTGGATGCCGAAAGCGACGTTGCGGCCGACGTCCAGGTGCGGGAACAGGGCGTAGTCCTGGAACACCATGCCGATGCGACGCTGTTCCGCCGGCAGGTGCCGTCCGACCCCACTGACGACCTCGCCCTGCAGCGCGATGCTGCCGGCCGACGCCCGCTCAAGTCCGGCGACCGCCCGCAACAGGGTCGTCTTGCCGCAGCCCGACGGACCGATGAGGACGCCGATGTCGCCGGCGCGCAGGCCCAGCGACACGCCATCGACGGCGGCACGCACCGGACCGGGGTAGCTCACGCCCAACTGGTTGACCTGGAGAAACATGACAAAAATTTTAGATGATTACAATTCTCATTTGTGTTGAAGCGCCTCATCCCCTCCGTCCTGCTGTTGCTGCTGGCACTGGTGCTGAGCCTGCCGGTGCTGGCCTTGCTTGCGTCCTGGGGACTGTTCGACGCTGCGGCGCGTGAGGTGCTGACCGAGATGGCGCGCAGCGTGTTGCCGGACTATGCGATGACCTCGCTGGTGCTGTGTCTGAGCGTGGGTCTGGGGGTCGCCCTGGTGGGGGTTGTGACGGCGGGGGCGGTCACGCTGTTCGACTTTCCGGGACGGCGCCTGGCGGAGTGGGCGCTGCTGCTGCCGCTGGCGATGCCGGCGTATGTGGTGGCCTACGCCTACACCGACTTCCTGCAGTTCAGCGGTCCCCTGCAGACCGCCGTGCGCGAGAGCTTCGGCCTGCGCGGGCGGGTGTTTCCCGAGGTGCGCAACACGGCGGGCGCGGTCTGGGTCTTCACGTTTTCCTTGTATCCCTACGTCTACCTGCTGGCGCGCACGGCGTTGACCGAGCGCGCCGCGCAACTGATGGAGGCGGCGCGGCTCCTGGGGGCGCCGCTGTCCCGCCGGGTCCGCGAGATCGCGCTGCCGCTGGCGCGACCGGCCGTGGCGGCGGGGGTGGCGCTGGCGCTGATGGAGACGCTGGCGGACTACGGTGTGTCGAGCTACTTCGGCATCCAGACCTTCACGGCGGGGATTTACAAGGCCTGGCTGGCGATGGACATGCCGCTGGCGGCCGCCCAGTTGGCGACGGTGCTGCTGGCGCTGGTGGCCGCGTTGCTCTGGCTGGAGCGGCGGTCGCAGCGGCGGCTGCGGTTCGCGACGCTGCGCGGGCAACGCGCGGGCAGCGCCGAGGCGCAACCCCGGAGGCTGGCGGGCGCCCGGGTCGCGCTGGCCTGGCTGGTGTGCGGGCTGCCGATCCTGTTCGGTTTCGTGCTTCCGGTGGCGTTCATGCTGCGTCCCTTGCTGGGCGGCTGGGAGGCGCTGCCCTGGTCCTCGTTTGTGCATTGGGCCGGGAACAGCCTGCGGCTGGGGGTGATCAGCGCGGTGGCGGCGACCGGGCTGGCGCTGGTGCTGGCGTTCGCGCTGCGCAGCCGGCCGGCGCCGCTGACCCGCGGGGTGGTGCAACTTGTCGGTCTCGGTTATGCGGTGCCGGGGGCGGTGATCGTGGTCGGTCTGCTGCTGCCGGTGGGCTGGGTGCAGGCGGCCCATCCCGACAGCGGCGTGGGCTACTGGGTCACGGCGACGGCGCTGGGCATTGTCTGGGCCTACCTGGTGCGCTTCACGGCGGTGGCGCTGCAGTCGGTGCAGAGCGGTTACGCCCGGGTGCCGGCCAGCCTGGACGATTCCGCCCGCATGCTCGGCACGACCGGTTTCGCGCTGGCCCGTCGCGTGCATGCGCCGTTGCTGCGCCGCTCGACGCTGGCTGCGGCGCTGCTGGTGTTCGTCGATGTGATGAAGGAGCTGCCCGCGACCCTGGTGCTGCGCCCCTTCGACAGCGACACCCTGGCGGTGGTGGCGTACCAACTGGCGCGCGACGAACGTCTGGGGGAGGCCGCGTTGCCGGCGCTGAGCCTGGTCCTGGTGGGGCTGGTGCCGGTGGTCCTGCTGTCCCGGGCGCTGCGCATGCCCGGGAAGGCGTCATAAAACCGACTTTTTCGCCGGTAATTCCCTCAATGAGGGAGCGCGTGCTGCCGATACTGGGGGTAGTCCTCAGGAGTGAACTGCATGCGTGTGAAGAACCTGCGATTTGTCAATTGGCCGGTGTGGAGGCCGGCCGCTGCGCTGATGCGCCGTCTGCGCTTTCCGGGAAAGATGGCCTTGATTTCACTGGCCTTCGCCTTGCCGGTGGCCTGGATGCTCTACCACTTTCTGGTCGACGAGATGCAAGGGCTGCACGTCGCGGCCCAGGAGCGCCATGGCGTCAGCTACGCCCGTGGCGTCTACCGCTTGCAGTCGGCCGCGGATCAATGGCGCTACGCCGCGCGCAGCCAGGCCCTGGGTCGACGCGCGGAACCGGTCGAGGACGCCCGCAAGCGATTCGACGAGGCGCTGGTCCAGTTGCGTCAACTGCACCAGCAACACGGTGCCGAGTGGAAGCTGTCCGACGACTGGCAGCGGCTGGATGAGCAGATCGGTCGGGCCCAGGCCCTGCAAGGTGGTTCGCCGGCCGACATCTACGCCACGTTGGTGCCGCTCTCCCGCTCGATCGGTGCGCTGCTGAGCGATGTGACCGACCAGTCCGGACTGGCGCTGGACCCTGATTTGACGACGTACTACCTGATGAGCGCGACGCTGTTCCGCGGTCCCGAAGTGGTCCGTCAGACCGCAGAGATGCGGGGTCTGGCGCACGACATTCTTCGGGCGGGCCAGATGGACCCCGCGCAGACCGTCCGGCTCACCGCCATGCGAACCCTGCTGGGTTCGGAACTGGAGCGCGCGCGCGAAGACCTGTCCAAGGTCGCCGACAGCGATCCCGAGGCGGCACGCCAACTGGTCCAGGATGCGCCCAAGGCGACCGCGGCCTATTTGGCCGAGATCGACCGGTTGTTCCCGGTCGGGACATCTGCGGTGCAGGGCGATCCCCAGGCACTGGTGGATCTGGCGAACCAGACCCTGGCGACCCAGTACCGCCAGGTGGACGCCAATCTCGGGCTGCTCGACGAGCTGCTGGTCCGCCGCGAGGGCAATCTTCTTCAGGCGCTGTGGATCAACCTCGCGATCACGGCCGCCGGGCTGGGGCTGGCAATGTTCCTGGCCATGGGTTTCTACCGGTCGATGTTCGGCGGCTTCAAGGTCCTGCGTCGTCACCTGATGGCGATCAGCATGGGCGACCTGCGGGCCGAGATCGATGCCAAGGGAACAGACGAAATCAGCGACCTGCTGCGCGAGGTGGGCTACACGCAGCATGCCCTGCGCCAGACCGTCCAGCAGGTTCAGAGCGCCAGCGACTCGGTGGTCCAGGCCAGCCTCGAAATCGCCGAAGGCACGCGCGACCTGTCCTCCCGCACCGAGGCGGCAGCGGCGGCACTCGAAGAGTCGTCGGCGGCGCTGGAGCAGACGACCTCGTCGGTGGCCCACACCGCGGCCTCGGCCGAGAAAGCCGCCGAAATCGCGATCGACAACGCCCGGGTTGCCGAGCAGGGCGGCGCGGTGATGGGCGAAGTGGTGAACACGATGGAGCGCATCCAAAGCTCGTCGCGCCGCATCAACGAGATCATCGGTGTCATCGACGGCATCGCTTTCCAGACCAACATCCTGGCGCTCAACGCCGCCGTCGAGGCCGCGCGCGCCGGCGAACAGGGGCGAGGCTTTGCGGTGGTGGCGGGCGAGGTCCGCAGCCTGGCGCAGCGCTCGTCGACCGCCGCCAAGGAAATCCGCGAACTCATCGTCTCCAGCGTCTCCGATGTCGATGGTGGGATGAAGGTCGTCAAGGACGCGGGCGATGCCATGCATGAAATCGTGCGGCACGCGACCCAGGTCCGTACCCTGCTGGACGAAGTGGCCAACGGCACGCGCGAGCAGAGCATGGGCATCTCCCAGATTGGCCAGGCGGTCCAGGACCTCGACCGCAACACCCAGTCCAATGCCGCGTTGGTGGAAGAAACCGCTGCGGCCTCGACATCGCAGCGCACGGCGGCCGTGCGCATGGCGGCACAGGTCGACGAATTCCGCCTGCCCGGAGCCGTCAGCGCCCATTCGAAGGTGGAGGGCATCGATGTGGACGTCATGATCGACGCGCACCGCCAGTGGAAGGTCAAGCTGCGCGATGCGATCGAGAGCCGTGAGCGCGTGGACACGGCCACCCTGTCGAGGGACGACTGCTGCGCGCTGGGCAAGTGGATCTACGGCGAAGGCAGCCAGCGGCTGGGCGGGCGCCACAGCTTCAACGAACTGATCGAGCGCCACAAGCGGTTCCACAGCGTGGCGGGCGGCGTGGGTGAACTGATCAACCGGAGAGCCTACCGGGAGGCGGAAGACGCGCTCGCGCCGGGAACCAGTTTCGCGACCGCCACCAGCGATGTGGTGATGGTGCTCTCGTCGGCCAAGCGACTGGGGTTCTGAGGGCGAGCGGGGGAACGGGTGTGGTACCACCAACAGGAATCGAACCTGTATCTAGCGCTTAGGAGGCGCTCGTTCTATCCATTGAACTATGGCGGCAGATGGAGCGCGAGATTGTAAGTCGGCCGCGTGACGCAGGCCGCACGGGCGCGCCTCAGACGTCCAGCGCAGGGCGGTGCGCGGCTTCGTCCACGAAGCGCCATCGCCCCACGAAGCTGGCCACCACGAACGCCCCCAGGCCGAACAGCATCACGATGCCCAGGGACTGAAGCCACTGGCTGTCAAAAGCGCCGAACATGCTCGCGCGCACGCCGCGCACCACCCAGGTGAACGGCAGCCAGGGATTGATCTCGCGGAAGAAGTCGCTGCTCAGCTCGATCGGCACCACGCCGCCGGCCGAGGACAGTTGCAGGATCAGCAGGATCAGCGCCACCGCCTTGCCCGCGTCGCCGAATGCGCGCACCAGCGCCATGATGATCAGCAGGAAGGTCAGCGCTGCGGTCACCAGGGTCAGCGCGAGTCCCGGCAGGTTCAGGATGTGCATCTGCAGCAGGAAGGCCGCCATCATCACCACGACCAGCGCCTGCACCGTCACGATGCCGCCCAGCAGCACCAGCTTGCCCGGCAGCCGCGCCAGCGGCGACAGCGAGGCCGCGGCACCAGGCAGCATGCGCAGGTGGAAGATGAAGGTGGTCATCACCGCACCCAGCCAGACCGCCACCGGCAGGAAGTTGGGTGCGAAGCCGCTGCCGTTGTTGGCTACTGGTGCGTCGATCTGGATCTCCGGCTGCACCGAGACAGCAAGGCCCTTGGCCGTGCCGCCCAGGGTGTCGATGCGCGCCGGCAGGCTCGCGCTGAGCAGGTCCAGTCCGCCGGCCAACTGGCGCGAGCCATCGGCCAACTGCGTCAGACCGTGGCTCAGGTCCTGGGTGCCCTTGCGGGCGGCGTGCCCGCCTTCGGCCAAGGCGTCGAGTTTGGCGTCGGGCGGCAGGGCACTGGCCATGGTGCCGATGCCGGTGGACAGCGCCGCCATGCCATCGGTTAGTGCCGTCACGCCTTTGTCCAGTGCCTGTGCGCCGTCCTGCAGTTTGGCCTGGCCCTGGCGCGCGCTGTGCAGCCCTTGCGCGAGCTGATCGGCGCTACCCGCCAACTGCTGCGCGCCGGCCGAGACCTTACCGCCCACCAGCGGGATCGATTGCGTCTCTTCCTTCATCCGCGTGGCGCCGTCGGCCAGCTTCTGCGAACCGGCTTCGAGCTGCGCCAGCCCGCCGGAGAGTTCGGCGTGGCCGGCGGCGAGTTGCGAGGCCCCGGACTTGAGGGCCTGCAGGTCCTGCGGCGCGGGCTTGCGCGCGTCCATGGTGCGAATGCCTGCGCCCAGTTGCTTCATGCCGCCGGTGACCTGGCCGATGCCGGTGTCCAGCGTGCCCAGACCGGTCGCCAGTTGCTTGCCGCCGTGGTCGGCCTGCTGCAGACCGTCGCGCAGCGCGTGGGCGCCCTCCTGCAGCTTGCCGACGCCATCGCGCAACCGCGACATGCTGTCGGCCGCACCCGCCGACGCACCCAGCACCAGCGCCCAGCGTTTCTCGTTCAGCGTTTCGTTGACCTGGTGGCCGAGCTCGCCGGCAAAACGGCGCGCGAAACCCGCGCCGGTGTAGTTGTTGCCTTCGGAGGCGTAGACCACGAGCTTGCCGCCGCCGGCCTGCTCGCCGGGCACGGCGTGCGCGCTGAAGTCGGCCGGAATGATGAGCGCGAACAGGCTGCGGCCGGCCCGCACGTCGCGCCGGGCCGCTTCCTCGTCCTGGGTCTCGGTGAAGCCGAACATGCGGCGGGCCTGCAGCGTCTTCACCAGCTCGTCGCCGAGGTCCACGTGCTGGCCCTTGTAGTCGATGCCCTGGTCCAGGTTCACGATCAGCGCCGGCAAGGCGGCGGTACGGCTGCTCGGGTCCCAGACCGCGCTGAGGTAGATCAGCGCATACAGCGCCGGAATCAGCACGATGCCCAGCACCGACACCCGCAGCTTGGGGAAGCGGCGGAACAGTCCCGCCTCCATGGCCGCTATCGACCAGACATCGCGGAACAGCCGCATCGGTGAATCCTCGTTACTTGCTCAGCAGCCGCATGGTGTCTTCCAGCCCCTTGAGGGTCAGCGGGTGCATGCGCTGGCCCATCAGCTGCTGGATGATGCTGATGCTCTGGCGGTACTGCCAGACGCCCTGGGGTTCCGGATTGATCCAGGCGAACTTGGGGAAGGCGTGGGTCAGGCGCTGCAGCCACTCGGCACCCGCCTCTTCGTTGTTGTATTCGACACTGCCACCGGGCTGCAGGATCTCGTAGGGGCTCATGGTCGCGTCGCCCACGAAGATCAGCTTGTAGTCCTTGTTGTACTTGCGGATGATGTCCCAGGTCGGGAACTTCTCGGCGTAGCGGCGCTTGTTGTTCTTCCACATGTAGTCGTAGACGCAGTTGTGGAAGTAATAGAACTCCAGGTGCTTGAACTCGGCCTTGACCGCGGAGAACAGCTCCTCGACGCGCTGGATGTGCTCGTCCATCGTGCCGCCCACGTCCATCAGCAGCAGCACCTTCACGTTGTTGTGCCGCTCCGGGATCATCTTGATGTCGAGCCAGCCGGCGTTGGCGGCGGTGGCGCGGATGGTGTCGGGAAGGTCCAGCTCCAGCTCATGACCCTCGCGCGCGAAGCGGCGCAGACGGCGCAGTGCGACCTTGATGTTGCGCGTGCCCAGTTCCTGCGTGTCGTCGTAGTCGCGGTAGGCGCGCTGGTCCCAGACCTTGACTGCCGACTTGTTGCCGCCCTTGCCGCCGATGCGGATGCCCTGCGGGTTCTTGCCGCCGTGGCCGAAGGGCGAGGTGCCTCCCGTGCCGATCCACTTGTTGCCGCCCTCGTGGCGCTCCTTCTGTTCTTCGAGCCGCTTCTGCAGCGTCTCCATCAGCTCGTCCCAGTCCATCTTGGGCGCGTTGGCGATCTGCTCGGCCGAGAGGATGCGCTCCATCTCCTGGCGCAGCCAGTCGGCAGGGATCGGCTTGGTGAAGTCCGCGATCAGCTCCACGCCCTTGAAGTAGGCGGCGAAGGCGCGGTCGAACTTGTCGTAGTGCTTCTCGTCCTTGACCAGCGCGGTGCGGGCCAGGAAATAGAAGTCGTCCATGGTGCAGGCGTCGGGATTGGCCGGCCCGACCACGTCCGCCTTGAGCGCTTCGAGCAGCGTCAGGTATTCCTTGACCGAGACCGGCAGTTTGGCCGCACGCAGGGTGTAGAAGAAGTCGATCAGCATGGTGCTCTCCCGTCGTGCGGGTGGTCAGTCCTTGTTGGCTTTGGCCGCGCGCCAGCGTCGCGCGATCTGCAACCCCACGCCGCCGCCAAGCCCCACCGCCATGATCGCGCCGATGCTGCCGTTGCCATAGCCCTCTGCAAACAGGTCGAAGCCCAGCGCACGCGCGATCCAGAAGGCAGCCAGCGCGCCGCCGACGAAACCGATGGCGTCCGACAGGCCTTCCTTGAGCAGTCGTTGCGTGTCGCTCATGGGGTTCAACGGTTCCTTTGGTTCATGAACACCAGCTTCTCGAACAGGGTCGTGTCCTGTTCGTTCTTCAGCAGCGCGCCCACCAGCGGCGGGATCGACACCTTGTTGTCCGCGCTCTGCAGCGCTTCAAGCGGAATGTCTTCGGCCAGCAGCAGCTTGAGCCAGTCCAGCAGTTCGCTGGTCGACGGCTTCTTTTTCAGGCCCGGCAGGTTGCGCACGTCGTAGAAGGTCTTCATCGCCACCGTCAACAACTCGTCCTTGAGGCCGGGGAAATGCACCGCCACGATCTGGCGCATGGTCTCGGCCTCAGGGAACTTGATGTAGTGGAAGAAGCAGCGGCGCAGGAAGGCGTCAGGCAGTTCCTTCTCGTTGTTCGAAGTGATGAACACCAGCGGCCGGTGCTTGGCCTTGATGAGTTCGCGCGTCTCGTAGCAGTAGAACTCCATGCGGTCGAGTTCGCGCAGCAGATCGTTCGGGAACTCGATATCGGCCTTGTCGATTTCGTCGATCAGCAGCGCCACCGGTTGATCGGCGGTGAAGGCCTGCCAGAGCACGCCCTGCACGATGTAGTTGCGGATGTCCTGGACGCGCTCTGCGCTGTCGGCGGTGTTGAGCTGGCTGTCGCGCAGCCGGTTCACCGCGTCGTATTCGTACAGGCCCTGCTGCGCCTTGGTGGTCGACTTGATGTGCCACTGCAGCAGCGGCATGTTCAGCGCCTGCGCCACTTCCTCGGCCAGCATGGTCTTGCCGGTGCCGGGTTCGCCCTTGACGAGCAGCGGGCGCTTGAGCGTGATCGCGGCGTTGACGGCCAGCATCAGGTCTTGTGTGGCGACGTAGTTTTCGGAGCCTTGGAATTTCATGGCGGGGAATGTTGGCGCTCGGACGGGGCCGACGGATCAGGGTTATCAATAGGGGAAAAAGCAGGGTGAGTCTATATACTCGTTCGTTGATTTTTATCAATCAATCATTCATTGTGCTTGCAAGATGAATCCATTAATGCCCACGATTGTCCGTTCCGTTGTCGCGGTCGCGACGCTCTTTGCCGGTGCCTCGGCTGCGCAGGCGCAAGGCGTCACCGGCTCCGCCGATGCAGGCCAGAAGAAAGCCGAAATGTGCATCGGTTGCCACGGCATCAAGGGCTATCAGGCCACCTTTCCCGAGATCCACAAGGTCCCCAAGATCTCGGGCCAGTCGGACAAGTACATCGTGTCGGCGCTGGTGGCCTACAAGAAGGGGGAACGCAAGCACCCCTCGATGCGCGGCATCGCCGGTTCGCTGACCGATCAGGACATGGCCGATCTGGCCGCGTTCTATTCGTCGCAGGCCGGTCAGGCGCCGGGTGAGACGGTCGCCGCGCCGTCGGGCATGGCGGCCGAGCTGATCCAGAAGGGCGCCTGCGCGTCCTGCCACGGTGCCAACTTCGCCAAGCCGATCGATCCGAGCTACCCGAAGATCGCCGGGCAGCACCCTGACTACCTCTACGTGGCGCTCAAGTCGTACACCGTCGAGGGCAACCACGTCGTCGGTCGCGGCAACCCCATCATGGGTGGCGTGGCCAAGCAGTTCAAGCCGGCCGAGATGCGCGAACTGGCCAAGTACCTGGGCTCGCTGGATGGCGATCTGCAGACCGTGCCGCAGTCGCGTTTCCGCTGATTCAGGCGCGTCGCCCCAACAAAAAAGCCGCTCACTGAGCGGCTTTTTTGTTTCCCACGGAGCGGTCAGTCTTGCGTCGCCCGGCGCCGCACCTGATCGATGTAGGCCTGACCGTCGGGCGGGCGACCCGAGCGCTGGCTTTCCCAGACCATTCGGCCCAGGCATTCCATGACCTCGTGGTGTGCCGCGTGCAGGTCGCCACGGCGCGCGGCCAGCAGCTCGACGGCCTGGCGGATGCCGGGCGGCTGGTCGATGCTGCACTGCTCGCTGATCGACAGGTGCATCGACAGGTGCAGGAAGGGGTTCTCCTGTGTGCCGTCGCCCGGCTGGCCGAGCTGCGCCAGCGCGGCGTCGACGTCCGAGAACGTCGCGTGGTACTCGGGATGTTCAGCGATCCACTGGCCGGCCAGGATTTCGATCGCCTCCATGGCCTCGCCCGACTGCTGCTTGGCGTACACGGAACAGAAGAAGCGCCGGACATCGGCTTGGGACGGACTGAACATAGATGCATTATCCTGCATGTTTTTGAAGGAGACATTCCATGCCACAGGCATTCATCTGCGACGCGATCCGAACCCCCTTTGGCCGCTACGGCGGTGCCCTGTCCTCCGTGCGCACCGACGACCTCGGCGCGATTCCTCTCAAGGCGCTGATGGCGCGCAACCCGAACGTGGACTGGGAGGCCGTCACCGACGTGCTGTTCGGCTGCGCCAACCAGGCCGGTGAGGACAACCGCAACGTGGCGCACATGAGCAGCCTGCTGGCGGGCCTGCCGCTGGAGGTGCCCGGCGCGACCATCAACCGCCTGTGCGGTTCCGGTCTCGATGCCGTGGGCACTGCCGCCCGGGCGATCAAGGCCGGTGAAGCGGGCCTGATGATTGCCGGCGGCGTGGAAAGCATGAGCCGCGCGCCCTTCGTGATGCCCAAGGCCGAGAGCGCCTTCAGCCGCGCCAACGCGGTCTACGACACCACCATCGGCTGGCGTTTTGTCAACAAGCTGATGAAGGAGAAGTACGGCGTCGATTCCATGCCGGAAACCGCCGAGAACGTCGCGACCGATTTCAAGATCGAGCGCGAGGCGCAGGACCGCATGGCGCTGGCCAGCCAGATGAAGGCCGTGGCGGCGATCAAGGCCGGTCACCTGGCGCGCGAAATCTGCCCGGTGAGCATTCCGCAGAAGAAGGGCGACCCGGTGGTGGTCGACACCGACGAACACCCGCGCGAGACCAGCCTGGAAACGCTGGCCAAACTCAAGGGCGTGGTGCGGCCCGACGGCACGGTGACCGCGGGCAACGCCAGTGGCGTGAACGATGGCGCCTGCGCGCTGCTGCTGGCCGACGAGGCCACGGCGGCCAAGAACGGCCTGACGCCGCGCGCCCGCATCGTGGGCATGGCGACCGCTGGCGTGGCGCCGCGCATCATGGGCATCGGCCCGGCGCCCGCGACACAGAAGGTGCTGGCACAGACCGGCCTGACGCTGGCGCAGCTGGACGTGATCGAGCTCAACGAAGCCTTTGCGGCTCAGGGCCTGGCCGTGCTGCGCATGCTGGGCCTGCAGGACGACGACGCGCGCGTCAACGCCTGGGGCGGCGCGATCGCACTGGGCCATCCGCTGGGCGCCAGCGGCGCGCGACTGGCCACGACGGCGGTCAACCGCCTGCACGCCACCGGCGGGCGCTACGCGCTGTGCACCATGTGCATCGGTGTGGGGCAGGGCATTGCGCTGGTGATCGAGCGGGTGTGACCGGCTTTCCGCTGATCACCGACCCGTTCTTCTACGCGGTCGCGATCCCGGCCGTGCTGCTGCTGGGGGTGAGCAAGAGCGGGTTCGGTGCCGGCTTCGGTTCGCTGGCCGTGCCGCTCATGGCGCTGGCGGTGCCGGTGCCGCAGGCCGCGGCCATCCTGATGCCGGTGCTGCTGGTGATGGATTTGCTCGGCATGGCGGCGTTCCGCAACGATGTCGACAAGCCCCTGCTGAAGTTCCTGCTGCCCTGGGGGCTGGGCGGCATCGTGATCGGCTGCCTGCTGTTCCGCCTGCTCGACCACCGCCTGGTGGCGGGCATCGTGGGGCTGTTCACCCTGCTGTTCCTGGCGCAGCGGCTGGCGTTCCCGCCCCGGGCCGACAGCCCGCCGCCGCCGCGCTGGCTCGGTGGTTTGCTGACCGCGACCTCGGGCTTCACCAGCTTCATCGCGCACGCGGGCGGGCCGCCCATCAACGCCTACGTGATCCCGCTCAAGCTCAAGCCGGTGCTGTTCACCGGGACCATGGCGTTCTTCTTTTTCTTCATCAACCTGTCCAAGTGGGTGCCGTACGCCTGGCTCGGGCTGCTGGACTGGCGCAACATGGCCACCTCGCTGGCCCTGCTGCCGTTCGCGCCGATCGGGGTGCGGGTGGGCGTGCGGATCGCGCACCGCATCAACCAGACGCTGTTCTACCGCATGGTCTACCTGGGCATGTTCCTGACCGGTGTCAAGCTGGTCTGGGACGCGTGGCCGTTACGATAGGACGTTCCAGTCCCCTGAGGAGGTCTGTATGCCGGTGGTGGTGATCGCGAATCCCAAGGGAGGGGTGGGCAAGTCCACCCTGTCGACCAACGTGGCGGGCTACTACGCCAGCCGTGGGCACGCCGTAATGCTGGGGGATGCCGACCGGCAGCAGTCATCGGCGCTGTGGTTGCGCCTGCGCCCGCCCGCAGCGCGGCCGATCCAGAGCTGGACCATCGGTGACGACCATGTCGGTCGCCCGCCCAAGGGGACGACCCATGTGGTGCTCGACACTCCGGCGGGTCTGCACGGCGGGGCATTCAAGGACGTGCTCAAGCAGGCCGACAAGGTGCTGGTGCCGCTGCAACCGAGCATCTTCGATATCTATGCCACCCGGGCGTTTCTCGACGAGCTTGCTCAGTCCAAGCATGCTGGTCGGGTGCAGGTGGGCATTGTTGGCATGCGGGTGGACGCCCGCACCATCGCCGCCGACAAGCTGCACGAATTCGTCGATGGCCTGGGACTGCCGGTGCTGGGCTACCTGCGCGACACGCAGAACTACATTCATCTGGCCGCACGGGGCCTGACGCTGTTCGATGTCGCGCCCAGCCGGGTCGACAAGGACCTGGAGCAGTGGCAGGGTATCTGTTCCTGGCTGGACCGTTGAACGGCACTGCGGGGCGCCCGCTGTCGCCCGGCCGACAGGCGTTTGCCGGGTGCGCGTCCTAGAGTCGGCGCCCATGAGACATTTCGACACCCTTGAAGCGCTTGCGGCCTGCGTTGGCCAGGAAGTGGCGGTCAGCGACTGGGTCACCGTGACGCAGGAGCAGGTCAACCTGTTTGCCCAGGCGACGGGCGACCATCAGTGGATTCACGTCGACGTGGAGCGGGCCTGCGCGGGTCCGTTCGGTGCGCCGATTGCCCACGGTTTTCTGACGCTGTCGCTGTTGCCGGTGTTCTTCGACTCGGCGTTCGAGATCCGCCAGGCGGGGATGGGCGTGAACTATGGGCTGAACAAGGTCCGGTTCACCGCGCCGGTGCCGGTCGGCAGCCGGTTGCGCGGGCGGATGACCCTGTTGTCGGCCGAGCCCATCGACGGACACGGGCTGCAGATGGCGTGGTCGGTGGCGGTCGAGCGCGAAGGGGCGGAGAAGCCGGTCTGCATCGCCGAAGCGCTGGTGCGACGCTATCCCTGAGCGCTGCCCGCCCGTGCGGGCGTCAGCGGATGTGAACGAGCTGGCGCGGGTCGACCCAGCCCTTGAACACGGCCATCAGCGCGTTGATCCGCTCAGCCGCCACGTTCTGGCTGTGCTGGTGCGAGATCAACTGATAGGCGTCGTTGCGCAGCATCCAGAGGTCCTGCACGGTCTGGGAGTGCTCGATCTTGTGACGCAGGCGGTGCACTGGCACGCCATCGCAGTCGGCCACGCATCGCTGCAGGGCCGCCCGGATGGCTTGTATCTCTTTGAGGCTCGGGTTGGATTTCGCCGCACTGCGGGGCGCAATCTTTCCCTTGATGAGCCTGGCCAGTGTCGGAATCAACGGAACCTCCGGTCTGCCGCCTGCGGCAGGTCAATGCGTGGAATGAAAGGAATGCGGGCACCCGAGGGCCATGCCTGGGGCCTGAAGGCTGCCCGCATTGTCCCCACCCCGACCCCCTGTGTGTCGAGGGTGATCCCCAGTCCAGGAATGAAATCCGTCACGCTGCTGTCGCTCCGAAACCTTGCTGACGCCAAGCTTCATACACCAGCACCGCCACAGCGTTGGAAAGGTTCAGGCTGCGCTGGCCTTCCCGCATCGGCAGGCGCAACTGGTGATCCGGCGCAAACGAGTCGCGAACCAGCGGCGGCAGGCCGTCGGATTCCGACCCGAACACAAACCAGTCGCCGGGTTGGAAGCTGACCGAGTGGGTGGAGGTCTGGCCGCGGGTCGTCATGGCAAACATGCGGTCCGGGTCCGGACGGGCCGTGTGCAGGAAGCTGGCCCAGTCGGCGTGGCGCTGGACGCTGGCGTATTCGTGGTAGTCCAGTCCGGCGCGCCGCATCTGCTTGTCATCCATCGAGAAGCCGAGCGGCTCGACGAGATGCAGACAGGCACCGGTGTTGGCGCACAACCGGATCACGTTGCCCGTGTTGGGCGGGATCTGCGGAGTGACCAGGACGACGTGAAACATGAAGCAAGAAAGCCAGGCGCTGGCTTGTGTCCGGTGGTCCGGTCTTGAAATGTCTCCCTGTCCGGCCGCGATGATAAGCCCATCCGCCGCCCTTTTTGGTGCGCTTGCGCACCCGTCGCCACACCCCGGTCAGACCTCTTGATCCGCGTCAGCAAGTGCCCGTGCCAGCACCAGCGCATCGACGGTGGCGCAGCCCACCTGCCGGAGCGCACGCGCGGCCTGATCCAGGGTGGCCCCGGTGGTGCGGACGTCATCCACCAGCAGCACGTTCTTGCCGGCCAGGCCCTCTGCCCGCAACGGGTTGACGGCGAACACGCCGAGCAGGTTGGTCAGCCGTTGCGCGGGTGGCAGCCGGTGCTGATCCGGCGCGTCTCCCACGCGGAACAGCGCGTCGGGCAGGGCCTGCAGTCCTGTGCACCGGCGCAGGGCACGGCACAGCTCCCATGCCTGGTTGTAACCCCGTTCCTCCAGGCGCCGAGGACTAACCGGGACGGGGATCATCAGCGCATCGGCCGCCACGTCCCCTTCGCGCCGCAGGCAGTCGGCCATCCACCCGGCCATCTCGGGCGCCCAACCGGGTTGCGACCGGAACTTGAAGCGCCCGATCAGCGTGTCCCATGGGTACCGGTAGTCGACGGCGGCCATGCAGTGGCCCACTGCCGTGGGGTTCAGCACGCACTCTCCGCAAACGGGCTGGCCATCCGGCACGACACGGGCGCAGGACACGCAACGGGGCACCGTGGGCGCAAAGCGTTGTCGGCAGGCGGTGCAGACCGCGCGAGAGGGCCACCGGCCGCAGACCTGGCATACCGATGGCAGGGTCAACATGGCGGCCAATATACTGACGGCCCTCTGTCCGGCGCCCCTGCGCGCCCGCACGCATCCTCCATTTGTCCATGAATCCGAATCCCGACGAAGTGCCGGTGCCCGGCCTCGACGCCACGGCGTCCAGTCGCTGGGCGGACCTGCCGCGCGTGGCAAGCCCCTGGCTGCATGAGGAGGTGGCCCGCCGCATGGTCGAACGGCTGGACTGGTTTCGGGCGCCGCCGGCCAGTTGGCTGCACTGGGAGCCGGTGCTCGGCGGTCTGGAGGCGCATGGACTGCTCAAGGCGCGCCTGCCCGGTGTGCGCAGCCATGTCGAGATCGCCCGCGAGGCATCGCGTTCGCTGCTGGAGACCGGCGCGCAACCATCGTCGTGGTGGCGACTGCCCTGGGGCCGCCAAGGATCGCGCGCGGTCCCTTCGGACGAAGAGACACGTGTCGGCATGCTGTGGGCGAACATGCAGCTGCACCACGCGCCGCAACCCCAGACCCTGCTGAGGCGGTGGCATCACCACCTCGATGTCGGTGGTTTCCTGATGTTTTCGTGTCTCGGCCCCGACACCCTGACCGAACTGCGCGCTGTCTATGCGCAGCAGGGCTGGCCGGTGCCGACCCACAGCTTCACCGACATGCACGACTGGGGCGACATGCTGGTCGGATGCGGGTTTGCGGAGCCGGTGATGGACATGGAGCGCATCGTGCTGACCTACAGCAGCGCGGCTGCGATGCTCGACGAGCTGCGTGGTTTCGGGCGCAACCTGAGCGATGGCCGGTTTCCCGCTCTGCGGGGGCGTGGCTGGCGCCTGGCGCTGGAGCAGGCCATTGAGCGTCATGGCGTCCGCGCGGACGACGGCCGCCTGCGTCTGACGTTCGAAATCATCTACGGCCACGCGTTCAAGGCCGCGCCGCGCGAGCCCCGCAGCGATACCCAGTCGGTCTCGGTCGACGAGATGCGCGCGATGTTGCGGGCCCGCCGTACCTGACCCCCCAGGGTTTGCTGGCGCGCCTGCGCCGGCTGCGTCGCGAACCGCCGCGCGCAAACGTTGTTTTCAGACCGCTTTTTCGAGGCCTCGGGCGCCTGAAGCACTGCAGGAATCGCAGCGCTGTGGGTAATCCCTGAGGGCTGTCTACCGGTTTTTTGTTCTAATCGGATTGATATAAATCAATGCTTATATTTGGGGCGTCCAACGTGAGTACCACAAGTCATCCGGTTGATTTTCTGCGTCACCGAATCAGCGGCATGCGCACCGCAGCGTCTGCCGGCATCCTGGCGTCGTCGGTCTGGGTGACCGAGGCGGCCCGTGCGGTCAACGATCTGCCCGGCGGCCCGGCGGTGAATCAGCTGAACTTCGCGCCTCCGGCCACCAAGATCGCCGAAGAACAACACTGGCTGCACTGGTTCATGCTGACGATCTGCACGGTGATTTTTGTCGTCGTGTTCGGCGTGATGTTCTATTCGATCATCAAGCATCGCAAGTCCGTCGGTCATCAGGCGCAGGCCTTGCCCGAGCCGATCTGGGTGGAGCTGGGCTGGACGATCGTGCCGCTGCTGATCGTGATCGGCATGGCACTTCCCGCCACCAAGGTGCTGGTGGCCCAGAAGGACACGACCAACAGCGACCTGACCATCAAGGTCACGGGCATGCAGTGGAAGTGGGGCTATGACTACCTCAAGGGCGAGGGCGAGGGCATCGGCTTCCTGTCCACCCTGGACCTGACGCATCGCGAGATGTCGGCCAGCGGCAAGCCGCCGGCCACGGACGACTACCTGCTCAAAGTTGATCATCCGATGGTGGTGCCGGTGGGCAAGAAGGTTCGCCTGATCACCACCGCCAACGACGTGATCCACTCGTTCATGGTGCCGGCCTTCGGCATCAAGCAGGACGCGATTCCCGGTTTTGTGCGCGACACCTGGTTCCGTGCCGAGAAGACCGGCGACTTCTACGGGCAGTGCGTGGAACTGTGCGGCAAGGAGCACGCCTACATGCCCATCCACGTGAAGGTGGTCACCGCCGAGCAGTACACCCAGTGGGTGGAGGGCGAGAAGAAGAAGCTTGCCGCAGCGGCCGATGATCCGTCCAAGGTCTGGAACCTGGCCGATCTGGCCAAACGGGGCGAATCGGTCTACGCCGCCAACTGCGCGGCCTGCCACCAGCCCAATGGCAAGGGTGCCGGGCCGATCAAGCCGCTGGACGGATCGCCGGTGGTGCTGGATGCAGACAAGACCAAGCAGATCGCGGTGCTGCTCAATGGCCAGAACAATGGCGCGATGCCGTCCTGGAAACAGCTGTCCGACACGGAGATCGCTGCCGTGATCACCTACACCAAGAACAACTGGTCCAACAAGACCGAACAGCTCGTGCAGCCGGCCGACGTCGTCGCGGCCCGCAAGTGACGCGCCTGGGAACCGATCGAAATTACAAGGACTGGAACATGAGTGCAGTACTCGACCCCCGCGACGTTCACGCCCACGACCATCACGACCATCATGCGCCGGCAGGCTGGCGCCGCTGGGTCTACGCGACCAACCACAAGGACATCGGCACCCTCTACCTTCTGTTCGCCTTCACCATGCTCATGGTGGGCGGTGTGCTGGCCCTGCTGATCCGCGCCGAGCTGTTCCAGCCCGGCCTGCAGATCGTCAACCCCGAGCTGTTCAACCAGCTCACCACCATGCACGGCCTGATCATGGTGTTCGGCGCCATCATGCCGGCCTTCGTGGGGTTCGCGAACTGGATGATCCCGCTGCAGATCGGTGCGTCGGACATGGCGTTCGCGCGCATGAACAACTTCAGCTTCTGGCTGATGATTCCCGCCGCGATCATGCTGGTGGCCTCGTTCTTCATGCCCGGTGGCGCGCCCGCTGCCGGCTGGACGCTGTATGCGCCGCTGACCCTGCAGATGGGCCCTTCGATGGACGCCGGCATCTTCGCGATGCACATCCTGGGCGCCTCGTCGATCATGGGCTCGATCAACATCATCGTGACCATCCTCAACATGCGCGCCCCTGGCATGACGCTGATGAAGATGCCGATGTTCTGCTGGACCTGGCTGATCACCGCCTACCTGCTGATCGCCGTGATGCCTGTGCTGGCCGGTGCGATCACCATGACGCTGACCGATCGCCACTTCGGCACCAGCTTCTTCAACCCCGCCGGCGGCGGTGACCCTGTGATGTACCAGCACATCTTCTGGTTCTTCGGCCACCCCGAGGTCTACATCATGATCCTGCCGGCCTTCGGGATCATCAGCCACATCGTGCCGGCCTTCTCGCGCAAGAAGCTCTTCGGCTACGCCTCCATGGTCTACGCGACC
>JAEUOT010000040.1 GCA_016790705.1 Hydrogenophaga sp.
GTCGGTGATGATGCGGTCGACCACGCCCACGCCGGTGAGCGGCAGGGTGCACTGGGGCAGGATCTTCAGGTCGAAGCCGCCGTCCTTCTTGCGCGCCACGTGCTCCATCAGCACCACCACGCTCTTGACGCCGGCCACCAGGTCCATGGCGCCGCCCATGCCCTTGACCATCTTGCCGGGGATCATCCAGTTGGCCAGATCACCCTTGTCGGTCACCTGCATGGCGCCGAGGATCGACAGGTTGATCTTGCCGCCGCGGATCATGGCGAAGCTCTCGTGGCTGCCGAAGATGGCCGAGCCCTTGAGCGTGGTCACCGTCTGCTTGCCGGCGTTGATCAGGTCGGCGTCCACCTCGTCTTCGTAGGGGAACGGGCCGATGCCCAGCATGCCGTTCTCACTCTGCAGCCACACCTCGACGTGGTCGGGCACGTGGTTGGCCACCAGCGTCGGGATGCCGATGCCGAGGTTCACATAGAAACCGTCCTGCAGTTCCTGGGCCGCGCGCGCGGCCATCTGGTCTTGGGTCCATGCCATGTTCGTGCTCCTTACTTGCGGTCGCGGGTGGTGCGCTTCTCGATGCGCTTCTCGGGCGTGGGGTTGTGCACGATGCGGTGCACGTAGATACCCGGCAGGTGCACGTCGTCGGGAGCGATCTCGCCGGTGGCGACGATGCGCTCGACCTCGACGATGCAGATCTTGCCGGCCATGGCGACAGCCGGGTTGAAGTTGCGTGCCGTCAGGTTGAAGCGCAGATTGCCCGACTTGTCGGCCACGTCGGCCTTGACCAGCGCAACCTCTGGGAACAGCGCGTGTTCCATCACGTAGGTCTCTCCGCCGAACTCGCGCAGTTCCTTGCCCTCGGCCACCAGGGTGCCGACACCGGTCTTGGTGAAGAAGGCCGGGATGCCGGCGCCGCCGGCGCGCAGCTTCTCGGCCAGCGTGCCCTGGGGCGTGAATTCGAGCTCGAGTTCACCGGCCAGGTACTGGCGCTCGAACTCCTTGTTCTCGCCCACGTAGGACGAGATCATTTTCTTGATCTGGCGCGTCTGCAGCAGCTTGCCCAGACCGAAGTCGTCGACGCCGGCGTTGTTGGAGATGGCGGTCAGGTTCTTGACGCCGGAATCGCGCAGGGCGTCGATGAGCGCTTCAGGAATGCCGCAGAGGCCGAAACCGCCGACTGCTATCAGTTGGCCGTCGGCCACCACGCCCTTGAGGGCTTCGGCCGCGCTGGGATAGATCTTGTTCACGTGAAAAGACTCCAGTGGTTGAACAAACAGGGATCGAAGAATTCGAGTGGCTGGACGATACTACGTATCCACATACGTAGTTTGACCTAAGGACCAACCCGCACCACCCATGGACCAGATCGACTACCGCCTCGCCTTCGACCTGGCCCCGGTGGGCCTCGCGCTCTCGCGCCAGCGGACCATGGTGGACTGCAACCAGGCCTTGTGCGAGATGTTCGGCGCCGCGCGCGAGCAGCTCGTGGGCCAGAGTTTCCGCATCCTCTACCCCAGTGCCGACGAGTACGAGCGCACCGGCGCGCGCATCGTGCCCATCCTCGGGCGTGGCGGTACCTATGCGGACGAACGCATCATGCAGCGGGTAGACGGCCGCTTCAAGGGCGAGACCTTCTGGTGCCACGTCACCGGGCGCGCGCTGGACCCGGCCGACCCGCACGCCGCAGGCATCTGGAGCTTTGAGGACCTGAGCGCGCGCCGACCGGTGGGCGCCGCGCTGACCCCGCGCGAGCGCGAGGTGGCCGCCTGCCTGATGGACGGCCTGACCAGCAAGGAGATTGGCAAACACCTGGGCATCAGCCACCGCACGGTGGAAATCCACCGCGCGCGGCTGATGCGCAAGTACCAGGCGCACAGCACGCCCGATCTGGTCCACCGGCTACTCGGCTAACCGCCCGCCGCGCTGCACGCGCCCCCCTTGCTGGTGCCAATCCATTCAAGTTAGCGTTTCATTGGGGTTGGAAACCGCTGTCCTTGATGATCTTTGCCCAGACCTTGGCATAGGCGCGCTCACGGGCCGCCAATTGCTCGCTGCTCATGAACTCCACGCTCAGGCCCATGGCGGTGAGCTTGTCCTTGACCTCGGGCACCGCAATGGCCTTCTGGATCGACGCAGCCAGCTTGTCGAGCTGTGCCTTGGGCGTTCCGGCGGGCGCGAACACGCCGTAGAACGGCACCTCTTCAAATCCGGCCAGGCCGAGCTCGGCAAAGGTCGGCACATCCGGCATCGCCGCCTGGCGCTTGCTCCCCATCACGGCGACCACGCGCAGCTTGCCGGCCTTGTGGTTTTCGATGAAGTCGGGAATCGATGCGACCCCGGCGGCGATCTGGTTGCCCAGCATGTCGGCCATCATGGGCGCGCTGCCGCGGTACGGCGCCGCCACCAGATCCAGTCCGTTCTTCTTGGCGATCTCCTGCACCAGGAACTGGGGCACCGAACCGGGCGCCGGAATGCCCACCGATCCCTTGCCGCCTTGCTGGCGCACCCAGTCGATGTAGGCCTTGTAGCCCTGAACCGGCGTGCCGCCCGACACCGCGATGGCGTTGACGAAGGTCGCGAAGCCGGCCACCGGCACGAAGTCCTTGGCCGAGTCGTATCCCGGGTTCTTGGTCACCATCGGCAGGATGGTGATGCTGTGGTCGTGGCTCAGAAACAGGGTATGACCGTCAGCCGCCGACGCCTTGAGCGCCTGGGCCGCAATCTGCCCGCCGGCCCCGGCCTTGTTCTCGACCACCACCGGCGCACCCAGCTCGGCCTGCATGCGCTCGGCCAGGATGCGGGCGATGGCGTCGGTGCCGCCGCCCGGCGGGAAACCCACGAGGATTCGGGTGCTGGCCGGCTGCGCCTGGACATTGAACATCACACCGGCTGCCGCAACAGCCATCACGGCGGTGAATGCACGGCGGGCGCTTGAACGTGGAAAAACAACCATGAGGATCTCCTTAAAAAAATAAACAATGTTTAATAAATAAAACGCAAGTCAATTCATTGATGGTGATTCAGCGATTTGACGATCACAAACTCATGTCGGCCGGCACCACCTCGGCGGCCGTGCGGAAGGCTTCGACGGCGGTGGGGATGCCGCAGTAGATCGCGGCGTGCAGCAGCACCTCCTGGATCTCCTGCGGGGTCGCGCCGTTGTTCAGCGCACCCCGCACATGGCCCTTGAGCTCGTGCTGCTTGCCCAGCGCGGTCAGCATGGCCACCGTGATCAGGCTGCGCGTCTTGCGGTCCAGCCCGGGCCGTTGCCAGACCTCGCCCCAGGCGGCGCGCGAAATGTGGTCCTGGATCGGTTGGGTGAACGCGGTCGTGCCGGCAAGGGCCCGGTCGACAAACTCGTCCCCCATCACCTCCCGGCGGGTGGCCAGGCCCTTCTGGTATTGCTCGTCTTGCATGATTTGTTCCCGATGTGTCAGTGTCATTCCCGCGCAGGAGGATAAGCTGAAGCGCCAGACAGAACCTGACCGGAGACAACCATGAGTGACCGCTATCCCCTGCCCGACCTGAACACCCTGCCCGAGGACCTGAAAGCCAAGATCCTGGAGGTGCAGGAGAAAGCAGGCTTCGTGCCCAACGTGTTCCTGGCGCTGGCGCGCCGGCCGGCCGAGTGGCGGGCCTTCTTCGCGTACCACGATGCACTGATGGTGCCGGAATCGGTCGGGCGCACCTCGGGCCTCACCAAGGGCGACCGCGAAATGATCGTGACCGCCACCAGCGCCGCCAACCACTGCCTGTACTGCGTGGTCGCCCACGGCGCCATCCTGCGCATCTACGAAAAGAAGCCGCTGGTGGCCGACCAGGTGGCGGTGAACCACCGCAAGGCCGACATCCCGCCCCGCCAGCGCGCCATGCTGGACTTCGCGATGAAGGTCTGCCTGGCCTCGCACGAAATCGACGACGCCGATTTCGCCGCCCTGGCCGCGCACGGCTTCAGCGACGAGGACGCCTGGGACATCGCAGCCATCACCGCCTTCTTCGGCCTGTCCAACCGCATGGCCAGTTTCAGCGGCATGATGCCCAACCCCGAGTTCTACCTGATGGGCCGCGTGCCCAAGCAGAAGTGAGCGCCGTGTGCAGGACCTGAGGAGCGACGAATGAAGCTGGAGCTGCCGGATGACAAGCGACTGGTCCACGAAGTCGTGGTGCCGATCCGCTGGGGCGACATGGACGCCATGGGCCATGTGAACAACACCCTCTATTTCCGCTACATGGAGATTGCGCGACTGGACTGGTTCTTCGGCATGGGGCTGCCGGCCGATCCCAAGGGCGAGGGTCCGGTGATCGTCAACGCGTTCTGCAACTTCATCCGGCAGTTCGAATTTCCGGGCGACGTGCTGGTGCGGACCTACGTCGGTGCGATGGGCAAGACCTCGTTCGACACCTTCCACGAAATGCTGCGGACCGACGATCCGACGACGGTCTGCGCCAACGGCGGAGCCACAGTGGTGTGGGTCGATTTCCCGAGGCAGAAATCGGTGCCGATGTCCGCCCAGGCCCGCGCCCTGATCGAGGCGGCCGGGCATCCGCCGCTGCTCGGTCGCTGAAGCGGTCCGCAAGAGCGCCGGAACAGCGGTGCAAGCTGCCGGTGCGGCCTACCGGTGCGGCCTATTTGTGCGCCCGGATCGACGCGAGGATGCCGGCCACGAACATGACGCAGGCCAGCAACTGCTCCCGGGCCGGCCAATCGCCGCTCCAGGCAAAGGCGTAGACCAGGGCAAACACGGTTTCGCTCACCACGAGTTGCCCCGCCAGGCTGGTGCTCAGCCGCCGGCTGGCGATGTTCCACAGCACCGCCGCGATCCAGGCCGAGCCGATGCCGGTGAAAGCGCAGACGCCCACGAACGCGACGAAGCCGGGCCTCGCCAGCAGCCCGTCCCAGGGCGTGCCCCAGCCGATCCAGAGCAGCAGCCCGCCCAGACCAGCAGCCAGTCCCAGCCAGTTGGCCCAGGCGGTCGAACGCACGTCGGCGTGTCGGCGGACCCAGTCCGCATTGAGCATGCCGAACGCCAGCCAGGACAGCATCGCCGCCACCGCCAGCGACACCCCACGCCAGAAGTGCCCGGCACCAGCGGTACCGACCTCATCGGCCGTCGCATCCATCATCAGCGCCATGCCCGCAGCCGTGAGCAACAACCCCGGCAGCAGGGCCGACCACCGCAGGTGGTCCGGCTTGCCCAGGAGCATCATCCAGACCGGCAGCGTGCCGACGATCAGTGCCGGCAGTGCCGCGCCTGCGTCGGCGATGCCATAGACCAGCAACAGGTAGTACCCGGTGTAGCCCAGCACGCTGAGCCCGAGCGCGCTGCGGGCCTGGGCCGCGTCCGGCCACAGCGCCCGGCGAAGTCCTGGCGCGGTGCGCAGGGTCTGCCACAGCAGCCAGACAAGGGAAAACAGGCCGCAGGCAACGAAGCGCCCGGCCGTGTAATCCGCCGAGGAAAAGCCGGGTGCCACCAGCGGTGCAACGAAGGTGGTGCCCCAGAACGCACCCGCCCCCAACCCGGCGGCGACCCCACCCGCCATGCCGGCCGGCAAGGTCTGCGGAACGCGCTCAGACGCCGAAACCGTCATCCGCCGCGATCACCGCGCCGTTGATGAAGTGACTCTCGTTGCTGGCGAGCATGACCAGCACGGCATCCAGATCGGCAGGCTGACCGACGCGCTTGCGCGGCAACATGTTGATGAGCTTCTGGCCCTGCTCGGTCTGCCAGTGGTGGTGGTTGATCTCGGTGTCGATGTAGCCGGGGCAGATCGCGTTGACGTTGATGCCGAACCGCCCCCATTCGACGGCCATCGCCTTGGTCATGTGCACCGCCGCCGCCTTGCTCATGCAGTAGATGCCGATCTGGGGCAATACCTTCAGGCCCGCCATCGAGGCGATATTGATGATGCGGCCGCCGACGAAGGTGCCAGGGGCGGCGCCCTTGGCGCGCGCCAGCATGCGCTTGGCCACCTCCTGGGCGACAAAGAACGCGCCCTTGGTGTTGGTGTTCAGCACATAGTCGTAGTCCGCTTCCGACACATCCTGCAGACGCTGGGTCGTGCTCACGCCGGAGTTGTTCACCAGGATGTCGATCGGCCCGACCTGGGTTTCCGCGTGGGCAATCGCGGCCTTGATCGACGCGATGTCGGTGACGTCCAGCGCCACCACGTGCGCGTCGCCGCCCTCGGCCTCGATGTGCGCGCGCAGGGACATCAGCCGGTCGGTGCGGCGGCTGGCCAGCACCACCGCCGCGCCGGCTTTGGCCAGTGTCTTGGCGAACTGTTCGCCAAGTCCTCCCGAGGCGCCGGTGATCAGGGCGACGCGGCCCGACAGGTCGATCTGGTAAGTCACGGGATAATCTCCAGGATGTTTCAAATAAGCACGGTCGTTCGATTTTCGAACACCCCGACATAGAATGCTGTCCGCCTGACGACAGCCGCCGCAGCAGCTTGCCGGCGAAGATCACAAAACCATTATCTGCGAGACCCCCATGACACCAGACGAGATCCTTGCCCAGTTTGGCCCCCGAGAGGCGATGGAGTACGACGTGGTGATCGTCGGCGGCGGGCCGGCCGGCCTGTCCACCGCGATCCGCCTCAAGCAGCTGGCCGCAGAAAAAGGCGCAGAGGTCAATGTCTGCGTGCTGGAGAAAGGGTCCGAGCCGGGTGCGCACATCCTCTCGGGCGCCGTGATGGACCCCAGGGCCATCACCGAACTCTTTCCCGACTGGAAAGAGATGGGCGCGCCGCTGAACCAGCCGGTCACGCACGACGACCTGCTGGTCCTGACCGAAACCGGTGCCCAGCGCACCCCCGAATGGCTGATGCCGCGCAACTTCCATAACCACGGCTGCTACGTCATCAGCCTGGGCGCGGTCACGAAGTGGCTCGGCGAACAGGCGGAAGCGCTGGGTGTGGAGATCTTCCCCGGCTTCACCGCGGCGGAGGTGCTCTACAACGACGACGGTTCCGTCAAGGGCGTGGCCACCGGCAACCTCGGCATCGGCAAGGACGGCGAGCCGACCGAGAACTTTCAGATCGGCATGGAACTGCACGCCAAATACACCGTGTTCGCCGAAGGCGCGCGCGGCCACCTGGGCAAGCAGTTGATCGCCAGATACAAGCTCGACGACGGCAAGGACGCCCAGACCTTCGCCATCGGCATCAAGGAGCTGTGGGAAATCCCGGCCGAGAAGGCCAGGCCCGGCATGGTGGTGCATACCGCCGGATGGCCGCTGGGCGACGACGCCTTCGGTGGCGGCTTCCTCTACCACCTCGAAGGCAACAAGGTCACGCTGGGCTATGTGATCGGCCTCGATTACCAGAACCCCTGGCTCTCCCCGTTCGAGGAGATGCAGCGCTGGAAGACCCACCCGGCCATCAAGGCGCACATCGAGGGCGGCAAGCGCCTGGGCTACGGCGCCCGTGCGCTGAACAACGGCACGCCGCAGGCCCTGCCCAAGACGGTGTTCCCGGGCGGCGCGCTGGTCGGCTGCGATGCCGGTTTCCTGAATGCCGCGCGCATCAAGGGCAGTCACGCCGCCATCAAGAGCGGCATGCTGTGTGCCGAGGCCGCCTTCGAGGCGGTGACCGCCGGCCGCCAGTCCGACGAACTGACCGCCTTCGAGACGGGCTTCCAGGCCAGTTGGCTGCACGAGGAGCTCTGGACCTACCGCAACTTCAAGAACTGGTTCAAGAAGGGGCCGCTCATGGGCAAGCTCATGACCGGCGTCGAGCACTGGTTCCTGCCCAAGGTCGGCGTGAGCGTGCCACCCTGGACGATCCACAACACGACCCGCGACCACACCAAGCTGCGCCCGGCCGCCGAGATGCCGCAGATCAGCTACCCCAAGCCCGATGGCGTGATCAGCTTCGACCGTCTCTCCAGCGTGTTCGTCTCCAACACGAACCACGAAGAGAACCAGCCGGCCCATCTGACGCTCAAGGATGAGGGCGTGCCGGTGAAGGTCAACCTGGCCAAGTACGCCGGCCCCGAGAGCCGGTACTGCCCGGCCGGTGTGTACGAGTTCGTCAACAAGGATGGCGCCGACCAGTTGGTGATCAATGCGCAGAACTGCGTGCACTGCAAGACCTGTGACATCAAGGACCCGACGCAGAACATCGTCTGGGTCACGCCCGAAGGCGGCGGCGGCCCCAACTACGCCGGCATGTAACCCGGGCCATCACAGGCAAGGAGCCGCCTTCGGGCGGCTTTTTCATGCCTGTTTGCGGCATGTCAGCCACAGGCACGGCCGGGCGCAAATGATGCGTTGCAAAACGTATCAAAACCCGTATGCTGGTAAGGGTTATTACCAAGACCATGACCTCCGCCAACCTGTATCAACACCGCTGGCTGCTGATCCGCCTGCCGATCGTGCTGGCGGCGCTGGCGTTGGCGGCACTGGCGTGGTGGTGGCTGTATCCGATGCCACAAGCGACGCTGACCATCAGCACCGGGCAGGCGGATGGCGCCTACCAGCGCCACGCACAGCAGTATGTCGACGCATTCGCCCGTCGCGGCATCGTGCTGAAGGTCCTTGAATCGGAAGGATCGACCACCAATCTCGAGCGCCTGCAGGCCACGCCGCCGCGCGCCGATCTGGCCCTGGTCCAGGGCGGGTTCGGCTGGTCGTCGGCGCCGGGTACGGCGGCGGCGCGAGAGGGCTGGACGGTGCAGACCCTGGGTTGCGTGGACATCGAGGTGCTGTGGCTGTTCAGCCAGGAACGGCCCCTGACCTCGCTGCTTGAACTGGTCGGCAAGCGGGTGGCGGCCGGCCCCGAGGGCAGCGGTCACCGGGCCATGCTGAAACGGCTGCTGAAGCAGTTGCACCTGACCCCGGACCAGATCGCGCTGTCCGATCTCAGCGGACTGGCGGCCCGCGATGCGTTGGCGCAGCACCGCGTCGACGCCGTGTTCATGGTGGCGTCGCCCAGCGCGCCGGGCGTGGCAGCCTTGCTGTCATCCCCCGGCATCCACCTCGCGTCGCTGCGTCGCACCACGGCCATCTCCGAGCGCAACAACTACCTCGAACCCCGCCTGCTGCCCGAAGACGCGATGGGGCCACACCAGCCCCCCCAGGACACCTCGGTACTGACGACTCCCACCCACCTGCTGGTCCGCCAGGGCCTGGACCCGGCGCTCAAACGCATCGCCACCGCCGTGGCGGTCGAGGTCCACGGCTCCGCCACGCCATTCCTGCTCGCGGGCGAGTTTCCCTACCTTCGTTTCAGCGACTTCCCGTCGGCACCGGAGGCACGCCAGGTGCTCTCGCAAGGTCTGGAAGGACTGGAGGCGGTGCTGCCGTTCTGGTGGGCCCAACTGCTGCAGCGCCTGCTGGTGATCGGCGTCCCGCTGCTGTTGCTGAGCCTGCTGCTGTCCCGCCTGGTCCCGGCCTGGGTCCGCTGGCGCCTGGAGAACCGCGTGACCCGCTGGTACGGTGAACTGCGCTTCATCGAGAACGACCTGGCGGCCAACGCCGTCAATCTCGGCGGGATGGACCTCAGCCGCATCCACGCGCGGCTGAACGCGATGGAGATCGCGATCGTGGGCGAGGGCCTGCCGCCGGAGCTGGCGCAGCGCTGCTACACCTTGCGCCAGCATGTGCATTTCGTGCGCCGACGCATCGGGGAGTACCGCGGCCGATGAAGATCCTGCAGCTCTACCAGCGCCGCTGGACGCTTATCTACCTGCCTCTGCTGCTGGCGGTGTGCGCCGCCGTGGCGGCCATCCTGTGGATCTGGAAACCGCTGCCACCGACCCGGCTGGTCATCGGCACCGGCCCGGGCCAGAGCAGTTACCTGGAGCTGGCACGCAGCTACGCCGCACGTCTGGAGCACCTGGGCATTCAGGTCGACATCGTCCCGCACGCGAGGCCCCAGGACGCGCTGGAGCGGCTGGCTCCTGGGCCCGGGCGCATCGACGTCACCTTCGCGCAAGGGCTCTACGCAGGCAGCGGACGCCCGGCCCAGGCGCTGGCGGTGGTCGGCCATGAAATCGTCTGGGTGTTTGCGCGCGACGGCATCGACAGCGTGGCGCAACTCAGGGGCGCACGGATCGCCGCGTCGGTCGAAGGCTCGTCCAACCGGATCGCGGCGGACATCCTGCTGCAGCACGCCGGCGTGCCGGCCAGCGAGGTCATGTTCAGCCCGGAGGTCGGTGACTCGGCCATCGATGCGCTGTCGGAGGGCCGCGTGGACGCGGTGATCCATGTGGCCACGGGCGACTCGCAGACGGCGGCCACGCTGGTGCGACAAGACGGCGTGCATCTGCTGGGGGTAGAGCGCGCCGGCGCACTGGCGGCCGTGGAGCCGCGACTGCGCGCGCTGGTGATGCCCCAGGGGTCCATCGAGCTGCGCGCCAACCTGCCCGCCACCGACCTGCCGACCTTGGTCACCCAGACCCACCTGATGGTGCGACCGGACCTGCATCCCGCCTTGCAGCGGGCCCTGCTGGACGTGGCCGGCGAGCTGCATGTGATGTCCGGATTCCTCGAAGGCCAGGGGATGTACCCCACGACGATGGGCAGCAACTTTCCGGTGTCGCCGGTGGCCCGCAAGGCGCTGCGTGGCGGCCGTCCGTGGATGGAGACGATCCTGCCCTACCGGACAGCGCAATGGGCCGAACTGCTGATCTATGCGCTGCTGCCGGTGCTGCTGCTGGGCACCCTGTTGCTGCTCAGGGCCCCCCGCTACATCGACTGGCGCGTCGAGGCAGCGATCATGCACTTCTACGGCGAACTCAAGTTCCTGGAGGAGGACCTCGCGCGGATCGGCGCGGACGAGCCCTCGCTGCTGCGCGCGATCGCGCGCCGGCTCGACCAACTGGAGCAGCAGGTGGACCGGATGGATTTGCCCGACCGCTATGCCGATCGCTGGTACACGCTGCGTGAGCACCTGCTGGAAGCCGACAAGCGGGTTCGCGCTGCCATGCCGGACTGATCGGCACGCCACCGCCTGCGCTACATTGGGACGCCATGAGCGCCCCACGACTCCACCCCGATCTGGTTCAGCGTCTGAACGAACTGGCCCGCGGCCCGCGCCGTCTGCTGGGCGTCGTCGGCCCGCCGGGGGCGGGCAAGTCGACCCTGGCGGAACTGATGGTGCGATCCCTGGGCGAGCGCACCCAGGCCGTTCCCATGGACGGGTTTCACCTTGCACTGGTGGAGCTGACCCGGCTGGGCCGCGCGCACCGCAAGGGCGCCCCCGACACCTTCGACGCGGCCGGCTATGCGGCGCTGCTTCGCCGTCTGCGCCATCAGCCCGCCGACGAAACGGTCTATGCACCGGACTTCCGGCGGTCCATCGAGGAGCCGGTCGCGGGCGCGATCCCGGTGTTCTCCCGCACGCCGCTGGTCATCACCGAAGGCAACTACCTGCTGCTGGACGACGACCCGGCCTGGACACCGGTGGCCGGCCTTCTGGACGAGGTCTGGTATCTGCACATCGACGCCGGACTGCGACTGCAACGGCTGACCGCCCGGCATGAGCAGTTCGGCCGCACCCGCGCACAAGCCCTGGACTGGATCGCCCAGACCGACGAACCCAACGCGCGACGCATCGAGGCCTGCGCGCAACGGGCGCAACGCCGCATCGTGTGGGATGAGGACGCGCAGAGCTTCCGGTTTCAGGACCCGCGGCAGGACGCCGCCTGAGGCCCGGACCGGCCGGCAGCGGTGATTCCGGTAAACTCGCCGGATCAGGAGAGCGCTCCCCCGTGGAGCCGCCGAAGGCGCAGGCGGTCGTGGCAACGGCCCTGAACGCTCAGGCAAAAGGACTGATGACCACCGGTCGAGAGGCTGGTGTCCCCCACTGGAGAGAGGCCCCGCCATCGGGGTCCACCGAAGGAGCAAGTGCGGCATCGCCCGTGCGAATCTCTCAGGTAGAGCGGACAGCGGGGGCAGCGCACGGATGCACCGTGCCGTGCCATGGCTTCAGGGCCATGGTGTCTGCCCCACCCATTGAGAGTCCGCCGTGTCCACTCCCGCCGAATCCAACGCCCTGCTCCAGACCCCGCTGAACGCCCTGCACCTCGAACTCGGTGCGCGCATGGTGCCCTTTGCCGGCTATTCCATGCCGGTGCAGTACCCCGAAGGCCTGATGGCCGAGCACCACCACACGCGCCGCTCGGCCGGCCTGTTCGACGTATCCCACATGGGCCAGTTGCTGCTGTCCGGCCCGGACGCTGCAGCCGCGTTTGAATCGCTGATGCCGGTGGACGTGATCGGCCTGGGCGTGAACAAGCAGCGCTACGGCCTGCTGCTCAACGACGCGGGCGGCATCATCGACGACCTGATGTTCGTCAACCGCGGCGACCACATCTATGTCGTCGTCAACGGCGCCTGCAAGCACGGCGACCTGGCCCACATCCAGGCCCGCATCGGCAGCCGCTGCACCATCACCCCGCAGTTCGACCGCGCCCTGCTGGCCCTGCAGGGGCCGTTGGCGGTCAGCGCGCTGCAGCGCCTGCTGCCGGGCGTGGAAAACCTGGTGTTCATGACCGGCTTCGGTTTCAACTGGAACGGCGCCGACCTGTACGTCACCCGCAGCGGCTACACCGGCGAGGACGGCTTCGAGATCTCCGTGCCCGCCGCCAGTGCCGAGGCGTTTGCCCGCGCCCTGCTGGCGCAGCCCGAGGTCAAGCCCATCGGCCTGGGTGCGCGCAATTCGCTGCGACTGGAAGCCGGCCTCTGCCTCTACGGCAACGACATCGACACCACGACCACGCCGGTCGAGGCCGCGCTGAACTGGGCCATGCAGAAGGTGCGCCGCACCGGCGGCGAGCGCGCGGGCGGCTTCCCCGGCGCCGACCGGGTGCTGGCCCAACTGGACGGTGCGCAGCCCCTGACGCGCAAGCGCGTCGGCCTGGTCGCGCTGGAGCGTGTTCCGGTGCGCGAGCACGTCGAGCTGCAGAGCCTGGACGGCCAGACGATCGGCGAAGTCACCAGCGGCCTGCTCGGCCCCAGCGCCGACAAGCCGGTCGCCATGGGCTACGTCACCCCCGAATTCGCCGCCACCGGCTCCCGCGTCAACGCCATCGTGCGCGGCAAGGCCGTGCCGATGGAAGTCGCCCCGATGCCTTTTGTCCCGAACCGCTATTACCGCGGCTGATCCCTTCCACCCGTTTCATCTTTTCACCGGAGCCCACCATGACCACCAAGTACACCGAAGACCACGAATGGATCACCGTTGACGACGGTACCGCCACCGTCGGCATCACGCACCACGCGCAGGACGCGCTGGGCGACGTGGTGTTCGTGGACCTGCCCGAAGTGGGCAAAACCTACGCGCAGAAGGACGTGGCCGGTGTGGTCGAGTCCGTCAAGGCGGCGGCCGACGTGTACATGCCCGTCAGCGGCGAGATCACCGAAGTCAACGAGGCCCTGCGCGACGACCCGTCACTAGCCAACAGCGACCCGCTGGGTGCCGGCTGGTTCTTCAAGGTCAAGCTGTCGGACGCGTCGCAGCTCGACGCGCTGCTGGACGAAACCGCCTACACCGCCTTCTCGGCCAACGCCTGATCCCTGCCGCCCGGAGCCTCCTGCCATGCTGATGCCGTCCGTCAAACCCCTGGGTGAGCTCGAAAACGCCAGCGAGTTCATCGCCCGTCACATCGGCATCAGCGAAGCCGATGAAGCCCACATGCTGTCGGTCATCGGCGAGGCCTCGCGCCGCGCCCTGATCGACTCCATCGTGCCGCGCAGCATCGCGCGCAGCGCCGGCATGGACCTGCCGCCCGCGACCACCGAAGCGGCCGCGCTGACCGAGCTCAAGGCCATCGCCTCGAAGAACAAGGTCTTCAAGAGCTTCATCGGCCAGGGTTACTACGGCACCCACACGCCGGGCGTCATCCTGCGCAACATCCTCGAAAACCCCGCCTGGTACACCGCCTACACGCCCTACCAGGCCGAGATTTCGCAGGGCCGCATGGAAGCGCTGGTCAACTTCCAGACCATGGTCACCGACCTGACCGGCATGGCGATCGCCAACGCGTCCATGCTGGACGAAGCCACCGCCGCCGCCGAGGCCATGACCCTGGCCAAGCGCTCGGTCAAGGCCAAGGGCAACGCCATCGTCGTGGCCGGCGACGCGCACCCGCAGACCATCGAAGTCATCCAGACGCGCGCGAAGCCGCTGGGCCTGAGCGTGAAGCTAGCGAATTCGGCCACCGAATGGGCCGAGGCGCTGAAGGGCGACGACTACTTCGCCGTGCTGGCGCAGTACCCGTCCACCAGCGGCCGCATCGACGACCTGCGCGCCGACGTGCAGACCGTGCACGGCAAGCAAGCCGCCTTCATCGTGGCGGCCGACCTGTTGGCCCTGACCCTTCTGGTGCCTCCGGGCGAGTTCGATGCCGACATCGTGGTCGGCACCACCCAGCGCTTCGGCATGCCCATGGGCGCGGGCGGCCCGCACGCCGCCTACATGGCATGCCGCGACGAGTACAAGCGCTCCATGCCCGGCCGCCTGGTCGGTGTGAGCGTGGACACGCACGGCAACCCGGCCTACCGCTTGGCGCTGCAGACGCGCGAGCAGCACATCCGCCGCGAGAAGGCCACCTCCAACATCTGCACGGCGCAGGTGCTGCCGGCCGTCGTGGCCAGCATGTACGCCGTCTACCACGGCCCGCAGGGGCTCAAGCGCATCGCGCAGCGCGTGGCCGCCTACACCGCCGTGCTGGCCGCCGGCCTGCAACAGCTGGGCTGCAACCTGACCAGCGCCTCGGCCTTCGACACCCTGACCATCAAGGCGGCCGACGCCGCCCAGGCCCAGGCCATCGTGGCCAAGGCGCTGTCCAAAGGCGCCAACCTGCGCCTGTCCTGGGGCCAGTACATGAGCATGTCGCTGGACGAAACCACCACGCGCGAGGACATCCACCTGCTGTGGTCGGCCTTCGCCGCCGACGGCCAGGCCCTGCCCTCGTTCGACGCTTTCGAGAAGGGCGTGGAGCCGCTGATCCCGGCCGAGCTGCGTCGCACCAGCGCCTACCTCACGCACCCGGTGTTCGACAGCCACCACTCCGAGACCGGCATGCTGCGCTACATCCGCGCGCTGTCCGACAAGGACCTGGCGCTGGACCGCAGCATGATCCCGCTGGGGTCCTGCACCATGAAGCTCAACGCGACCAGCGAGATGATCCCCATCACCTGGCCGGAATTCGCGGGCGTGCACCCCTTCGCGCCGGCCGACCAGTTGGCGGGCTACCAGGAACTCGATGAACAGCTGCGCGCCTGGCTGTGCCAGGCCACGGGTTACGCCGGCATCAGCCTGCAGCCCAACGCCGGTTCGCAGGGCGAATACGCGGGCCTGCTCGCCATCCAGGGCTACCACGCCTCGCGCGGCGAGAGCCACCGCAACATCTGCCTGATCCCCTCGTCGGCCCACGGCACCAACCCCGCGTCGGCCCAGATGGTGGGACTGCAGGTGGTGGTGACCAAGTGCGACGAGAACGGCAACGTGGACATGGCCGACCTCAAGGCCAAGTGCGAGCAGCACAGCGCCAACCTGGCCGCGGTGATGATCACCTACCCGTCGACGCACGGTGTGTTCGAGACCACGGTCAAGGAACTCTGCGCCCTGGTGCACCAGCACGGCGGCCGCGTGTACGTGGACGGCGCCAACATGAACGCGCTGGTCGGCGTGGCCGCACCGGGCGAGTTCGGCGGCGACGTGAGCCACCTGAACCTGCACAAGACCTTCTGCATCCCCCACGGCGGTGGCGGCCCGGGTGTCGGCCCGGTCTGCGTGGTCGCCGACCTCGTGCCCTTCCTGCCCGGTCACGGCCGTGGCAAGGAGCCGGGTGGCGTCTGCGGCACGCCCGCGTCGGCCTCGCCGGTGGGCGCGGTCAGCGCTGCACCGCTGGGCAACGCCGCCGTGCTGCCGATCAGCTGGATGTACATCCGCATGATGGGCGCCGATGGCCTCAAGCACGCGACCGAAGCCGCCATCCTGAGCGCCAACTACATCAGCAAGCGCCTGGCCGACCACTACCCCACGCTCTACGCCTCGGCCAACGGCCACGTGGCGCACGAGTGCATCCTGGACCTGCGCGGTTTCAAGGAAACCTGCGGCGTGATGGCCGAAGACGTGGCCAAGCGCCTGATGGACTACGGCTTCCATGCGCCCACGCTGTCGTTCCCGGTGGCCAACACGCTGATGGTCGAGCCGACCGAGAGCGAGACGCGCGAGGAGCTGGACCGCTTCATCGACGCGATGATCGCGATCCGCGCCGAAATCCGCCGCGTGGAAAAAGGCGAATGGCCGCAGGACGACAACCCGCTGAAGAACGCCCCGCACACCGCGGCCAGCGTGCTCAAGAGCGACTGGCCCCACCCCTACCCGCGCGAAGTCGCCGCCGTGGCGAACGGCCATGCGGTCAACACCAAGTACTGGCCGTCCGTGGGCCGCGTGGACAACGTCTACGGTGACCGCAACCTGTTCTGCAGTTGCGTGCCGGTGAGCGAACTGGCCTGAGCGTCGGTTCCTGAAAAACGCCGGTGAGGGCAACCCCACCGGCGTTTTTTATTTTTCCGGCAAACGCCAGCCGGGCAACTGCCAGTCGAAGGCGATGGCCAGCAGGCGGCTGCCGGTGGCCACGGCAATGCCGACGGCGCTGGCCAGCTCGGACCCGAGGCCCAGGGCCGCCAGCCCGAGAAAGGCCAGGCTGCCGGCCACCGCACACAGCGCATACGGCCGGTGGTCGCGATAGACCTTGGGCACCTCGTTGCACAACACATCGCGTGCCACGCCACCCACGATGGCCGTGGTCGCGCCCATCAGCACGCTCACGCCCGGCGACATGCCACCCGCCACCGCGATGCTGGTGCCCGAGATCGCGAACAGTCCGAGGCCAAAAGCATCGGCCCACTCCATGAGCCGCGCGCCCGCGTCGCGCAGCGCGGCCTTGAGCCACCAGGGCGCCGTGATCACCATGAAGAACACGAGCCAGAGGTAGGCCTCGTGCTCGACCCAGAACAGGGGTCGGCGGTCCAGCAGCAGGTCGCGCACCGTGCCGCCGCCAAACGCCGTGACGAAGGCCACCGAGAACACGCCGACCACGTCCATGCGTTTGCGCATGGCCTCGATCAGGCCGGACATGGCAAAGGCCACTGTCCCGCCCACTTCAATCGCGATCAGCAAGGCCGTCAGTTTCATGCGGCCCCATTCTGGACCACCCAGTCCGCCAGCCATTCGCGCAGGATGCGCAGGGCCGGCGCCTCCTGCCGCTGCCCGAGCGTCACCAGGCCGAAACGCGCGGTGGCGTCCAGCGCGGGCGACATGCGCAGCGGCACCAGCCCATCGGCGGCGGCGTGGGCGGTCAGCACGATGGCGTGGCTGCTGCGCGCCACCTCCACGATGTTCCGCGTCTCGTCGCTGCGCAGGGTGACCATGTCGTCGGGGTTGGCCTGCGGCCCGTAGCGCCCGATCAGGATACGCGCCACCTCGTCGCTCAGTGGGGTGGAGGCGATGGGATAGGCCAGGGCCTCCTCGATCCGCACCGGCTGCCCTCGCTGCACCAATGGATGGTCCGGCCGCACCAGGAACCCCGCCGCCAGCTCGAACACCTGCGCGATGGCCAGGTCGGCCGCGGGTCGCACCGAGCGCACATCCAGCACCGCCGCGTCCAGGTGCTGCTCGCGCAGCTCGTCGACCAGCACCGCCGTGTTGCCGCGCGAGATCTGCAGCTGCAGCTTGGGGTGGTGCTCGGCCATGTGCAGCATCAGCGGCGTGGACAGCAAGGCGCCGGGGCCAGAACTCAGGCCGATGCGCAGCGTGCCGATGAGGCCCGCATGCAGTCCTTTGCCGGTTTGTTTGAGCGCCTCGGCGTCGGCCACCAGCCGGCGCGCGCGCTGCAGGACCTCGGTGCCGAACGGCGTGAGCGCAATGCGCCGACCGAGGCGGTCGAACAGGCGTCCGCCCAGCTCATCCTCCAGCCCCTGGATGCTGCGCGTGAGCGCGGGCTGGGTGAGGTACAGGGCCTTGGACGCCTGCACAAAAGCCCCGAGTTCGGCCAGCACCACGAAGTGCCTCAGTTGCACCAGTGTCATGCTCAAAACCTCCAGCCAAATGCATGGATCATTGATGATCAATGCATTGGACTTTAAATCAGCCGCTTCCTAACATGCAACAAAGTTCATGTTTCAGGAGCCCCCCGCATGGATCGCCTCAGTGATGCCGCCGTCGAACAGTTCATCGCCGTCCGCCGCGACATCCACCGCCACCCCGAGCTCGCCTTCAACGAGCGCCGCACCGCCGCCCTGGTGGCGGCGCAGCTCGGCGCCTGGGGCTACAGCGTCACCACCGGACTGGGCGGCACCGGGGTCGTCGGGCAGTTGAAGCGGGGCACGTCGGCCCGCTCGATCGGCCTGCGCGCCGACATGGACGCGCTTCCAATCGCCGAGGCCACGGGCGCGGCCTGGGCCAGCTGCACACACGGCGTGATGCACGCCTGTGGCCACGACGGCCACACCGCCATGCTGCTGGCCGCCGCGCACCACCTGGCGCAGCACGGCCGCTTCGACGGCACGCTGAACCTCATCTTCCAGCCGGCCGAAGAAGGCGGCGGCGGCGCCCTGAAGATGATGGAAGACGGCCTGTTTCAGCGCTTCCCCTGCGACGCCATCTTCGCCATGCACAACATGCCGGGCCATCCGCAGGGCCAGCTGGTGTTCCGCAGCGGACCGACCATGGCCTCGTCGGACTACGCCACCGTCACGCTGCACGGCCACGGCGGCCACGGCGCCATGCCGCACAAGGCGACCGACGTCGTGGTGGCCGCAGCCTCGCTGGTGATGGCCCTGCAGACCGTCGTCTCGCGCCATGTCGACCCGCTGCAGCCGGCCGTGGTCACCGTCGGGGCCATCCACGCCGGTCAGGCCAACAACGTGATCCCGGCCGAAGCGCGGCTGGAGATCAGCGTGCGCACGCTGGACCCACAGGTGCGGCGCAGCGTGGAGCAGCGCATCCGAGACGTGGTCCGGTTGCAAGCCGAGAGCTTCGGCGTGCGCGCCGAGATCGCCTGGCGTGCCGGCTACGCGGTGCTGGTCAACGACGCGGCGCAGACCGCCCGCGCGCTGGCGGTCGCGCAGAAGCACTTCCCGCCGGAGCAGATCACCCCGCGGGGCCCGATGCTGACCGGCAGCGAGGACTTCGCCTTCATGCTCGAACGCGTGCCCGGCAGCTACCTGTTCATCGGCAACGGCGCGGGCGGCGAGCCCGGCGCCTGCATGGTGCACAACCCGGCCTACGACTTCAACGACCACAACATCGCCCCCGGCGCAGCCTACTGGATCGCGCTGGTGCAGGACCTGCTTTCCCCCCACCGACCATGAGCACGACAGGAGACAACCCCATGAACGCACGCATCCGCATCCAGACCCTGATGGCCGCTGCGGCCATTGCCCTGACCGGCGCCACCGGCACCGCCTTCGCCCAGAGCTTCCCGGCCAAGCCGGTGACGCTGATGGTCCCGTACCCTGCGGGCGGCCTGTCGGACGTGATCGCGCGCTCGGTCAACGTCACCCTGGGCAAGCAGCTCGGCCAGCCGGTGGTGATCGAGAACTTGGGCGGCGCCAGCGGCGGCATCGCCGCGCAGAAGGTGCTCAACGGCCCCAGCGACGGCTACACCGTGTTCCAGGGCTCGCCCAACGAGCTGATCCTGGCGCCGCTGGCCATCGCCTCCAACAAGGTCAAGAGCGAGGACTTCCGGCTGGTGCAGATGATCGCCACCGCACAGATCGCATTCCTCGCGAAAAAGGATCTGCCGGTCAACAGCGTGGACGAGTTCGTGGAGTACGCCCGCAAGGCGGCCAAGGACGGCAAGCCGCTGACCTTCGCCAGCGTCGGCCCCGGCTCGTTCTATCACCTGCTGGGCGAGCACCTGTCCAAGGTCACCGGCATCCCGATGGTCCACGTGCCCTACAAGGGCGCGGCCCCGGCCGAGCAGGACCTGATGGCGGGCCAGGTCGACTTCTTCCTCGCCCCCTACGGCAAGAAATACGACGAGATGCAGAAGCAGGGTCGGGTGAAGGTGCTGGCCATGCTCAACAGCGAGCGGCTGGAGAGCGTGAAGCAATACCCCGCTATCAGCGAAAGCAAGCAGCTCAAGGACTTCACGTTCAAGATCTGGACCGGCTACTTCGTCAAGAAGGACACGCCGGAACCGGTCGTGACCGCGCTGCACAAGGCCATCACCGGCACGCTGGGTGATCCGTCGGTCCACGCTGCGCTCGAAGCCAACAGCCAGCTGCTGCCCGCACCGCAGACCCTGGCGGCGGCCGACAAGGCCTACACCGACGGCATCCAGCAATTCCGCTCGATTGCGAAGTCCATCGGGCTGCAGGCACAATAAGCGCCTTCTTCCGTTGATCGGGAGAGACCGGCCCCGCAAGGGAACCGGCGCCGAAGGAGCAACCGCCCCGGAAACTCTCAGGCAAAAGGACCGATCGACGCGCTTCAAACTCTGAAGAGTGGTCGGGATTCGTCCCCCGGCCCACCGCAGGAGCAAGCCGGCCCCACCGGGCCGGTGAATCTCTCAGGTCACAAACAGAGGGGGTCATGGTCCGCACACGGTGTGCGGGTCGTGCCCATCCTGTTTGACGGCTTTGAAAGAGAGATTCCCATGGCCCAGTCCACGCACATCATCGTCATCGGCGGCGGCATCACCGGCGTCACCAGCGCCTACGCCCTGGCCCGCGAAGGCCACCAGGTCACCCTGATCGAACAGCACCGCTACGCCGGCATGGAAACCAGCCACGCCAACGGCGGCCAGCTATCCGCCTCCAACGCCGAGACCTGGACCCATCCCTCCACGCTCGTCAAGGGCATCAAGTGGATGCTCAAGGCCGACGCCCCGCTGCTGGTCAACCCCAAGCCCTCCTGGCACAAGCTCTCCTGGTTCGCCGAGTTCGTCGCCTCCATCCCCAAATACCGCGAGAACACCATCGCCACCGCGAAGCTGGCCATCGCCGCGCGCGAACACCTGTTCGGCTGGGCGCAGGCCGAGGGCATCGACTTCGACCTCAAGAAGCAGGGCATCCTGCACATCTACCGCGACAAGGCCGGCTTCGACCACGCGGGTGAAGTCTCGAAGCTGCTGGCCGCCGGCGGCCTGCCGCGCCGCGCCGTCACGCCCGACGAGATGCGCGCCATCGAACCCACGCTGGCCGGCAACTACTACGGCGGCTACTACACCGAGAGCGACAGCACCGGCGACATCCACAAGTACACCCACGGCATGAGCCTGGCCTGCGAACGCCGCGGCGTGCGCCTGCTGACCGGCCGCGCCGTGAGCCGCGTGCAGAGCACCGGCAAGACCGCTCACGTCACGCTGGCCGACGGCGAAGTGGTGAGCGCGGACGCGGTGGTCGTCTGCGCCGGCGTGCACAGCCGTGCCATCGGTGCGCAGCTCGGCGACCGGCTCAACGTCTACCCGGTCAAGGGCTACTCGATCACCGTGATGCTGAATGACGAACAGAGCCAGGCCGCCGCACCCAACGTGAGCCTGCTGGACGACGAGACCAAGCTGGTCACCAGCCGTCTGGGCGTGGACCGCTTCCGCGTCGCCGGCACGGCCGAGTTCAACGGCTTCAACCGCGACATCCGCGCCGACCGCATCAAGCCGCTGGTGGACTGGGTCAACCAGTGTTTCCCGGGCGCGAGCACGCGCCGCGTCGAGCCCTGGGCCGGCCTGCGGCCCATGATGCCGGACATGCTGCCCCGCGTCGGCCCCGGCCGCCTGCCCAACGTGTTCTACAACACCGGCCACGGCCACCTGGGCTGGACGCTCTCGGCCATCACCGCACACCAGTTGGCGGGGCATGTGGCGCAGTGGGAAGATGCGCGCTCGGGTCGCGGTGTGGTCCGGCCCGCCTTGGCCTGACGCCCGCGACACGATCACAACAACCAGGAGACGCGCATGGCGGTTTCGGCCTTTGATCTGTTCAAGATCGGCATCGGTCCCAGCAGCTCGCACACCGTCGGCCCCATGCGCGCGGCACGCCTGTTCGCGCACGGACTGGAGAGCGCCGGCCTGCTGCCGGCGGTGGCGCGGGTGCAGGTCGGACTGTACGGCTCGCTTGGTGCGACGGGCCGCGGCCACGGCAGCGACAAGGCGGTGCTGCTCGGGCTGTGCGGGCACGAGCCGGAGTCGGTGCCCATCGAATCGGTGGAGCCGACCGTGACCGCCATCCGCGAACAGGGACGCATCCCGCTCATGGGGACGCACACCATCGACTGGGCCGACCGCGAGGACCTGACCCTGCACCGCCAGGCCCTGCCGTTGCACGCCAACGGCATGCGCCTGACGGCCTGGGACGCGGCGGGGGCGGTGCTGTCCGAGCGCACTTTCTATTCGGTGGGCGGCGGCTTTGTGGTCAGCGAAGAGGTCATGGCCGACGGCCAGCGGCAGAAGGTGATCGCACCCGATGCGACGCAGTTGCCACTGCCCTTCCGCACCGGCGACGAGCTGCTGCAACGCTGCCGCGAACACGGCCAGTCCATCGCCGGTGTGATGCGCGCCAACGAGCGCCATTGGCGCAGCGACGACGAGGTGCGCGCCGGCCTGCTGCGCATCTGGGACGTGATGCAGGCCTGCGTGCAGCGCGGCTGCAGCACCGACGGCGTGCTGCCCGGTGGCTTCAAGGTGCGGCGACGCGCGCCGGCGCTGTACCGCGACCTCACCGGCCATCCCGAGAAGGCGCTGACCGATCCGCTGGCCGTGCTCGACTGGGTCAACCTCTATGCGCTCGCGGTCAACGAGGAGAACGCGGCGGGCGGCCGGGTGGTGACGGCGCCCACCAACGGCGCGGCCGGCATCGTGCCTGCGGTGCTGCACTACTACCGGCGCTTCGTGCCCGGTGCGAACGACGACGGGGTGATCGATTTCCTGCTCACCGCCGCCGCCATCGGCATCCTCTACAAAGAAAATGCTTCGATCTCGGGCGCCGAGGTCGGCTGCCAGGGCGAGGTCGGCGTGGCCTGCTCCATGGCGTCGGGCGCGTTGTGCGCCGTGCTCGGCGGCACCCCGGAGCAGGTGGAAAACGCCGCCGAGATTGGCATGGAGCACCACCTGGGCCTGACCTGCGACCCGGTCGGCGGTCTGGTGCAGATCCCCTGCATCGAGCGCAACGCCATCGCCTCGGTCAAGGCCATCAACGCCGCGCGCATGGCGCTGCGCGGCGACGGCACCCACCACGTCAGCCTGGACAAGGTCATCAAGACCATGCGCGAGACCGGCGCCGACATGAAGACGAAATACAAGGAAACGGCGCGCGGCGGACTGGCGGTGAATATCGTTGAGTGCTGAGCGGCGTCGCGCGCTCAGGCCGCGTTCTCGGGACGCAGGTCAGGGCCATTGCCGCTGAACCGGTCGAGTGCGAGATAGATCACCGGCGTGATGAACAGGGTCACGGCCTGGGAGAACACAAGGCCGCCGACCACCGCCAGCCCCAGCGGCTGACGCAGTTCGGCCCCCGCACCGATCCCCAGCGCGATGGGCAGCGCCCCGGCCAGCGCCGCCAGCGTGGTCATCATGATCGGGCGATACCGGAGGATGCAGGCCTCGCGGATCGCGTGCGCCGGGTCCATGCCGTGGTGGCGCTGCTGGTCGAGCGCGAAGTCGATCATCATGATGGCGTTCTTCTTGACGATGCCGATCAGCAGCAGGATGCCGATGGTCGCGATCAGCGTCAGGTCCTGACCGAACAGCATCAGGGTCAGCAAGGCGCCGACCGCCGCCGAGGGCAGACCGGCCAGGATGGTGATCGGGTGGATGTAGCTCTCGTAGAGCACACCCAGCAGCACATAGATCACCAGCAGCGCGCCCAGGATCAGCACCACCTGGTTGCCCTGCGATTTCTGGAACACCGCCGCGTCGCCGCCGAAACTGCGAATGATCGAGCTGGGCAGCTCGACCTCGTCGGCGAGTTTCTCCAGCGCCCGGGTCGCATCGCCCAGCGCCACGCCCGGCGCCAGGTTGAACGACAGCGTCACCGCCTGCGTCTGCCCGACATGGTTGATCGCCGACGGCCCGATCGTCCGGCGCGCGGTGGTCAGCGCCGACAGCGGCACCATCGCGCCGCTGGTCGAGCGCACGAACAGCCCCGCCAGCGCCGACTCGTCCTTCTTCTGCGCGGGGTCCACTTCCATCACGACCCGGTAGCTGTCGGTCGGCAGATAGATCGTCGCCACCTGCCGCTCGCCGAAGGCGCTGTAGAGCGTCGAGCGCAGTGCATCCATCGGCACGCCCAGCGCGGCGGCCTTGTCGCGGTCGACATCCAGCGTGAGCTGAAGACCGCGCATCTGCGTGTCGGTGTTGACGTCCAGGAAACGGCTGTCGGTGCGCATGCGCTGGGCCAGCTTCTCGGCGCTGGTGTAGAGCGTGTCGGCCTGGACGCTCTGCAGCACGTACTGGTACTGAGCCCTGGACGACCGGCCGCCGAGCTGCAGGTTCTGCACCGGGCGCATGAACACCCGCAGCCCCGGGACATCCCGCAGCTTGCCGCGCAGTCGGTTGACCACCTTCTCCATCGAATCCCGCTGGGCACGTGGCTTGAGCGCGATGAACATGCGTCCGCTGTTCTGCGTGCCGCCCGCGCCGGTGAACGAGGAGAGCCGTTCGACGGCCGGGTCCGAGCGGATGATCTCGCTCGCCTGCGTCTGCAGCCGCACCAGCTCGGGAAAGGACACATCCTGCGCCGCCTCGGTGCTGACCTGGATCTGCCCGATGTCTTCCTGCGGGAAGAAGCCCTTGGGAATGACGATGAACAGCCAGGCGGTGGCGGCAAACGTGCCCAGCGCCAGCACCAGCACCACGATGCGGTGTGCGAGCACCCAGTCCAGCGCCCGCGTGTAGCCGCGAAGGGTGAACTGGAAGACGCTCTCGAACGCGTGCAGCACCCGGCCTTCGTGCGCGTGCTGGCCATCCTCGGCACTCAGCAGGCGGGCCGCCAGCATCGGCACCAGGGTCAGTGAGACAAAGGCCGACACCGCGATCGACAACCCCACCACCACCGCGAACTCGTGGAACAGCAGGCCGATCACGCCCGGCATGAAGAAGATCGGGATGAACACCGCGATCAGGGAAATCGAGATCGAGATGATGGTGAAACCGACCTCGCGCGAGCCCTTGAGCGCGGCGGCAAACGGTTCCTCGCCCGCCTCGATGTGCCGCATGATGTTCTCCAGCATCACGATGGCGTCGTCCACCACCAGCCCCACCGCCAGCGTCAGGCCCAGCAGCGAGACGTTGTCCAGGCTGTAGTTCATGCCCCAGAGCAGCGCCACCGCGCCCATCAGGCTGACCGGCAGCGACAGCGTCGGCACCAGGGTCGCCACCCAGCGGCGCAGGAACAGGAAGATCACCAGGATCACCAGCGCAATCGTGCCCATCAGCGTCAGCGACACGTCGTGCAAGGCCTCGCGGACCGAGAGCGACCGGTCGATGAAGGGCGTGATCTCCAGCGCGGCCGGCAACTGTCCGCGCAGGCCGTCCAGCGCCTGCCGAACGCCGTCGACCACCCGCACCGTGTTGGCATCGGGCTGTCGCTGGATCGCCAGCACGATGGACGGCGCGCCTTCGAAGCTGCCGTAGGTCTTCACCGTCTCGACACTGTCACGCACCTCGGCCACATCGCGCAGCCGCACCGCAGCGCCGTTGCGACTGGCCACCACCAGATTGGCGAAGTCGGCCGCCTTGCTCAGTTGCTGGTTGCCCACGATGGTCAGGGTCTGGCGGTCGCCGTCGAGCGAGCCGACCGGGGTGTTGGCGTTGGCCGCGGCCAGCGCCTTCGACACATCCTCCAGCGCCATGTTGCGCGCCGCCAGCGCCGCCGGATTGACCGACACGCGCACGGCAAAACGCTTGGAGCCGAAGACGTTGACCTGCGCCACCCCGTCGATCATCGACAGCGTCGGCACGATCAGGTGCTCCGCATAGTCCTGCATCTCGGTCGGTGACATCGACTCCGAGGTCATCGCCGCGATCAGCACCGGTGCGTCCGCCGGATTGACCTTGCGGTAGGACGGCGGCTGGGTCATGTCCGTCGGCAGCGTGCGCTGGGCGCGCAACAGCGCCGCCTGCACGTCGAGCGCCGCGCCGTCCATGCTCTTGCCCTCGGCGAACTCCAGTGTCAGCGAGGTGCTGCCGGTCGAGCTGGTCGAGCTCATCTGCACCAGGCCAGGGATCTGCTGGAACTGCTTCTCCAGCGCCAGCGCGACCGACGAGGCCATGGTCTCCGGGCTGGCGCCGGGCAGCGAGGCCGAGACGTTGATCACCGGGGTGTCGTAGCTGGGCAGTGCCGACACCGGAATCGAGCGGTAGCCCAGCACACCGGCCGCCAGAAAGGCCAGGTTCAGCAGCACCGTCATCACCGGACGGCGGATGAAGAGTTCGGACAGGTTCATGTCGGCAGGATCGGGTTCGGCGGGTTCGTCACTGCCCCGGGCGGGCGGCGGGCGGCTTGGGCTTGACCTCGGTCACGGCAGCCCCCGGCCGCACGTTCTGCCGCCCGTCCACCACCACCTTCTCACCAGCCTGCAGTCCCTTGACCGCCGCCAGATCGTCCTGCACCGCCAGCACCTGCACCGGCTGAATCTGCGCCTTGCCCTCACGCACCGCGAACACCGCGGTACCGCGCGGGCTTTGCAGCACCGCCTGTGTCGGCACGACCACCGCCGCATCCAGGTGCTGCGCCTGCAGCCGCGCCCGCACCATCAGCCCCGGCCACAACAGCCCCTCGCTGTTGGCCAGCCGGGCCTTGACCTTGACCGTCCCGGTGGCCGCATCCACCGCGTTGTCGATGAATGACACCTGTCCGGTCACGGTACGGCTCACGCCGGGCAGTTCAACCTGCACCTGAGGCGGCCGGGATTTCATGCGCTCCAGCAGGTTGGGCAGCCGGTCCTGCGGCACCGCAAACTGCACATCCATCGGATCGGTCTGGGCGATCGTGCCCAGCGAGGTGTCGTTGACCTTGACCGTCGAGCCCACGAACACCGGGATCGCGCCCAGCCGACCGCTGCCGGCGGCGCGCACCTGGCTGTAGGACACCGTGACCTTTGCCGCCTCGATGGCCGCCAGGTCGGCCTTCACGGTCGCCTGCAGGCCGTCGCGATTGGCGGTGGCGGTGTCGACCGCGCCGCGCGAGACGAAGTTGCGATTGAGCAGGTCCTGGGCGCGTTCGAGCTGGCGCTGGGCGTCGGCCAGCAGGGCCTGGTCCCGGGCCAACTGGGCCTGCATCTTCGAGAGGTTGGCCTGATCGGCCTGGGCATCCAGCGTGAACAGCAGTTGCCCCGCCTTGACCGCCTGGCCTTCCTTGACGTGCACCTGCCGCACCACGCCACTCATCTGGGCCCGGATGTCGACCAGCGCCGCCGGCACCAGCGTCCCGCTGGCCTGGAGCACCACGTCGAAAGGCTTCTGCTCGGCCACCACCGTGGTCACCGGCACCGCTGCACCGCCACCGGCCTTGGCGTCGGCCTTGGCGTCGGCGCCCTTGCCATCGGCCGGTTTGTCCACCGCCGGCTTGCCGTTGCCCGCCGCAGCGGCAGAATCACCCGCATCCTTGCCGCCACAAGCGCTCAGCCCCAGACATCCGGCCAGCAGCAGCGGGCCAGGCCACCAGATTTTTTTGTTCATATGGATTCCGACTTGACACCGCGCGCCCGACACACCGGGCACGGCCCTTGCCTGTCCGTTTCCCGAAACGGACGGTGCATTATCGAAACCTTCGATGACCGTTCCAACGGCGGCGTCACGCGTTGTCGGTAAAGATACTGTAAACCGCGCCTTTCCATGGTCCTGATGAACCCTTCCTTTCGTGTGCTGAGCCTCATCCCCCCGATGACGCAGCTCAACACGCCCTACCCCTCCACCGCCTACCTCACCGGTTTCCTGCGCTCGCGCGGCATCGATGCGGTGCAGGAAGACCTAGCGCTGGCGCTGGTGCTGCGGTTGTTCACGCCGGCCGGCCTGGAAGCGCTGCGCGGTTGTGCGCTGGCCCAGACCGAGGCGCAACGCACGGCCGCCGTGCACAACTTCCTGGACCAGTTCGAGGCCTACCGCGCCACCATCGGACCGGCGATTGCCTACCTGCAGGGGCGCGATTCGACGCTGGCCTACCGCATCGCCGCGCGCGGCCTGCTGCCCGAGGGGCCGCGCTTTTCCGCACTGGACAACTATGTCGACGACGGCAGCGGCGACCCGCTGGGCTGGGCCTTCGGCGCGCTGGGCGTACAGGACAAGGCGCGACACCTGTGCACGCTCTACCTCAACGATCTGTCGGACGTGATCCGCGACGCGGCCGACGAGCGCTTCGAGTTCGTGCGCTACGCCGAGTCGCTGGCGAGCAGCCAGCCCAGCTTCGACCCGCTGGCCGACGCCCTGGCCGCGCCGCCCACCCTGGTCGACCAGTTGCTGCACGACCTGACGCTGGCGGCCATCCATCGCCACCAGCCGGCGCTGGTGCTGCTGTCCGTGCCCTTCCCGGGCGCCATGTACGCCGCGCTGCGCATCGCGCAGACCATCAAGGCGCAGAACCCGCACATCCGCATCGGCCTGGGCGGCGGCTTCGTCAACACCGAACTGCGCGAACTCAAGGACCCGCGGGTGTTCGACTTCGTCGACTACGTGACCCTGGACGCGGGCGAACGCCCCGCGCTGTCGCTGATCGAGCACCTGCACGGCGAGCGCGGCAAGCAGCGTCTGCAGCGCACCTTCCTGCGCGAGAACGGCGAAGTGAAGTATGTGAACCTGGCCGAGCCCGACATTCCGTTCGAGGACGTGGGCACGCCCACCTGGGACGGCCTGCCGATCGACCGCTACCTGAGCCTGCTGGACATGCTCAACCCCATGCACCGGCTCTGGAGCGACGGGCGCTGGAACAAGTTGACCGTGGCGCACGGTTGCTACTGGAAAAAATGCAGCTTCTGCGACGTGAGCCTGGACTACATCGGTCGCTACGAGACCGCGACCGCGTCCACGCTCGTCGACCGCATCGAGAAGATCGTGCGCGAGACCGGCCAGACCGGCTTCCACTTCGTCGACGAGGCTGCGCCGCCCAAGGCCCTCAAGGCGCTGGCCGAAGAGCTGATCCGCCGCGACCTGCAGATCAGCTGGTGGGGCAACATCCGCTTCGAAAAAACCTTCACGCCCGAGCTGGCCGAGCTGCTCGCGCAAAGCGGCTGCATCGCCATGAGCGGCGGGCTGGAGGTCGCCAGCGACCGCTTGCTCAACCTCATGAAAAAGGGCGTCAGCGTCGAGCAGGTGGCGCGCGTCACCAAGGGCTTCACCGACGCCGGCATCCTGGTGCACGCCTACCTGATGTACGGCTTCCCGACGCAGACGCTGCAGGACACGGTGGACGCGCTGGAATACGTGCGCCAGCTGTTCGAGAACGGCTGCATCCAGAGCGGCTTCTTTCACCGCTTTTCCTGCACCGTGCATTCGCCGGTCGGCCTGGACCCGGCCGCGTTCGGCATCGAACTGATCCCGCTGCCCGAGGTGACGTTCGCCAAGAACGACGTCGGCTTCACCGACCCCACGCCCATGCCGCCCGGCGTCGACCACAACGTGCTGGGCGAGGGCCTGCGCAAGGCGATCTACAACTACATGCACGGCCTGTGCGTCGAGGACGACGTGCGCCGCTGGTTCGAGCACCTGCCCTGCCCCGTGCCACGGCCCACGGTCAAGCGCGGCAAGATCGCCAAGGCCCTGTCCGCCCACCACTGAACATCCCACGGAGAACGCCCCATGAAGCTCATCGGCATGCTCGACTCGCCCTATGTGCGCCGGGTCGCGATCTCACTGCAACTGCTGGAACTCCCGTTCGAGCACCAGTCGCTCTCGGTGTTCCGGGGTTTCGACGAGTTCCGGCGCACCAACCCGGTGGTCAAGGCGCCTACGCTGGTGTGCGACGACGGCACGGTGCTGATGGACTCCACCTTGATCCTGCAGTACGCCGAAGCGCTGGCCGGGCGCAGCCTGCTGCCCGACGAACCAAAGGCCTTGGCGCAGGCGCTGCGCACCGTGGGCCTGGCGCTCGCCGCCTGCGAGAAGGCAGTGCAGATCGTCTACGAGCACGGCCTGCGGCCCGCCGAGAAGTTGCACCAGCCCTGGCTCGACCGCGTCACCGGCCAATTGCTCGCGGCCTGCGACGGTCTGGAGCAGGCGATGCCGATCGGCATGGACCAGGCCGGCGTGAGCACCGCCGTCGCCTGGGAGTTCATCCAGAAGATGGTGCCGGAGGCGGTGCCCACCGCGCGTTATCCCAAGCTGGTGGCGTTTTCGCAGGCCGCCGAAGCACTGCCCGCGTTCGTGGCCGCACCGCACGGGGACGGCACCGTCCGCGCCTGAGTCCGATGCCGCCGTGAAAAGCGACTTCAAAGGCAACAAGGCCCACCTGCCCAGCAAACCCTGCATGGTCTGCGGCCGGCCCATGAGCTGGCGCAAGGCCTGGGCGAAGAACTGGGATGCGGTGAAGTACTGCTCCGACGCCTGCCGGACGCGCAAGAACCCTTCAGCGCCGAATGTCTGAGACGCCAGCCGCGCCCATCCGTCAACTGATCCTCGTGCTGGGCGACCAGCTCGACCACGGCAGCACCGCCTTCGATGGCTTCGACCCCGCGCAGGATGTGGTGTGGATGGCCGAGGTGGCCGAAGAGTCCACCCACGTCTGGTCGGCCAAGCAGCGCATCGCGATCTTCCTGACCGCCATGCGGCACTTTGCCGCCGAGCTGCGTGAGCGCGGCCGGGCACTGCGTTACACCCGGCTCGACGACGCCGACAACACGGGCACGCTGGCGGGTGAACTGCAACGCGCCATCGCCGACCTGAGACCCCAAAGCCTGATCCTCACCGCCCCGGGCGACTGGCGTGTGCTGCAGGCACTGCGCGCCGTGGCGGCGCAAGCCGGCCTGCCGCTGGAGCTGCGCGACGACACGCACTTCTTTTCCACCGTGCGCGAGTTCGCCGCCCATGCCAAGGGCCGCAAGCAACTGCGCCTCGAATACTGGTACCGCGAACGGCGGCAGAAACACGGCGCGCTGATGGACGGGAAGCAGCCGGTGGGCGGCCAGTGGAACTTCGACGCTGACAACCGCGAGAGCTTTGGCAAGACCGGGCCGCAGGACGTGCCGGAGCCCTTCTTCGTCGCGCCCGATACGGTCACGCGCGAGGTCATCGACTTGGTTAACGAGCGCTTCGCCGACCACCCGGGTTCGCTGGAGCACTTCGCCTGGCCCGTCACCCGTACCGACGCGCTGCGCGCGCTCGACAATTTCATCACCCAGCGCCTGCCGCTGTTCGGCCGGTTCGAAGACGCGATGTGGACCGGCGAGGTCTGGCTCTGGCATTCGCAGCTCAGCGCCGCGCTCAACCTCAAGCTGCTCAATCCGCGCGAGGTGGTGGCCGCGGCCGAAGCGGCGTACCACAGCGGCCAGGCGCCGCTGGCCGCGGTGGAAGGGTTCGTGCGCCAGATCCTGGGCTGGCGAGAGTACGTTCGCGGCATCTACTGGACGCAGATGCCCGGCTATCTGGACCGCAACGCGCTGGATGCGCAGGCGCCGCTGCCCGCCTGGTACTGGACCGGCGAGACCGAGATGGCCTGCCTGCGCGAAGCGATCACGCAGACGCTGGCGCACGGCTACGCCCACCACATCCAGCGCCTGATGGTCACCGGCCTGTACGCGCTGCTGCTGGGCGTGCGGCCGCAGGCGGTACACGCGTGGTACCTGAGCGTCTATGTGGACGCGGTGGAGTGGGTGGAACTGCCCAACACCCTGGGCATGAGCCAGTACGGCGACGGCGGACTGCTGGGCAGCAAGCCCTATGTGGCCACCGGCAAGTACATCCAGCGCATGAGCAACCACTGCAGCGGTTGCCGCTTCGACCCCGCGCAGAGCACCGGCCCCAAAGCGTGCCCGTTCACCACGCTGTACTGGGACTTCCTGCTGCGCCACGAACCACCGCTGCGGCAGAACCCGCGCATGGCCATGCAGATCAAGAACCTGGACCGGATGACGCCCGAGGCGCGCGAGGCCATCACTGCGCAGGCCCGGGCGCACCAGGCCGCGCAAGCGCGACAGAGCGCCTGAAGCACCCGCGGGCGATCAGGCCCGCGCGACACGCATGCGAAAACTCCGTTTCCGTTGTGCCTCTGCTCATGCAGCGGCGCTATATTCCGTCAACACCTTGTCTCTTTGAGGCCATCCCGCCCCACCCCATGAAACCCACTTCGTCCGAAACGCAGATCGCGCGCATGGAGCTGGCCAACCGGCTGTTCTTCCGCCTCTACCAGTGCGCCAATCTTTTGCACAAGACGGGCTCGCGCGCGGTGGAGAGTGAGGGCCTGACGACGCAGCAATGGGCGGTGCTGGGCGCGCTCTCGCGCGAGGAAGCGCAGGCCGGCATGGGGGTGAACGAACTGGCCCGCTACCTGATGGTCAGCCGCCAGAACCTGGCCGGTGTGATCGGCCGCATGGAACGCGACGGCCACATCCGCGTGGAGACTGGCGAGAAAGACCGTCGCTCGCGCCTGATCAAACTGACCGATTCCGGTCGCCACGTCTGGCTGGTGCAGGCCCAGCCCAAGATCCACGCCTACTACGAGCAGGCGCTCGACCAGTTCTCCATCGGCGACCTGACCCACACGCTGCACTACCTGCTCAAGCTGCTGGACAACATGCAGCGGCTGGATCAGGGGCCGGAGGAACCGGCCGACGCCGGCTGATCCCTCCCTCCCCCATCCGCCGACTCACATCTTGCACAGCGGCGAAGCAGCCGGCGTCACCGTCGCCGGGTAGCTGCGCTCGATGACCGGACGCAGTCCGCCATCGGCCGTCTTCACGCGCGCCACGTAGTTGGGGATCACCAGCTGGTTGTCGGCGGCGCGCACCGTCGCCTTGCCATAGAGGGTGTCCACCGTCGCGCCGCGCAGCGCCTTGGTCACGGCCTCGGGTTGCACGCTCTTGGCCAGCGTCACGCCCTGGAACAGAACCATCGCGCCGTTGTAGGCCTGGCCTTCGGTGTCCGAGGGCAGGCGGTTGTATTTGGCCTTGAACGCGCTGACAAATGCCTTGGTCTGCGGCGTGTCGATGTCGGGCGTGAAGCCGACGTTGCCCGGCACATTGGTCAGCGCCGTCCCCGTGGCGTTGACGACGAAGTTCGACAGCAGCGCGTGGCCGATCAGCGGTGTCTTCGGAATCAGCGCGAAATCCGCAGCCTGCTTGACGAATGCAATGGCGCCCGAGACGTCGGCGACCCAGATCGCGTCCACGTTGGCTGCCTTGAGCTGCTGGATGTAGGGTGCGTAGTCCTTGGTGCCGAGCGGTACGAAGAGCTTGATCGCGACTTTCTTGCCCTGTGCGGTGACGGCCGCCTCGAAGGACTTTGCCGAATCCTGACCCCACACATAGTCGGCTGCCATGATGCCGAAGGTCTTGCCTTCCAGCCCCTTGACCCACTCGTTGATCATCGCCAGGTCCATGGCGTCCGAATGGTTGGTGCGAACAAAGCGCGCGTTGCAGGCATCGGCCGTGAGCTTGTCGGCCTTGCTGATGGTGCCGATGAAGGCGGCGTCCCAGCGGCTGAGGTTCTGGCTGATGGCCAGGGAGATGGACGAGGTGATCGGCCCGATGATCAGGTTGTGGCCGTCCCGCGCCAGCTTCTCCGCGACACGGCGACCGGCGTCCGGCGTGCTTTCGTCGTCGCCCTCGGCCAGGATGACCTGGCGTCCATCCACCCCGCCTTTGGCGTTCGCTTCATCCACGGCGAACTTGATGCCGTTGGCCACATCGGCTCCCATCGTCGAGAACCCGCCCGACTTCGACGTCACCAGGGCCACGCGCACCGGCTCCTTGCCCTGCGCCAGCACCGAGGCCGGCAGCATCGAGAGCGCCAGCAACCCAGCCAGCGCGATTCGGGTCTTCGTTTGTTTGAACATGCCTGTCTCCTGAGAAAACACCGGGAATGGCCCGGCCACCAATTCAAAGCCCCGTGACCGCCCTCAGACCATCACGTGTTCTTCGATGTCCATGAGTCCTGCGGGTGTGTTGTCCACGGGCCCCTGCGCCACCACCGAGCCCTTGGACATGGCGAGGTAGCGGTGGGCCACGCGCACCACCAGGCTGAGGTTCTGCTCGATCAGCAGCAGCGCGGTGCCCTGGTCGGCGACGCGGTTGAAGATGTCGGCGAGCTGGTCGACGATGACCGGCGCCAATCCTTCGGTCGGCTCGTCCAGCAGGATCAGGTCGGGGTTGGCCATCAGGGCCCTGCCCACGGCCAGCATCTGTTGCTGTCCGCCCGAAAGCGCGGTGCCCGGGGTGTGTGCCCGTTCCTGCAGGATGGGAAACAGCCGGTAGATCTCCGGCACGCTCCACGGTCCCTTGCGCCCGGTGGCCGCACCCAGCAGCAGGTTCTCCTCCACCGTCAGGTTGGCGACGATGCGGCGCCCCTGTGGCACCACCACGATGCCGTGCTGCGCGGCGATGTAGGGCCGCGGCCGTTCGACGGCATCGCCGGCCAGTTTCAGGTGCCCACCCTTCATCTGCGCGAGACCGAGGATGGTGTTGACCACGGTGGTCTTGCCCACCCCGTTGCGGCCGATCAGCGCCACCCGTTCCCCGGCGTTCACATGCAGGTTCAGACCGTGCAGGATGTGCGCCGATCCGTAGAAGGCATTGACGTTCTTGAGTTCCAGCAGCGCGCTCATGCGGCACTCCCGAGATAGGCTTCGCGCACGCGCGGGTCGGCGCGCACCTGGGCCGGTTCGCCGCTGGCGATCACGCGCCCGAGTTCGAACACGGTGACAGCGTCGGAGATGCCGAACACCACGTCCATGTCGTGCTCGACCAGCAGCACCGACACCTCCCAGCGCGAGGTCAGCGCCTTGAGGTGCCGTGCCAGGTCCAGCGACTCCTTGACCGACAGTCCGGCCATCGGTTCGTCGAGCATCAGCAGCTTGGGCCGCCCCACCAGGGCCAGCGCCAGATCCAGGCGGCGCTGTTCGCCATAACCCAGGTCTTCCGCCACCACGTGACCCAGCCGGGCCAGGTCCAGCTCCTGCAGCACCGCGTCGGCATCTGCCGCCGAATCGCTCACGCCCATCTTGTAGGAGGCCAGCTCCACCTGTTTGCGCACCGGCATGCCCAGAAAGATGCTGGTGCGCTGAAAGCTGCGCGAGAGGCCGCGGCGGCGGCGTTCGACCGCACCCAGCGCGCTCACGTCCTCGCCGTCAAGCCACACCTGACCGCGCGTCAGGCGCCGGCGACCGGTGATGACGTCGATCACGGTCGACTTTCCTGCACCGTTGGGGCCGATCAGGCCCCGGATCTGCCCCTTCTCCAGGGTCAGCGAGACCCCGTCGAGGGCCTTGACCCCGCCGTAGTGGATGGCCACATCCCGGGCCTCAAGAACATAGGACGTCATGGGTGTCTCCTTCGGGCTGGCGGGTTCAGTGGCCCGGTGCGCGGGCGTGTCCCGCCGCACCGCTGCGCCGCCTGAGCACACGCTCGATGGCGCCGGTGATGCCATCGGGCGAGAACACGATCACCGCGATGAGCGCCGCGCCGAAGATGGCCATGGAGTGCGTGGCGTACTCGCCCAGCAAGTCCTTGAACAGGAAGTAGATGACCGCTCCCACGATGGGACCCACGGGCCGCTTGAAACCGCCCACGACCACCATCAGCAGCGTGATGGCCGAGACACTCCAGTGCAGGTTCTCGGGCGAGACGAAGCCGGTGTTGAACGACGAGAGCACGCCCGCCACGGCCGTGACCATGGCCGAGATGGCGTACACCAGGGCCCGCGGCGCGGTGGTGCGGATGCCGATGAAGCGCGCGCGTTCCTCGTTGTCACGGATCGCCTCGGTGATGGCGCCAAAGCGGGTACGCAACACACACAGCAGCACAAAGGTGACCGCCACCATCAGCACCCAGGACAGCAGGAACAGGTGCATCGGCTTGAGCAGGAAGGACTGCGACACGCCGTACAGGGTTTCGGGCCAGACGATGCTCATGCCATCGGCGCCGCCGGTGATGCCGCGTGCCCGCGAGGCCAGCAGGTAGGCCATCTGGCCGATGGCCAGGGTCAGCATGCCGAAGGCAATGCCCGGCACCCGCACGATGACCAGGCCGATGAGGAACGCCAGCAGCCCCACAGCCAGCACCACCACCGGAATGGCCAGCCCGGCAGGCATCAGGTCCAGCGTGAGGATGACTCCCACGCCATACCCTGCGGCGCCGAAGTACAGCGCGTGGCCGAAGCTGACCAGTCCGTTCTGGCGCAGCAGGAACCCCACGCCCAGCGCGAAGATCGCGTAGATCACGGCCTGGGCAAACATGCCCATCAGGCTGTTCGACGTGGTCACGAGGGCGACGACCACACCGCCCAGCAGCGTGAGCAGGGACAGGAAAACGATGCGAGAAAGGGTCATGCGGCGCTCCGGTGTCAGATGCGGGTGCCGGCCAGACCGGAGGGCTTCCAGATCAGCACGCCGACCATGAACAGGAATGGCAGCAGCACCGACACCTCGGGCAGGTAGACCGCGCCCAGGGCCTGCATCATTCCCAGCAGCAGCGCCGCCACGAAGGCGCCGGCCAGCGAGCCCAGGCCGCCGATGACGACCACCACGAACGAATCGATCAGCACATCCGAACTCATGTGCGGCGACAGCGACAGGAACGGCGCCGCCACCACACCAGCAAGCCCGGCCAGCGCACTGCCCAGGCCCACCACGCCGGCGCTCACCGCGTCGGTGTTCACGCCCTGCATGGACGTGGTCACCGGGTCGGTGCTGGCCGCCCGCACGAACAGGCCGATGCGCGAGAGCTTCAGCCACAGCGTCAGTCCGATGGCCACCGCCGCCCCCACGACGATGACCGCGATGCGGTAGGCGGGCACCTCGTCACCACCGAGCCGGACGGTGAAGTCCAGCAGCGCCGGCGTGAACATGGAGTAGTTGGCCTTGCCCCAGATGAAGACCACCAGGTCTTCCAGGATCAGCAGCAGGCCAAAGGTCACCAGCATCACGCTCAGCGGTTCGCGGTCTTGCAGCAGCCGCAGGCCGTAACGGTCCAGCAGCACACCGACCACGGCCATCGCGGCCGGCGCGGCCACCAGCGCCACCCAGAAGTTGCTTTCAAGAGCCACGGAGTAGCCGATGTAGGCGCCCAGCATGTACAGCGCGCCATGCGCAAAGTTCACTACGCGGCGCAGGCCGTAAATCAGGGCCAGGCCTGAACTCATCACGATGAGCAAGGCCCCGTACACCAGACCGTTGAAGATGTGGATGGTCAGCATGGCGTGTCTCCGTCGCTGCGCGCTGGTCGGGATGGGGCTTACAGGCCCGCCACCAGTTCCGGCACAGCCGAGAACAGGTCGGCCTCCAGGCCGTAGTCGGCCACGCTGAAGATCGGGGCTTCGGGGTCCTTGTTGATCGCCACGATCACCTTGGAGTCCTTCATGCCCGCCAGGTGCTGGATCGCGCCGGA
>JAEUOT010000045.1 GCA_016790705.1 Hydrogenophaga sp.
GCTCACATGGCGCCACAGCGAGCGCGCGTGCCAGGCGATCTCGGCGGCGTCGTGGCGCGCGAAGTAGCTCACCTCCAGGGTCTGCCAGAGGGGCTCTTCCGTGCCGGGCAGGGCCGAGTGCAGCGCCAGGTCGCGCCGGGCTTCCTGCTTGCGGGCCTCGATTTCGGCGTCCATGTTGGGCTGGGCGCCGCCCAGGGCCCGCAGCGTCCAGCGGTACAGGTCTTCCAGCAGCTTGCCCTTCCAGGCGTTCCAGACCTTGGGGCTGGTGCCGCGGATGTCGGCCACCGTCAGCAGGTACAGCGCCGTCAGCCGTCGCTCGTCGCCGACGCGCTGGGCGAACGCGCGGATCACGTCCGGATCGCTGAGGTCTTCCTTCTGCGCGATCCGGCTCATGGTCAGGTGCTCCGAGACCAGGAACGCGATGAGCTTCGCGTCTTCGCGGGCGATGCCGTGCTGTCGGCAGAAGGCCCGGACGTCCCTGGCCCCCAGCTCGGAGTGGTCGCCGCCGCGGCCCTTTGCGATGTCGTGGAACAGCGCGGCGGTGTACAGGATCCAGGGCTTGTCCCAGCCGGCGGCCAACTGGGAGCAGAACGGGTATTCGTGGGAATGCTCGGCGATGAAGAAGCGGCGCACATTGCGCAGCACCATCAGGATGTGCTGGTCCACGGTGTAGACGTGGAACAGGTCGTGCTGCATCTGCCCGACGATGTGGCGGAACACCCAGAGGTAACGGCCCAGCACCGAGGTCTGGTTCATCAGCCGCATGGCGTGTGTGATGCCCTCGGGCTGCTGCAGGATTTCGACGAAGTTCGCGCGATTGACCGGGTCGGCGCGGAAGGCGCCATTCATGATCGGCCGCGCGTTGTAGAGCGCGCGCAGCGTGCGCGCCGACAGTCCCTTGATGCCCACCGTGGTCTGGTAGAGCAGGAAGGTTTCGAGGATGGCGTGTGGTTCCCGGATGTAGAGGTTGTCGCTCGACACCTCCAGCATGCCTGCCTTCTCGAAGAAGCGCTCGTTGATCGGCCGCATCTGCGGCGGCCCCTGTTCCTCGCTGTTGAGGCGCTCCTCGATATTGAGCAGCAGGATCTGGTTGAGCTGGGTCACCGCCTTGGCCGCCCAGTAGTAGCGGCGCATCAGCTCCTCGCTTGCACGCCGTGCGGTCCGGCTGGTCGGCGCTGGCGGCTGGGCGTCCGGCGCAGGGGTCTGCGGCTTGTAGCCGAAGGATTCGGCGACCGCGGTCTGCAGGTCGAACACCAGCCGGTCCTCGCGTCGCCGGGCCAGCAGATGCAACCGCGCCCGGATCAGGCTCAGCAAGGCCTCGTTGGCTTTGATCTGGCGCACCTCCAGGGAAGTGGCCAGTCCGCGCCGCGCCAGTTCGTCCCAACTGCGCCCCAGCCCCGCCGCCTTGGCGATCCAGAGGATCACCTGCAGGTCGCGCAAGCCGCCGGGGGACTCCTTGCAGTTCGGCTCCAGCGAATACGGTGTGTTTTCGTACTTGGTGTGGCGCTGGCGCATCTCCAGCGTCTTGGCAACGAAAAAGGCCTTGGGGTCCATGACCTCACCCAGTCGCTGCACCAGCGCAGCGAACTGCTTGCGCGCACCGACGATCAACCGGCATTCGAGCAGCGAGGTCTGCACCGTCACATCGCGTCCGGCTTCCTCGACACATTCTGCGGGGGTGCGCACGCTCGATCCGATCTCCAGGCCCACATCCCAGCAGGTGCCGATGAAGGCTTCGAGCCGGGTCTTGAGTCGCTCGTCGTCGTCGGGTCGGGTGCCGTCCGGCAACAGCACCAGCACGTCCACGTCCGAATTCGGAAACAGCTCGCCACGCCCATAGCCCCCCACGGCCAGCAAGGAGAACTCCGGCCCGAAGCCGGCGTTCGCCCAGAGCTGGCGCAGCGTGTCGTCGGTCAGTCCCGCGAGCTGCTGCAGGGTGCGCCGAACGCCGCGCGTGGAGGCACCCTGTTCCCCAAGCTGGGCAAACAGGGCGGACTTGTCCTGTCGGTAGCGCTGGCGCAGCGCGCCGATGTCCACGACGGCGTCAACCATGCGCGGGCTCCCGGTGTCAGCAGGCGGTGGTGGTGACGAAGGCCGGCGGCGGGGGGCTGCCGGCCGACAGGGTCAGCACCTCGTAACCGGTCGGTGTCACCAGAACGGTGTGCTCCCACTGGGCGGAAAGCGACCGGTCGCGGGTGACGATGGTCCAGCCGTCACCCTGTTCCTTGATGTCGCGCTTGCCGGCGTTGATCATGGGCTCGATGGTGAAGGTCATGCCGGGCTTGAGCTCTTCCATCGTCCCGGGCCGGCCGTAGTGCAGCACCTGGGGTTCTTCGTGGAACTTCTGACCGATGCCGTGCCCGCAGAACTCGCGCACCACCGAGAAGCCATTGCCCTCGGCATGTGCCTGGATCGCACTGCCGATGTCGCCGAGACGGACGCCGGGGCGGACCAGCACGATCCCTTTCCACATGGCTTCGAAGGTGACCAGGTTCAGGCGCCGCGCCTGCACGCTGCAGGCGGCTTCGCCACCGATCAGGAACATCCGGCTGTTGTCGCCGTACCAGCCATCGGGGGTGATGACCGTGACGTCGACGTTGAGGATGTCGCCCTTCTTGAGCGGCTTTTCGTTGGGAATGCCGTGGCAGACCACGTGGTTGATCGATGTGCAGAGGTGGCCGGGGTAGGGCGGGTAACCCGGCGGCTGGTAGCCGACCGTGGCGGAGCGCGTGCCCTGCTGCTTCATGTAGTCGGCGGACAGGCGGTCGATCTCCAGCGTGGTCACGCCAGGCTGGATGTGCGGGGTCAGGAAGTCCAGCACTTCGGACGCCAGCCGGCAGGCCGTGCGCATGCCGGCGATGCCAGCCTCGTCTTTGTAGGTGATGCTCATGGGCGCGGATTATCCCATCGGCCCTGTTGCAACGCGGTCCCGCAGGTCATGCCTGCCCGGGCGTCGCGGGTAAAATTCTGGGTTTCCTCCCATCCCCGGGCTGCCCTGCACCCGCCAGCCACCAAGGCCACCCACCGTGACCCTGCACCTGCGCTTTTTTGACGGCGGCAACGCCGTCAGCGATTTCAAAGTCCAGCAACTCCTGCCCCGTCTGCAGGGCATCTCCGACAAGATCACCGGCCTCTCGGCCCGCTTCGTGCACCTGGCGTCCTTCGACGCCGCGCCCGATGCCGCCACGGTCGAGCGCCTGGGCCAGCTCCTGACGTACGGCGAACCGGCGACCGCGGCCTTTGCTGCTGCTGAAAAGGCCGGTGCCCCCGCCCTGTACGTGCTGCCCCGCCTGGGTACCGTCTCGCCCTGGGCCTCCAAAGCCACCGACATCGCGCACAACTGCGGCCTGGCGCTGCACCGCGTCGAGCGTCTGGTCGAGTTCCGCATCGGCCTGAAGTCGGGCCTGCTGGGCAAGGCCAGCCTCTCTGAAGATCAACTGCGCGCCGTGGCCGACCTGCTGCACGACCGCATGACCGAGGCCGTGACCACCGAGCGCAGCCAGGCCGAAGCCCTGTTCACCGAACTGCACCCCACGCCCATGGAGCACGTGGACGTGCTGGGTGGCGGCCGCGCCGCGCTGGAGAAGGCCAACGGCGAATGGGGTCTGGCCCTGGCCGACGACGAGATCGACTACCTCGTCAACGCCTTCAACGGTCTGAAGCGCAACCCGACCGACGTCGAACTGATGATGTTCGCGCAGGCCAACAGCGAACACTGCCGCCACAAGATCTTCAACGCGCAGTTCACCATCGACGGCGTGGCGCAGGACAAGAGCCTGTTCGGCATGATCCGCCACACGCACCAGACGTCGCCGCAACACACCATCGTGGCGTATTCGGACAACGCGTCCATCATGGAAGGCCACCAACTGGAGCGCTTCGTCGCCAAGGCTGGCGGCAACGCGTCCCCGGCCTACCAGGCCGAAGCGGCGCAGCACCACATCCTGATGAAGGTGGAGACCCACAACCACCCGACCGCGATTTCCCCGTTCCCCGGCGCTTCGACCGGCGCGGGCGGCGAGATCCGCGACGAGGGCGCGACCGGCCGCGGCTCCAAGCCCAAGGCCGGCCTGACCGGCTTCACCGTCTCCAAACTCTGGGGTGGCCTCTCCGACCAGCCGGGCGGCAAGCCCGAGCACATCGCCAGCCCGCTGCAGATCATGACCGAGGGCCCGCTGGGCGGTGCCGCGTTCAACAACGAGTTCGGCCGTCCGAACCTGCTGGGTTACTTCCGCGAATACGAACAGGACGTGGGCGGCGTGACCCGCGGCTACCACAAGCCCATCATGATCGCGGGCGGTCTGGGCCAGATCGACGCCGGCCAGACCAAGAAGATCGACTTCCCGGCCGGCACGCTGCTGATCCAGCTCGGCGGCCCGGGCATGAAGATCGGCATGGGCGGCGGCGCCGCCAGCTCCATGGCCACCGGCACCAACGCTGCCTCGCTGGACTTCGACAGCGTGCAGCGCGGCAACCCCGAGATCGAGCGCCGCGCGCAGGAGGTCATCAACCACTGCTGGGCGCAGGGCGACAAGAACCCCGTGCTGTTCATCCACGACGTGGGCGCGGGTGGCCTGTCCAACGCCTTCCCCGAGCTGGTGAACGACGCCGGGCGTGGCGCGCGCTTCGACCTGCGCGCCGTGCCGCTGGAAGAGAGCGGTCTGGCGCCCAAGGAAATCTGGTGCAACGAGAGCCAGGAACGTTACGTGCTGGCCATCGCGCCCGAATCGCTGGAGCAATTCAAAGCCTTCTGCGAGCGCGAGCGCTGCCCGTTCTCTGTCGTCGGTGTCGCCACCGAAGAGCGCCACCTGTCGCTGGTGGACGAGGGCAACGAAAGCCCGGTCGACATGCCGATGGACGTGCTGCTGGGCAAGCCGCCCAAGATGCACCGCGACGTCAAGACCGTGCAGCGCACTTTCCAGCCGATGGACCTGACCGGCGTCTCGCTGGAAAAGGCCGTCATCGACGTGCTGAGCCACCCGACTGTGGCCTCCAAGCGTTTCCTGGTCACCATCGGCGACCGCACCGTGGGGGGCCTGTCCCACCGCGACCAGATGGTTGGCCCCTGGCAGGTGCCGGTGGCCGACTGCGCCGTGACCCTGGCCGACTACGCCGGTTTCGCCGGCGAAGCCATGTCCATGGGCGAGCGCACCCCGCTGGCGGCCATCAACGCTGCGGCGTCGGGCCGCATGGCGGTGGCCGAGGCGATCACCAACCTGTTGGCTGCACCCATCGAACTGCCGCGCGTCAAGCTGTCGGCCAACTGGATGGCGGCTTGTGGCGAACCGGGCGAAGACGCCGACCTGTACGCGACTGTCAAGGCCATCGGCATGGAGCTGTGCCCGGCGCTGGACGTGTCGGTGCCGGTGGGCAAGGACAGCCTGTCCATGCGCACGCAGTGGACGGCGGACGGCGAAAAGAAGAAGGTCACCTCGCCGGTGAGCCTGATCGTCAGCGCCTTCGCGACGCTGGCCGACGTGCGCGGCACGCTCACGCCGCAGCTCAACCGCGACCTCGACGACACCACGCTGGTGCTGGTCGATCTGGGCAATGGCCGCAACCGCCTGGGCGGTAGCGTGCTGGGCCTGACGCTCGGCCAGCCCGGTGACGAGGTGCCCGACCTGGACAGCCCGCAGGACCTGATCAACCTGGTCAACGCCGTCAACGCGCTGCGCGCCCAGGGCCAGATCCTGGCCTACCACGACCGTTCGGACGGCGGCCTGCTGGCGGCCGCGGCCGAAATGGCCTTCGCCGGCCATGTGGGCGTGTCGCTGAACGTCGACATGCTGGTCACCGAAGGCGACGGCATCTCCGACAGCCGCATGGACAGCGGCGACGCCAAGAACTGGGCGCAGCAGGTCAGCGCCCGCCGCGAGGAACTCACGCTCAAGGCCTTGTTCAGCGAAGAGCTGGGCGTGGTCTTGCAGGTGAAGACCGAAGACCGCAACGCCGTGATGCAGACCCTGCGCGAGCACGGCCTGTCGAAACACAGCCACTTCGTCGGCAAGACCCGCCCCGCGTCCTCGTCCATCGACGTGGGCAAGGGCGAGCTGCAGGTCTGGCGCGACACCAAGGCCATCTTCAGTGCGTCCCTGTACGACCTGCAGCAGGTCTGGGACAGCGTGAGCTGGAAGATCAACCCGCAGCGCGACAACCCGGCCTGCGCCGACAGCGAACACGCCGCCGCCGGGCGGCCGGAAGACCCGGGCATGCACGTCAGCCTGACGTTCGACCCGCTGGACAACGTGGCAGCGCCGTTTCTGAACCTGAGTCGACCCAAGGTCGCGATCCTGCGCGAGCAGGGTGTGAACTCGCACGTGGAAATGGCCTACGCCTTCACCCAGGCCGGCTTCGAGGCCTATGACGTGCACATGACCGACCTGCAGTCGGGTCGCGCCAAGCTGGCCGACTTCAAGGGCGTGGTCGCCTGCGGTGGCTTCAGCTACGGCGACACGCTCGGCGCTGGCATCGGCTGGGCGCGCAGCATCACCTTCAACCCGGTGCTGTCCGAGCAGTTCCAGGGCTTCTTCGGCCGCGCCGACACCTTCGGCCTGGGCGTGTGCAACGGCTGCCAGATGTTTGCCGAGCTGGCCGACATCATCCCCGGCGCCGAGGCCTGGCCGCGTTTCACCACCAACCAGAGCGAGCGCTTCGAGGCCCGCCTGTCGATGGTCGAGGTGCTGCAATCGCCCAGCCTGTTCCTGCAAGGCATGGCCGGCAGCCGCCTGCCGATCGCGGTGGCGCACGGCGAGGGCTTTGCCAACTTCAAGCACCGCGGCAACCCGGCGCAGGCCATCGCCGCCATGCGCTTCGTGGACAACAGCGGCACCGCGACCGAGCAGTACCCGTTCAACCCCAACGGCAGCCCGGGCGGCCTGACGGCGGTGACCACGGCCGACGGCCGCTTCACTGCCTTGATGCCGCACCCCGAGCGCGTGTTCCGCAACATCCAGATGAGCTGGACCAGCGGCAACCCCAGCGAGCTCAGCCCGTGGATGCGCATCTGGCGCAACGCCCGCAAATGGGTGGGCTGATCCCGCGATGAGCCGCCAGCACCCGCTCTCCGCCGACACCATCGAGGCCTACGCCCGCGACGGGGCGGTGGTGCTGCGGGGCGTGCTCAACGCCGACGAGCTGCGCACGCTCGAAGCCGGCATCGAGCACAACCTCGCGCACCTGAGCCCGCTGGCCCTGGTGGCGAGCGAGCCGGACGACCCGGGCCGTTTCGTCGAGGACTTCTGCACCTGGCAGACCAACCCGGACTACCAGCGCATCCTCAAGCATTCGGCGCTGCCGCACCTGGCGGCGCAACTGATGCAGAGCCGCACGGTGCGGCTCTACCACGACCACCTGCTGGTCAAGGAAGCCGGCACGCGCCAGCCCACGCCCTGGCACCAGGACCAGCCTTACTACAACGTCGGCGGGATGCAGAACGTCAGCTTCTGGATTCCGGTCGACCCGGTGCCGCTGGCGAGCACGCTGCGCTTCGTGGCCGGCTCGCACGACGGCACCTGGTACATGCCCCGCACCTTCCGCGACCAGCAGGCCAAGTGGTTCCCGGAAGGCGCGCTGGCCGAACTGCCACCCATCGACGCCGAGCCAGACCGGTACTGCCAGCTCGGCTGGGCGCTGGAGCCGGGCGACTGTGTGGCCTTCCACATGCTCAGCCTGCACGCCAGCAGCGGCACCGGGCCTGGTGCGCGGCGACGCGTGTTTTCGGCCCGTTACCTCGGCGATGACGCGGTCCATGCGCCGCGCCCCTGGCGTACCTCCCCGCCATTCCCTGGCCTTGAGCAGCGTCTGCCCGACGGCGCGCCGATGGACGATCCGCTGTTCCCGACCGTCTGGTCCTGACCACCGCAATCTCATTCACCATGGCCTCCAGTCTTTTTGTTCTGCTTGACGACATCGCCACGCTGCTCGACGACGTGGCGGCCATGACCAAGGTCGCCGCCCGGCAGGGCATGGCTGCGGCGGACGACGTGAGCGCCATGACCGGCCTGGCCGCGAAGAAGACGGCGGGTGTGCTGGGCGACGACCTGGCGCTCAACGCCCAGCAGGTGACCGGCGTGTCGGCCGACCGCGAACTGCCCGTGGTCTGGGCGGTGGCCAAGGGCTCGCTGCTGAACAAAGCGATCCTGGTGCCGGCGGCGCTGGCCATCAGTGCGGTCGCGCCCTGGGCGATCACCCCGCTGCTGATGCTGGGCGGTCTGTTCCTGTGCTTCGAGGGTGCCGAGAAGCTGCTGCACGCTTTCCTGCACAAGAAAAGCGAGGACGACGCGCACCACGCCGAGCTGGTCCAGGCGGTGTCCGACGAGAAGGTTGATCTGGTCGCCTTCGAGAAGGACAAGGTCAAGGGCGCGATCCGCACCGACTTCGTGCTTTCGGCCGAGATCATCGTGATCACGCTGGGCACGGTGGCCGACGCGCCGTTCGCGCGCCAGCTCGCCGTGCTGGTCGGCATCTCGATCATCATGACCATCGGTGTCTACGGCCTGGTCGGCGGCATCGTCAAGCTCGACGACCTTGGGCTGTACCTGACCCGCAAGGCCGGCGCCGCCGCGCAGGCCATCGGGCGCGGCATCCTGGCGTTCGCCCCCTGGCTGATGAAGGCGCTGTCGGTCGTCGGCACGGCGGCGATGTTCCTGGTCGGCGGCGGCATCCTGCTGCACGGCGTGCCGCCCGTGGGCCACGCGATCGAACATTTCGCCGAAGGGCTCGGCGCCGTGGGTGCGGTGGTCAACAGCCTGGCGGGCGGAGTGGCGGGGTTGTTGGCTGGGGCGGTGTGTGTGCTGCTGTTCAATCTTTTCAACCGGATGCGGGGTCAATCCGCACACTGAATGATGGCCGGGCCTTGACCTGAATCAAGGCCTTTCCCGTGCCGGTGTCTAGACTGATCCTCAGATCGTGAGTGTGCTGAAGAAGTCCTTTGGCGGGCCCACGTGAACCCCCGAGAGGAGCACCATGAACAACACCACCGACACCAGCGCACCCATCAGCAACTTCACCAACTGCCACAGCGGCATCCTCAAGCGCCTGACCGCGCTCGACGAGTTGCCGGCCTTGCTGGCACCCGCGGCCCGCGCTCGCCAGATCGCGGAGGAATCGCTGGAATTCTTCCGCGAAGCGATCTTCGAACACCATCTGGAAGAAGAGCGCGAGCTGTTCCCGGCCGTGATCGCCAGTGCCCAGCCCGGTGAGGAGCTGGAGCGCGTCAAGGCGATCACCAAGCGCCTGACCGAAGAGCACCGCATGGTCGAGGCGCTGTGGAAGCGGCTGGAAAAGGGCCTCAAGCAGGTGTCCAAGGGCCAGAGCACCGATCTCGACATCGGCGAGGTGCAGCGGCTGGTGACCGAATACACCGCCCATGCCCGCTACGAAGAAGCCGAATTCCTGCCGCTGTCCGAGCAGATCCTCGGCCGCAACAGCAACCACATGGCCGCGCTGGGCCTGAGCCTGCACATGCGCCACGCCAAACCGGTCGCCGCCTACATCTGACCGTCCGGTTCCCACGGAAACCGCCCGTCAACCCGTGTGCCTTTTGCCACGGGTTTTTTTTCGAGCCCCCCCTGAGTAGCACTGGTAAGTGGGTGCATGCGCGTGAGTTGGTGCTTTTTGGCAACTGATGCGGCATTGGGCGTGAAATAAATCCGATCCGTTTGAGGCATCATGCGGAAGGCGCCTTCTTGGCAAAGTGCCTGTGATAGGCGGCCCTCAGCCGGTTCAATTACTACGGAGGATCCCATGTCAGGCATCAGCTTCCAGCGCGCGCTCAGCGCCACGCTCTGCGTGGCGATGGCTGCGGGGCCATTGGCCGCGCAGGCCGAGACCACCATCCGTTGCGAGAGCGACAGCTACCGATACCGGTACTGCCCTATCCGCACCGACAACCGGGTGGATCTGATCCACCAGTTGTCCAAGACCGGCTGCCGGGAGAACCGGACATGGGGGTATGACCGTGGTGGGGTCTGGGTGGATCAGGGTTGCGCGGGCGAATTCCGTGTCGGTGGCGGCAGCGGTCTCTCCCACGGCGAGAAGACGGCCATCGGCGCGATTGCCGGCCTGGCCATCATCGGTGCCATCGCCAGCAGCAAGAACAGCCAGGCGCAGCAGCAAGACGTCTCGTCCTGGTCGGTGGGCAATTTCAGCGGCTACGACAGCTTCGAAGGCACCAACGTGCAGGTCAACATCCTGCCCGGCGGCAGCCTCAACGGCTACGCCGGCAACAACAGCTTTTCCGGCTATGTGCGTGGCAACCGCATGGAGGCCGGGCGCCATGTGTTCAACATCTCTCGTCAGGGCAACGGCTTCCAGGCCGTCGACGACCGCGACGCCAGCCACCGGGTGTACTTCCAGCGCAACGGCGGCGGCTACTGATCAGCAGGGAGAACACACATGAACACCGCATTCCAAACTTCTTTCCCGCAACGGTTGTTGCGTTTGGCGCTGGCGGCCTCCCTGGCGATGACCGTCGGCTCCGCGCTGGCGCAGACCCAGACCAAGCCGGCCCGTGCGTCGGGTTATGTGGCCAGCGAATCCGACCCTGCTGCCCGACCGGCGCGTGCGGAGCTTTCGATCTACCGCGGCCCCAGCGAAGACACCCTGGCCACCATCCGCCAGCGCGGCACCATCCGCATCGGCGTGGTGCCCGATGAACCGATGGTCATGGTCAACGCCAAGGGCGAGCTCAGCGGCTACAGCGTCGACATGGCGCGGCGGCTGGCCGACGACCTTGGTGTCGACATCGAGTTCGTGCAGACGTCTTGGCCACAGGTGGTGCCCGACCTGTTGGGACACCAGTTCGATGTGGTGATCTCCGGTCTGTGGGTCACGATGCCGCGCGCGCTGGTGGTCAACTTCACCCAGCCGACCGCCGACGAAGGCGTCTATCTGGTGGCTAGCCAGAAGCTCGCGCCGAACGCGCATCACATGGCCGACTTCAACAAGCCGGATGTGCGCATCGCGGTGGACGCCAACACCGTGCAGGCCCAGTTGGCCAAGCGTGTGTTCCCCAAGGCGACCCTGGTGACCGACCTGCCCAATCCGCTGGAAGCAGTGAGGACCGGCAAGGTGCACGCGACCCTGCTGCCGACCATCGCGCCGTCCCTGGTGGAGGAAAAGGGCGCGGGCCAACTGCGTTTCCCGCTGGACAAACCGCTGGCCACGACGCGCGCCGCGATGGCGATCCGCAAGGGTGACGCCGACTTCCTGAACCTGCTCAACACCTGGATCGGCCTGCAGCGCGACGACGGCTGGCTGGACGATCGCGCCAGCCACTGGAGCAGCCAGGGCGACGCGGCGAAGTGAGCCGGGGAGCGGCCCCGGAGCATTGGCGCGTCGAGGGCAGCGACAGCGTCGCTGTCCTGAACATCCCCGGTCTCAACGGCCGGGGACGCGTGTTTGATGTCGACGTCAGCCTGCTGGTCCATGTGCCGACGGCGCCTGATGAGGACGCCTGGCTCGAACTGACGGTCGAATTCGACGGCCGGCGCCAGTGGTCGCGTCGCATACCCGCCCACAACCCGGGCCAGACCGACGGCCTGGACTATCACCACCGGTTGCGGCTGGAAGCCGAGGAGGGCATCCGCATCCGGGCCATCGCCGGCGTGCACGGTGTCCGGGTGAAGGAACTGGTGGTCGAGGCCCGGGAAGAGGCCTGACCGCTCAGGCCTTGGCCACGGGCCGCGTCCGGTAGAAGGTCACCGGGCTCGCCGGCACCGCGTTCATCACGCTGCGCTTGATCTTGCCGACCACGTGCATCTCGCAGGGCTTGCAGTCGAAGCGCAGGGTGAGCTTTTCCTTGCCATTGATCAATTGCATGGGCTCGGCCTTGACCGTGCCTTGCACGCCCGTCACGCCCTTGGCCTGTTTGGGGCAGAGGCTGAGCGAGTAGCGCACGCAGTGCTTGGTGATCATCAGGCTGACTTCGCCTTCTTCCTCATGGCTCTCGTAGGCGGCGGCGATGACCTTCACGCCGTGCTTGGCGTAGAAGTCGCGCGCCTTGTGGTTGAAAACGTTGGCCAGGTAGGTCAGCGTGTCTTCCGGGTAGACCACCGGGGGCTCGACCGGCTTCGCACGTGGCAGGCGCGTCCAGGCGGCAGCGCGCGCCGCTTCCAGGCCTTCCACGGCCTCGCGGCGCAGGGCGTTGAGCTGCGACGCGGGCACGAAGCGCGGGCCGTTCAGGTTGAGCGTCACGTCCAGCGGCTGGAACAGCGTGTCGCCCAGGCGCGAGAGGTTCTCGCGCAGTTTGTTTTCGGCCTGGCTGGGGTCTTTGGCGTCCTGGGGCGCGCCGGGCAGGGTGGCGCGGCCGCTGTGCCCGTCTTCGTCGGTGATGGTCAGGCTCAGGCCTTCGGCCGTTTCATCCAGCGTGAGCCAGGCGCCGATGCGCCGCTCGGCCGATTTTTTCTCCAGACCCCGCACCCAGTCCATGTCGCGGTTGCGGTTGACCTGCACACCCTTGCGCAGGTCCTTGAAGCCTTCCATCGGGTCCTTGGGGAATACCCGCCAGAGCCCTTTCTTGTTCACCGCTTCGGCACGGTTGATCTGCAGGCCCACCAGTTCCTTCTGCAGGTCCAGGTAGCACAGGCCGTCGCCGTTGTGGATGACCGTGTCCTGGTCGTCGGTCTGCAGCTCGACGAAGTTCGGTCCGGTGGCGGTCACGTAGCCGATCGGGCGGCCGGGGTTCTTGGGCGTGTCGAAGGCGCCGATGTCTTCCTTGCGGCCCTGCACGAAGTAATCGGTGAACTCGCGGTTGAAGTTCTGGTCCGGGTCGGGCTGGAAGTGGAAGGTGCATTCGCCGCTGCTGGCGCGGGCCAGTTCGGGCCGTTCCTCCAGGATTTCGTCGAGCAGCACGCGGTAGTGCGCGGTGATGTTCTTCACGTAGGCCATGTCCTTGTAGCGGCCTTCGATCTTGAAGCTGCGCACGCCGGCGTCGATGATCTCGCGCAGGTTGTCGCTCTGGTTGTTGTCCTTCATCGAGAGCACGTGCTTGTCGTGCGCCACGATGCGGCCCTGGCTGTCCTTGACCTCATACGGCAGGCGGCAGGCCTGCGAGCAGTCGCCGCGGTTGGCGCTGCGGCCGGTGTGGGCGTGGCTGATGTAGCACTGGCCGCTGTAGGCCACACAGAGCGCGCCGTGCACGAAGAATTCGAGGATGGCGCGGCCGGGCGCGTCCTTGGGGCCCAGCGCGTTGTCGATGGCGGCGATCTGCTGCAGCGTCAGTTCGCGCGCCAGCACGATCTGGCTCAAACCCGCGTCCTGCAGGAAGCGCGCCTTCTCGGGCGTGCGGATGTCGGTCTGGGTGCTGGCGTGCAACTGGATCGGCGGCAGGTCGATCTCCAGCAGGCCCATGTCCTGCACGATCAGCGCGTCCACGCCGGCGTCGTAGAGCTGCCAGGCGAGCTTGCGCGCCGGCTCCAGCTCGTCGTCGCGCAGGATGGTGTTGAGCGTGACGAAGATGCGGCTGTTGTAGCGGTGGGCGTGTTTGACCAGCCGGGCGATGTCCTGCACCGAGTTGTCGGCGGTGGCGCGGGCGCCGAAGCCGGGGCCGCCGATGTAGACCGCGTCGGCCCCGTGGTTCACGGCCTCGATGCCGATGTCGGCGTCGCGGGCGGGGGCAAGCAGTTCGAGTTGGTGGGGCAGCATGGAGAGAAATGGGGCGGACAGCGGGCAGAATCGAAGCCCGAACGACGAACCCGATATTGTCCCGGAGATCGACCGCCATGTCTGCACCCCAAGAACGCTCCCGCACCAGCATCGTTCTCGTCCATGGTTCCTGGCACGGCGCCTGGTGCTGGAAACGTGTGTTGCCGCTGCTGCGCGGCGCTGGGGTCGACGCCCATGCTGTCACCCTCACCGGCGTCGGCGAGCGGGCGCACCTGATGAGCCCTTCGGTGGGCATCGACACCCACGTCCAGGACATCATCGGCCTGATCACAGCCGAGGAGTTGCAGCGTGTGGTCCTGGTCGGCCACAGCTATGCCGGCAACCTGATCACCTGCGTCGCGGACCGGCTGCAGCGCTCGCACCCCGGGCTGTTGTGCCACCTAGTCTATCTGGACGCCAGCGTGCCCAGACCGGGCGAAAGCTGGAGCACGCCGCATGCGCCCGAAACGGTGGCCAAGCGCCTGGCGGATGCCCAGGCAAGCGGCGGACTGAGCTTTCCGCCGCCCGATGCGAGCGTGTTCGGTCTGGACGGCGCTGACTGCGACTGGGTCAACCGTCGCCAGACTCCGCAGCCCTTGCGGGTCTATCAGGCACCGCTGGACTTTGACCCGGATGTTGTCGCCGCCATCCCGCGCAGTTTCATCGACTGCACGACCCCGGCGCTGCCGACCATTGACGTCGCCCGACAGCGCGTGCGCAGCGAACCGGGCTGGAAGGTCTACGAACTGGCGACCGGCCACGATCCGATGGTCAGTGCGCCGCGGGAGCTGGCGCAGTTGCTGTTGGCGATTCATCACCAATCGTGTCAGGTCTGATGTCGGCCGTTCCGCGCGTGGCGATCCGGCGGCTGGACCGCATCGACATCCTGCGCGCCATCGCGATGCTGTGGATGACGGCGTTCCATTTCTGCTTTGACCTGACCTACTTCGGGTTCACCCGGCAGGACTTCTACGACGACCCGTTCTGGACCTGGCAGCGCACGTGCATCGTGAGCCTGTTCCTGTTCACCGCCGGGCTGTCGCAGGCGGTGGCGGTCGAGCAGGGACAGGACTGGTCCCGGTTCTGGAAGCGCTGGGCGCAGGTGGCCGGCGGGGCATTGCTGGTGAGCCTTGGCTCGTGGCTGATGTTCCCGAACACCTTCATCTATTTCGGCATCCTGCATGGCATCGCAGCCATGCTGGTCGTGGTCAGGCTGACGGCGGGTTGGGGGGGCTGGCTCTGGCCGCTGGGCGCGCTGGCGATCTCGATGAAGTGGGTGGCGCCGCTGGTGATTGGTGCGCTGCCGTCGCTGGCCTTCCTCAACCAGCCGGGCTGGAACGCACTCGGGTTCATCAGCCAGTTGCCAGTGACCGAGGACTACGCGCCGGTGCTGCCCTGGCTGGGCGTGATGTGGTGGGGGCTGGCGGCGGGGCGCTGGCTGCTTCGCAACCGCCCGCAGTGGCTGGGCGCGGGCGACGCGCCAGCGGTGGGGCCGAAGCGCGGACTGGTGGTGCTGGGGCGCTGGAGCCTGTCGTATTACCTGCTGCACCAGCCGGTGATGATCGGTCTGCTGAGCGCCGTGGTCTGGTGGCGCGGCTGACACCTTTCGCGGCGACCCCTCAGCCGCAGAACGGCCGCAAGAACTGCGCCGCCACAAACAAATCCTTCTCGATGGCGCGCCGCACCCCGGCGCTGTCGCGCAGCCGCAGCGCCATGACGGCGTCGCTGTGCGCCTCGTTGATGACCCGCAGCGACGCCGGCACGTCGAACAGCTTGTTGGACAGCGGGCCGACCTTGAGCCAGACGGTCTCGATCAGCGAGAGCAGGGTGGGGGAGGCGGCGGCCTGGTACAGGCGCAGGTGGAACAGCTCGTTGGCGTCGAGATAGCCCTTGGCGTCGTTGGCCTTGAGCGCGTCGCGCATCTGTTGCTCCAGCGCCAGCAGCTCGGCCACGCCGGCCGCGTCCAGCCGATGCGCACCGCGCTCGGCGGCCTCGCCTTCGAGCAGCAGCCGGGTCTGCAATACGTCGTCGAACTCGGCCAGCGAGAGCTTGGGCACCTGCATGCCGGCGTGCGGCACATTGACCAGGGCGCCCTCGGCGGCCAGCCGCTGCAGCGCGGCACGCACCGGCATCACGCCCACCCCCAGTTTCTCTGCGATGGCGTGGATCTTCAGCCGCTCGCCGGGCAGGAACTGGCCCACGGTCACCCACTGCCGCAGCCGTGAATAGGTCTCGTCCTGCAGCGTCGAGGGGGCGATGGTCTTCATGGCCAGGGTTCAGCGGGGCGGTGTCACCCGAACGAGCACCTCGTCCAGGGCCCCCAGCAGCGAGGCCACATGCTCGTCCGTGGTCTGCGGGCACACCAGCATCATGTTGTGGAAGGGCGTGATCATCACGCCCCGGTTGAGCAGGCCCAGATGGATCAGGTGCTCCAGCTCGCCGTCGAGGATGCGGTCGGCCTCGCTGCCGTTGCGTGGCGGCGCGGGGCAGAACTGGAACTCGGTGCGCGCGCCGACTTGGGTCACGCACCAGGGCAGTCCGTGGTGGGCAATGACACGGCGCAGCCCGGCGGCGAGCCGGTGCGCCAGCCCCAGCATGTGGCCGTAGGCATCGGGTGTCATGACGTCGGTCAGTGCGGCCCGCATGGCCGACATGGCGAGCATGTTGCCGGTCAGCGTGGTGCCGATGCCGCTGTGGCCGGGCGGGGCTTCGCGCTTGGCCTGCTCGGCGCGGGCTGCGAGGGCGGCACTCATGCCGTAGACCGCGCAGGGCACGCCGCCGCCCACTGGCTTGCCCAGCACCAGCGCGTCGGCGTCGATGCCGTGGGCGCGGGCGTAGCCGCCGGGGCCGGTGCTGATGGTGTGGGTTTCGTCCATCACCAGCAGCGTGCCGTGGCGGCGGATGATCTTCTGCGCCTCGTCCCAGAAACCCGGCTCGGGCAGCACCATGCCGATGTTGGTCATCACCGGCTCGGCCAGCACGCAGGCCACGTCGCCACCGGCCAGGGCCGCGTCGAGGGCGGCAAGGTCGTTGAACTCAACCACGACCGTGTGGTCCAGCAGGTTGTGGACCTGCCCGAGCAGGCTGTCACGCTGCACCGGACGGCCGTCGACCAGGTCGACGAACACGTCTTCGATGGTGCCGTGGTAGCAGCCGTTGAACACCAGGATCTTCTTGCGGCCGGTGGCGGCGCGGATCCAGCGCACGATGTAGCGGTTGGCATCGGTGGCGCTCATGGCGAACTGCCAGACCGGCAGGCCGAAGCGCTGCGCCAGCAGCTCGCCGACCACGGCGGCATCTTCGGTCGCCAGCATGGTGGTGTAGCCGCGAGTGGCCTGCCGGGCGACCGCAGCCGCCACGGGCGCGGGTGCGTGACCGAACATGGCACCGGTGTCGCCGAGGCAGAAGTCGATCAGCGTGTGACCGTCGACATCGGTGACCTGGGCGCCACTGGCTTGCGCGACGTGCAGCGCAAACGGCGTGCCCCAGTCGTTCATCCAGTGCAGCGGCACACCGAACAGCAGGTGGTGCCGGGCTCGGGCCGCCAGTTCGGCCGAGCGCGGGTTGTCGCTTGCGAAGCGCGCGCGTTCCGCAGCCAGGAAGGCCTCGGCGCGGGCCCAGTCCAGCCCCTGGCGGCTGGCGCGTTGCGTGGTTGATGTATCCATCGTGGGCTCCTCAGACCAGCAACAGCAGGTGTTCGCGCTCCCACGAGCTGATCACGCGGTTGTAGGTCGCGTATTCGAGTTCCTTGACCGCGAGGAAGGCGTCGATGAAGGCGCCGCCGAGCACATCGCGCAGCGCCTCGCACTCGCGCATGCGTCGGATCGAATCCTCCATGTGGCTCGGCAGCTCGTAGTCGCGGTCCCAGGCGCTGCCTTTCATCGGTTCGGTCGGCTGGCGCTTTTCCACCAGACCGAGGTAGCCGGCCGTGAGCGTCGCGGCCATCGCGAGGTAGGGATTCACGTCCACGCCCGGCACGCGATTTTCCAGCCGGCGGTTGGCCGCGTCCGACTCGGGCACGCGAATGCCGCAGGTGCGGTTGTCGTAGCCCCACTGCACGTTGATCGGCGCCGACATGTAGCGCGAGAGACGGCGGTAGGAGTTGACGTAGGGCGCCAGCATCGGCATCACCTGCGGCACGTAGCGCTGCAGGCCGGCAATGTAGTGGCGGAAGGCGGGCGTCACCGCGCCGTCCTCGTCGCTGAAGATGTTGCGACCGGTCTCGCGGTCGAGGATGCTCTGGTGGATGTGCATCGCGCTGCCGGGCTCGGCCTCCATCGGCTTGGCCATGAAGGTGGCGAAGATGCCGTGGCGCAGCGCAGTTTCGCGCACCGTGCGCTTGAACAGGAACACCCGGTCGGCCAGATCCATCGCGTCGCCGTGGGTGAAGTTGATCTCCATCTGGCCGGCGCCGGCCTCGTGGATCAGGGTCTCGACGCCCAGCCGGTGCACCTCGCAGAAGCGCGAGAGCTCCAGGAAGAACGGGTCGAAGTCGTTGACCGCGTCGATCGAGTACGACTGGCGGCCAGCCTCGGGCTTGCCGGTGCGGCCCAGCGGCGGCTGCAGCGGTTCGTGCGGGTTCTGGTGACGCGCGACCAGGTAGAACTCCATCTCCGGCGCGACCACCGGCTGCCAGCCCTGCGCGTCATAGAGCGCCAGCACCCGGCGCAGCACGCTGCGCGGCGAGAGCGCCACCGGCGAGCCATCGAACTCTTCGCAGTCGTGGATGATCACCGCCACCTGTTCGGCCGCCCAGGGCACCATGCGGGCGGTCGACATGTCGGGCACGCAGACCATGTCCGGGTCGGTGTCGCCGACGAACGCGGCGTTGTCGGGCTGCTGGCCGTTGACGGTGTTGAGCAGCACGCTCTTGGGCAGGCGCATGTGCCCGGAGTTGAGGAACAGGTCCTTGGGCAGGATCTTGCCCCGTGCGATCCCGGTCATGTCGGGGATCACGCATTCGACCTCGTGGATGCGGTGTTCGCTCAGAAAGTTTCGTATGTCGGTGGGCGCCGTCATGGGCTGGATTTGATCAAATGGATGTCGAATTCTGCCATTAAAACGATGAATTCGAGAAGTTTGATCAAATCCAATACGTCGGGAACGGATGGGTCCACCGAGTTCCGGGCACAAAAAAACGCGGACGGGGCCGCGTTTTTTCGGGTCGGGAGGTGATCCTTACTGGATCTTCGCCTTCTCGCGCAGGGTCTTCTGGAACTCGGCCAGTTTCTGCTGCTGCATCTGCTGGGCGATCTGCGGCTTGAGCTCTTCGAAGCTGGGCAGCTTGGCCTGGCGCACGTCGTCGACACGGATGATGTGCCAGCCGAACTGGCTCTTGACCGGCGCCTCGGTCATCTGACCCTTGTCGAGCTTGATCATGGCTTCGGAGAATTCCGAGACGTAGCTGGCGGCGTTGGCCCAGTCGAGGTCACCACCGTTGGCGCCGGATCCGGGGTCCTTGGACTTGGCCTTGGCCTGGTCTTCGAACTTGGCGCCGCCCTTGATGGCCGCGATGATGGCCTTGGCGTCGTCTTCCTTCTCCACCAGGATGTGGCGGGCGCGGTATTCCTTGCCGCCGTTGGCCGCGGTGAACTTGTCGTATTCGGCCTTGAGCACCGCGTCGGAGACGGGGTTCTTCTTCTGGAAGTCGGCGAACAGGGCACGGATCAGGATGGTCTGGCGGGCCAACTCCATCTGGTTCTTGTACTCGTCGGTGGCGGCGATGCCGCGCTTCTGGGCTTCCTGCACGAACACTTCACGCAGGATGACCTCTTCCTTGATCTGGGCGCGGGTGGCGTCGTCGACCGGGCGGCCGGAGGCGGCGATCTGCTGCTCCAGCACGGTCAGGCGCGAGGTGGGCACGGCCTTGCCGTTGACGATGGCAACGTTCTGCGCGAAAGCCAGCGGTGCGGCGGCAATCAGGGTGGCTGCGGTCAGTGCCGACAGGGAGAACTTCAGGGTGTGTTTCCGTGGTGGATTTCGATGGCCAGCGCATGGAGGCCGGCGTCGGTGAAATGGCGCAGCGCATCATACACAAGGCGATGCTGTGCCACGCGGCTCTTGCCCGCAAAGGAAGGGGCCGCAATGCGGACCCGAAAATGGGTGCCAACACCCAGGCCGTTGGCCCCGGCGTGGCCGGCGTGAGCAGCACTTTCGTCGATCACGTCGAGATGGCTCGGCGTCAGCGCGGCCTGCAGGGCCTCGCGCAAGGCATCGGCGGTCGGAACCACGGCGTTCATGAGCCGGCTCCCGGTTCGCCGTCGCCCTTGAGGTACT
>JAEUOT010000002.1 GCA_016790705.1 Hydrogenophaga sp.
AGGACATCAACCGGCTGGCCTTCAAGCTGCTGCCGCCGGGCGGCGTGCTGTTCACGTTTTCGTGCTCGGGCGGCATCGGTGTCGAGCTGTTCCACAAGATCGTGGCCTCGGCCGCCAGCGACGCGGGCGTGGACGGCGCCATCCTCCAGCGCCTGGGCGGCGCCTGCGACCACCCGATGACCACCGCGTTCCCGGAAGGCGAGTACCTCAAGGGGCTGGTGGTGATGAAAAAGCTGTAGACAGGTCAGGGTCACACCGCTGCACTACACTCCCGGCCTGCTTTTTGCATACGGAACCCGCCATGTCGCTCATTCCCGCCACCATCCTCACCGGCTTCCTCGGCTCGGGAAAAACCACGCTGCTCAAGCGCGTGCTGACCGAGGCCCACGGCCAGAAGATCGCGGTGGTGGAAAACGAGTTCGGTGAAGAGAACATCGACAACGACATCCTGGTCTCGGACACGCAGGAAAACATCATCCAGATGAGCAATGGCTGCATCTGCTGCACCATTCGCGACGACCTGCGCGCGACGCTGGCCGACCTGGCCCAGAAAAAGCGCAAGGGCGAGCTGGATTTCGAGCGGGTGGTGATCGAGACCACGGGACTGGCCGACCCCGGCCCGGTGGCGCAGACCTTCTTCATGGACGACGAGGTCGCCGAGCAGTACCTGCTGGATTCGATCCTGACCCTGGTCGACGCCAAGCACGCCGCCCAGCAGCTCAACGACCGCCAGGAGGCTCGCCGCCAAGTCGGCTTTGCCGACCAGATCTTCATCAGCAAGGCCGATCTGGTGTCCAAAGACGAGGTGGACGCCCTGATCCACCGCCTCAAGCACATGAACCCGCGCGCGCCGATGCGCACGGTGCATTTTGGCGATGTTGCGATCAAGGAGGTGTTCGACCTGCGCGGCTTCAACCTGAACGCCAAGCTGGACATCGATCCCGACTTCCTGACCGTGGACGACCACGCGCACGACCATGGTCATGACCACCACGACCATGACCACGAACACGGCGAGCACTGTAACCACCCCTCGCACCAGCACGGTCACGCGCACGGGCACCACCACCATCACGACGACGATGTGAAGAGCTTCGTCTACCGCTCTGACCGCGCCTTCGATCCCGCCAAGCTGGAGGACTTCCTGGGCGCCGTGGTGCAGGTCTACGGGCCCAAGATGCTGCGCTACAAGGGTGTCCTGAACATGAAGGGCACCGACCGCAAGGTGATCTTCCAGGGCGTCCACCAACTCATGGGCAGCGACCTCGGGCCGGCGTGGGCCGAGGGGGAGGCTCGCACCAGCAAGATGGTGTTCATCGGCATCGATCTGCCCAAGGACATCCTGGTCCAGGGCCTTGACCAGTCGCTGGTCTGAGTGGTCGGCTGCCTCAACGAAGCGGAAACGAAAGCCCCAGATGTTGTTTGTCTCGCTTCTCCAACGGCTGGGTTTTCCCTCAGAGCCAAAGTCAGTGCCTGCTACGCCTGCGTCGTTACAATCGCCGCCCAAGTCGGGGCAGCCCCGACCGCAGGGGACGACGGCTCGCCAGCGTGTGGATGCCGGTGAATCCTCGGTCCGCAAACGGGGTATAACGTATAACCAGTCGGTTTCGACCGAGCCAGGCGCGGCGGCCAGGAAATCCATCCAGGCCCCGCACCCCGAGCGTCAGGCAGCGTCAGGCACTGAGAGGAGATCCCTTGTGAAAGCCCCGGCCACCACCACCGCCAAGAACCGGAAGTCCGCCGCTGCGGCCGGCAAAGGTCGGGTTGCGTCTGCAGTGAAGCCGACGGCAAGCAAGCCCTCTCCTGCGAAAAAAGCGCCAGCCAAGGCGGCGACCAAGGCCGCCAGCAAGCCGGTGGCCAAGCCGGCGCCGAAAAAAGCGGCACCAAAGGTTGCAACCAAACCGGTGGCGAAGGCGGCGGTCAAGAAGACCGTGGCAGCGCCCGTGACCAAAAAGGCGGCGGCTGGCAAAGCCAGTGCGCCTGCGGCACCGGTCAAGGCGGTCAAGACGACTGCCCCCAAGACGGTCACCTCCAAGGCGCCTGCCGCCAAGGATCTGCCCGCCAAGAAACCGCTTCCGTCGGTGTCGACGGAGGCTTCCAGAAAGACGTCGGCCAAGGCTGTGACGGTCGCCGCTGTGGCGCCCGCACCTGCGCCTGCCCCCGTTGTCATCGAGCCCACCCCGCGCCCGTTGGGCAAGCGTGCGGCGAAGAAGGTGATGATGGAGCAGATGACGCAGGCCGCCGTGGTTCCGACCCATGCTCCCGACGCCGCCAAGGCGACTTTCTCTTTTTCGAACGAACGTGTGATGACTGCTCCCGCGCCCTCCGCCATCCAGAAAGACCCGAAGCGGGCCAACAACTGGAAGACCGTGCCCGTCGACAAACTGACCGATCAGGACGTGCAGGCCATGCCCGATTCGGAATACATGAACGATGTGCAACTGGCTTTCTTCCGTCGAAAGCTCAGCCAGCTCAAGGACGACATGCTGGCGAACGCCGGCGAAACCACCGAACACCTGCGTGAAGACACCGTCGTGGTGCCCGATCCGGCGGATCGGGCCACGATCGAGGAGGAGCACGCCCTGGAACTGCGGACTCGCGACCGCGAGCGCAAGTTGCTCAAGAAGATCGAACAGGCCATCGCCCGCATCGATTCGGGGGATTACGGCTACTGTGAAGAGACCGGAGAGCCGATTGGTGTGGGTCGTCTGATGGCGCGCCCGACCGCCAGCCTCTCTCTGGAGGCGCAGCAGCGCCGCGAGCTCAAGCAGAAGATGTTCGGCGACTGATCTCCGTCGACGTCCCGAACCGAATCCACAGGCCTCTCTCTCCTCATGTCCAAGGACGACTCCAACGGCGGCTTTCTGTCGAAGGTGGTGAAGTTCGTGCGTCACCCGACCACGAGCTGGTCCGACCTGGACACGCGCACGGCCGACCGCGAGAGCGAATACAACAAAGCCGCGCTCAAGGAGATGATCGAGCGCAAGCGGCGCAACGACTTCGTGCGCAAGCGCGAGTTCGACATGCTGCGCAAGATCCGCAGCCGCGAAGTCAACGGCGAAGGTGGCCAGGGCGTGCGGCCTTCGTTCTTCCAGAGCAGTCTGCCGTCCAAGCCGGACGACCGGGCGATGACGCTCAAGAAGATCGACGAGATCGAAGCGCAGATGTCGATGCAGTGGTGGAAGACCAAGGGTCCGGATTCCCTGACCACTGCGGGGAACAGCGCGCACTCGACGGGCGGCAGTCCGCTGGAGCGCAAGAGGGAAAAGCCCCAGCCTGCGACGCCCACCGTCGAACAAAAGCGCCTGGACGCCCAATACAACGAAACCGAGGCGGCCAGCCTTGGCGACGCGGAGGCGACCACCTCACCGCCGGTGCCGTTGACCACGCCCATGTCCACCGCGCCGATGCCGGCGCCGGGGCGGCAAGTCCCGGTGTTGCGGGAGGCCGTGCCGCCGCCCAAGTCGGCACCCGCCGCTGCGCCCTCAGCCGCGCGCACCGGCCTGATGGCGCCCACTGCCAGTGCGCCGCTGGCGCCGTCGGCCCGCACAGGGTCGGGCTCAGGGTTCTCCGCCTCGCATTTCTATGCGCTGGACGTTCAGGAAATCGTTCAGGATCCCGAGGTCGAGGAAGCGGCAATCCGCTTTGCGAACGGCGATGACGCGGGTGCGGAACAGGGTTTGAAGGAGACCATCGAGGCTGGCGGTCCCCGCGAAAATCAGCTGGACGACTGGCTGGCGCTGTTCGACCTGTATCGCGCGACCGGGCAGATGGCGCCGTTCGAAAGCCAGGCCGTGGATTTCGTGAACCGGTTCGGGCGCTCGGCACCCCAGTGGTACGACATGCCCGGGATCGTCTCTGCGATGACCGGCAAGGCGTTCACGCCGTCGTCGTCGCTGACCCGGGCCGCCTGGGTCACCGATCCGGAACTGGATGCCCACGCTGTGGGCACGCTCCAGAACGTGTTGCTGCGCACGCCGCAGCCCTGGGTGCTGGACTGGTCGGAGATCGAGAGCATCGATGTCAAGGCTGCCCGTGCCTTGCTGGGCGTGTTCACCCTCTGGGGTGACCAGGAGGTGGACTTGGCCTTCACGGGGGCGTCGCAGTTGCGCGAGCTGCTCAAGCAACTCACGCCGTCGGGGCGGCGTGATGTGGAGCAGCTCTGGTGGGAGCTGCGCATGGCCGTGCTGCGGGTCATGAACCGCCCGGACGAGTTCGAACTGACGGCGCTGGATTTTTGCGTGACCTACGAGGTGTCTCCGCCTGGATGGGAGCGCCCGCGTTGCCGTTTCAAGGCATTGACTTCCGGCAAGGCCGAGGCCGAGGAGGGCGCTTCGGTGCTGGGTGAGGCGGTTCGAGAGACCATCCCTTCCGGATATTCCGGCGACTCGGGCGTGGACGGGCCGTCGACCGAGTTCAACCACCTGGGGCTGGTCGAACTCTCGGGGGAAATCCGCGGGGACCCGCAGGCGACGCTGGTGGATCTCGAACACCGGCTGCAGGGCGCGGACGTGATGATCATCTCCTGCCGTAACCTGATCCGGGTGGATTTCTCGGCGGCCGGAACGCTGCTTAACTGGGTGGCCGGGCACCATGCCTCGGGGCGCCTGGTTCAGTTCGTCGATGTACACCGGCTGGTGTCGGCTTTCTTCAATGTGATCGGTATCACCGAGTACGCCAAGGTCGTTCTGCGCAACGACTAGAGGGGGCCCTCCCGCGCCGCCCGCAGCGTTACCCCCCAGGGGGCGGCACTGGTGGCCCGGCGGAGCCGGTTCCGCAGTGCCCTGGAAGGGCTCCCCTTCTTCCTTCCGTTATGGCTTGAGAACGGCCTGACCGTCACCACATTCCTTTCTTATGGAAACTTTTCACGGAACCACCATCGTTTGTGTTCGTCGCGAGACGCCGGAGGGCGTTCAGGTCGCCATCGGTGGCGACGGGCAGGTCACGCTGGGCAACGTCGTTGTCAAGGGCACGGCGCGCAAGGTGCGCAAGCTCTACCGCGACCAGGTGCTGGCGGGATTCGCCGGTGCCACGGCCGACGCCTTCACACTGTTCGAGCGCTTCGAGGCCAAGCTGGAGAAACACCAGGGCCATCTGGTGCGCGCCGCCATCGACCTCACGCGCGACTGGCGCACCGACCGCGTGCTGCGGCGGCTCGAAGCGATGCTGGCGGTCGGCGACCGCAGCGCCGCGCTGATCATCACCGGCAACGGCGACGTGCTGGAGCCTGAGCATGGCGTCGTTGCCATCGGCTCGGGCGGCGCCTACGCGCAGGCCGCCGCGCGTGCGCTGGTGCAGCACACCGCGCTCAGCGCCGAAGACGTGGTGCGGCAGTCGCTGGCGATCGCCGGCGAGATCTGCATCTACACCAACATGAACCACACCGTCGAGGTGCTCTAAGTCATGTCTTCAATGACGCCACAAGAGATCGTTTCCGAGCTCGACCGCTTCATCATTGGCCAGAACGGTGCCAAGCGCGCCGTGGCGATCGCGCTGCGCAACCGCTGGCGTCGTCAGCAGGTCGACGAGAAACTACGGCCGGAAATCACTCCCAAGAACATCCTGATGATCGGCCCGACGGGCGTGGGCAAAACCGAAATCGCTCGCCGCCTGGCCCGCCTGGCCGACGCGCCCTTCATCAAGGTCGAGGCCACCAAGTTCACCGAGGTCGGCTATGTCGGCAAGGACGTCGACAGCATCGTGCGCGATCTGGTCGAGATGGCGGTCAAGCAGACCCGCGAGTCCGACATGCGCAAGCAGCGGATGCGGGCCGAGGATGCCGCCGAGGAGCGCATCCTCGACGTGCTGCTGCCCCCGCCGCGCGGCATGTCCGGTGAACCGCAACCCAATCCCGACAGCACGGCGCGCCAGGCCTTCCGCAAGAAGCTGCGCGAAGGCCAGCTCGACGACCGCGAGATCGAGATCGATCTGGCGGAGTCTGCGCCCAACATGCAGGTTATGGGGCCGGCGGGCATGGAAGAGATGGCCGAACAGTTGCGCGGCATGTTCAGCCAGATGGGGCAGGAGCGTCGGCGCAAGCGCAAGCTCAAGATCGCCGAGGCGATGAAGCTGCTGGTCGACGAAGAGGCGGGCAAGCTGGTGAACGAGGAAGACGTGCGCACGCGCGCGCTGCTCAACACCGAGCAGAACGGCATCGTCTTCATCGACGAGATCGACAAGGTGGCCTCGCGCAGTGAAACCGGTGGCGCCGAAGTCTCGCGCCAGGGCGTGCAGCGCGACCTGCTGCCGCTGGTCGAGGGCACGACGGTGTCGACCAAGTACGGCATGGTCAAGACCGACCACATCCTGTTCATCGCCAGTGGCGCGTTCCACCTGGCCAAGCCCAGCGACCTGATTCCTGAACTGCAGGGGCGTTTCCCGATCCGGGTCGAGTTGCAGTCGCTGTCGGTCGACGATTTCGAGGCGATCCTCACCAGCACCCACGCCAGCCTGGTCAAGCAGTACCAGGCCCTGCTCGCGACCGAGGGCGTCACACTGGATTTCCGCCCTGACGGCATTCGTCAGCTTGCTCAGATCGCTTGCGACGTGAATGAGCGCACCGAGAACATCGGTGCCCGCCGGCTGGCCACGGTGATGGAGCATCTGCTGGACGACGTCAGCTTCGGCGCGGCCGGGCTGCAGGACCCCACGGTGGTGATCGACGCCGGCTACGTGAACAGCCGTCTGGCCGAGCTCAGCCGAAACGAAGACCTTTCGCGATTCATTCTCTGATTCCGGCGGTTGCGCCGGTCCAGGCCTCGATACGCCGCAGGGCGTTCGAGGCCTTTTGCATTAGCGGGGCCGCCCGGGGTGTTCCGGCGCATTGCCGTCCGTCGTCCGCCCTTTCTGTAACAGGGCTTTCATGCATCACATTCACTGCCTGCTGTAAGTGCTTGCTTTTGCAGCGTTTTTGGAATGGCAGTTGCTTCAAAATGTGTTCTAAGTGGTTGATTTCATTGAAAAAAACTGCGCCTGCGCAGTTGCACTGCCCTGTTTTCCTGCTACAGTGGAAAAAAGTGCAATTAAGTGGTGAAAAGTGTTTTAGCAGGGCAAAACGCAGTGTTCCAGGGTCTTTCTTCACTCAGTCTCGATGCCAAAGGCCGGCTTTCCATGCCGACCCGGCACCGTGACGCCCTGGGTGCTGCGACCGGCCAACTCACGATCACCAAACACCCGCACGGCTGCCTGATGGTATTCCCTCGCGACGAGTGGGAAAAATTCCGGGCCCGCATCGCCACCTTGCCGATGGACGCCCAGTGGTGGCGCCGCATCTTCCTGGGCAATGCGATGGACGTGGAGATGGATGCCTCGGGCCGCATCCTGGTGTCACCGGAGCTGCGGGCTGCCGCAGGGATCACCCGCGATGCCGTTCTGCTGGGCATGGGGTCTTACCTCGAGCTGTGGGATGCGCAGTCCTACGCCGCCAAGGAAGCCGAGGAAATGCAGAAGCCCATGCCCGATGTCCTCAAGGACTTTGCCTTCTGAGGATCACGGTGACAGACACATGGGTACATCACACCGTCCTGCTCAACGAAGCCGTGCAAGCGCTGGCGGTTCGGGCGGATGGCCGGTACGTGGATGCGACTTTCGGGCGTGGCGGCCATTCGCGGCTGATCCTTCAGCAGCTCTCGCCCGAGGGGCGGCTGACGGCGTTCGACAAGGACCCGCAGGCGATTGCCGTCGGCGAGGCGCTGGCGCGGACCGACCCGCGGTTTTCCATCCGTCACGAGGGTTTCCGGCATCTGGGTGGTCTCGGGCCGCAGTGTGCGGACGGGGTACTGATGGACCTGGGTGTGAGTTCGCCCCAGATCGACGACCCCGAGAGGGGTTTTTCTTTTCGTCACGACGGCCCGCTGGACATGCGCATGGACACCACGCGCGGCCAGAGCGTC
>JAEUOT010000015.1 GCA_016790705.1 Hydrogenophaga sp.
GAACGCCCCATGCCCGACACCCTGCTCTCCACCGGCTCCGCCACCGCCCCGTTCGAATACGACCAGCTCGACAACTCCGTCGCCGCACTGCGCAAGTCCATCGCCAACCGGCTGGTCTACGCGGTCGGCAAGGACCTGCGCTCGGCCACCCGGCGCGACTGGTTGTTCGCCCTGTTCCACGCCGTGCGCGACCGCACCATGGACCGCTGGCGCGAGACCCTGGCCACCGCGCAGGCCAGCGACGCCAAACGCGTGTACTACCTGTCGATGGAGTTCCTGACCGGTCGCGCGCTGACCAACGCCCTGCTGTCGGTCGGCATCTACGACGCGGCCCGGGAAGCCTGCACCCAGCTGGGGGCCGACTTCGACGCCCTGATCGACCTCGAGTCCGACGCCGGCCTGGGCAACGGTGGCCTGGGGCGTCTGGCGGCCTGCTTCCTCGACTCCATGGCCACGCTGGGCGTGCCGGGCATGGGCTATGGCATCCGCTACGACTTCGGCATGTTCGCGCAGAAGATCGTCGATGGCCGCCAGGTCGAGGAGCCCGACTACTGGATGGTCAACGGCAACCCCTGGGAGTTCATGCGCCCCGAGTTCAGCTACCGCGTGCAGTTCGGCGGCCGCCTGGTGCAGGAAGGCGACCACGTGCGCTGGACCGACACCGATGACGTGATCGCCACCGCCTACGACAGCGGCGTGCCCGGCCACGAACTCACCAGCGTGTCCACCCTGCGCCTGTGGACCGCGCGCGCCACCAGCGGCATCAACCTCGACGCCTTCAACAAGGGCGACTACATGCGCGCCGTCGAGGCCAAGAACCAGTCGGAAAACGTCTCGCGCGTGCTCTACCCCGACGACTCCACCGAGCACGGCAAGGAACTGCGCCTGCGCCAGGAGTACTTCTTCGTCAGCGCCTCGCTGCAGGACATCCTGCGCCGCTACCTCAAGAACCACGGCAGCTTCGACCAGCTCGCCGACAAGGTCGCCATCCACCTGAACGACACCCACCCCGCGCTGGCCGTGCCCGAGCTGATGCGCCTGCTGGTCGACGAGCACCAGATCGAATGGGAACAGGCGTGGAGCCTGTGCCAGCGCATCTTCAGCTACACCAACCACACGCTGATGAGCGAGGCGCTGGAGACCTGGCCGGTGGACATGATGGGCCGGCTGCTGCCGCGCCACCTGCGCATCATCTACGACCTCAACGCCCGCTTCCTGGCCGAGGTGCACGACCGGTTCCCCGGAGAGAACGACCTGTTGCGGCGCGTCTCCCTGATCGACGAGCACGGACAGCGCCGCGTGCGCATGGCCTACCTCTCGGTGCTCGCCAGCCACAAGGTCAACGGCGTCTCGGCCCTGCACAGCCAGTTGATGGTCGACACCATCTTTGCCGACTTCGCCCGCCTCTGGCCCGAGCGCTTCAACAACAAGACCAACGGCATCACGCCGCGCCGCTGGCTCTCGCAGGCCAACCGCCCGCTGTCGGCGCTGATCGACGCACGCATCGGCACCACCTGGCGCCGGCACCTGGACGAACTGTCCAAGCTGCGCGAGTTCGCGGCCGACCCCGAGTTCAACAGCGCCTTCCGCCTGGCCAAGACGCAGAACAAGAAGCGCCTGGCCGAACGGATCGCGCGCGAGACCGGCGTGGTGGTCAGTCCGGACGCGCTGTTCGACGTGCAGGTCAAACGCATGCACGAATACAAGCGCCAGTTGCTGAACCTGCTGCACGTCGTCACCCGCTACCAGCAGATCCTCGCCCGCCCCAACCACAACTGGGTGCCGCGCACCGTGGTGTTCGGTGGCAAGGCCGCGTCGGCCTACTACATGGCCAAGCTGGTGATCAAGCTGATCAACGACGTCGCGCGGGTCATCAACAACGACAAACGCGTCGGCGACAAGCTCAAGCTGGTGTTCCTGCCGAACTACCGCGTCTCGCTGGCCGAAGTCATCATCCCGGCGGCCGACCTGTCGGAGCAGATTTCCACCGCCGGCACCGAGGCCTCGGGCACCGGCAACATGAAGTTCGCACTCAACGGCGCGCTGACCATCGGGACCTGGGACGGGGCCAACATCGAGATCGCCGAAAACGTCGGGCTGGAGAACATCTTCATCTTCGGCAACCGCACCGAGCAGGTCGCGGCACTGCGCGCCAGCGGCTACAACCCGCGCCGCTACTACGACCACAACTACGACCTCAAGACCGCGATCGACCGCATCGCCGAAGGCGCCTTCAGTCCCGAACAGCCCAACCGCTTCCACGACATCACCCGCACCCTGCTGGAGTCGGACTACTACCTGCTGCTGGCCGACTACGGCGACTACATCGCCACCCAGCTCAAGGTCGATGAGGTCTACCGCCGCCCGGACGAGTGGGCCCGCCGCGCCATCCTCAACGTCGCGGGCATGGGCATGTTCTCGTCCGACCGCACGATCCGCGAGTACGCCGACGACATCTGGAAGGTGAAGCCACTGTTCGAGTAGAGAGGCCCCCACGCTCCGCCGCTGACGCGGGTCGCTGCCCCCCCGAGGGGGCTGGGCCTGCCTTGGGGCGGCCCGGCGGCTGGCCCTTAGCCCCCCACGCTCCGTTGTGGCGCGTGCCAGAATCCGCCGCATGCGGACCAGCGGTGGATCGGTGTGGTGGTGGGTCGGCGGGGCCGTGGTCTCGCTGGCGGGTGCCACGCTGCTCGCCCGCCAATCCATTGACGAACAGCGCGCGCTGTTCGAGACCGACGCCCGCATCGTGCACCGGCTGCTGAGCCAGCAGGTGGTGCAGCACGACGCGATCCTCGACACGCTCGCCCTGCTGCAGCCAGGGCCGGACAGCGCCGGCGCCACGCCCCCCGAACAGCGCCTGCCCGCGCTCTATCCGCACATCCTCGCGGTCCAGCGGCGCGACCGTGGCGCCACCTGGCCTGAGGCGGCGCTGACCGACGCCGAGGCGCGCTCGAAAGCCACCAAGCGCCCCGCCCTGGCGGATCTTGATCTGGGCTCCGGCCGCTACCGGCTGGTGCAGGCGGCCGAGCCCGCGGCCTTTGCGCTGACCATCGACCTCAAGGGCATGGTGCCCTGGAGCGAGTGGCCGATGCAGCCGCAAACCAGCCCGGTGCAGGTGCGGCTCGAACACGCTGACCAGGCGTTTGAACTGCAGCCCGGCGACGTGGCGGCCCTGTCGGCGGGCACCGGCTGGCGGTTCGAATTCCACAAACACCTGGCGGCCGCCAGCCAGCCGTTCGACGTCGTGGCCCGCCAGCAACTGGGCTGGTCGCGGCTGCCCTGGGGCCGGATGCTGGGATGGGTCGCCGCGGTGGCCGGCGTGCTGGCGCTGCTGGCGCAATGGCAGCGCCAGCGCACCGCGCGGCGCCGCGCCGAAGAGCTGCTGCGACTGGGCCAGGTGGCGCGCCTGAACACCCTGGGCGAACTCGCAGCCGGCATGGCGCACGAACTGAATCAGCCGCTGACCGCAGTACTGGCCAACACCCAGGCAGCACAGCGCCTGCTGGCCGACGACCCGCCCGAACTCGACACCGCCCGCGGCGCGATGGCACAGGCCGTGGCCCAGGCCCGCCGCGCCGCCGATGTGGTGGGCCGCCTGCGCACCGCCGTGGAACGGCCGAAACACCAGGGCGGGGCCGAGGCGTCGGACGGCGTGGTCGATCTCGCCGAGGCGGTGCAGCGCGCACTGCACCTGCTCGACCCCGAATGCCGACGCCGCGGCGTGCAAGCGACCTTGCAGGCGCCCGAGGGCGTGCGCGTGCAGGCGGACCCGGTGGCCGTGGACCAGATCGTGCACAACCTGCTGATGAACGCGCTGCAGGCGATGGAAGGTGTCGATGCGGCGCGGCGCACGTTGACGCTGTCGGTGGGTGTGGCCCAGGGGCTTGGCGAGCTCGTGGTCGCCGACCGGGGTCCTGGCATCGCGACCGAGGCCCTGCCGCGCCTGTTCGAGCCTTTCTTCTCGACCCGCGACGGCGGTCTGGGGCTGGGTCTGCCGCTGTGCGAGACGCTCGCTCAAGGCATGGGCGGGTCGCTCGCAGCCGCCAACCGCCCCGACGGTGGCGCGGTGTTCACGCTGCGACTGCCGCTGTCGAAGACCTCCGCATGAGCCCGACGCTGTCGCCCACCATCCACCTGATCGACGACGACGCGGCCGTGCGCGAGGGCCTGGCGCTGCTGATCGGCACCGTGGGCCTGCGCGTGACCACCTGGGCCGACCCGCAGGCCTTTCTCGACGGCTTCGACCGCGAAGCCATCGGCGCCATCGTGCTGGACGTGCGCATGCCCGGCATCAGCGGCCTGACCGTGCTCGACACGCTGGTCGCGCAGGGCGTGGACCAGCCGGTGATCATGCTCACCGGCCACGGCACGGTCGACATGTGCCGCCGCGCCTTCAAGGCCGGTGCCGCCGAGTTCCTGGAGAAGCCGGTCAACGACGAACTGTTGATCGAGGCGCTGCAGAATGCGGTGCGCCAGCATGTGCGCTCGCGCGAGCGCCACCAGGCCGACCGCACGGCGCGCGAGCGCTACGCGCAACTCTCCGAACGCGAGCGCGAGGTGCTGGGCCTGATCGTGGCGGGCCTGACCAACAAGGAGATCGGCCGCGCACTCGATCTCTCGCCGCGCACGGTCGAGACCCACCGCGCCAACCTGTTTGCCAAGCTGCAGGCCGAGTCGCTGGCACAACTGATCCGCCACTACGCGGCGCTGGTGGACGAGCACGACGCGCGCTGAGTCGGTCGGTCGATCCGTAGTTCTACGGAGTCCTTCGCGTAGCCCTCCGAATGGTGTGAACGAAGGCGAATTTCTACAGTTCTCCCACGGTTGATCGAACCGCCCACACCACTAAGGAGAACCCCATGAAAGTCGTCGTTTCCGCCACCGCTGTCGCCCTGTCCCTGATCGCCGGTGCGGCCAGCGCCCAGGCCGTGCGCACCGAAAAGAACATGTCGCTTGAGCTGGCCAACCAGATCGCGTCGGCCACCGTCGCCGCCTGCGCCGCGAACAACTACAACGTGACCGCCGCCGTGGTCGACCGCGCCGGCACCCTGCGCGTCCTGCAGCGCGCCGACAACGCCGGCCCGCACACCGTCGGCGCGGCCCAGGGCAAGGCCTTCACCTCGGCCTCCGCCAAGGCCCCGACCACCGCGATGCTGGAGAACGTGCAGAAGAACCCCGGCGCCGCGACGCTGGTGGACATCCCCGGCTTCCTGATCCTGGGCGGCGGTGTCCCGGTCAAGGTCGGCAACGAGGTGATCGGTGCGGTGGGCGTGGGCGGTGCGCCCGGTGGCCATCTGGACGAGCAGTGCGCCAACGCCGGCATCGCGAAGGTCGCGGACCTGCTGAAGTGAACACGCTGCGGGTCGTTTCGCTGGCCATGTCGCTGGCGTTCAGTGGCGTCTGCGCACAGGCCCAGGTCGCGCCCAGCGCGGCCGAGGCCGCAGCCTACACCGGGCTGCACGCGGCCGCGCACAAGGGCGACGTGGCCAAGATCCAGCGTCTGGTGGCGTCGGGCGCGGCGCTGAATGCGACCGACGCCTACGGCCGCACGCCGCTGCACGTGGCGGCGTTTGCACGGCAGCGGGAAGCGATCCGGGCGCTGGCAAAGGCCGGTGCCGACCTGGACAAGCTGGAGAACGACCGCTACGACGGGGTCACGATCACTTCGGTGGCGGACGACGAGGCCACGCTGAAGGTGTTGCTGGAACTGGGTGCGAGCGCGAAGCAGGTGACCAGCCGCTACGACGGCACGGCCCTGATCGCAGCGGCGCATCTGGGGCACGATGGGGTAGTGCGGCATTTGATTGCCGCTGGCGCACCGCTGGACCATGTGAACAACCTGCACTGGACGGCGGTGATCGAGTCCATCGTGCTGGGGGACGGTGGGCAGCGGCACCAGGCGACGCTGAAGGCGCTGATCGATGCGGGGGCGAATCTGCAGCTGGCGGACCGCAGTGGTCAGATGCCGCTGGCGTTGGCGAAGGCCCGTGGTTTTACGGCCATGGCTTCTCTGCTGGAGAAGGCTGGGGCGCGTTGAGCCTTGCTTGCTCCTGCGCTTCTTCATGGTTGGAAGGGCTGGGGTGAACGGCTCCGCTCATGTCCCCCGGGCTGGCTGTGCCAGCCCTCCTCCTTTACTTCGCTGCGCCATCCACCCCAGCCCTTCCAACCGCGCACAAGCAGGTACGCCAACGAGGTACGCCAACGGTCGCGCGCCAACATTGCTTCAGGATCGGTGCGCCAGCGCGTTCTGTGCAGTGAGGTAATGGAGGAGGACCGGCGCAGCCGGTCCGGGGGACACGAACGGAACAGGGCGCGCTGGCGCACCGATCCCGCGAGGTGCAGGTTTACGACAGCGTCACGCGAGCAAACTTCCGCTTGCCCACCTGCACCACGTAGACACCAGCGCCCAGCTTCAGCCCCTTGTCGCTGACCACCGACGAGTCGATGCGCACACCGCCGCCATCGATCAGCCGGTTGCCTTCGCCATTCGACGCCACCAGACCGGCCGCATTCAGCAGCGCCGCGACGCCCATCGGCACCCCCCCATCACCCAATGACAGCGTCACCTCGGGAATCTGGTCCGGCACCCCGCCCTTGCTGCGGTTGATGAAGTCCTGCTCGGCCGCATCGGCCGCCGCCGCGCTGTGGAAGCGCGCCGTGATCTCCTTGGCCAGCATCACCTTCGCGTCCTTGGGGTTGCGACCGCCCTCGACTTCTTTCTTCAGCGCCTCGATCTCCGCCATCGACTTGAACGACAGCAGCGTGTACCAGCGCCACATCAGCGTGTCCGAAATCGACAGCACCTTGGCGAACATGGTGTTGGGCTCTTCGGTGATGCCGATGTAGTTGTTCTTGGACTTGGACATCTTCTCGACGCCGTCCAGACCTTCGAGCAGCGGCATTGTCAGGATGCACTGCGGCTCCTGGCCGTACTCCTGCTGCAGGTGGCGCCCCATCAGAAGGTTGAACTTCTGGTCCGTCCCGCCCAGCTCCAGGTCGGCCTTGAGCGCCACCGAGTCGTAGCCCTGCATCAGCGGGTACAGGAACTCGTGCACGCTGATCGGCGTACCGGCGGTGAAGCGCTGGTGGAAGTCGTTGCGCTCCATCATGCGCGCCACGGTGTACTTGGCGGCCAACTGGATCATGCCCATGGAACCCAGCGGTAGCGACCACTCACTGTTGTACCGGATCTCGGTTTTCGCAGGGTCCAGCACCAGACTGGCCTGCTTGTAGTAGGTCTCGGCGTTGGCCTTGATCTGCTCGGGGGTGAGCGGCGGGCGTGTGGTGTTGCGGCCCGACGGATCGCCGATCAGGCTGGTGAAATCGCCGATCAGGAAGATCACCTGATGCCCCAGGTCCTGAAGCTGGCGCATCTTGTTGAGCACCACCGTGTGGCCGATATGGATGTCCGGCGCGGTCGGGTCCAGACCCAGCTTGATGCGCAATGGCACACCGGTACGCTCGGATTTGGCGAGCTTTTTCACCCAGTCGTCCTGCGGAATCAACTCGTCGCAGCCCCTCAGGGTCACAGCCAGCGCCTCGCGCACGCCGTCCGTCGGAGACACACCGGAAACATCGGTATCGCTGTGATTCATAAGGGTTTTTTCAGATGCCAATACCCCGTGAAGGGCTATACTTTCGCGTTTGGTGAGCTCCGGATTCTATCCAGTGGGATCACCCCAGATGATCCCGGGCGCAGCCAGCAGGCTCCGTCTTCAATGCCTTCCGGCCGGACACCGATCTTGATGTTTTCTTCCCGCAAGACCTCCCTGCCCAATCTGGCCCGAAGCGCCACCGACTCCCTCCTGGAAAGCCTTTCACGCCACCCGCGCCGTGTGCTTGCCGGCGTGGCTGCGCTGCTGCTCGGCACCGGCGTGACCGCTTTTGGCATCGCGCCGCTGGCGCCTGACGCCGCGCTGCTTCCGGTCCAGCAGATCACCGAGGAGCTGTCGATCGCGCCGCTGACCGACGCCGGCATGCCGCTGGGCACGCCGATGACCCTCTACCGCAGCGAGACCATCCGCCGCGACGACACACCCCAGTCTCTGCTGCAGCGTCTGGGTGTGCGTGACCCGCAGGCGCTGAACCTTCTGCGCAGCGACGCCATCGCCCGCCAGCTTTTCGAGGGCCGCGGCGGCAAGCTGGTTTCGGTAGACACGGACGAGCACCAGCAACTGCTGCGCCTGAAGGTCCGCTGGCTGCCCGACGACGGCCGCGTCTTCCAGCGTCTGGTGATCGAGCGCCAGGGCGACGCGCTGCAGTCCCGCATCGAAACGGCTGAGCTCACGGTGCAGCCGCGCCTCGCCAGCGGCGTGATCCACAGTTCGCTGTTCGCGGCCACCGACGCGGTCGACCTGCCCGACAGCGTGGCGGTCCAACTGGCCGAGATGTTCTCCAACGACATCGACTTCCGGCGCGATCTTCGGGTGGGCGACCGGTTCGCCGTCGTGTACGAAAGCCTGGAGGCGGATGGCGAACCGCTGCGCGCCGGCCGCGTGCTCAGCGCGGAGTTCGTCAACAACGGCCACGTGCATGAAGGCGTCTGGTTCGAGGAGCCCGGTCTCAAGGGCGCCTACTACGGATTCGACGGTCAGAGTTCGCGCAAGTCTTTCCTGGGCTCACCGCTGGAGTTCACCCGCGTCAGCAGCGGATATGGCATGCGATTCCACCCGATCTCGGGCAAGCAGAAACCCCACCTCGGCGTGGACTATGCAGCCCCCACCGGCACACCCGTGAGAACCATCGGGGACGGTGTCGTGACCTTCGCCGGATGGCAGAACGGCTACGGCAACACCATCGAGGTCCAGCACCGGGACAACCAGCTCACCAAGTTCGCCCACCTCAGCCGCATCGATGTGCGCGTCGGGCAGAAACTGGCCCAAGGCGACTTCATCGGCGCCGTAGGGTCCACAGGCGCCTCCACCGGACCGCACCTCCATTTCGAGTTCCGCGTCAAGGGAGACCCACAGGATCCGCTGGAAATCGCCCGCCACAGCGAGAACATCCCGATCAGTCCTACCGCGCGTGCACGTTTCGACGCCGTCGCCTCGGTCATGCGTCAGCAGCTGGCCGCCGCGACCACCTTGCAACAGGCCAGTGCCGACTGATCCGGTCCAGAGCCGATTTGCGCTCTGGACCACAAGAAACAAGGAGCGCCGAGGCGCTCCTTTTTTCTTGTTCCGTTTGATCCTGCGTCAGACGCTGAAACTCGAACCGCAGCCGCAGGTGGTCGTTGCATTGGGGTTGCGAATCACGAACTGCGCGCCCTCCAGATCTTCCTTGTAGTCGATTTCAGCACCGACCAGATACTGGTAGCTCATCGCGTCGATCAGCAGCGACACACCATTCTTGGTCATCTGGGTATCGTCTTCATTGACGACTTCATCGAAAGTGAAGCCATACTGGAATCCGGAACAGCCACCACCCTGAACGAAGACACGCAGCTTCAGATCAGGATTCCCTTCTTCGGCCACCAATTCGGCGACCTTCGCTGCCGCGCTGTCGGTAAAGATCAACGGGGCGGGCATTTCGGTCTGGACAGTCTCGGCAACGGCGCTCATGGTGTTCCTTGGTGCATCGAAGGGGGCGTGTGAATCCGGTTCACACGCACGGCACGTGGATGCTATAGCAAATCAGTCGGGAATGTGGTCAGGCGTTGTTTGCCGCCAGTTTCAGTGTGGGTTTGTCTTCGGCACCGCCCGTCATCGGCTTGAGCTGGCCGGAGATGGTCGCACCCTGGTGCATTTCCAGCGCCTTGTAGGACACATCGCCCTCGATGCGGGCCTTGGGCTGAAGCTCCAGCAACTCGAACGCATGGACCGGGCCCTTGACCGCGCCGTTGATGATGACGTGGTCGGCGTGGATCTGGCCGGTCACGCTCGCGGTCTCACTGATCACCAGAATGCTGGACTGCTCCTCGCCGGCACGGATGTCGCCGATCACGTCACCGTCCACGCGCAAGCCGTCGTGGAACACCACATTGCCATCGATACGGGTTCCCTGGGCGATCAGGCTCTTGATGGGCGGTTGTTTCTTCTTGTTGAACATGGGGCTGCTCCTGCCTGACCCGCTGGGTCAGAGTTTGATGGTGTGCAGGACCTTCACGGCCCCGCCCTGGAGGATCTTGGCGGTCACGGTTTTTACCACGGCCTGTGGCGGCACGTCCACCAGCCCCTCCTGCCGCAGATAGCCCCGGATCGTGACGTTCTCGGGTGCTGCCGCCTGTTGCGCAGCCCATGGCTTGCCGTCGACGGTTCCGGCGAAGCTGATGTCCAGTTGGCCCTTGAACTCAGGTGCATTCTTCTCGGCCTGGATCATCAGCACCTGCCACCGAAGCTGGGATGCCCCGACCTTTTCAATCTGAAGACCCCGGATGCTCAGCGCATCGCTGCCGGTACCCGGTATCAGACGCTCAAAAAAGCCCAGGTCGGTGCGAAGGTTCTGGTTGTCTGCCTGCAGCTGGCGAATCTGCAGCACCAGTTGTTCCTGCGCCGCTTTTTCCGCCGTCAGCAGGCTGTCCGACGTGTTCGCGATGGACTGCGCCTTGCCCAGGTCCTCGCGCAACTGCGACACCTCCGCGCGCAGGTGCTCAAGCTCCACTTTGGCATTGCGGTCAAGACCGGCAATGTCCTTGCCGAACTCGAAGGCCCACAGTGCCAGCGCACCGGAAAAACCCAGCACGACCGCCGCCATCAACCAACGCAACGGCCACGGAGTGGCACTGCGGATCGAGACGCGTGGGGCGCTGACGGTCAGCCGGCGGCGCAACAGTCGCAACCTCATGAGACGGAACCCTCCAGGATCGGGTGGAGCACAGAAAACAAAAACCGCCCCAAGGCGCGCTTGAAGGCGGTTTTTGCGACAGTGGCGAGCGGATTAGCGCTTGCTGAACTGCTTGGCGCGACGTGCAGAACGCAGACCGACCTTCTTACGCTCGACTTCGCGGGCGTCACGGGTCACGAAACCAGCGCTCGACAGGGCGGGCTTGAGGCCTGCGTCGTAATCGATCAGGGCGCGGGTGATGCCGTGGCGGACGGCGCCGGCCTGGCCGGATTCACCACCACCGTGGACATTGACCTGAATATCGAAAGCTTCGACGTTCTCGGTCAGCACCAGCGGCTGCTTGGCGATCATGATCGAGGTCTGACGGCCGAAGAACTGCTCGATGTCCTTGCCGTTGATCGTGATCTTGCCGGAGCCTTTTTTCAGAAACACACGGGCGACGCTGGATTTGCGACGGCCGGTGCCATTGTTCCATTCACCAATCATCTCAAGGCTCCTTTAGATGTCCAGCACTTGCGGCTGTTGGGCGGTGTGCGGGTGCTCGGCGCCGCCGTACACCTTGAGCTTCTTGATCATGGCGTAGCCCAGAGGACCCTTGGGCAGCATGCCCTTGACGGCCTTCTCGAGCGCGCGGCCGGGGTGCTTGGCCTGCATGTCGCGGAAGTTGGTGGCGTAGATACCGCCCGGGAAGCCCGAGTGACGGTAGTACATCTTGTCGGTGTTCTTGGTACCGGTCACGCGCAGCTTGGCTGCGTTGATGATGACGATGAAGTCACCGGTATCGACGTGAGGCGTGTAGATGGCCTTGTGCTTGCCGCGCAGACGGAGGGCCACTTCACTGGCGACCCGTCCGAGAACCTTGTCGGTTGCGTCAATCACAAACCACTCGTGCTTCACGTCAGCGGGTTTGGCGCTGAACGTTTTGGTCATGAGTTTTCTCTTGCGAGTTGGTTTGGCGGACCCTTTTCCACGGTCGGTCGTTCTCTGACGGAACGCTCTTAGGTGGCGTAGGAAACTTCGCCGCGGGGTCACGAAATCGCTGCGAAGCCTGCCATTGTACTAATTTCACCGAAGACAGGCAAATTCACCCCCGCCGGGGGGAACGGACGCTACCATCGCCCGATGTTCAGTTATCGCCACGCCTTCCATGCCGGCAACCACGCGGACGTGCTCAAGCACATCACGCTGCTGGCCACTCTGCGCCACCTGATGAAAAAGGAGGCCGGAATCACCTTCGTCGACACCCATGCCGGTGCCGGGCTGTACCGGCTGGATGGTGACTACGCCGAAAAAGCCGGTGAAGCTGCCGAGGGCATCGTCAGGCTGATGGCCGCCCTGCGCCCTGTTTCCGGGGCGGCTGCGCCCTCCACGCCTGCGCTGGACGACTACCTGGACCTGATTGCGGGCTTCAACCCCGACGGGCAGTTGCGGGTCTACCCCGGCTCTCCCTTCGTGATCCAGTCGCTGATGCGCACCGAGTCGCGTGACCGCCTCAAACTGTTCGAACTCCACCCCACGGACAGCCGCACGCTGACAGCCAACATCGCCCAGCTCGACCCCGGGCGCCAGGTCACGGTCGCGCTGCAGGACGGCTTTGAGGGGCTCAAGCCGCTCATGCCACCCCCGCCCTCGACATCGAGCTCCAGACGCGCGCTGGTCCTGATTGACCCGAGCTACGAAATCAAGAGCGATTACGCCAAGGTCACGGCATGCATCCAGGAATCGCTCAAGCGCTTCCCGACCGGCTGCTATCTGGTCTGGTATCCGATCATTCCGCGGGCCGAGGCGCATGACCTGCCGCGCCGGCTCAAGACACTGTGCAACAACGCCCAGCGAAGCTGGCTGCACGCCACGCTCAATATCGGCCACAAGGTGCTCGGCCCCAACGAACGCCAGGGCCTGACGGCCAGTGGCATGTTCGTGGTCAATCCGCCGCACACCCTCAAAGCGGAGTTGCAGGACACGCTGCCGCTCCTGCGCGATGTCCTTGGGCGCGGACGCGGACAGGCACAGACCCTGGAAACAGGGGGCGCGTGATCGGCGAAGAACGGCCCCGGGTAAATCCCGACCCGGCAGCGCCGAATTAACCAACCGACCGGTCGGTTAATTCCCTATACTGCGCATCCACCCGCCTGGCGGGCTCAGGAGACGCGCATGTACACCCAATCCTTTTCCGTCGCCGACGGGGACGCCAAAGGCGGTCCGAAACCGGCGGCGACACCGATCCGGGCCGAAGACGCGGCCTTGCAGGCCCATTTCGACACCGTCATCGACGCCGACGGCAAGGTCGAGCCACGCGACTGGATGCCCGAGGCCTACCGCAAGACCCTGGTGCGCCAGATCAGCCAGCACGCCCACAGCGAAATCGTCGGCATGCTGCCGGAGGGCAACTGGATCAGCCGCGCGCCCAGCCTCAAGCGCAAGGCCATCCTGATCGCCAAGGTGCAAGACGAGGGCGGCCACGGCCTCTATCTGTACAGCGCCGCCGAAACCCTGGGCACCAGCCGCGACCAGATGCTGGACGCGCTGCACAGCGGCAAGGCCAAGTACAGCTCGATCTTCAACTACCCGACGCTGAACTGGGCCGACGTCGGCGTGATCGGCTGGCTGGTCGACGGCGCGGCGATCATGAACCAGATCCCGCTGTGCCGCTGCTCGTACGGCCCGTATGCGCGCGCCATGATCCGCGTCTGCAAGGAAGAGAGCTTCCACCAGCGCCAGGGCTACGAGGCCCTGCTGGTGATGATGCAGGGCACGGCCGAACAGAAGGCCATGGTGCAGGACGCCGTCAACCGCTACTGGTGGAAGTGCCTGGCCATGTTCGGCCCGCCCGACGCCGACAGCCCTCACAGCGCACAAGGCATGCGCTGGGGCATCAAGCGCATCAGCAACGACGACCTGCGCCAGAAATTCGTCGACGCCACCGTGCCGCAGGCCGAGGTGCTGGGCGTGACCCTGCCCGACCCCGACCTGAAGTGGAACGAAGCGCGCGGCCACTGGGACTACGGTCAGATCGACTGGGACGAGTTCTGGGCCACCGTCAACGGCCACGGCCCGATGAACAAGGAACGCCTGGCCACGCGCGTCAAGGCGCACGAACAGGGAGCCTGGGTGCGCGAGGCCGCGCTGGCCCACGCCCGCAAACAACAGCAACGCCAACAGAAGGAGGCCGCATGAACGCACCGGCATTGAAAGAATGGCCCCTCTGGGAGGTCTTCGTCCGCAGCAAGCAGGGCCTGGAGCACAAGCACTGCGGCAGCCTGCACGCCAGCGACGCGCGGCACGCACTGCAGATGGCGCGCGACATCTACACCCGCCGGCAGGAAGGCGTGAGCATCTGGGTCGTGCCCTCGACCGCCATCACCGCCAGCGAGCCCGACAGCAAGGACAGCTTCTTCGACCCGGCGGCTGACAAGGTCTACCGCCACCCGACCTTCTACGAGATCCCCGACAAAGTGGGGCACATGTGATGAAGGCGCCGGTCGACTACATCCTCCATCTGGCCGACAGCGCCCTGGTGCTGGGCCAGCGCAACGCCGAGTGGTGCGGCCAAGGCCCCATCCTCGAAGAGGACCTCGCCCTGGCCAACAACAGCCTGGACCTGATCGGCCAGGCCCGCCTGCTCTACCAGCACGCGGCCGACCTGATCAACAGCGACGGGGCGCTGGCGCAGCGCTTCGCGCACCTGCAGGGCGCACGACAGGATGGCCGCGTCACCGAGGACACCCTCGCCTACTTCCGCGACACCGCCGAGTTCCGCAACCACACGCTCATGGAACTGCCGCACCACGGCGGGCTGGTCGGCTACGCGGTGAGCGAGCGCGACTACGCGGTGACCATCGCGCGCAACTTTCTGGTCAGTGCGCTGATGGTGCTGGTCTGGGACGGGCTGCGTGCGTCAGAGGACGAACAGTTGGCCGGCATCGCCGCCAAGTCGCTCAAGGAAGTGCGCTACCACCTGCAGCACGCCGGCGACTGGCTGGTGCGCTTCGGCGACGGCACCGAAGAATCGCACCGCCGTGCCCAGGCCGCCATCGACCACCTGCTGCCCTACTGCGAGGCCTTCTGGCAACCCGGCCCGGCCGAGCGCGCCGCCGCGCAGGACGGCACCGGCGTGGACATCACCACGCTGCGCGAACCCTGGAACGCGCTGGTCAACGAAACCTTGACCGAGGCCACGCTGACGCGCCACGACCAGCCGCACGAAGGCTATGTGGCACAGGGCCACGTGGGCGTGCATTCCGAGCATCTGGGCTTCCTGCTGGCCGAGATGCAGAGCCTGGCCCGCGCCCACCCGACCGCTGTCTGGTGATCCCCATGGGCGTGGCGACCGAGGCATCGCTGGAGGCTGTCGCAGAGGCGTTGGCCCACCTGGCCGACCCGGAAATTCCGGTGATCAGCCTGGGCGAGCTGGGGATCCTGCGCGAAGTTCGCACCGGCGCCGACGGCGTGCCCGAGGTCGTCATCACGCCCACCTACAGCGGCTGCCCGGCCATGGGCCAGATCGAGGACGACATCGTGGCGGCGCTGCGCGACGCCGGCCTGCCCGGGCGTGTGGTGACGCATCTCTCGCCCGCATGGACCACCGACTGGATGAGCGAGGCCGCAAAAGAAAAACTGCGCGCCTACGGCATCGCGCCACCGCAATGCGGCAGCACGCCCCATGCCGACACCGGCGTGCTGCAGTTCAGCCGCCACGCCGCCCGCCCGGTCGACGTGCCCTGCCCGCAATGCGGCTCGCGCAACACCACGCAAACCGCCCCCTTCGGCTCCACGGCCTGCAAAGCCCTCTACCGCTGCCTCGACTGCCTCGAACCCTTCGACTACTTCAAGCCGTACTGAACCATGAGCACTGCCGCACCCCGTTTCCACGACATCACCGTGGCCCGCGTCGATCCCGAGGCGGCAGGCGCGGTCGCTGTCTCGCTGGCGATTCCCGACGCCCTGCGCGAGACCTTCTCCTTCGAGCCCGGACAGTTCCTGACCCTGCGTGCCGACATCGGCGGCCAGGACGTGCGCCGCAGCTATTCGATCAGCAGTCCGCGCAGCCGCCTGGTGAAACACGGCGAGGTCACGCTGGGCATCCGCCCGGTCGAAGGCGGCGTGTTCTCCAACTGGGCCGCCACGCAACTGAAGGTCGGCGACACACTGCGCGTGATGCCGCCGGACGGCCGCTTCACCATCCACAAGCCGCGCGCCATCCACCGCGTGGGGTTTGCGGCGGGCTCGGGCATCACGCCCATCCTCTCCATCATGGCCAGCACGCTGGAGGAATCGCCCGACGCCAAGTTCACCCTGGTCTACGGCAACCGCCGCATGGCCAGCGTCATGTTCAACGAAGAACTCCAGGACCTCAAGGACCGCTACCCGGGCAGGTTGACCCTGATCCATGTGCTCTCGCGCCAGTCGCTCGAAGTGCCGCTGCTCGAAGGCCGCATCGACGGCGACAAGGTGCGCGAGATCATCGCGGCGCTGCTGCCCGTGGGCAGCATGGACGAGGTGTTCGTCTGTGGCCCCGAGGCCATGATCGAATCGACCGAGAAGGCCCTGCTGGATGCCGGTGTGCGCGCCGACCGCATCCACACCGAGCGCTTCACCTCGCCGACGCTGGAGGCCCTGCCGGCCGCGCAGCGCAAGACCGCGGTGCTCGGTCACCCCGCCGTGCGCACCGACGGTGAAGTGGCGCTGACCGTGGTGGTCGACGGCAAGTCGCACGCCCTGCGCATGAACAAGGACGAGCGGGTGCTGGACGTGGCGCTCAACGCCGGGCTGGACCTGCCGTGGTCCTGCAAGGGCGGCGTCTGCTGCACCTGCCGCGCCAAGGTCATGGAAGGCGCTGTGACCATGGACAAGAACTTCACGCTCGAACCCTGGGAAACCGAGAAGGGCTTCGTGCTGTCCTGCCAGGCGCGACCGACCACCAGCACGCTGGTGGTCAGCTACGACGAACGCTGAATCAGACCTTCGCCAGCGCCTGCTCCAGATCGGCGACCAGGTCGTCGATGTGTTCGATGCCGATCGACAGGCGAACCATGTCGGGACTCACCCCGGCCTTCTTCATCTCGTCGGGGTTGAGCTGGCGGTGCGTCGTGGTGGCCGGGTGGCAGGCCAGCGACTTGGCATCACCGATGTTCACCAGGCGCGTGAACAGTTGCAGCGCATCCTGGAAGCGCGCGCCCGCAGCAATCGCGTCGTCGGCCTTGAGGCCGAAACTGATGATGCCCGAGGCGCGGCCGCCCATGTACTGCTTCACCAGGCCGTGGTCCTTGTGGTCGGACAGGCCGGCGTAGTTGACCCAGCTCACCTTCGGATGGTTCTTCAGGTGCGTGGCCACCTTGACCGCGTTCTCGCAGATGCGGTCCATGCGCAGCGCCAGCGTCTCGATGCCCTGCAGGATCTGGAAGGCGTTCATCGGCGAGAGCGCCGCGCCCATGTTGCGCAGCGGCACCACGCGGGCGCGGGCGATGTAGGCGGCCGGGCCGAGCGCCTCGGTGTAGACCACGCCGTGGTAGCTGACGTCGGGTTCGTTCAGGCGCTTGAAACGCGCCTTGTGCTCGGCCCAGGGGAACTTGCCGCTGTCGACGATGGCGCCGCCGATGCTGGTGCCGTGGCCGCCGAGGTACTTGGTCAGCGAGTGCACCACGATGTCCGCGCCGTGCTCGAACGGCCGGCACAGGTAGGGACTGGGCACGGTGTTGTCGACGATCAGCGGCACGCCGGCCGCGTGCGCGACCTTGGCCAGCGCGCCGATGTCGGTCACATTGCCCAGCGGGTTGCCGACCGATTCGCAATAGACCGCCTTGGTGCGCTCGTCAATCAGCGCCGCAAAGGCGGCGGGATCGCGCGGGTCGGCAAAGCGCACCGTGATGCCCTGCTGCGGGAAGGTGTGGGCAAACAGGTTGTAGGTGCCGCCGTAGAGCGTGGAGGCCGAGACGATGTTGTCGCCACTCTCGGCGATGGTCTGGATGGCCGCCGTGATGGCCGCCATGCCCGAGGCCACGGCCAGCGCGCCCACGCCGCCTTCCAGCGCCGCCAGGCGCGCTTCGAGCACGCCGTTGGTGGGGTTCATGATGCGGCTGTAGATGTTGCCCGCGACCTTGAGGTCGAACAGATCGGCGCCGTGCTGCGTGTCGTCAAAGGCGTAGGCGACGGTCTGGTAGATCGGGACCGCCACCGCCTTGGTGGTGGGATCGGGGGTGTAGCCGCCGTGCACGGCAATCGTCTCAAGCTTCATTCAAGTCTCCGGATGGATGGCAAACAGGAAAACCCGGTCATTCTGGCAGCAACTCGACCGCCGTCACCCCGCGGTGACGCAGCCCCAGGGCGTTCATCGCGGCCTCGCTCAGGTCGATGATGCGCGTGTGCCGGAACGGTCCTCGGTCATTCACACGGACCACGACCTCCTTGCCGGTCGCTTCGCTGCGCACCCTGATCCGGGTGCCGAACGGCAGGGTGCGGTGCGCGGCGGTGAACGCCTGCCGGTCGTAGCGCTCGCCGCTGGCGGTGCGACGTCCATGGAATTTGCGTCCGTACCAGGAGGCAAGGCCCTTGCCGAGAGCGGGCTCCCGCACCTGAACGGCAGCGGGCGCCGGCGACGGCGCCTCCGCCGCCGGACCGCCCGAGGGCACCTCGGCGGCACGCTGCACCTCTGGCACCGGTGTCACCGGTGCGGCCGGCGGGGCCGGCACCGCATCGCTTCGAACCACCGGCTGCGCACGCGGAGTCTGCGCCGGCACATGCCCACCCGGGGTCGGCGGCGTGGCACACGCCGACAGCCACAAAGCCACCACAGCGGCTGGCACGCACCGGGTCGTCCAGGTCAACGCAGAACTCCCCGGCCCGGATCGGCTGCCATTCAGCCGAGCTGCAGGCGCCGCACGATCTCGAGCGTCGCCACGCTCTGGTTCATCGTGTAGAAGTGCAGCGAAGGTGCCCCGCCGCTGCGCAGCCGCTCGCACAGCGTGGTGACCACGTCCAGGCCGAAGGCCTTGATCGACTCGATGTCGTCGCCGAAGCCCTGCAGGCGCAACCGGATCCAGCGCGGAATCTCGGCACCACAGGCGTCCGAGAACCGCAGCAACTGCGACGAGCTGGTGATCGGCATGATGCCCGGCACCACCGGCACCTCGGCGCCCAGACGGCGCGCATCCTCGACGAAGCGGAAGTACGCATCGGAGCTGTAGAAATACTGCGTGATGGCCGAGTCGGCGCCGGCCTTCACCTTGGCGGCGTAGGCCTGCAGATCGGCTTCAGGGGACCTGGCCTGCGGATGCACTTCGGGGTAGGCGGCCACCTCGATGTGGAAGTCGCGCCCGGTTTCCGCGCGTATGAAGGCCACCAGATCGCTGGCGTACTGGAACTCGCCGCCCAGGCCGTAGCCACTGGGCAGGTCGCCGCGCAGCGCCACCAGCCGCTTCACCCCCATGGCCTTGAGGGTGGCGAGCTGTTCACGCACGCTGGCCCGGGTCGCTCCGATGCACGAAAAATGCGACGCGGCGTCGACCCCCTCGGCGAGGATGTCCCTGACGGTGTCGAAGGTCCCCTGCTGCGTGGAGCCGCCCGCGCCGTAGGTCACCGAGCAGAACTCCGGACCGGCGGTGTAGAGCTTCTGGCGCACCGCGCGCAGCTTCTCGGCACCCTCGGGCGTCTTGGGCGGAAAGAATTCAAAACTCAGGGGCAGGCCCATACGAAGAACTCCCGGTTGCCATCACCGCCGGTGATGGTGCTTTCAAAATAGTCTCGCAGCCGCAGGCCATTGTCGGCGCAGGCCTGCGCGATGCGTTGCTGCACGATGTCGTAGCTCGCAGCGTCCTTCACCAGCCCGCCCTTGCCGATGTGCTCAGGCTGCAGCTCGAACTGCGGCTTGACCAGCATCAGCAGGCCTTTGCCGTCGCGCCGCAACAGCGGCACGATGGCCGGCCAGACCAGGGTCTGCGAGATGAAGGACAGGTCGCCGACGATCAGGTCGAAGGGCGCCGCTGCGGCCTCGCCGCCAGCGTCCAGCAACTGCTGCGCCGTCAGCTCGCGGGCGTTGCACTTTTCAATGCAGCGCACACGCGGATCGCTGCGCAGCGACGGATGCAATTGGCCCTGTCCGACGTCCACGCCCACCACCTGCACGGCGCCGCGCTGCAGCAGGCAGTCGGTGAACCCACCACTGCTCTGCCCCACGTCGAGGCAGCGCAGGCCGGTCACGTCGAGCTTGCAGTGCGCCAGCGCACCTTCGAGCTTGAGGCCGCCGCGTGACACGAAGCGCGACTCCGCTGTGTCCAGCAGCGCCAACTCCACCGTCTCGCGCAACTCCTCGCCGTTCTTGGCCACGGCCTTCCAGTCGCCGCCCGACAGCCGCCAGCGCACCCCCGCAGCGATCAGCCGCTGGGCCTGCGAACGCGACGCGGCCAACCCTCGCTCGACGAGCAACTGGTCAGCGCGCATCGGCGATCAGTAGCGGTAGGTATCGGGCTTGTACGGACCGTTCTTCGGCACGCCGATGTACGCGGCCTGCTCGTCGCTCAGCTCGGTCAGCATCGCGCCGACCTTCTTCAGGTGCAGGCGCGCGACCTTCTCGTCCAGGTGCTTGGGCAGCACATAGACCTTGCCCACGTCGTAGCCTTCGGGGTGGGTGAACAGCTCGATCTGCGCGATGGTCTGGTTCGCGAACGAGTTCGACATCACGAAGCTGGGGTGGCCGGTGCCGCAGCCCAGGTTCACCAGACGACCCTTGGCCAGCAGAATGATCTTCTTGCCGTCCGGGAAGATGACGTGATCGACCTGGGGCTTGATCTCTTCCCACTGGCACTTCTCTTCCAGCTTGGCGACCTGGATCTCGTTGTCGAAGTGACCGATGTTGCAGACGATGGACTGGTCCTTCATCGCGGCCATGTGCTCGAAGGTGATCACGTCGCGGTTGCCGGTGGTGGTCACGAAGATGTCGGCGGTCGCAGCGACGTCTTCGAGGAGCGTTACCTGGTATCCTTCCATGGCCGCCTGCAGCGCACAGATCGGGTCGATCTCGGTGATGATCACGCGCGCGCCGAGTCCGGCCATCGCGTCCGCGCACCCCTTGCCGACGTCCCCGTAGCCGCAGATCACGACCACCTTGCCGGAGACCATCACGTCGGTCGCCCGCTTGATGCCGTCCGCCAGCGACTCGCGGCAGCCGTAGAGATTGTCGAACTTGCTCTTGGTGACCGAGTCGTTGACGTTGATCGCCGGCACCAGCAGCTTGCCCAGCGCCTTCATCTGGTACAGGCGGTTGACGCCGGTGGTGGTCTCTTCGGAGACACCGC
>JAEUOT010000042.1 GCA_016790705.1 Hydrogenophaga sp.
ACCACCTCGCCGGTCGCGGCCTTCACCAGCGGCGGGCCGCCCAGGAAGATGGTGCCCTGGTTCTTGACGATGATGGTTTCGTCGCTCATGGCCGGCACGTAGGCGCCGCCCGCCGTGCACGAGCCCATGACCACCGCGATCTGCGCGATGCCCTGGGCGCTCATGTTGGCCTGGTTGAAGAAGATGCGGCCGAAGTGGTCGCGGTCGGGGAAGACCTCGTCCTGGTTCGGCAGGTTGGCGCCGCCCGAGTCCACCAGGTAGATGCAGGGAAGCTGGTTCTGCTGCGCCACTTCCTGCGCGCGCAGGTGCTTCTTCACGGTCAGCGGGTAGTAGGTGCCGCCCTTCACCGTCGCATCGTTGCAGACGATCATGCAGTCCACGCCACTGACGCGGCCGATGCCGGCGATCACGCCAGCGCAGGGTGCGCTGTCGCTGCCGTCGCGGTCCGGGTACATGCCCATCGCGGCCAGCGGGCTGAGTTCGAGGAAGGGTGTGCCCGGGTCCAGCAGCATCTGCACCCGGTCGCGCGGCAGCAGCTTGCCGCGTGCGGTGTGCTTGGCGCGGGCGGCCTCGCCACCGCCGAGCGTGGCCTTTTCGATCTGCGCCTTCAGGTCGTCGACCACGGCGCGCATGGCGGCGGCGTTGGCCTGGAAGTCGGCGGAGCGGGCGTTGAGTTTGGTCTCGAGTGCGGGCATGACGTGGCTTTCAAAAACAGGCTCGGGGCATTGTGGAGGATAGGTTTGCCCGCCGGTACAGGGTCGCCACCATGGTTGCAAATACCGCCAGCATCCACAACAATTCCCGGATGTCCACCAAGCCCCGATCCAGCCCCTCATCCCCCGCCATCGGTCTCGCCCCGACCGGACACGTCGCAGCCACGCCCATGGCGTTTGTCCGAGCGGTGCTGCAGGCGCTGGCACAGCGGAGCCACCCCACCGACCCGGCCCTGATGGCGGCACAAATCCCGCCAGAATCTGTCGAACAGACAGACGCCAAAGTCACCGCCGCGCAGTTCGAAGCCCTGTCCGCCGCCGCCATGCAGGCGCTCGACGACGAAGCCCTGGGCTGGTTCGCCCGCCCCCTGCCCTGGGGCAGCTACGGCATGCTCGCCCGCGCCTCGCTTTCGGCCCCCACGCTGGGCGTCGCGCTCAAGCGCTGGTGCCGCCACCACGGCCTGCTCACGCGCGACATCACGCTCGCCGTCGAGACCCAGGGCCCCGAGGCGCGCATCGTGCTGACCGAACACCGGCCGCCCGGCGGTGACGGTTCGCTGCGCGAGTTCTGCGGCATCTCGGTCTTGCGCAACATCCACGGCCTGGCCTGCTGGTTCGTCGACTCGCGCATCCCGCTGCTGGGCGCGAGCTTTCCGTTCGCCGCGCCGCCACACGCCGAGGCCTACCGCGTGCTGTTCGACGGCCCGACCCGCTTCGACGCCGACGAAACGTCGATCCGCTTCGACGCCCGCTACCTCGACCTGCCGATCAAGCGCGACGAGGCAGCGATGAACCAGATGCTGCAGCGCGCGCTGCCGATCCAGGTCCGCCCCTACCGGCGAGACCGCCTGCTGGTGCAGCGCGTGCGGCAGGTGCTGCTCAACCAGCCGCAGGACGCCCACAACGCCGACGACCTCGCGGCCCTGCTGCACACCTCGGCGCGCACCCTGCACCGGCAACTCAAGGAAGAGGGCGCCACGCTGCAGGCGCTCAAGGACGAGGTGCGCCGCGAGCGCGCGATGGCGCTGCTGCAGCGCACCAACAAACCGCTCAAACAGATCGCCGCCGCGACCGGGTTCCAGAACGAGAAGAGCTTCATCCGCGCGTTCCGCGGCTGGACAGGCGTGGCGCCGGGGGAGTGGCGGGAGCGGGGCTGACACGCCCGCGCCGTGGCGCGCCACAATGGGCCCGATCAACCTCAGGAGGTTCCCGATGGCATTCATCAAGTGGATCGTGTTCGCGCTGCTGGCGCTGGCCGTCGCGGCCGTCGTCGCCGGACAGCTGGGCCTTCTGGGCGGGCGCATGCCCGACGACCTCGGCGTGAAAAACGGCCGGCTCAAGCCGCCGTCGGCAACCGAAAACAGCGTCAGCAGCCAGGCCGCGCTCTACCCCGACCATCCGATGCGCGCCTACGCACAGATCGCGCCGCTGCCCTTCAGTGGCAACGGCCCCGCGACCATCGCCAAAGCGGCCCAGCTGCTGCAGGCCATGCCGGGCGTGAAGATCGTCCAGAACAAGGGCGACGGCTACCTGTACGCCCAATGCACCACACGCTGGATGAAGTTCGTCGACGACCTCGAACTCTGGGTCGACCCGGTGAACAAGGTGGTGCAGGTGCGCTCGGCCTCGCGCGTGGGCCGCAAGGACTTCGGGGTCAACCGGCAGCGGGTGGAGACGTTGCGGGCGGGGTTGGGGAAGGTGGGGTGAGTTGGTTCGACCTACATCGTCCGCAGCGCTGAAGCAGCATCGCAGGTTCTTCGAACATCTATGCCTCTCGCATGCCTTCACCTTCGGTCGATTGGATAGCTGCGTCCGCTAGGTATAGTGCAAAGCTGACAGGCGCCTGGGCTGAGAAGGGAGACGCCGATCAGGTTTGTCGAATCTGGTCAAATCTGTTCACGCATGCGGTCTGAAGCAAGACAGGCTTGATTTCGAAGGAAATGTTGACCCGCCATGCGACCTTGTTCGAGGCCTGCCCATTGCTTTCTGCTGTTGTGCAGGTTTCAATCAAAGTTAGGCTCCTTCGGCGAGATGCGCCACCACACTAATTAAAGACCCATGAGCAAATGAGTGCCGTACTTGATGCACCAGAAGACCAGGAACCCCAAGGGGGAGCCTCACAACCTGCGCCGGAGCCCGCAAAAGGTCGCTCAAGCAGAAAGGCGCTTTCATCTTTACGACGGGAACTGAGCGACAAGGAGCTTCTCTCCCCTGCCGTACAAAAACTGCTCCTCGACGAAATTGATCGACTCGAAAGCGAGCACGCTGAGCTTTCTGGTTTCAGAACACGCTTTTACGATGCTGACAAACGCGCAGCTGTACTGGATCAGAAAAACAGCATAAATACCGGGCAAGAGATTGTCTCCACTGCTTCCATAACGGTCGGCGGTGCGCTTCTCGGCTATGCCCCTTCAGTTTGGTCGAGTCAGCCGACTGGTGCTGTTACATTGATTTCTGGCGCCATCTTGGTAGTGCTTGGAGTTGTCGCCAAGGTGGTCCGCGCATGAACCTCAAACTTAAGTCCATAGCAGAAAAAGGCAACTTTGAAAAAGAACGCCTTGTCATCAACGTACTCAATGACGCAGACGTCGGTGACTACATCCTTATGCAGACGGGCATAGCGGATGGCAACGTCAGCATAGCGATCTCTGGCACCTATTGGTTCCCCAACAAAGCCGTGAAGGCAGGTGACCTCGTCGTCTTGTACAGCAAGTCAGGAATCAACAAGGATCGAGATCTGGACGGAGGAAGAAAAGCCCATTTCTTCTATTGGGGCAAGAGCGCCGCCATTTGGAATAAACCAGAAAAGGCGGCCGTATTGGCGCACGCACCTACCTGGTCTTCTGCGTCTGCAGATGAACTCTAGTTGGAAAGATCGGGCAACTAGGGCGTTCAGCGTGGACGTCAAACATGCCTTCGATTTCTCTGACCTGTTTCGGTGCCCTCAGCGCACAGGCCCCTGGTAAATTGGGCGTTGCATGACTGCGTTCCCGTTTAACGGTCGGCTGAGACTGGCCGAATGCAGTCTCGATTCCAAGTCGGTCAGTCGCTCGGCTCTACTGCCCAGCCGGCGCCGGAATCCCCCGCCCCTCCACATTCGGCGCCGTCACCGGTCTTGAATCCACCTGCGCATTGACCGGCTGCACCGCAGGAGCCGCTGCAGGCCGAGCGACCGGCGCGGTCGCTGCCCCAGCCGGCGCCTCATGCAACCCCAGCTGCGTCACCAGACTCCTAACCGCCGCATCGATCTGCACCTTCAGCGATTCCCTGGCCGCCGCCGCGTTGCTGTCGTTCAGCCGCGGGCCGCGCAGCAGGGCCGGTGCGGGCACGCGCTGGGCGGTGGCGACGGTGGCTTCGCCGAGCACGGCGCCGAAGGTGCTGGGCACCATCAGGTCGGCGCGCAGCGAGACGTGGGCGGCCGACTGCGTGTCGAGTGCGAGGAAGCTGCGCTGCGCGATGCCCAAGCCGGCGAAGCCTTCCTGCGTGCCCCAGATCGAGTCGCCCGACTGAGCGCCCGAGATCAGCAACACGTGGTCGGTCGGGGTCTTGAGTTCCTTCAGTTCCTTGAGCGCTTCTTCGCGGCGGGTCGCGGTGATCGTGGCGCGCTGCACGCTGGAGAAGCGGCCCGAGGCCTTGAGCTGTTCGACCGTCGCGGTTTCAAGCTGCTCCTTGAAGCCCCAGTCGGGCACGAAGGCTTCGCCCTGCTCGTGGTTGAACACGGTGGTGCCGCGCCACGTGAGGCGCAGCGTGGTGCCCAGGGTGCTGATGACGGTGATGGACTTGCCGGTCAGCCGGCTCTGGACGGTGGGCTTGTCCACGGTTGCGCAGCCCGACAGCGCCACCAGCCCCGCCACCCCGATCGACACCACCCAGCTCCGCCACATGCCCATGACTTCCTCCACGCACGAATGCCGCCGAGGGTACCGCAACGGGGACGGGCGGGCACAATGCGCGGCACCCCTTGCCCCAGGAGACCGCATGAGCGCGCCCACCTTCGAACTCAAAGATTTCCGCCAGCCGGTGGTGACTTCGCTGGGGGTGATCCTCGGCTTCCTGGTGGGCTTCCTGGGTCAGTGGGTGACGGAGGACAACTTCGCGCTGCGCTCGGTGTCCGACGGGCTGGTGCTGGTCGGCTGTTCGGTGGGCGCGCTGCTGCTCTTTGCCGCGCTGTTCCGGATGCTCAACCCCGCCGTGCCGTCCGAGAGCGCCCTGCCCTACTACCGGGCGACGTTGAAGGTGTACATGGCCGGGCTGGCCGTGGCCTTCGGCAGCATCCTGGTGTCGGCGTTCATCTGACGGCCTTCGCCGCAGCCGCCTGGCCCTCGCGCAGCAGCCAGTCGTGCATCTGGGTGATGCGCTCGCTGCGCGGCTCACCCGCCCGCCGCGATATCCACCAGGTTTTTCCCTCCACGCGGGGATAGCCCTCCAGCAGGTGCAGGCGCCCTTGGTCGATTGCATCCTGCGCCAGCAGGCGAGGCAAAAATGCCAACCCGAGACCACGCAGTGCGGCGTCCAGCAGCAGGCGCTCGTCGTCGTAGATGGCGGTCTTGCGAAAACGGTGCAGATGTTCGCGGAACACATCGGCGGTGGCTTCGCCGGTGAAGGCGTTTTCCATGCAGATCAGCCCGACCCGCAGGTGGTGCTGATCAACCGCAACGCCATCCAGCAACGGCAACAGGGCCGTTGGCGCGACCATCACCCACTGGTCTGACAGCAGCGGGGCTTCCACCAGACCGGCCTGGGCCAGCGGGCGCTCGCTGATCGAGAGGTCCACGTCGATCTCGTCCACATAACGCGCGGTTTCGTCGCACGACAGCAGCGGACACAGACCGGGCAGCTCGGCCAGCAGCCGCGCCATGCGCGGTTGGAGCCAGCCTTGCAGCAGCGGCGCCGGGCACACCAGCACCACCAGCCCCTCGTCCATGTAGCTGCCGATGCGTCCCATGCCGTTGCGCAGGGTGTTGATCGCGCCTTGCACGCTGCTGAGCAGGATCTTGCCGGCCACCGTGAGTTCCACCCCGCGGCCGATGCGCCGGAACACGGGTTGGCCGAGCTGCGTTTCGAGCATCTGGATCTGGTGGCTGATGGCGCTTTGCGACAGGGCCAGCTCGTCGGCCGCTCGCGAAAAGTTGCCCAGCCGGGCAGCGGCCTCAAAGCCCACCAGCAGTTTCATGGACGGTATGCGTGGCGACGACATATGAACAAAATTGATCGATACAAGCAAAAGAGTTCCCTTTTCTTTGTATCTTAGGCTTTCTAGACTCGCTCCACACCCATCCAAGGAGCGTTTCATGAACCGGTTCGATGCCCGCCAGCGGGGCTACCGCATGCCTGCCGAGTGGGAACCGATGGCGACCATGTGGCTGGGTTGGCCGGTTCTGGAAAACCGCGAAATGCTGTGGGGCGACCACTACGCGCGGGTCGAAGAGGAGTTCGCACTGGCCGCGCGAACCTTCGCCCGCTACCAGCCGTGCAAGGTGACGGCCCACCACAGCCGGGCCGAACGTGCGCGGGCACTCTGCGGCCCGGGAGTGGAGGTGGTTTCGGTGGCGGCCGAAGACAACTGGATCCGCGATTGCGGTCCGGTCTTTCTGCAGGGGTCGGGCGGCCAGCTCGCAGCGGCCGTGTTCCGCTTCAACGCCTGGGGTGGCAAGTACCAGCCGCACGACGGCTGCCAGCAACTGGCGCAAGACATGGCGCGTGCAGCAGGCGCACAGATGTTCAACTCGGACATGGTGCTGGAAGGGGGCTCCTTCTATGTCGACGGACGGGGCACCCTGCTGACCACCGAGTCGTGTCTGCTGCATCCCAACCGCAACCCCCACATGAGCCGCAGCGAGATCGAGGAAGAGCTGGGCCGCATGCTCGGCATCCGCAAGGTGATCTGGCTGCCTGGCAACCCCGACGAGGTGGAAACCAACGGGCACGTGGACGGCATCGCGTCGTTCATCGGTGAAGGAAAGGTGCTGGTGCAGTCGGCCTCTCCGGACCAGGGCGAGTACTTCCGCACCATGCAGGAGAACCGGCGCGCACTGGCGCTGGCAACCGACGCGACGGGCCGGCACTTCGAGTTTCTCGAACTGCCCTCACCCATCGTGAGCGAGCGTTTTGGCTCCGAACGTTACTGCGATTGCTACGCCAACTACGTGCTGGTCAACGGCGCGGTGGTGTCGACTGCGTTCGGCGTGGCCGAGGACGAGGCTGCCCGCGCCGTGTTCGCCCGCGCGTTCCCTGGGCGTGCGGTCGAGCTGCTGCCCGTCACGGCGATTTCCATGGGCGGCGGGAGCCTGCACTGTTCGACCCAACAACAACCTTCCTCATCTTCCGCAGGATCCCCAGGAGCACACCCATGAGCCGAACACTGACCGTCGCTGCCGTCCAGATGGCCTCCGGCGACTGGGACTTCCAGAACAACATCGCGCGTGCCGAACGGCTGATCCGCGAAGCCGCCGCTGCAGGTGCCCGGCTGGTGCTTTGCCCGGAACTGTTCATGTCGCCGTACTTCTGCATCGACCAGAACGCACAGCACCTGGCACTGGCCGAACCCTTCGAGGGCCACGGCGGCATTGCCCACTTCGCGCGGCTGGCGGCCGAGCTCAAGGTGGTGATTCCCATTGGCTTCTTCGAGCGCGCCGGCAACGTGGCCTACAACAGCATCGCGGTGGCCGACGCCGACGGACGCGTACTCGGGCGCTACCGCAAGACCCACATTCCCGATGGCACCGGCTATACCGAGAAGTTCTATTTCTCCCCCGGTGACACCGGGTTCAAGGTCTGGGACACGCAGGTCGGCCGCATCGGCATCGGCATCTGCTGGGACCAGTGGTTTCCGGAGACCGCGCGCAGCCTGGCGCTGATGGGCGCGGAGGTGCTGTGTTTCCCCACCATCATCGGCTCCGAACCCTGGGACCCGAGCTACGACTCCAGCGGTCACTGGCAGCGCACCATGCAAGGCCACGCGGCCGCCAACATGGTGCCGGTCGTCGCTGCCAACCGCATCGGTACCGAGACCGGGCTGGGCAACGGCAACCCGCAGCAGGCGCCTCTGACATCCACCTTCTACGGCAGCAGCTTCATCACCGACCACACCGGCGCCAAGTTGCAGGAAGCCGGCCGCACGGAGGAGACCGTGCTGGTCCAGACGCTGGACCTGGACGCCATCCGGGCCGACCGGCAGAGCTGGGGCTTCTTCCGAGACCGGCGGCCGGCGATGTACCGCACCCTGCTCACCAGCGACGGCGCAGTGGCGTGCTGATGCCCTCTCTTCGAAACCAAGGAGCTTTCATGCGAGCCATCCCTGTTCTGTGCGTCACTGCGCTGGCCGTCGTGTTGAGTGCCTGTTCGCCCGAGCCGGCACCTGCGCCCGCCCCTACGCCTCCAGCTGCAGCGCCCGCGCCGGTTCCCCTGGCACTGGACGACGAAAAGGTGCTGAACATCTACAACTGGCCGGACTACATCCCGCCGGAAACGATTGCCGCTTTCGAGAAGGAGACCGGCATCAAGGTCAACTACGACACCTACGAGAGCAACGAGACCATGCACGCCAAGGTCACGGCGGGCAACACCGGCTACGACATCGCGGTCACCGGCAACGTGTTTGCCAAGCAGCAGGTCGAGGGCGGCATCATGCAGCCGCTGGACAAGAGCAAGCTGACCCACTACGGCAATCTCGACAAGAACCTCATGGCCAAGCTGGCAAAGGACGATCCGGGCAACACGCACCTCATCCCCTGGGCCTGGGGTTTCACCACGGTGGGGATCAACAGGACCAAGGCAGAAAAGGCTTTGACTGGCACGCCCATGCCGGAAAACGCCTGGGACCTGGTCTTCAACCCCCAATACACCAGCAAGCTCAAGTCTTGCGGCATCGCGTATCAGGATTCCTCCACCGACGTGATCCCGCTGGCGCTGCACCACGTCGGGAAAAGCCCCGACTCGGGGGATGCGGCCGACCTGAAAGCCGCAGGCGAGATGCTGGCCAAAGTACGGAAGGACATCCGCATCTTCTCCAACGGCATGATCGACGACCTCGCGAGTGGAAAGGCTTGTGTCGCCATCGGCTGGTCCAGCGAGATCAACATGGCGGCCGCCCGAATCAAGGAGAACGGATCGAGTGACATCATCGAAGCCCTGATACCCAGCACCGGCGGCATCTTCTTCTTTGACGCCATGGGCATTCTCAAGGAAGCCAAGCACCCGAAAAATGCGCTGGCGTTCATGGATTTCTATCTTCGCCCGCAGTACGCTGCGGCCATGACCAACGACTTCAACTACCCCACTGGCAACACGGCGGCGACCGCCTTGCTCAAGCCCGAGGTGCTACAGAACAAGAGCATCAGCATGAGCGAAGCGGACATCCAGAAACTGATTTTCACGGGCGCCCTGAGCGTCGCGGCGCGCAGCAACATGCAGCAGGCCTTCGTGGCCTTCAAGAAAGGCAAGTGAACGACCCATGACGACCCGACGCCAGACACTGCTTTCCCTCGCCGCGATTCCCATGGCCATGACCCAGGCAAGGCCCAGCTCAGCCGCCACGCCGTCGCCAGCCGTCTGGCGCATGCCCGACGAAGCCGAGCCGCACGCCCGCACCTGGATGGCCTTCGGCGCGCAGGCCGACATCTGGGGCAAGAAGCTGTTGCCGGTGGTGCAGCAAAACCTGGCCGACATCGCGCTGGCGATTGCGCGCTTTGAACCGGTGTCGATGCTGGTCCGGTCCGGCGACATGGCCACGGCCCGCCGGCTGATGGGGAACCGGGTGGAGCTGGTTGAGCAGGCGGTGGACGATTTCTGGATGCGCGACACCGGACCGGTGTTCGTGACCAGCGCCGAGGGCAAGAAGGCTGGGGTTGATTTCAACTTCAATGGCTGGGGCAAGAAACAGAAGCACGCGGAGGACGCCAGGGTCGCCGCGTTCATCGCCGCCCACGCAGGCGTCCCGCGCCTGACCACGGCGCTGGTGCTGGAAGGCGGCGGCATCGAGGTCGATGGCCACGGCACGGCCATCATCACCGAGAGCTGCGTGCTCAACCCCAACCGCAACCCGGGGGTGTCGAAGGCGGCCTGCGAAGCGGAACTCAAGCGGCTGCTGGGCGTGGAGAAAGTGCTCTGGCTGCCGGGCATCAAAGGCAAGGACATCACCGACGGCCACACCGACTTTTACGCACGCTTTGCGGCGCCGGGCTTGGTGGTGGCCGGGTACGACGCGGACCCTGCGTCCTATGACCACGCGGTGACCAAGAGGCACCTGACCATGCTCAAGGAGATGACCGACGCCCGCGGCAAGAAGCTGGAGGTGGTGGTGATCGAGGGGCCGGGCACGGTGCGCGAGCGCCACGCGGGCAAGGATTTCGCGGCCGGTTACATCAATTTCTATGTCTGCAACGGCGCGGTGATCGCGCCGCAGTTCGGTGACACGAAAGCGGACGCCAGCGCGCGCGACACGCTCAAGGACCTGTTTCCGAAGCGCGAGGTGGTGCAGCTCAACATCGACGGCGTGGCCGCCGGGGGCGGCGGCATCCACTGCACCACGCAGCAGGAGCCGGCGGTCTGAGTCTCAGGCGGATGGCGCGCCCAGGTGTTGCGCCAGCTCGCCCATGTGGTGCAGCACGCGCGCCACGGGCAGCCCCTGAAACGCGCGGCCGTCGCCGTGCTGGCAGTAGCCCCAGACGGTGGCGCCCGCCGCGAGGCCGGCCTGCACGCCGGTCGCCGTGTCTTCGACCACCAGGCAGCGCGCCGGGTCGACGCCCAGGTGCGCGGCGGCGGCGAGGTAGACGTCGGGATGCGGCTTGGAGCGTGGCAGGTCGTGGCCGCTGAAGATGCGGTCTTCGAAGTACGGCGCCATGCCGGCCATGCCGATCTGCATCACGACCTTGGGCCGGTCGGCGCCCGAGGCGCAGGCGATGCGGCCGGCGGTGTGGCCGTGTGCCGCGATCACCGCGTCGAGCGCGCCCCGCACCGTCTGCAGCTCGGCACGCAGGCGCGCGTCGCGCCGCGCGTAGAAGGCGCGCATCCAGTCTTCGGTCAGCGCTTGTCCGGTCTCGGCCTCGATGCGCGCGCGCTCGTCGCGCACCGCCTTGCCGATGAAGATGCGCTCGCACTCGGCCTGCGTGAGCGGCCAGCCGGCCTCGTTGAGCATCTGGCGCAAGACGCCGTTGGTGATCGGCTCGCTGTCCACCAGCACGCCATCGCAATCGAACAGAACGGCTTCGAATCTCATGGCCCCGATTGGACCATGGCCGGCGGCGCCTTCCGCAGGTTCAGCAGCGACCCGCGGCCTTGAGCAGGGCGTTGCACTGTCCCCCGCCGGCGCCCGGTGCCGCAGGCGCGGCAGCGCCGCCCTTGCCGAAGGCGGTGCAGATCGCGTCGGAGTGCGGCGTCTGGCCGAAGGTCATCGCGCGCTGGAAACCGGTCGCCGAGTACAGGTAGCACTTGAAGATCGCGCCGTCCCTGGCCTTGACGGTGTAGTTGATGCGCCCGCCCGTCTCTTCGCTGCGCTCAGTGATGGTGAAGCTGCCGACGTCGCGGCCGATGGCCAGCGAGGTGCGCTGCTCGATGCCGCTGTCGTCGATGGTCGCGGCGCAGGCGCTCAGCAGCAGCGCGGCGGCAAGCGAGGCGGTTGCGCGCCCCTGGGTGAGGATGTTCATGGTCATCGGGCGGGCTTTCAGTAGGCCTGGGTGAAGGTGCCTTTGGCGCCGGCAACGATCTTCAGGTTCACGCCGCCGCCGGTGAACGAGACGGTCATCGCGGAGACGTTGGAGGTGCCCTTGCCTTCGATCCAGTTGTAGTCGTCGCGGTCGGCGTAGTGCGCCTCGCCGTTGTTGTGGCCGTAGCCGACGATGGACTCGACCTGGGCGAGCGACATGCCCGGTCCGATCCGGTCGTAGGCGGCGTAGAGATCGCCCGACCCGCCACCATCACCGCCGCCGGTCACATCGTCCAGACCACCACCCCCGCCGCCACAGGCGGCCAGGCCCGCCGTCAGCAGCAACACACCCAACGACACCCGGAATCTGCGCATCTGCATCTCGCACCTCGTCAACGATTCCCGCCCGGGAGCTGGTACCGGAACACCCGGTCAGTCACTCCCTGGTTCGGACTGGCGGCGATTCTGTCGAGGCACCCACTGCGCCGACAACCCTACCGAAGTGGGGAGCCGGCGCCGGTCGCTCGGCGATACGATGGGCGATCCCCTCCGAAGACCATGCGCACCGACTCCGCTTTTGTCATCGTTCTCGACGACCATCCGCTGGTCGGACGCGGGGTGGCCCAGTACCTCCAGTCCGTCGAGCCTGCGCTGGAGGTTCTGGTGGCGACCGGCTGGGACGAGGTCGAACGGATCGCTGCGGACCGGGGACGGCCCCGCCTGCTGGTGGCCGACATCTGGCTCGCCGACGGCTCCAGCATCGACGCCCTCTCCCGCGCCCGCGCGGACTGCCCGGCATGGGTCTGGATGGCGGTCAGCGGCGACGACGACCCGGCGCTGGCCCGGCGGGTCCGTGACGCCGGCGCCCGGGGTTTCGTGCACAAGGCGGCGCCGCCCGAGCGCTTCGGCCTGGCGTTCCGCACCGTGCTGGGCGGCGGCGAATGGTTCGACGAAACCCCGGGCCCGGGCGCCACGGGCGCGGCAGGTCCGCGCGCTTGGCCGGTCTCGGCCAGGGAACTGGGGCTCACGCCACGGCAGGGCGAGATCCTGATGCTCGTGCTGCGTGGCCTGCCCAACAAGCGCATCGCGCTGCAACTGGGCATCACCGAGTCCACGGTGAAGGAGCATGTCACCGGCATCCTGGAGCGGCTGGGCGTGCGCAGCCGGGTCGAGGCGATCACGCGGCTGCGGGGCCGTCAACTGGACCTCCGGGCATGAGGCTCAGGAGCCGGTTGCTGATGGCGTGGCTGGCGGCGCTGCTGCATGGCGCGGCGCTGGCCCAGACACCGGCCGAGGACCTGCAGGCGCTGGAGGATCTGCAGCGGATGTGGGCCCGTGATCCGGCGGCGGCCCGCGCACAGCTCATGGACCGCTCGGCGCACCTCGACACAGTCCGCGACCCGCGTGTCCGGCGGGAATATCTGGAGGCGCAGATACGGGCCGCGCTGCATGCCGGTCACATGGAACAGGCGCGCGAGGCCATCGCCCGTCTGTCGGCCTTTGCCGACAGCCAGCACGACGAGGTCGCCCGGGTGCTGGCGGAAGCGGCGCGGACGCACCTGCTGCTGGGCGAGGGCCGGTCCGCGGAGGCCAGAACCCTGCTCGCGCAATTGCAGCCGGCGGCCGAGCGCACCGGTGATGCGCAGTCGCTGTGGATCGTTCACCTGGAGCAGGGCCGTCTGTTGAGTGCGATGGGTCAGTTCGAACCGGCCCTGACGCACACGCTGGCGAGTCTCGACCACGCCGCCCGCCGTCCGCGCCTGTCCGAGGTGTCGCTGCTGCTGTCGGAGGTCCAGCTCACGCAGCTCTACATCGCGATGAAGAACGCCGCGCAGGCCCTGAAGGCGATCGACCAGGCCGAACAGCGGGCCGTCCGGCTCGGGGCGACGTCGATGCAGGGCGCCCTGCTGCTCAACCGGGGCAATGTCCAGTCCGGGCTGGGCCACACCGACGCGGCGCTGGCCGCCTACCAGTCGGCCCTGCGCATCGCCGTGAACGCCGACCGAGCCGATCTGCAGGCCGCCGCACTCAACAACATCGGCGACATCCACCTCATCCGCAAGGCGTATCGCGACGCCGAGCCGATCGAGCGACAGGCCGTCGCCAAATACGAGGAGGCGCACGACCCCGGCGGCGCCGCGCTGTCACGCGCCAACCTGGGCTTCGCCCTGATGGGCCAGGGCCGCGTGGACGAGGGTGCGGCGCAGGTGCAGGCGGCGCTGGAGACGATGCGCCAGGCGGGCAACCGCACCAACGAGGAGATCGTGCTCGAGGAGTTCTCCAGCATGTACGAGCAGGCCGGCCGCTACCGGGAAGCGGTGGAGGTCGCGCGCACGCAGCAGCGGCTGTCGCGCGAGCTGCTGCGCAGCGACCGCGAGAAGGCGGTGGCCGAGTTGCAGGCGCGCTTCGACGCGGTGCAACGCGAGCGGCAGATCGACAGCCTGGCCCAGGACAACCGCCTCAAGGACGCGGAGCTGCAGCAGCACCGCCTGGTGCTGATCGCCGCAGCCGCCGGCACGCTGGTCGTGCTGGCCGGGGGCGCGGTCATCTTCCTGATGTACCGCCGCGCGCGCAGCGCCAATGCGGCCCTTCGGGTCGCGCAGCGACAGGCCGAGAGCGCGCTGCAGGAAAAGAACCTGTTCCTGGCGACCGCCAGCCACGACCTGCGCCAGCCGATCCACGCGATGTCGCTGATGGTCGAGGCGCTGGGCCTGCGCAATGCCAACCCGGCGCTCACGCCCCTGGTCGCCGATCTGAGGCAGAGCATGACGGCGCTGAACCAGCAGTTCAACGCCCTGCTGGACCTGTCCCGTCTGGAAACCGGCGCCGTCAGCGCCAGCGCCACGTCGGTGGAACTGGCGCCCTTGCTGCGCGAGCTGGTGCGACTGTTCCGGGAGCAGGCGACGGTCGCGGGGCTGTCGTTGCGGCTGCGGCTACCGGCGACCGATCCGGTGGTGCGCGCCGATCCGGTGCTGCTGCGGCAGGCGCTGGTCAACCTCATCCACAACGCGATCCGCTACACGCGGCAGGGGGGCGTGCTGATCGGCGCACGGCGGCGCGGCGAGGACTGGCAGATCGAGGTCTGGGACTCCGGCATCGGCATCGCGGCCGATGAGGGCGAGCGCGTGTTCAGCCCCTTCTTCCGCAGCACGCAGGCGCGGCGCGTGGACAGCGCCGGCCACGGGCTGGGACTCGCGGTGGTGGCACGGGCGGCGCAGCTCATGGGGGCAACCTGCGGCTTCCAGTCGCGGCCCGGTCGCGGTTCGCGGTTCTGGCTGCGGGCGCCCTCGGGCGAGGCGCTTGCCGCTGCACGGCGGCAGGTCGAGGTGCCGGCCCGTGACGCCGCCCCGTTCCGGCGCCTGTCGGGTACCTGTCTCGTCCTGGACGACGATCCCCAGGTGCTGACCGCCTGGCAGGCGCTGCTGGAGAGCTGGGGGGTCAACGCGCGGTTGGCGGCCACGGCCGCTGAAGCACACGCGCTGCTCGACCAGGGCTTTGCGCCACAGGCCATCTTCTGCGACCAGCGGCTGCACACGGGCGACAGCGGCTTTGCGGTGCTCACCGCCTTGCTGGCCCGGTGCCCCGCAGCCAGCGGGGCCATGGTCAGCGGCGAGCTCCACTCAGCGGAACTCGCCCGCGCCGAGGAAGAGGGTTACCTGGTGCTGCGCAAGCCGCTGGACCCGCTGGCGCTGCACACGCTGCTCGCGCACTGGCTCGACGGACCGGACGGCGGTGTCGAGGCCGAGTCCCCGGCGCCCGGTCAGCGCATATCCCCGTCCAGGTAATACCAGCGGCCCTCGTCCCGCACGAAGCGGCTGATTTCGTGCAGGCGCACGCCGCGCCCCTGGAAGCGCGAGCGCGCGACAAACTCCACCTCGGCATGGTCCTCGTCGATCACGCGGTGCGCCCGGACCTCCAGCCCCAGCCACTTCTGTCCCGGCTCCAGCCGGAGGTCGGCGGGGCGGGTGCTGGGGTGCCAGGTCCGGCTCAGGTGGTCGGCACGTTCCCGCACGAACGCCGCGTACCGCGAACGCATCAGGTGCTCGGCGTCGGGCGCGGGGAGGTCGTGGTCGAGGTAACGACCGCAGCATTGGTCGTAGCTCACCGCACGACCCCGCGCATCGGTGCGGCCGCACGGGCAGCCGGCCGCCACCGAGGCGCTCATCCGCGCGCGGCCTTGCCGGCCGCCTTATGGGCCTCGTAGGTCTCGACCGGTGCGCCGGCTTTGGCCCAGCCGGCAAAGCCGCCGTCGATGTGGGCCACATTGGTCATGCCCATGTCCTTGAGCGCCTTGGTCGCCAGCGCGCTGCGCCAGCCCGCGCCGCAGAACAGCACGAACTCCTTGCTCTCGTCGCCGAACACCGGCTTGTAGTACGGCGACTCGGGGTCGACCCAGAACTCCAGCATGCCGCGCGGCGCGTGCACGCAGCCGGGCACGGTGCCTTCGCGTTCGAGCTCGCGCACGTCGCGGATGTCGACCACCTGCAAGCGCGGGTCGCTGCCCAGACGGGCTTTCACCTGCTCGACGCTGTAGGTGGTGATCTGGGCGGTGGCCTCGTCGACGAGGGCGCGAAAGCCTTTGGTGATCGGCATGGGTGTCTCCTGGGTGGTGTGTTCGAAACGGGCATCGTAGCGTGGCGTGCAGCGGCTCGCGCAAGCTGCTAGGGTACGGCCAGCAAAGGAGAACCGCATGTCCGATCTGTCCGATTTCCCGATCACCCGCAAGTGGCCCGCACAGCACCCCGACCGCCTGCAGCTCTACAGCCTGCCCACGCCCAACGGCGTGAAGGCGTCGATCATGCTGGAGGAATGCGGCCTGCCCTACGAGGTGCACCGCGTGAGCTTCGAGACCAACGACCAGTTCACGCCCGAGTTCCTCTCGCTCAACCCGAACAACAAGATCCCCGCCATCCTCGACCCGAACGGCCCGGGCGGCCGGCCGCTGGCGCTGTGGGAGTCGGGCGCGATCCTGATCTACCTGGCCGAAAAAACCGGCCGCTTCCTGCCCGCCGACCCGGCGCGGCGTTACGAGACGCTGCAGTGGCTGATGTTCCAGATGGGCGGCGTCGGCCCGATGTTTGGCCAGGTCGGTTTCTTCACCCTCTTTGCGGGCAAGGAGATCGAGGACAAGCGCCCGCGTGACCGCTACACCGCCGAATCCAGACGCCTGCTGGGCGTGCTGGACCAGCGCCTGAAGGGCCGCGACTGGATCATGGGCGACGAGTACACCATCGCCGACATCGCGATCTGGCCCTGGGTGCGCAACCTGGTGGAGCGCTACAAGGCCGGCGACCTGGTGGGCTACGGTGAATTCACCGAAGTGCAGCGGGTGGTCGCCGCCTTCGTCGCCCGGCCCGCGGTGGCAAAGGGTCTGACGATTCCGGCGGCGCCGAATTGAACCTTCAGCGTGCGCTCAGAGCGCGCGCTGAATGATGATTTTTTGAACGTCTGACGTGCCTTCGTAGATCTGGCAGACGCGCACGTCGCGCCAGATGCGCTCGACCGGGAAGTCGTTCACGTAGCCGTAACCGCCCAGCGTCTGGATCGCCGCCGAGCACACCTGTTCGGCGGTCTCGCTGGCGAACAGCTTGGCCATCGCGGCCTCCTTCAGGCAGGGCCGGCCGGCGTCGCGGAGCGCCGCAGCGTGCCAGATCAGTTGCCGCGCGGCTTCGAGCTTGGTGGCGCACTCGGCCAGGCGGAAACCCACGGCCTGGTGGTTGAAGATCGACGTGCCGAAGCTCTGGCGCTCCTTGGCGTAGGCGATCGCCACGTCCAGCGCGCTGCGCGCCATGCCCACGCTCTGCGCCGCGATGCCGATGCGCCCGCCTTCCAGCGCCGACAGCGCGATCTTGTAGCCCTCGCCCTCCTGGCCGATCAGGTTCTCGGCCGGGATGCGGCAGTTGTCGAAGTTGATCTGCGCGGTGTCGCTGCTGTGCTGGCCGACCTTGTCTTCCAGCCGCGCGACCTGCCAGCCCGGGTTGTCGGTCGGCACCATGAAGGCGCTCATGCCCTTCTTGCCCGCGCCCTTGTCGGTCACGGCGATGACCACCGCGGCCTGGCCGTTCTTGCCCGAGGTGATGAACTGCTTGACGCCGTTGATCACGTATTCGTCGCCCTCGCGCACCGCCGTGGTCCGCAGGCCCGAGGCGTCGGAGCCCACGTGCGGCTCGGTCAGGCAGAAGGCGCCCAGGATGTCGCCGCGTGCCGCCGGCACCAGCCACTGCTGCTGCTGCGCGGGCGTGCCGTACTTCATCAGGATCGCGTTGTAGGGGCAGTTGGTCACGCTGATGGCGGTGCTGGTGCCGCCGTCGCCGGCCGCGATTTCTTCGAGCACCAGCGCCAGCGTCAGGTAGTCCAGCCCGGCCCCGCCCAGTTCCTCGGGCACGCAGATGCCGTAGGCGCCGAGTTCGGCCAGGCCCTTGTGCACGTCCTTGGGAAAGTGGTGATCCTTGTCCCACTTCGCCGCGTTCGGCCACAACTGTTCCTGCGCAAAGCTGCGCACGGCGTCGCGGATCATTTCCTGGTCTTGGGTCAGCAGCATCTTGTGTCTCGTCGGGTCTGTGAAAAATCGGATCACCACGAACTGGCGCGGCGGCCGTCGTGGTGGATGAGTCGGCCGTTGTCGTCGGGCTTCAGGTTGTCGAGCACCGCGCGCAGTCCGCGCACGCTGGCCTCGGCGGTCAGCGGCGCCGCGCCGCCGCCCATGTCGGTCTGCACCCAGCCCGGGTCCAGCGCGACCAGGGTGGCCTTCGGGTAGTCGAAGCGCGCGCTGCTCACGGCCATGTTCAGCGCCGCCTTGCTCACGCGGTAGAGCCAGCTGTTGCTGCCCGGTACCGGGCCGATCTGGCTCATGGCCGAGGACAGCGCGCCGAACACGCCGCCTGAGGCCTCGACCATGGGCATGACCTGGGGCAGCACCTGCATCAGGCCCAGCACATTGGTGTGCATCAGGTGGTCGAAGGCCTGCTGCGTGGGCGGCGACGTGGCGTTGCCGCGGTCGATCACGCCAGCCACGTACAGCGCCACATCGATCTCCTCGCCATCAAGCTGCCAGGACAGGCCGCTCACGCTGGCGGGGTCGGCCACGTCCACCCGCTGCGTCTCCGCCCCCAGCGCCTGCAGCCGCGCCCGCCCCTCGTCGTCGCGCGCGGTGGCGATCACCCGGTCTCCGGCCGCGCGGTACTGCCGCACGAATTCGAGGCCGATGCCGCGCGAGGCGCCGATGACGAGGACGGTGGCCATCAGATCAGTTCAACCGCCAGTGCCGTGGCCTCGCCACCGCCGATGCACAGCGTCGCCACGCCCTTCTTCTTGCCCTGTGCCTGCAGCGCGTGCAGCAGGGTGACGATGATGCGGGCGCCCGAGGCGCCGATGGGGTGGCCCAGCGCGCAGGCGCCGCCGTTGACGTTGACCTTCTCGTGCGGAATCGACAGCTCGGTCATCAGCGCCATCGGCACGACGGCGAAGGCTTCGTTGATTTCCCACAGGTCGACGTCGCCGACGCCCCAGCCGGTCTTGGCCAGCAGCTTCTGCGTCGCGCCCACGGGCGCGGTGGCGAACCAGTTGGGTTCCTGCGCGTGGGTGGCGTGGGCCACGATGCGGGCCAGGGGCTTCAGGCCCTGGGCCTGGGCGGTGGACTGACGCATCAGCACCAGCGCGGCAGCGCCGTCGTTGATCGACGAGGACGAAGCGGCGGTGATGGTGCCGTCCTTCTTGAAGGCGGGCTTGAGCGAGGTGATCTTGTCCAGCTTGACCTTGCCCGGACCTTCGTCCACCGAGACCACGCGCTCGCCGCTGCGGTCCTTGACCGTCACGGGTGCGATTTCCTTGGCGAAAGCACCGCTCTCGGTCGCGGCCTTGGCGCGCGTCACCGAAGCGATGGCGAACGCATCCTGCTGCTCGCGCGTGAAGCTGTACTTGGCGGCGCAGTCTTCGCCGAAGGTGCCCATGCTGCGGCCGGGTTCGTAGGCGTCTTCCAGACCGTCGAGCATCATGTGGTCGTAGATCTTGTCGTGGCCCATGCGGTAGCCGCCGCGGCCCTTGAGCATCAGGTACGGCGCGTTGGTCATGCTCTCCATGCCGCCCGAGACCATCACGGTCGCGCTGCCGGCCAGCAGCATGTCGTGCGCCAGCATGGTGGCCTTCATGCCCGAGCCGCACATCTTGGACAGCGTCACCGCGCCAGCCGACAGCGGCAGCCCGCCTTTGAGCGCGGCCTGGCGCGCAGGCGCCTGGCCCTGGCCGGCCATCAGGCAGTTGCCGAACAGCACTTCGTCGACCAGCTCGGCCTTCACGCCGGCGCGGGCGACCGCGGCCTTGATGGCGACGCCGCCCAGGTCGTGGGCGGAGAGGCTGGCGAAGTCGCTCTGGAACGAACCCATGGGGGTGCGGGCGGCGCCGACGATGACGACGGGATCGGTGGTGTGGCTCATGGAAATCTCCTGTGAAAAATCAGTCGAGAAGGGCTTTGTGCGCCTGCGCGCGGAAGCGCCGGGCACGTTCGTAGGGAAAAACGTCGAACACATGCCCCGAGGCGATGCGTTCCTGGTGCGCCTGCCAGAAGGCCGGGTCCAGCAGGTCGGCGTGGTGCTTCATGAAGTCCTCGCGCACCAGCGGGTTGCCCAGCAGGAAGGGACCGAAGGTTTCGGGAAACACGTCGTGCGGGCCGACCGAATACCAGATCTCGCCCGACATCTCGTCTTCCTCGTTGCGCGGCGGCGGCACGCGGCGGAAGTTGCAGTCGGTGACGTACTCGATCTCGTCGTAGTCGTAGAACACGACCTTGCCGTGGCGCGTGATGCCGAAGTTCTTCCAGAGCATGTCGCCAGGGAAGATGTTGGCCGCCACCAGGTCCTTGATGGCGTTGCCGTACTCGACCACGGCCTGGGTGATCTGCTCGCGCGCGCGCCGCAGCGAGGTGTCCTGGACGTCGGTCGTCTGCAGGGTGTCGAAGGCTTCCTGCAGGTAGATGTTGAGCGGGATCATGCGCCGCTCGATGTAGCAGTGCTTGAGGATGACCTCGGTCGTGCCGTCGCCGTCGCGGTCGCTGATCTCCAGTTGGCTGGGCGCGTATTTCTGGATCTCGGCGATCAACTCGTCGGTGAAGCGCGCGCGCGGAAAACCGACCTCGGAGAACTCCAGCGTGTCGGCCATGCGGCCCACGCGGTCGTGCTGCTTGACCAGCAGGTACTTGCCGCGGATCTGCTCGCGCGTGGTGTCCTTCTGCGCGGGGTAGAAGTCCTTGATGACCTTGAACACGAAGGGGAAGCTCGGCAGGTCGAACACCAGCATGACCATGCCCTTGATGCCGGGCGCGATGCGGAACTGGTCGGTGCTGTGGCGCATGTGCGCGAGGAAGTCGCGGTAGAACAGGGTCTTGCCCTGCTTGGCCAGACCCAGCGCGTTGTAGAACTCGGCGCGCGGCTTGCGCGGCATCAGGCTGCGCAGGAACTGCACATAGGCGCTGGGCACCTCCATGTCGACCATGAAATAGGCGCGCGCAAAGCTGAACAGCATCAGCAGGTCGTCTTCGCCGAACAGCGCGGCGTCGATCACCAGCCGGCCGTTCTCGTTGTGCAGGATGGGCAGCGCGAACGGCACTTCCTGGAAGCCGTTGATGATCTTGCCGACCACGTAGGCGCCCTTGTTGCGGTAGAACAGGCCCGACAGCGCCTGGATCTGGAAGTTGGCGCGCAGCTTGTAGTGGTCGAAGCGCTGGCGCATGGCTTCGAGAACGAGGCCGGCGTCGCGCGCCAGATCATCGAAGGGCACCCGCAGGTCGAAGTCCTCGATCATGCGGCGCACCTCGTCGCGCATGCTGGCCTGCGTCGGGTAGTAGCTGCGGTAGGTCGGCAGCGCCCGCGGTTCGTCGTTCTCGATGTACTCGGTCGAGACCGCGGGCCGAACGAAGATGAAGTCGTTCTGGAAGTAGGCGCGCTTGAGGATCTTGGTGGTGACCGAGTTGAAGAAGGTCTCGGCCAGCTCGGGCTGGTGGTGGTTCACCAGCAGGCCGATGTAGTGCAGCTTGACCTGCTCCCAGACCTCCATGGGCCGCTCGTCGGCCTTGAATTCCTTGTGCAGCCTGCGCACGCACTCCTGCACCCGCAGGTCGTAGAACTCGATGCGCTCGCGCTGGGCCCGCTGCTGGGCGGCCCAGTCGCGCGATTCGAAACGGTGCTTCGCCCGCGCCGATTCGGCGCGGAACAGGCGGTAGTGGCGGTTGAACCCGTCCATCATCGCCTTCGCGATGTCATAGGCCACGGTCGAGTCCAGCCGCTGGGGGAACATGGCCTGTCAGCGCCTCAAGTTTCGGCGCGGGGGTAGCGCTTGAGCGCGCCACGGAAGATCGGCATCACCTCTTCCCGGTTGCTCATGCTCACGCCCAGGTCCTTGACCAGGCCGTCCTTGAGGCCGTAGCACCAGCCGTGCACCGACACCTTCTGGCCGCGCGCCCAGGCATCCTGCAGCACATTGGTCAGCGCCACGTTGCCGACCTGCTCGATCACGTTCATCTCGCACAGCACGTCTTCCTGCACCGCCACCGGCAGGTGGTCCAGGCGCTTGCGGTGGCGCATCTTGACGTCGTGCACATGGCGCAGCCAGTTGTCGGCCAGGCCCACGCGCGCGCCCTTGAGCGTGGCCAGCACGCCGCCGCAGCCGTAGTGGCCCACGACCAGGATGTGCTCGACCTTGAGGAACTCGACAGCGAACTGGATCACCGACAGCGCGTTCAGGTCCGAGTGCACCACCACGTTGGCCACGTTGCGGTGCACGAACACCTCACCCGGCTCCAGACCCGTGATCTGGTTGGCCGGAACGCGGCTGTCGGAACAGCCGATCCACAGGTACTTGGGGTTCTGCTGCTGCGCCAGTTGCTGGAAATAGCCCGGCCGAAGGCGTTCGGTCTCGGCGGCCCAGCGGCGGTTGTTCTCGATCAGGGTTTGGATGGATGTGCTCATGCGGCGATGTTACCTAGGCGACACGAACCAGTGCCGCGCCAGGGCCATGGATTCAGCGCCGGGCCGCCCCAAGCTGAATTCGCGCCCCCTCGGGGGGCAGCGACCCGCAAAGCGGCGGAGCGTGGGGGCCACATTCAGCAGGTTTCGGCGAACAGCTCGCGGCCAATCAGCATGCGGCGGATTTCCGAGGTACCGGCGCCGATCTCGTACAGCTTGGCGTCGCGCCAGAGGCGGCCCAGCGGGTACTCGTTGATGTAGCCGTTGCCGCCGTAGATCTGCACGCCCTCGCCCGCCATCCAGGTCGCCTTCTCGGCGGTCCAGAGGATGACCGAGGCGCAG
>JAEUOT010000063.1 GCA_016790705.1 Hydrogenophaga sp.
GGCAACATCGTCACCGCCGGCGGCATCGACAGCCACATCCACTTCATCTGCCCGCAGCAGATCGACGAGGCGCTGGCCTCGGGCGTGACCACCATGCTCGGCGGCGGCACCGGCCCGGCCACCGGCACCTTCGCCACCACCTGCACGCCCGGCCCCTGGCACATCGAACGCATGCTGCAGGCGGCCGACGGCTTCGCGATGAACCTCGGCTTCCTCGGCAAGGGCAACGCCAGCCAGCCCGCGCCGCTGCGCGAGCAGATCGACGCTGGCGTGATCGGCCTGAAGCTGCACGAAGACTGGGGCACCACGCCCAGCGCCATCAGCAACTGCCTGGACGTGGCCGAAGAAACGGACACCCAGGTCGCGATCCACTCCGACACACTCAACGAGTCGGGCTTCGTGGAAGACACCATCGCCGCCACCAAGGGCCGCACGCTGTGCGCCTTCCACACCGAGGGCGCGGGCGGCGGCCACGCGCCCGACATCATCCGCGTGGTCGGCGAGGCCAACTTCCTGCCCTCGTCCACCAACCCGACCATGCCCTACACCGTCAACACGCTCGACGAACACGTCGACATGCTGATGGTCTGCCACCACCTGGACGCGTCGATTCCCGAAGACCTTGCCTTCGCCGAGAGCCGCATCCGCCGCGAAACGATTGCGGCCGAAGACATCCTGCATGACATGGGCGCGATCAGCATCATGAGCAGCGACAGCCAGGCCATGGGCCGCGTGGGCGAGGTGGTGATCCGCACCTGGCAGACGGCCGACAAGATGAAGAGCCAGCGCGGCGCGCTGCCCGAAGACAGCTCGCGCAACGACAACTTCCGCGTCAAGCGCTACATCGCCAAGTACACGATCAACCCGGCGATTGCGCACGGCATGTCGCACATCGTCGGCTCGCTCGAAGTCGGCAAGTGGGCCGACCTGGTGATCTGGAAGCCCGCCTTCTTCGGCGTCAAGCCGGCGCTGGTGCTCAAGGGCGGCAGCATCGCGCTGGCGGCCATGGGCGACCCGAACGCCTCCATCCCGACGCCGCAACCGGTGCACTACCGGCCGCAGTTCGGCGCCTTCGGCAGCGCGCTGGCCAAGGGCAGCCTCACCTTTGTCTCGCAAGCGGCACAGGCGGCCGGCGTGGCCCAGCGCTACGGCCTGGCCAAGACCACGGTGGCGGTGCAAGGCTGTCGCAGCGTCACCAAGGCCAGCATGGTGCACAACAGCTACCTGCCCAAGATGGACATCGACCCGCAGCGCTACACCGTGCGTGCCGACGGCGTGCTACTGACCTGCGAACCCGCCAGCAAACTTCCCATGGCCCAGCGATACTTCCTGTTTTGATAGCAAACAGGGAAGACAACATGTTGCAAGTTTCCAAACTGGTTCCGCAGGGGCAGGGCCTGGCCCCGGTGCTGCTGCGCCGCGCCGCCACCGTCACGCTGGACTGGGACGTGCGCCAGAAGAGCCGCTTCGACACCGAATCGTCCGAGGGACGCCGCGTCGGTGTGTTCCTGCCGCGCGGCACTGTCGTGCGCGGCGGTGACGTGCTGGTCACGCAGGACGGCTCGCTGCTGCGCGTGATCGCCGCCCCCCAGCCGGTGCTCAAGATCACCGCCTGCACCGACCACCACCATGGTCACGACCACGACCCGGCCTTCGACCTCATGCGCGCCGCCTACCACCTGGGCAACCGCCATGTGCCCATCGAGCTGCGGCCCGACCACCTCAAGATCGAACCCGACCATGTGCTGGCCGACATGCTGCGCGCCATGCACCTGACCGTGGCCGAGGTGCGCGAGCCCTTCGAACCCGAGGGCGGCGCCTACACCGCCGCACCAGCGTGTCACGGACACAGCCACGGGCATGGTCACCACAGCCATGACCACAGCCATGGCCATCACCACGCGCATGGTCACGACCACGGCTGAGCCTGTCGCCACTGGCCTGCTGCACACGCTGTGGCTGGCCTCGCCGGCCCTGCCGGTCGGCGGCTTTTCCTATTCCGAAGGTCTGGAAGCGGCGGTCGACGCCGGGCTCGTGCGCGACGAGGCCAGCGCCGCCGCCTGGCTGGTCGACCAGTTGCACCTCTCCCTCGCGCGCAGCGACCTGGCGGTGGTCGCGCAGGCCATCCCCGCCTGGCGGACCAGCGACCTGACCCGCGTCCGCTCGCTCAACCAATGGGTGCTCACCACCCGCGAGACGCAGGAGTTCCGCCTCCAGACCGAACAGATGGGCCGCTCTCTGCTGGCCTGGGCACAGTCGCTGGGCGACCTCGGCGGCGGTGTGCTGCAGCGGTTGCAGGCCGCCGACCTGCAGCCCCCCGCCTACCCGGTCGCCATGGCCTGCGCGGCCGCCGCGTCGGGAGCGCCGCTGGCCGACAGCCTGGCGGGCTTTGCCTTCGGCTGGGCCGAGAACATGGTGCAGGCAGCCATCAAGTCGGTGCCGCTGGGCCAGAGCGCGGGCCAGCGCATGCTGGCGCAGCTTGTGCGCGACATCCCTGCCGCCGTCCACCACGCCCAGTCGCTCGGCGACGACGAACGGCAGGCATTCACCCCCATGCTGGCCATCCTCAGCGCCCGCCACGAAGCCCAGTACTCCCGCCTCTTCCGTTCCTGAAGTTCTCCACCATGAGCGCCCTGCACCACATCCCGAACCGCACCAAAACCCTGCCGCCGCTGCGCGTGGGCATCGGCGGTCCGGTCGGCTCCGGCAAGACCACCCTGCTCGAAATGCTGTGCAAGACCATGCGCGAGCGCTACGACCTGATCGCCATCACCAACGACATCTACACCAAGGAAGACCAGCGACTGCTGACCGTGAGCGGCGCCCTGCCGGCCGAACGCATCATGGGCGTGGAGACCGGCGGCTGCCCCCACACCGCAATCCGCGAGGACTGCTCGATCAACCTCGAAGCCATCGACCGCATGCTCGGCGAGTTCCCCGACGCCGACATCGTGTTCGTCGAATCGGGCGGCGACAACCTGGCTGCGACCTTCAGCCCCGAGCTGAGCGACCTGACCATCTACGTGATCGACGTCGCGGCGGGCGAGAAGATCCCGCGCAAGGGCGGCCCCGGCATCACCAAGAGCGACCTGTTCGTCATCAACAAGACCGACCTGGCCCCGCACGTCGGCGCCGACCTGGAGGTGATGAAGCAGGACACCGCGCGCATGCGTCCGGACAGCGAGCGCAAGCCCTGGGTGATGACCAACCTCAAGACGCTGGACGGGGTGCAGGAGGTGGTGCGTTTCATCGAAAAACGCGGCATGCTCACCCCGGCGGCGGCGGCCTGATCCGGCAGGCCTGCGGCTACAATGCCGCCCACTCCCGGAGACGTGGGAGAGTGGTTTAATCCAGCGGTCTTGAAAACCGCCGACCCGCAAGGGTCCGTGAGTTCGAATCTCACCGTCTCCGCCAGTTCCCCCGCACCCGCCATCGCCCCGCTCCCGGGCGATCCGCCGGGCAAGTTCGGCTAAAGCATGGTCTGCGCACGCCGATAAATGGCTACGACGCCTTGTGTCCCCTGAGTTTTTCTGCTCGGGCGCGTCGGAAATGCCATGCCAACCGCCTCTGCCACCCCTCAGCCATCGAACCCGCTTCTGGTCCTGCTGGACTTCATAGCGAGTCCGCTGCTGCTGTTCAACGCGGAGGGCCATGTGGTGCACGCCAACCAGGCGGCAAAGGTCATGCGCTGTCGCCCGGCGCTGTTGCTGGGCAGTGACCCGCATGTGCGTGCGCGGGTCAAGGACATCGCCAGCGGCCGCATCACCATCCAGACCGAACTGCGGATCGACGCCCTGTCGGACGACGGCATTGCCCGCCTGACCTGTCGAAACGCCCCCCGACCCATCGCCGGACTGGTGGCCATGGCCGTGTCGATGGCCGAGGACGACAGCACGGACAGCGTCGCAAAGGACATCCCCCCCGGCGATCAGCGCCTGTCCCTGCAGCAGATCATGGAGCTGCTCAAGGCCGACCTGCTGCCGCCGATCCGCGACGTCATGGCCCACCCGGAGGTGCCGCCCCCGCTGAAGGGCGATCTGGCGCGTCTGCGCGAGCGGCTGGAACGGGTGACCGACCTGGTCAACGTGTTCGGCGAAGACGTGCTGATCGGCGAAGACCGCATGATCGTTCCGGACATGGTGCAGGACATCTGCCAGGAGCTGCAACCGATGGCGAAAGAGCGTCGGGTGTCCTTCGTGATCGATGGTGTCCGCGAGGATCTGCCGCCGGTCTATGGCAGCAAGAGGCTGCTCAGACGCGCGCTGCGCGAGTGCCTGCACAACGCCGTCGAGCATGCCCGCGAAGGGATTCACGCCGCCGAGACCGCAGCGGTCGGCATCCATTTCCGCGCCTCCGGCCACCATCTGCTGGTCAACATCCACAACATCGGCACGCTCTCTGCCGCGGCCATGACACGCCACGCCGCCGCGATCTTCCGGCCCGCGCCGGACAAGGGTGGTCCGACACCGGACGAAGCCGAGCGCATGCACATCGGCCTGCCGCTGACCCAGCGCATCCTGCAGATGCACGGCGGCCAGTTGCGCATCGAAGAGGACAGCGCGCAGGAGCTGGACGTGATGCTGGAGCTGCCGACCGGCGCCCCGCTGCGCAACACCCACCACCTGGACATCCTGCAAGCGCAGATCTACGCCGAAGACCTGTCGAAACTGATGGCGAGAAGCCGCAAGGGGAGCACCGTATGACCGCCCGAATCCTGATCGTCGACGACCAACCCGACATCCGCAAGCTGATCCGCCTGACGCTGCAGCACCTGGACGACGCCGAGCTGCATGAAGCCGACAACGGCGGGGACGGCTGGCGGCTGGCGCAGGACATCAAGCCGGACCTGATGCTGCTGGACGTGATGATGCCCGGTGAGCTCGACGGGTACCAGGTCTGCGCCAAGGTCAAGAGCGACCCGGTCCTGGCGGGCCAGACCAAGGTCATCCTGCTCACCGCCAGGGCACAGCAGGAAGACCAGGAACAAGGCCACAAGGTCGGCAGCGATGCCTACCTGACCAAGGCCTTCAGTCCGCTCAAGCTGCTGGACCTGGTGGACAGCATGCTGGGTCGCACGGTCTGAACCGGTCCAGCGGCCCGAGATGAACACCGCGCTGCGTCAGTTCGGTCACTGGCTGGCGATGCTGTCGCTGCGCACGCAGCTGCTGATGGTGGCGGTCGGCCTCTGCCTGGCCGGACTGCTGATCACGGTGCCGGTCTCGCTGGAACAGCAGCGCAGGCAGACCGAGGCCGAAAGCATCGCGGCGGCCAGCGGGCTGGCGATGCTGGTGGCCCATGTCGCCAGCGGCCCGGCGGTCGAGGGAGACATGGCCTCGCTGGACGCCGCGCTGCAGGAATTCGTCGCCCTCCCCGGCGTGCGCGCCATCGACGTCGTCGGCCCCGGTGGCCGGACCCTGCTGCGCATCGCCCACCGCGCCGACGGCACGGTCTTCACCCTGCGCCCGCGCAACGAGGACCCGGCCAGGCCGCCAACCGACGACCACCGGATTGCCGGCGATCATCTCAACGCCTACGCCAGCCTGTTGGCGGCGAACCGCGGCAGCGCGGTGCAGCGCGTGGACTTCAGCCGCTTCCCTTCCGAGGGCTGGATCGACGTCGATTTCAGCTTCGCCGAACGCACCGCGGCGGCCCGCCAGGCCTGGCTCACGGCGGCGTCGGCCACGCTCATGCTGGTGTTCCTGTCGCTGGTGCTGTTCACCCTGTTCCTGCGTCGCACGATCCAGCCGATCCGGGCCCTGGCCGGATACGCCAGCAGCCTGGCCCGGACACCGGGCGAGACCCTGGTGCTGCGCTGGGGCAGCAAGGAGGTCCGCGAACTGGGGCGTGCCCTGAACTGGTCCTCGCACGAGCTGGCGCGGCGCATCGACGAAACACAGCAGCGCCTCTCGCGCATGCACGCGATCCTGGACACAGCCGCCGACGCCATCATCGGCGTCGACGCGGAAGGCAGCATCGTCAGCGCCAACCCGGCGGCCGAGCGCATGTTCGGCCGGGAACTGACTGCGCTGCAGGGCAGTCTTGTCGGAACGCTGCTGCCGGACATGGACGGCGCGCGGCTGCGCCAGGCGATGGCCGACGGCATGCTGATCCTGAGCACGCAAAGCCGTGTCGGCCGACTGGAGATCGAGGCGATACGCCACGAAGGCACCCGCTTCCCGGTCGAAGTCCTGCTCGGCGAAATCCCCGACGACCGCGAGATCCGCTACACCCTGATCGTGCGCGACCTCACTGACATGAAGCTGGCGGAGGAGTACCTCACCCTTTACGGCCGTGTCCTGGACTGCACGCCCAACGGCATCTCGGTCAGCAACGCGCGTCGCTACCCGCAGCCGATCGTGCACGTCAACCCGGCGTTCACGCGCATCACGGGCTACGCCGCGCACGAGATCCTGGGCCGCGATGCCAGCCTGCTGGAAGGTCCGCTCACCGACCGCGATGACATCGCGCTGCTGGAGCGCACCGTGCGCGCCGGCGGCGAGATCAAGCTCACCCTGCACAACTACCGCAAGGACGGCTCGCTGTTCCACAACAAGCTCTCGGTCTCACCGGTGCGGGACGCCAATGGCGAGATCACGCACTACATCAACGTCATCGAAGACGTGACCGCCCAGATCGAGGTCAAGCAGCGCCTGATCGAACGCACCGCGCGCCTCAACGCCACCTTCGACCTCAGCCCGGACGGCTTTGCCGTGTTCGACACATCGGGAGAGCTCATCGCCAGCAACCCGGCGTTCCGCACATTGGTCGGCGAGGTGCCTCACTGGTGCTCGCTGCAGCGCTTCGACGCCTGGTTCAGCGAGCTGTGCGAGGACCCGCAGAGCTACCGCCCGGTCATGGCGTCGCTCAACGACACCACCAAGCAGACCCTGGTGCTGGTGCGTCCGACGCGGCGGGTTCTCGAACGGGTGATCCGGCGCAACCTTGGCGGCAGCGGCGAAACCTTCCTCTACTTCCGAGACGTAACCCACCAGTTCGAGGTGGACCGAATGAAGAGCGAGTTCCTCGCCACCGCGGCCCATGAACTGCGCACGCCGCTGGCCAGCATCCTGGGTTTCACCGAACTGATGCTGCACCGAAAGTACAGCGAGGAACGGCAGAAGGACCTGCTGCAGACCGTGCACCGCCAGGGCTCGCTGCTCAACAACCTGATCCAGGAGCTGCTCGATCTCTCCAGGATCGAGGCCCGGCAAGGCAAGGATTTCCGCATCGTGCCGACGCGCCTGGACAGCATCGTGCAGGCGGCGGTCCAGGGCATCACGCACCAGGAGCTCGGCCGCGAGGTCACGCTGGGCGAACTGCCCGAAGTGCAGGTGATGGCCGACGCGAGCAAGATCGAACAGGCGCTGATCAACCTGCTGAGCAACGCGTTCAAGTACTCGCCCCAGGGCGGCGAGGTCTCGCTGGACGTGCAACGGATCGAGCACGACGGCGAGGAGCAGATCGTGATCGCCGTGCGCGACCATGGCATCGGCATGACACCGGAACAGCTCGCCCGCGCCTTCGAACGCTTCTACCGCGCCGACGCGTCCGGCAACATCCCGGGCACCGGTCTGGGTCTGAACCTCGTGAAGGAAATCGCCGAGATTCACGGTGGCGGCGTCGAACTGACCAGCGAACCGGGCGTGGGCACCACCGCCAGCCTGCGACTGAAGCTGGCCCACGCCATCGCCGACGGCGGCGAGGCCTTGCCGGCCTGATCAGTCGGGCAGGAACAGCGACTGCAGGTCGCTCAGGAAATCGAAGCCGCGCTCGGTCGGCTGCACCCAGACCCCGTCCTGCGACAGCCAGCCTTTGTTCAGCCCCTCGCGCAGCGCGCCATCGATGGCCGACAACGGCCGCCCGGTGCGCGCACCGAAATCGGTGAGCGAAAACCCCTCGCGCAAGCGCAGCGCATTGAGCATGTACTCGAACGGCAGGTCGCGTCGCGCCACCTCGTCCACCTGCACGACGGCGTCACCGGCCATGGCCTTGTCCATGTACAGGCGCGGCTCGCGCGCCCGCACCTGCCGCACCACCCGGTGCGCGAAACTCAGCTTGCTGTGCGCGCCGGCGCCGATGCCGAGGTAGTCGCCGAACTGCCAGTAGTTCTGGTTGTGCCGGCTGCGGTGGCCGCGCCGCGCATAGGCCGAGACCTCGTAACGCTCCAGCCCGGCCGCGCCCGTGAGTTCGGTGATGCGGTCGAGCATCGCGTAGGCATCGTCGTCCTCCGGGACCTCGGGCGGGAACTTGGCGAACACCGTGTTCGGCTCGATGGTCAGGTGGTAGATCGAGATGTGCGGCGGGTTGAAACCCAGCGCGGTGCCGACGTCGGTCTCGCACTGCACCAGCGTCTGCCCAGGCAGCGCGTACATGAGGTCCAGGTTGAAGGTCTCGAACGCCTGCGCCGCTTCTTCGACCGCCGCCAGTGCCTGAGCCCGGTCGTGCACCCGGCCCAGCGCCTTGAGGTGCGCATCGTGGAAGCTCTGCACGCCGATCGACAGGCGCGTCACACCCGCCTGCCGGAAGGCTTTGAAGCGGTCTTTCTCGAAGGTGCCGGGGTTGGCTTCGAGCGTGATCTCGGCATCGGCATCCAGCCGCAGCAGCGCCCGCACATCGCCCAGCAGGCGGTCGATGGCCTCGGGCGAAAACAGGCTGGGCGTGCCGCCGCCGATGAAGACGGTGTGGACCTGCCGGCCCCAGATCAGCGGCAGTGCGGCCTGCAAGTCAGCGCGCAGCGCGTCGAGGTAGGGCTGCTCAGGCAGCGCCTGGCCCGGCGCCGAGGTGGCGCTCCATTCGTGCGAGTTGAAGTCGCAGTACGGGCACTTCTTCAGGCACCAGGGCAGGTGGATGTAGAGCGACAGGGGCGGCAGGCCCTGCAGCTGGAGGGTGCCGGGGCGCATCCAGTGGCGGATGTCGCTCCAGTGGGGGGTTTCGCTCATGCTGTCGCGAACCAGCGCTCGCGCATGAGGGCGAGCATCTGCTGCGCCGCCTTGCCGCGGTGGCTGTTGGCGTTCTTCACCTCGGCAGGCAACTGCGCGAAGGTCTTGCCGAACGGCGGCAGCAGCAACACCGGATCGAAGCCGAAGCCCTGGTCGCCGATGCGCTCCTGCGTGATCAGCCCCGCCGCGCGGCCAGAGGCCACCAGCGGCTCCGGGTCGTCGGCGCTGCGCAGCGCCACCAGCGTGCTCACCAGCGCGGCGCGGCGGTCGGTGATGCCCTGCATCTGCTCCAGCAGCGCGCGCACGTTGTTGTCGTCGCCCTTCTCGTAGCCGAACTGCGTCGCGTAGAACGCCGTGTCCACGCCCGGCAGACCACCGAAGGCCTCAACGCAGAGACCCGCATCGTCGGCCAGTGCCGGCAGGCCGCTGACCTGCGAGGCGTGGCGCGCCTTGGCCAGCGCGTTCTCGATGAAGGTCTTGTGCGGCTCTGGCGCCTCGGGAATGCCCAGATCGGCCTGACGCACCAGTTCCACGCCCAGCGGCGCGAACAGCGCCTGCAGCTCGGCCAGCTTGCCTTTGTTGTTGGAGGCCAGGACCAGCTTCATGCGCCAAGCGACTTCTTTTGTGCAGCGACCAGTTCGCCGATGCCCTTCTCGGCCAGCGCCAGCAGCGCGTCCATTTCCTTGCGGGTGAAGGCCACGCCCTCGGCCGTGCCCTGCACCTCGACATAGTGACCGGCGCCGGTCATCACCACGTTCATGTCGGTGTCGCAGGTCGAGTCTTCGACGTACTCCAGGTCCAGCAGCGGCTGGCCGTCCAGGATGCCGACCGAGATCGCGGCCACGTGGTCCTTGATCGGCGAGGCCGCGAGCTTGCCTTCGGAGATGAGCTTGTTGACCGCGTCCTGCGCCGCCACAAAGGCGCCGGTGATGCTGGCGGTGCGCGTGCCGCCATCGGCCTGCAACACGTCACAGTCCAGCGAAATCGTGCGCTCGCCCAGGGCCTTGAGGTCGAACACGGCGCGCAACGAACGCCCGATCAGGCGTTGGATTTCTTGCGTGCGCCCGCTCTGCTTGCCCTTGGCGGCTTCGCGGCTGCTGCGGGTGTGGGTGGCGCGCGGCAGCATGCCGTACTCCGCCGTCACCCAGCCCTCGCCCGAACCCTTCTTGTGCGGCGGCACCTTCTCTTCGACGGACGCGGTGCACAGCACCTTGGTGTGGCCGAACTCGATCAGCACCGAGCCTTCGGCGTGCATGGTGTAGCCGCGGGTGATACGCACCGGGCGCAGCGAATCGTTGGCCCGGTCGCCGGGACGTGTGGAAAGGGTCATATCAGGTTTTCTCAACTGGAAGATGCGCGACGCTTCCCGTTCCGGCACACACCGTGAAACCGGCTTCGCCGTGTCAATGGTGTGGTCCTCTGGGGGAAGACGCGAAGCGGCGCAGGGGGGTTACGCGTTCTTTTCGGCCGTGCGGCGGATCGCTTCGTTGATCTCGGCGATCGAGCGTTCGATCGCCTCGTCGTCCATGTCCTCGATCGTCGGGTCAGGGACGCCCGACTGGATGGTGGAAGCAAACACGCCTTCCTCGATGTCGTCGGTGGAGATACGGGTGGTCTGGAATTCTCCGGGCGTTTCCCATTCCATCGCCAGCACCGTCACGTTGTCGCAGCGCGGCCCGCCGCGCTTGAGCGCCATCTCGACCAGCTCGGGCACCGCGTGCTCCAGCGGTTGCGACGCCATCTCGGACGCAATCTCGAAGTCCTTGACAGTGCCCCAGAGCCCGTCGGAACACAGCAGCACGCGGTCGCCTTGCTGCAACTGCACAGGACCCGACAGGTCGAACACGGGCTTCGCCGGCGAGCCCAGGCAGGTGAACAGGATGTTGCGGTTGATGTGCGCCGTGGCACGGCCAAGGTGCGCCTGCTGCTCCATGTAGGAATGGTCCCGGGTGCGGGTGAGCAGCTCGCCGTTGCGGATCAGGTAGAGGCGCGAGTCGCCGCAATGCACCCAGTGCATCATCCCGCGCTCCATCACCGCCGCCACCAGTGTCGTCCGCGGCGTGTCCAGCATGCCTTTCTCGGCGGCGTAGCGAATGATCTGGTGATGCGCGGCCATCAGCGCGCTGGAGAGGAACTCGGGGACCTCGCGGACCGTCGGGTTGGCCGCCTTCTGGAAGTAGGCGGAGAGGGTCTGAAGCGCCAGTTGTGCCGCCATCGCGCCCTCGGGGTGCCCGCCCATGCCATCGGCCAGCACGAACAGTCCCGATTCGCGCGTGTAGGCGTAACCCATCCGGTCTTCGTTGCGCTCCCGACCGCCCTGACGGCTGATCTGGTAGACCGAGAACTTCATTTGAACTTGGTCCCCGCAGCGGTCGACTTGCGGGCGGACTTCTTGTTGTCCGAAACGATGTTGTCAAACTGCAGACGCATCTTCTCGGCCACGGTCAGCTTGGTGTAGCTGCGCTCGGTCTCGCGGCTGAGTTCCTTCTGCAGCGCGAACACCGATTGCGGGCGCGACAACGGGTCCAGCGACATGCACCATTCGACAACCTCGATAAGGTTGTCGGAGTAGACGCCGCGCAGCCGGGAGAGCGCCAGCGACAGGCGGTCTTTCTCCAGCCGTTGCGGCGCATCGTTGGGCGGGTAGCCCTGCATGCTGGCGTAGATGCAGGCGCCGATCGCATAGATGTCGGTCCACGGCCCCATGCTGGAGTCGCGGCGATACATCTCGGGCGCGGCAAATCCCGGCGTGTACATCGGGCGAATGAAGTTGCCTTCCTTGCTCAGCACCTCGCGAGCGGCACCGAAGTCGATCAGCACCGCGCGGTTGTCGTCCGTCACGAAGATGTTCGCCGGCTTGATGTCCAGGTGCAGCATCTTGTGCTGATGCACGATCCGCAGCCCGCGCAAGACCTCGTCATAGAGCGAACGGATGGTCGACTCGCGGAACACCTTCTGCTTTTTCAGCTCTCGGGCCGTGATGATGAATTCCTGCAGGGACGAGCCCTCCAGATAGTTCATCACCATGTAGACCGTCTCGTTTTCGCGGAAAAAGTTGAGCACGCTCACCACCGACTGGTGGGAAATCTGCGCCAGCGCACGCCCTTCCTCGAAGAAGCTCTTGAGGCCGAGGCGGTAGAGAGAGAGTTTCTCCGGCTGCACCTGGGGCAGCAACTCGCCGGGCGCCCGGGTGGCCAGGGACGACGGCAGGTACTCCTTGATGGCGACCTGTTGCCCCTCCGTGTCGACGGCCAGGTAGACGACGCCGAAACCGCCCGCTGCCAGCTTGCGAACGATCCGGTAACCACCGATCACGGTATCCGGAGGCAAGGAAGCAGGTTTGACCTTTGACATAATTCGAAAGGAGTCCGGAACGCCTTGTTGTGGACCATTCAATTGGAACGGACCCAGTCTATGGCAGTTTACAGCATGACCGGCTACGCCACGGCCCAGTTCGGCGGTCCGGTGCAGGACGCCGGGCACGGGCCGGGACCCGCGCTGGGCATGGAAATCCGCTCGGTCAACAGCCGTTTCCTCGACCTGACCTTCAAGATGTCGGACGAATTGCGCGGCACCGAGCCGGCACTGCGCGAACTGCTGGGCGCCCGCCTCAAACGCGGCAAAGTGGAAATCCGGGCCTGGATCGAAGGTCGGACCGAAGCCGGCGCGCGGGCGCCACTGCCTGCCGAACTTCAGCATCTGGTGAATCTCCAGGACAGCATCCTGGCCTGGCACCCCAAGGCCGCCCCGCTCTCTGTCTCCGACATCCTGCACCTCACCGCCAGACAACAGGCCCTGCCCAGCGGACTGCATGATCACCTGCTGGAACTGGCGCAGACCGTGCTGGCCGCGTTCATCGAGGCGCGCGCACGCGAGGGCAAGCGGCTGACGGACATGCTGCTGGACCGGCTGCGTCAACTGCGCGCCCTGGCCCAGGAGGCCCAGCCGCTGATCCCCGAACTGGTGGCCCAGCAGCGCCAGCGCTTCATCGATCGCTGGAATGAGGCCCTCGGCGCGGGACAGGGCGCAGGAGCGCCAGCGTTGTCGGCGGACGCGGTGCAGGAACGCGCCTTGTCCGAGGCCACCGCATTTGCCATTCGCATCGATGTGGCCGAGGAGCTGACCCGCCTGGCGTCACACCTGGAAGAAATCGAGCGCCTGCTCGGCAAAGGCGGAGAGGTCGGCAAGCGTCTGGACTTCCTGATCCAGGAGCTGCACCGGGAGGCCAACACCCTGGGCTCCAAGTCGTCCAGCCTGGAGCTGACCCGCATCTCGGTGGACATGAAGGTGCTGATCGAACAAATGCGCGAACAGGTCCAGAACCTGGAATGAACTGATGGAATACCCCGGAAACCTGTTTGTCGTCGCGGCCCCCAGCGGGGCCGGCAAATCCAGCCTGGTCAAGGCGCTGATGGAGCTGGACCAGCGCGTCTCGCCCTCGATTTCCCACACCACCCGGCCGCCACGGGGCCAGGAGGTGCACGGCCGCGAGTACTACTTCGTCAGCCACGAAACCTTCGACCAGATGGTGGCCCAGGACGCCTTCCTGGAGTGGGCCCATGTGCACGGCAACCGCTACGGCACGTCCAAACAGACCATCGAGCAGCGCATGGCCCAGGGCGCTGATGTGGTCCTGGAAATCGACTTCCAGGGCGCCATCCAGGTCAAACGCATTTTCCCGAACGCCGTACTGATCTTCATCCTGCCACCGAGCTGGGAAGAGCTGCGCTCGCGGCTGGAGCGGCGCGCGGAGGACAGTGCCGAGGTCATCGAAGTGCGGCTCAAGAATGCCGCCCACGAGATGGCGCACGCCAAGGAATTCGATTTCGTTATAATCAACGAGTTGTTCGAGCGCGCCTTGTTCGACCTCAAGGCCATTGTCCATTCGCAGCGGCTGCGGTACACCGCCCAGCGCATCTCCCGCAGCGAGACCTTCCAGGCGCTCAACATTTCCTGAATCCCCGCTTTCCACCGAGGCCCGCACATGGCACGCATCACCGTCGAAGATTGTCTGGAAAAGATCCCCAACCGCTTTCAGCTCGTGCTGGCCGCAACCTACCGCGCCCGCATGCTGAGCCAGGGACATGCCCCGAAGATCGAGAGCAAGAACAAACCGGGCGTGACCGCCCTGCGCGAAATTGCCGACGGCAAGATCGGTCTGGAAATGCTCAAGAAGGTCCCGACCTGATTGTTCGGCCCGGTTCCGATGAAAAAAGCCCGCTGATCCAGCGGGCTTTTTCTTTGGCCGAACGACCGGCGCTCAGGCTGCGCCGATGTTCGGCACCAGGGCGCCTGCGTCCTGACCCGCCTTGTGCGCTGCCGTGAAGGCCAGCATGCGGTCGATGGGCTGGCGGGCGCGCGGGATCAGCGCCGGGTCGACATGGATCTGGTTCAGGTTCTTCTCCAGCACCTCGGCCACGCCAGCCAGGCCGTTCATCGCCATCCAGGGGCAGTGCGCGCAGCTCTTGCAGGTCGCGCTGTTGCCCGCCGTCGGCGCCTCGAAGAACACCTTGCCTGGGTTCTGCTGACGCAGCATGTGCATCATGCCGTTGTCGGTGGCGACGATGAACTCGGTGGCGTCGAACTCACGCGCGGCCTTGAGGATGGCCGAGGTCGACCCCACCGCGTCGGCCAGCCGCACCACCTCGGCCGGGCTTTCCGGGTGCACGAGCACCTTGGCCTTGGGATGCTCTTTCTTGAGCGCCTCCAGCTCAAAGGACTTGAACTCGTCGTGCACGATGCAGGAGCCGTTCCACATCAACATGTCGGCACCGGTCTCGCGCTGGATGTAGCCGCCCAGGTGCTTGTCGGGCGCCCACAGGATCTTGTGGCCCTTGTCCTTGAGCGCCTTCACGATGTCCAGCGCACAGCTCGACGTCACCAGCCAATCGGAACGCGCTTTCACGGCCGCACTGGTGTTGGCGTAGACCACCACGGTGCGGTCCGGGTGCTGGTCACAGAAGGCACTGAATTCATCGATCGGGCAGCCCAGGTCCAGCGAGCAGTTGGCGTCCAGGTCGGGCATCAGCACCGTCTTTTCCGGCGACAGGATCTTGGCCGTCTCGCCCATGAAGCGCACACCCGACACCACGAGCGTGGTGGCCGCGTGGTCGCGCCCGAAGCGCGCCATTTCCAGCGAGTCGCTGACGATGCCGCCGGTCTCGACGGCCAGATCCTGCAGGTCGGGGTGCACGTAGTAGTGCGACACCATCACCGCATTGCGCTCTTTCAGCAGACGCCGGATGCGCTCCTTGAGTTCGGCGCGCTGGCTGGGTGTCGGCTCGACCGGGACCCGCGCCCAGGCGTGTTTCGTCGGGCAGGCCGGCTGCTCGTACTCGACGTCGATGATGGCGGTGTCCGTGGCCATGGGAATCCTCAAAGCGCCTCGAAGCGCATGGAAAAGTCGACAGCCTTGACGTCCTTGGTCAGGGCACCGATGGAGATGCGGTCGACACCGGTTTGCGCAAGGGCATGGACCGTTTCGAGGTTGACACCGCCGGAAATCTCCAGGATCGCGCGACCCGCGTTGCGGCGCACCGCTTCCTGCAAGGTCGGGATGTCCATGTTGTCCAGCAGCACCATGGTCGCGCCGCAGGCGAGCGCCTCGTCCAGTTGCGCGAGATGCTCGACCTCGATCTCGACAAAACGGGCTTCGGGCGCGGTCTCCTGCACACGGCGCAACACCGCAGCCACGCCACCCGCCGCAGCGATGTGGTTTTCCTTGATCAGGACCGCGTCGTACAGGCCGATGCGGTGGTTCACCCCGCCCCCGGTCTTGACCGCATATTTCTGGGCCAACCGCAGCCCAGGGATGGTCTTTCGGGTGTCGACAATGGCGGCACGTGTGCCGCTCACGGCGTCCACGAACACGGCGGTCTTGGTCGCGACCGCCGACAGCAATTGAAGGAAATTCAGCGCGGTGCGTTCGGCGGTCAGCAGCGCCTGGGCCCTGCCCTCGATGTGCACCACCACCTGGTCGGCCGCACATCGCTCGCCCTCAGCCACATGCCAGTCCAGGCGGGCCGCCGGGTCACACGCCAGCACCGCCGCCTCGACCCAGGGCCGGCCACAGATGACCGCACTTTCGCGCGCCAGGATGCGCGCCCGGGCGGGCCGGCTGTCATCGACCAGGGCCGCAGTCAGGTCACCGCCGCCGACGTCTTCGGCCAGCGCCCGGGCGACGTCGCCGCGCGCCAGTTCAGACAGGTCGGCAGCAGTGAATTCGGAGAGGTGTTTCATGGCGAGAAGCATAACGGCAACACGGAAGCGGGATGGACTATAGTCCGCCCGAATCCGGGCCTTGCGCCAACCATCTGCCGAGGGGACACCATCATGAGCCAGACCGCATCCCAAGCACCCGCCATCGGCACGCCTTACGGCACCCTGCCGTCGGCGTCACCCCTGCCGCAGCGCAAACCCGTCAGCCTCCCGCGGCTGCAGGAAATGCGGGACCGGGGAGAAAAAATCACGATGCTGACGGCCTACGACGCCACCTTCGCGGCGGTAGCCGACGCGGCCGGCGTCGAATGCATCCTGATCGGCGACTCTCTGGGCATGGTCTGCCAGGGGCTGTCGAGCACGGCCGGCGTGACGCTGGAAACCATGGTCTATCACACGGAAAGCGTGGTCCGTGGCCTGCGACGGGTGCAAGGAACCGCCTGGATCATCGGCGACCTGCCGTTCGGCAGCTACCACGAGTCCAAGGAGCAGGCGATGCGCAGCGCGGCCCAGTTGCTCCACGCCGGTGCGCACATGATCAAGCTCGAGGGTGGCGGCTGGACCGCCGACACGGTTCGTTTCCTGGTGGAGCGCGGGGTGCCGGTATGCGCCCACCTCGGCCTGACGCCACAGACGGTGCATTCGCTCGGTGGCTATCGGGTACAGGGACGCGACGAGGGTGCAGCCCGTGCGCTGCGCACGCACGCGCTGGAACTGCAGGATGCGGGCGCCACGATGATGGTGCTGGAAATGGTGCCGGCGCTGCTGGCCGCCGAGATCACGACGGTGCTGCCGACCTGCCACACCATCGGCATCGGCGCCGGCAAGGGCACCGCCGGCCAGGTGCTGGTGATGCACGACATGCTGGGCATCAACCTGGGCAAGAACCCGAAGTTCGTGCGCAATTTCATGGACGGCGCCGAAAGCGTGCGTGATGCCATGGCGGCCTATGTCCGCTGCGTCAAGGACGGCAGCTTCCCCGACGACCAGTTGCACGCCTGGTGAAGCGGCTGCGCTTGCCCCGCCTGCCGCGCAGCCGTGACGACGCAGTCACGCAACTGCGCCAGGACCTGCAGACGCACTCCTGGCCGCGCATGCAGATGACGCTGCTGGTCTCACTGACCGGTGGCTCGGGGCTGCTGGCGTCGTTCCTGCTGCTGCACGCGGGCCTGCACAACATGGCGCTGCGCTACCCGGTGGCGCTGCTGGTGGCCTACGGCGCGTTCCTGCTGCTGCTCTGGCTGTGGCTGCGCACCCGGGCCGACGACTGGACCGAGCTGCCCGACGCGGGCATCGATCTGCCCCTGCCCAGCGGACGCAGCGGCGGTCCGTCCTGGTCCCCCGGGGGCGGTGGCCAGTTCGGCGGTGGTGGAAGCAGCGCGTCTTTCGATGCCCCGGTGCCCCTGCGCGCATTCAGTGGCGATACGCCGGGATCCGCCGTAGGCAAAGGCCTCTCGGACGGCGTGGGCGACGGACTGGGTTCGATCGCTGACGCGGCAGACGCGGACGAGCTGGTGATTCCGCTGCTGGTGATTGCGCTGGCCGTCGGCCTGGCCCTCTCCTCGCTGTATGTGATCTACAGCGCCCCCACGCTGTTCGCCGAACTTCTGCTCGACGGAGCCTTGTCGGCCTCGCTGTACCGACGCCTGCGCACCATCGAGCGGCGCCACTGGGTCTCGACGGCGCTGCGCCGAACCGCCCTGCCCTTTGCTCTGACCGCGCTGCTGCTGGCGGGTGTCGGCTGGGGACTGCAGACCGCCGCACCCGGTGCACACACGCTGGGCCAGGCGCTTCACCAGGCCGGCGACACGCCCTGACGGGTGGCGATAATCCTGCCTGCCGATCTTCCGCACGCCCGATTCCGCATGAAACTCGTACACACCATTGCCGACCTGCGCGACGCCCTGGCGCCTTACCAATCGCCCGCCTTCGTTCCGACCATGGGCAATCTGCACGCCGGCCACCTGGATCTGGTGCGACAGGCTCAGCCGCTGGGCGACGTGACGGTCTCCAGCATCTTCGTCAACCGCCTGCAGTTCGCTCCGCACGAGGACTTCGACACCTACCCGCGCACCCTGCAGGCCGACTGTGCCCGGCTGGAAGAGGCAGGTTGCGACATCGTGTTCGCCCCTCCGGAAAAGGAGCTCTATCCGGAACCACAGGTCTACAAGGTGCAGCCGCCGTCGGACCTGGCCGACATCCTGGAGGGCCACTTCCGGCCGGGCTTTTTCATCGGCGTGTGCACCGTCGTGATGAAGCTGTTCCAGTGCGTGTTCTCCGACGCCAAGGGCCCGCGCTATGCCCTGTTCGGCAAGAAGGACTACCAGCAGCAGATGGTGATCCGCCGAATGGTCCAGCAGTTCGCCATGCCGATCCAGATCATCGCGGGGGAGACGCAGCGAGCGGCCGACGGCCTGGCCCTGAGTTCGCGTAACGGCTACCTCAGCGACAGCGAACGTGCCGAGGCGGTGCAGCTTTCATTGGCGCTGCGGGCGCTGGCGCGTGATGCGCTGGCTGCGGCCGGCGCCCTGCCCGAAAAGCGCGAAGCGCTGGAAGCCAGCGCCATGCGCGCCTTGGCGCTGCGCGGCTGGGGCCCGGACTACCTGACGGTGCGCCGCCGCGCGGACCTGCAGCCGCCACGCGCAGAAGACGCACTGACGCCGCAGTCGCTGGTGGTTCTGGGAGCCGCACGGCTGGGAAGCACCCGCCTGATCGACAACTTCGAAATCTAGGTCGTCTCGTCTTTCGGATCGCGGCCCATCAGGGCGGCGACCGCCTCGGCGGGGCGAAGCCCGCCGTCGAGCAGCGCGACCACAGCCTCGCTGATGGGCATGTCCACCCCCAGCGCACGGGCCCGCTGAACCACGGTCCGCGCGCTGTAGACCCCCTCGGCCACATGGCCCAGCGAATCCACCGCCTGCGACAGGCTCATGCCCTGGGCGAGCAACTGCCCGACCTTGCGGTTGCGGGAGAGGTCACCGGTCGCTGTCAGGACCAGATCGCCCAGTCCGGACAGGCCCATGAAGGTTTCGGCTCGGGCCCCCAGCGCCAGCCCCAGCCGGGTCATTTCCGCCAGACCGCGCGTCACCAGCGCCGCCCGGGCATTGAGTCCCAGTTGCAGGCCATCGCAGAGCCCAGTGGCGATCGCCAGCACGTTCTTGACGGCGCCACCCACCTCGACGCCGACCGGATCATCGTTGGCGTAAACGCGCAGCGCCGGCCCGTGAAACGCCTCCACCAGGGTGTCTCGCACGTGTGCGTGGACACTGGCGGCGACCAGTGCGGTCGGCTGTCCACGAGCCACCTCCTGCGCGAAACTCGGTCCGCTGAGCACCCCACCCAGCATCGCCGGGGCCACCTCGGACTGGATCTCGTGGCCCAGCAGACCGTAGCCCGGCCCGCCGGCCTGCGGAAGCTCGAAGCCCTTGCACAGCCACGCGACCGGCGACCCTAGCGGCGCCAGGCGCTCCAGCATGCCCCGCAAGGCCGCCATCGGCGTCCCCACGACGACCAGATCGGCCTTCGCCAGCGCCTCTGCGGGCCAGGAGGTTTCGTCCAACTGCAGGCCCGACGGCAACGGGATACCGGGCAGGTAGCGCCGGTTCTCGCCGTCTCGCCGCATCGCCGCGAGCTGCTCGCCGTCGCGCGCCCACAGGGTCACACGATGCGGCTCACGGGGCAAACGGGCGGCTGCAATGGCGAGTGCGGTGCCCCAGGCACCTGCACCGAGAACGACGATCTGCATCGGACCCGTCTGCGCTGCGGTTTACTGGGCGACGGCGCCCGCGGCCTGCGCCTGCTGCTGTTCGTACATGGCCTGGAAGTTGATTTCGGCCAGGTGCACGGGCGGGAAGCCGGCGCGCTGGATCAGGTCGGCCACGTTGCCGCGCAGGTAGGGGTAGACGATCTGCGGGCAGGCGATGCCCATGATCGGGCCCATCTGGTCATCGGGCAGGTGACGGATCTCGAAGATGCCGGCCTGCTTGGCTTCGACCAGGAACACGGTTTTGTCCTTGATCTTGGTCTGCACCGTGGCGGTGACGCAGACTTCATAAATGCCGTCGGCGGCCGGGCTGGCTTCGACGCCCAGCTGGATGTCGACCGAGGGTTGCTCCTGTTCCAGCAGGATGGCCGGGGAATTGGGCTGCTCCAGCGAGGCCTCCTTGAGGTAGACGCGCTGGATCTGGAAGATGGGGTCTTGGTCGGCCATAAAAACTTTCGGATGGTTCGGAAACAAACAAGGCCCGCCCGGGAGGCGTCCCGTTGCGGGCCCAATCGGGAATTATCTCAGCAGCGCTGGCGGGCTCACGCCTTGAGCATGGGCACCAGACCGCCCTGGCGGTCCAGTGCATGCAGGTCATCGCAGCCACCGACATGGGTGTCGCCGATGAAGATCTGCGGCACGCTGGTGCGGCCGGTGATCTTCGTCATGTGTGCCCGCAGCTCCGGCCGACCATCGACCACGATCTCCTCGTAGTCGGTCACCCCCCGCTGTTGCAGCAAGGCCTTGGCGCGACTGCAATAGGGGCAATAGTCACTGGAGTAGATCTTGACGTGTGCCATGGTGGTCTCCGGCGTCAATAAGGCGATTCAGGATTTTTCGACCGGGAGGCTGGCCGCGCGCCAGGCCCCCATGCCACCCGTCAGCGAGCGGGCGTTCTCGTAGCCCAGCTTGACAGCAATCGCCACCGCGCGCTTGGAGCGCGCGCCGGATGCGCAGACCAGCACCAGAGGCACCGTTTTGTTCTTGACCACCGTCGCGAGCTTGGCTTCCAGCTCGGCGAGTGGCACGTTCTTGGCGCCGGTCACGTGCCCGGCAGCGAACTCGTCCGCGCCACACACGTCCACCACCACCGCTTTCTCTCGGTTGATCAGCTGCACCGCTTCAGCTGGGTTCACGCCCGCCGAACCGCCACCCGAGGTCAGGGTCGGAAAGAGCAGCATTCCGCCCGACGCCAGGGCGACGGCAAACAGCATCCAGTTTTCCAGAAAAAAACTCACAAGGTACCTTTCAGGTCAGACAAGCACGGGATTTTAGAATGTGGGGCTGTCCGGTGCTGACCGGCCGGCCCGGATGTCCCCCTTCACCTGATTCAACGCCCTTTCTGCCCATGTACAAGCTCGTCCTGATCCGCCACGGCGAATCCACCTGGAACCTCGAAAACCGCTTCACCGGCTGGACCGACGTGGAGTTGACGCCCACCGGCGTGTCCCAGGCCATGTCGGCCGGCAAGCTGCTCAAGGCCGAGGGCTACGAGTTCGACGTGGCCTACACCTCGGTGCTCAAGCGCGCGATCCACACGCTGAACTACGTGCTCGACGAGATGGACCGCTCCTGGCTGCCGGTGGTCAAGGACTGGCGCCTGAACGAGCGCCACTACGGCGGCCTGCAGGGCCTCAACAAGGCCGACATGGCCAAGCAGTACGGCGACGAGCAGGTGCTGATCTGGCGCCGCAGCTACGACACCCCGCCGCCGGCCCTGGAAGCCAACGACCCGCGCGGCCAGCGCCAGGACCTGCGTTACGCCAAGCTCAATCCCGAGCAGGTGCCGCTGACAGAGTGCCTGAAAGACACCGTGGCCCGCGTGCTGCCGTGCTGGAACGAGGTGCTGGCACCGGCGATCCGCTCGGGCCAGCGCATCGTGCTGGCGGCGCACGGCAACTCGATCCGCGCGCTGATCAAATACCTGGACAACATCGGCGACGCCGACATCGTGGGTGTGAACATCCCCAACGGGATTCCGCTGGTCTACGAACTCGACGCCGACCTCAAGCCGATCAAGTCGTACTACCTTGGCGACGCCGAAGCCGCCGCCAAGGCCGCGGCGGCAGTGGCCGCCCAGGGCAAGCGCTGAACCGCCGGTACGGAACCGAATCATCGGGCCTCGCTCCAAGGTGTATATTGGCCCGCCAGCCGCAGGCGCCCCGCCTGTGGCCGGCCTTTTTTTCGGGGTAATCGGATGGGCAAACAGGTGAATCAGAAGCTCAAGATCGTTGGCTGGGTGGCTGCGGGTGCCCTCGCGGGTTCGCTGACGACGGTGCAGCTGCAGGCGGTGGCGCGGGGATCGCTCGCGCCCCTGCCGCTGGAAGAGCTTCAGCAACTCGCCGCCGTGTTCGGCATGGTCAAGAGCGATTACGTCGAACCCGTCGACGAGAAGAAGCTCATCTCCGAGGCCATTGCCGGCATGGTCTCCAGCCTGGACCCGCACTCGCAGTACTTCGACAAGAAGTCGTTCAAGGAATTCCGGGAAGGCACCAGCGGCCGCTTCGTCGGTGTAGGCATCGAGATCACCATGGAGGACGGCCTGGTCAAGGTCGTCTCGCCGATCGAGGATTCGCCCGCCTTCCGTGCCGGACTGAAATCGGGTGACCTGATCACCAAGATCGATGACACGGCGGTCAAGGGCCTGTCGATCAACGAGGCCGTCAAGCTCATGCGCGGGGAGCCGCGCACCAAGGTGCTTCTGACCATCTTCCGCAAGGACGAGAACCGCAGCTTCCCGGTCACCATCACGCGCGAGGAAATCAAGACCCAGAGCGTGAAGACCAAGATGGTCGAGCCCGGTTACGCCTGGGTGCGGGTCTCCCAGTTCCAGGACCGCACGGTCGAGGACTTCGCGCGCAAGGTCGAGGAGCTCTACAAGGCGGACCCGAAGCTCAAGGGCGTGGTGCTGGACCTGCGCAATGACCCGGGCGGCCTGCTGGATGCCGCCGTCGCGCTGTCAGCCGCTTTCCTGCCGGAAAACGTCACCGTCGTCTCCACCAACGGGCAGTTGGCTGAAAGCAAGTCGACCTACACGACCAGCCCCCAGCATTACCTGCGCCGCGGCGGTCCGGACCCGATCGCACACCTGACGAAGGCGACCAACGGCGCCCTCAGGACGGTGCCGCTGGTGGTGCTGGTCAACGAAGGATCTGCCTCCGCCAGCGAGATCGTCGCCGGTGCGCTGCAGGACCACAAGCGAGGCATCATCCTGGGCAGCCAGACCTTCGGCAAGGGTTCGGTGCAGACCGTGCGCCCGCTCGGTCCGGACACCGGGCTGAAGCTCACCACGGCCCGTTACTACACGCCGGCTGGCCGCTCCATCCAGGCCAAGGGCATCGTGCCCGACGTCATGGTGGACGAGACGCCCGAGGGCAACCTGTTCGCCGCGCTGCGCACCCGCGAGGCCGATCTCACCAAACACCTGACCAATGGCAACGAGACCAAGGCCGGGGAAGCGGCGATGACCGATGCCCAGCGAGCGGCCGAGCAACAACGTGAGCAGGAGCGCGAAAGCGCCCGCAAGCGTCTCGAAGACGAAGCCAAGAAGAACCCGAACCAGCGTCTGCTGCCGGAATTCGGCAGCGACAAGGATTTCCAGCTGCAGCAGGCGCTCAACAAGCTGAAGGGCCGCCCGGTGCTGATCAGCAAGACCCAGACCGAACGCTCCGAAGAAAAGAAAGACAACTGAGCGCGACACGGATTTGGACGACCAGCAGCTCCTGCGCTATTCGCGCCACATCCTGCTCGACGAGCTGGGCATCGAGGGCCAGGCCAGGCTGCTCGCCAGCCACGCCCTGGTGATCGGTGCCGGAGGCCTGGGTTCGCCGGTCGCCCTCTACCTGGGCAGCGCTGGCGTCGGACGGATCACCGTGGTCGATCACGACAGCGTCGACGCCACCAACCTGCAGCGCCAGATCGCCCACAGCCTGGACCGCCTGGGCATGCCCAAGGCCGAATCGGTGCGTGCCGCGATCGCCGCCCTCAACCCCGATCCGCATGTCGAGGCACTGGTCCGGCGGGCCGACGACGCGCTGCTGGACCGGCTGCTGCCCACTGTGGATGTCGTGGTCGACTGCTGCGACAACTTCGCCACCCGCCACATGGTCAACCGGGCTTGCGTGCGCCACAAGGTCCCGCTGGTCTCGGGCGCGGCGATCCGGATGGACGGACAGCTCTCGGTGTACGACCCGCGCGACCCGGCGTCCCCCTGCTACGCCTGCGTGTTTCCCGAAGACGCCGGCGTGGAGGAAACCCGGTGCGCAACCATGGGCGTGTTCGCCCCTCTGGTGGGCATCGTCGGCACCCTGCAGGCTGCCGAAGCGCTCAAGCTGCTGGCGGGCATCGGTTCACGACTGACCGGGCGTCTGATGATGATCGACGGCCGTGACATGGACATCACCACCATCACTCTGCCGCGCCAGCGGGGTTGCGCCGTCTGCGGTCAGTCCGCCTGAGCGCGCCCCGGCATCGGACAGGGTCCGTTGCGACGCCGGAAATACCGAGGCTCCTCCGGCGACGGGTTGCCGAATATCCCCTTCTGTGCCGCCCGCGCTCGCCGTTCTTCGGCGGCAAACGGCCCCTCGCTGTGCCGCCAGCGGTAGGACCAGGCCCAACCGTCCCCGACCAGCCAGGCACCGATGTCCTCACCGCGGTGCGCCAGGCGCGCCAGCGCACGACCGTAGTCGTCTCGTCGGCGCTCGGTCACGGTCACCGTCTGCTCCAGCAACCGACGGCTCAGTGCGTCCCGCGCAGCCACGCCGCCTTCCTGGCAGATCTCTGGCGCGTCCACGCCATCGATGCGCAGCTTTCGGTAGCTTCCCCCCGCTGCCGGCTTGACCCACAGCGTGTCCCCGTCCGGCACCCGCGTCACCCGCGCCTCGTACGCGTCGCCAAACCGGGGATGGAACGGCTCGGGGGCTGACTGGGCGAACACGGGCAAGGCGCCGACCACCAGAACCAGGGGCACGAGAACCGTCCCGCACGCATCGCACAACCGGCGCAGTGAACCGCCCATCACACCGCCATGTACCGGCCCGGCCGATGGTTGATCGCCAGCGTCATGTTCAGCACCACCGCCCCCAGCACCGACCAGGCGATCTGCGACGGCTCACGCAGCGCAAACGCCGTCAGCACGATCGCACAGTCCAGCGCCATCTGCACATGGCCGGCCCGCCAGCCAAAGCGCTCCTGCAGGTACAGCACCATGACGTTGAAACCCCCGAGGCTCGCGCGATGGCGGAACAGCATCAGCATGCCTGCGCCGACCAGCAGCCCGCCCGCAACCGCCGCGAAGCCCGGCGCCAGATCGCCGATCGAGATCCAGCGCGGGACCAGATAGGCCCAGATCGACAGCAGCCCCACGGCCGCAAAGGTCTTGACCGTGAACGCCGGTCCCATGCGTCGCCAGGCCAGCCAGTAGAACGGCAGATTGATCAGGAAGAACCAGACACTGAAGCTGACGCCGGTGGCGTAATGCAGCAGAAACGCCAGGCCGGCCGTGCCGCCGCTGAGCAGGCCGACGTGATTGAACAGAACCACGCCCATACCGACAAACAAGGTTCCGGTCAGCAGCGCCTGGATGTCCTCGTGCAGCCGGTGCTTCGAGGGAGCGGTACCGGTGCGCGGAGGGTTGGTCGCAGGGGGGGCAGGCATCGTGGGGGTGGTCGCGCTCATCGCTCTGAGGGACGGAAAAACAAAGGCGCACAGTGTCGCCCCGGCGCCCGGCAAAAGGATTGACGCAGGTCAGCGCAGGCGGTCTTCGGGCAGCGCACTGAGGCCCTCCTCCAGGTCGGTCACCGGCACCGGATCGACGATCGCGTCCTGCCGCTGCACGGCGACCGCGCGTTCAAGCGTCTGCACGGACGCCTTCGCCCGCGGGTCCTCATCCCAGGCGCGCTCATCCCGCTCCACCCGCAGCGCAAAGCCACGGCGCAGCAGCGGTTTGGGCGGACGCACGCGCAACCGGTAGAAGCGCCGCATCTGGTAATGCAACTGCAGGGAATCCTCGTCCAGTGGCCAGTGGGCATGCAGCAGCAGGCTGCCGTACAGGGCACCCAGCTCGGCCGTGGCCAGCGAGCGAAAGCGCGGGTCCAGCAGCACGAAGTGGCTGGATTCTTCATACGGGCAGTCGAACGAGGTGATCAGCAGGAAGCCGTGACGGCAGTGGTACTGCGCCTCGACCTGGTAGCCCGCAATTCGGACCCCGGTGGACCGCCCTTCGAACAGCAGGGCAGAGGTCTCGGGCCAGGTGTCCGGATCCCCCGTGTGCGCCTCCAGCGAAAACCCCCGAATGGGCTGCATCCGAACGCCAGCCTCAGACCTTGAGCACGCGCGGGACCGGGTTGTAGCGCAGCCGGAAGGCATCGGGCATGTCCGACCCCAGCAGCGGACGCAGGTAGAGCCGGAAGGCGTCGGTCACGTCGGTGCCGCTGGCGGCGATGAACTCGTCCTCCATGACGCGCGTCTTGCCCGCCACGGCTTCCAGCGGGAGCAGCTCGTAGTCGGCCGAGTAGAAGCCGGTGCGCTTGATCGCCACCGAGCCGTCCACACCGCCCCACATCGCGAACTGCACCGCCTTCTCGCCCACTTCGCGCGCCTCGCGCTGGTCGACGTCGCTGACGCAGCCGATGAAACTGCGCTGCAAGTAGCCGAAGGTGTCGCCGCGCACGCGCTTGATGCCCAGGTTGCGCTTGATCTCCTCGCACAGCAGGTCGGCCAGCGCGCCGCTGCCGCTGAGCTGCACATTGCCGTGCGCGTCCTTCTCGATGTCCTTGGCCAGCTGGGTGATGATGGGCTGGCCAGACGCGTCGTGGATGCCTTCGCTGACCGCGATCACGCAGCGGCCATGGCGCTCGTACATGGCCTTCACGTCGGCCAGGAACTTCGGGATCTCGAACACCCGCTCTGGCAGGTAGATCAGGTGTGGGCCATCGTCGGGAAACTTCTTGCCCAGTGCGGAGGCGGCCGTGAGGAAGCCGGCGTGCCGGCCCATGACCACGCCCACGTAGACGCCCGGCAGCGCTGCGTTGTCGAGGTTGGCCCCGGCGAAGGCCTGGGCCACAAAACGCGCCGCCGACGGAAAGCCCGGCGTGTGGTCGTTGCCCACCAGGTCGTTGTCGATGGTCTTGGGAATGTGGATCGAACGCAGCGGGTAGTTCGCCTTGCGTGCCTCCTCGCTCACGATGCGCACCGTGTCCGACGAGTCGTTGCCACCGATGTAGAAGAAGTGCTCGATCTCGTGCGCCTTAAGCACCTTGAAGATCTCCTGGCAGTACTTCAGGTCGGGCTTGTCGCGGGTGGAGCCCAGCGCCGAAGCCGGCGTGCGCGCCACGGCTTCGAGGTTGTGGCTGGTCTCCTGCGTGAGGTCGACGAAGTTCTCGTCGACGATGCCGCGCACCCCATGGCGCGCGCCGTAGATGCGCTGTACGTTCTGGAAGCGCCGCGCCTCCAGCGCCACGCCCACGAGGGACTGGTTGATCACGGCGGTGGGACCGCCTCCCTGGGCGACAAGAATCTTTCCGGACGACATGGGCAAACCTCTGACTGGCATGGGGAACAAGCTCGCGCAATATAGCCCGGAGTGCGACACTGCTGCGCATGAAAACCTTTCACAACCCTGAGCACGCGCGCCACCAGGGCCGCGAAGAAATGTTCCGCGGCCGCATGGTGCCGTGTCACGAGGTACCGGCTCGGCTGGACTATGTGCTGCAAGAGCTCAAACGGCGCTCGCAAGGCAGCCTGCATGCCCCTGAAGTCGCCGATGCCGATCTCGATGCCGCCATCGCCCGGGTACACGACCTGCGGTACACGCAGTTCCTGGCCACTGCGTGGGACGAGTGGGTGGCGATGGACCCGGCGAATGCGCAGCGCGACGCCCTGCCTTCGGTCTGGCCGCTGGGCAACCGCCACGCGTTCCGCACCGACGTGCTGCCGGCCAACTTCGCCGCGCGGCTGGGGCTGTTCTCCTTCGATTCGGGCTCACCCTTGATGGCCGGCACCTGGACCGCCGCACGCGCGGGGGCTGCCTGTGCGGTGGCCGCCGCGCGCGCGGTCCACGGCGGCGCCCGCGCCGCCTTCGCGCTGACCCGTCCGCCGGGCCACCACGCCGGGCCGGACTTCTTCGGTGGCTACTGCTTTCTCAACAACGGCGCCATCGCCGCCCAGACGCTGCGCGACCTGGGCCACGCAAAAGTCGCGGTGCTGGACATCGACTACCACCACGGCAACGGCACCCAGACCATCTTTTACGAGCGCGCCGACGTGCTCACGGTCTCCATCCACGGCGACCCCATGACCGAGTACCCGTTCTTCCTAGGACACGCGGACGAAAGCGGCGCCGGCGCGGGGGAGGGCTACAACCTCAACATTCCGCTGCCGCGCGGCACCGGCTTCGCCACCTGGTGCGAAGCGCTGGACCGCGCCATCGAGACGGTCGAGGATTTCGGCGCCGACGCGCTGGTCGTGCCCATGGGCATGGACACCTTCAAGGGCGACCCGATCTCCGGCTTCACGCTCGAAAGCAGCGACTACGACACCATCGGCCGGCTGCTGACCGCCGCCAGCCTGCCCACCGTGTTCACCTTCGAGGGTGGTTACGCGGTGGACGAGGTCGGGGTGAACGCGGTCAACCTGCTCGAGGCCTACTGCCGCTCGATCTGACACCTGCTCAGGCTGGCTTCCAGAAGATGTAGTCGGCCGTGTAGGTCACCACGCGCTTGCTGCCCAGGGTGGCCGCATCGCAGGGGGCGGTCGGCGCCACGCCGCCCTTGGTCGCCACGCGCTGAATGTGGCTCACCCCCTGCGCCATGCCACTGCCCATGGCGGGATTGGCCTTGACCAGCTGCAGCGGGATGTTGGCGCTGCCGTTGGGCGCGACCGCAAGCTGGGCGCCGGTGAGCTTGGAGCCGTCGTTCATTTCCCAGGTGGCTGGCGGGCCGTAGTACTTGCCCAAGCGTTCGCCCTTGCGACCTTTCAGTCCGGCGTCCGGACCGACGAAGAACCACTCGTACTGGCCGGCCATGTCTTTCTTGGCGCGGCATTCGTAAGTGATGTCACCGGCCGCGGCGGTTTCGAAGGCCACGCGGTGACCGGCCGGCACCTGCACGGCAGCGGGCAGGTCGGCTTGCGAAAACGGCGCCATGGAGGGGCTGCTGGCGCAGGCGCCGAGCACAAGGGCGACGGCACCGCCCAGGGCGGTGGTGAGGGGAAGGCGGGAAGACATGGGTCTGCTCCTGTGAAGATAGGGAAAAGAGTTCAGTGGGCGGGCTGGCCCGTGGCGAGTGATCTCAGGAAGGCCACGACGTCACGCCGGTCGCCGGCGTCGTCCAGCCGGTAGCCCATGGCCTGCCCCGGCACCAGTGCTTCGGGGTCGGCGAGCCAGGCCACCAGCTTCTCGGGTGTCCAGACGTGGGTGGCGCGGGACAGGGCGGGCGAGTAGGCGAAGTCCGCCTGCTTGCCCGCCGGTCGGCCAACCACCGTGCCCAGCGCCGGGCCGACGCGGTTCTGGTCCAGGCTGTGGCAGCCGCCGCAGCGTGACTCGAACAGGTGGCGACCGCGCAGGAGGTCGGCGGGCTGGGCCACTGCCGCCGGCAGGACGCCTGCCAGCAACGAAAGGCCCAACCCGGCGCGGAGCATGGTCGCTCGCATCAGGCACCGAAGCTCAGGGCGCCACCGGGCAGCGGACGGCCCAGCGCGCTGGTCAGCACCGTGAAGTGCATGGTCTCGTCGGCCGCCAGCCGCGCCGCCACCTTGGCCAGGTCCTTGCTGCCCAGAGAAGGGATCACGCCGAGGTAGGCATTGGTGGCGCCCAGCTCCAGCCGCGCGGCCAGGTCCAGCACGTCGGCCTGGTTGCGCAGGGTGTCGGCCTTGAGCGCCTTGGCGTAGTCGTCGAGCTTCTTCTCGGCGACCGGCGCGCCGCCCAGCTTCTGGATGGTGGCGATCAGCGCGTCTCGGTGGGCCTTGTGGTGGCCCTGGAAGCTCACCGCCACGTCCAGCACGCCCTTCTGCAGCAGGCCGCTGCCGGCGCCCAACTGGTAGGCGTTGATGGCCTCGTGCTCCAGGCCGAGGGCCACGTTGAGGATGGAGACGTCCTTGGCGACGTCGCCGGACATGCCCTGCGCCAGCGCGTCCTTGCCGGCCAGCAGCGCAACCGCCACGGCCGACAGGGCGCCGCCGGTGCGCATGAAACCACGGCGCGAGGCGGGAGTGGCGACAAGGGAAGACGAGGGAGTGATCAGGTTCGACATGGTGGGGTCCTTGGTGGTTGGTTGGGTACCGAGCCGGTCACGCTTTAGCGGCACCGACGTTCCGGATACGTGGCCCGGATGGCCTGTGGATTCAGATGGCCCCACAAGGTCCGGGGGTTTGCATGCCGCTGAATCCGGATCGCGATGGGCTGCGTAAAGGATGTGTCGGGTCGCTGCGCCCGGCACCGATCCACCTCAACAGGTCCCACCATGCCCGACGCACCACGCCTCCACCGACACCGCTCCCCGGCCGCGCTCCTGCTCGCCCTGGGCAGCGCCACCCTGCTCGCCCACACGCCCGCCCACGCCGACACCGGCAAGCTGCTGCTCACCGGCGGCGTGAGCACCATCGACGGCGCGGCCGGCGGCGGGCTCTCGCCCTGGGCCCTGATCGGCAGCCAGGCCACGGCCGGCGAGACCGGCGTCTCGATCCACCTCAGCCACGCCCGCACGCAGGACTACCGCCTCAACGCCTATGGCGTCGCGGTTGGACTGAACGACCGCGTCGAGCTGTCGGCCGGCCACCAGGACTTTGACACCGGCATCACCGGCACACTGCTCGGCCTGCCCGGCCTGCACCTGAAACAGGACATCCTGGGCGCCAAGCTGCGCGTGGCGGGCGACGCCGTGCTCGACAGCGACTCGCTGATGCCGCAGATCGCGGTCGGCGTGCAGGCCAAGCGCCTGGGTTCGTCCGGGCTCGACGCCACGCTGAAGGCGCTGGGCGCCAAGCGCTCGGGCACCGACTTCTATGTCTCCGCCACCAAGCTGTTCCTGGCCCAGGGCCTGCTGGTCAACGGCACGCTGCGCGCCACCAAGGCCAACCAGGGCGGCCTGCTCGGCCACGGCGCCACGCTCGGCGGCGCCGACAACGGCTATGAGCTGATGCCAGAACTCTCGGTCGCCTACCTGCTGCGCAAGGACCTGGCGGTCGGCGTCGAGGTCCGCGCCATGCCCGACAAGCTCCACAAGGCGGGCGCCGCCGCCGGGCTGGGCGACGGTTTGCGCGCCGGCACCTGGAAGGACCTCTTCATCGCCTGGACGCCGAGCAAGAACGCCTCCATCACCCTGGCCTACGTCGACCTGGGCACGGTCGTGCCCGCCACCACGAAAAACAAAAAGCAGACCGGCGCCTACCTCTCGGCCCAGCTCGCCTTCTGATCGCCCCCACCACCCCACACGGATCCGCCATGAAACAGCTCATCACCCTCTGCACCCTCTCGCTGCTGGCCCTGACCGGCGGCACGGCCTTTGCCCAGTCCATGGACAAAGGCTCCGTCACGCCCGCCTCGGCCTACCCGGTCGCCCCCGCCGCCGGCCTCTACGACGCCTTCGGCGGCCAGACCGGCATCCGCACCCTGATGAACGACTTCGTCGCCCGCCTCAAGGCCGACCCGCGGCTGGCCGAGGCCTTCAAGGAGGCCAACGCCGCCAACCTGTCCAAGCAGCTGACCGACCAGGTCTGCCAGCTCGCCGGCGGCCCCTGCGTCTACAACGGCCCGACCATGAAGGAGGCGCACAGCAGCATGGACGTCACCCGCGCCGACTTCAATGCGCTGGTCGAGGTGCTGCAGACCAGCATGGACGCCCGAGGGGTTCCGTTTGCCCGGCAGAATCAGCTGCTCGCCCTGCTGGCCCCCATGCACCGCGACGTGATCAACGTCCGCTGAGAGGAGATTTCATGCGTCACGCCACCCTTCTGGCCGCCGGCCTGCTGGCCGGCCTTTCTGCGGCGCAGGCCGCCACGGTGCAGGTCACCGTCCTGGCCCGAGATGGCAAGCCCCTGCCCGATGCGGTCGTGGTGCTGGAGCCGGCGGCGGGCCAGCCAGTCCCTGCGCCGCAGCCGGTGAGCCACACGATCACGCAGGAAAAGATGCAGTTCGACCCGGCCCTCAGCCTGGTGCCGATGGGCTCGCGCATCCGCTTCGCCAACCTGGACCGCTGGGACCACCACGTCAAGGGCGGCGCGCCGGGCCTGCTGGCCGCCGGCACCACCTCGTTCGAGTTCCGGCTCGCCGGCCGCACCCAGGGGCAACCGACCCCGAGCAGCGACGTCCTGCTCGACAAGGCCGGGCCGATCCAGCTGGGCTGCCACCTGCACGGGTCGATGCGCGGCTTCGTCTACGTGGCGCCCACGCCGTGGGCCGCCAAGACCTCGTCCGACGGCGTGGCGGTCGTGCCGCAGGTGCCCGAAGGCGCCATGCAGCTGCGCATCTGGCACGCCGACCAGCTGGTCGACCAGGCCACCGTCGCGGTGCAGGTGCAGCCCGTCACCAGCGTGAACGTGCCGACGCTGATCCAGCCGCGCAAGCCGCGCCGCGTCCAGTTCGATTCGGGCAACCAGTACTGACCCCCGCATGGAAGCCGACCAGACCCTGATCGCCCTGCTGGACGACATTGCCCGGCGCGACGAAGCCGCCCTCAAGTCGCTCTACGACCTCACCAGCGGCAAGCTCTACGGGCTGGCGCTGCGGGTGCTGGGCAAACACGAATGGGCCGAAGACGCGCTGCAGGAAGCCTTTCTGCAGGTCTGGCGCACAGCCGCCGACTACCACGCCTCGCTGAGTCCGCCCATGGCCTGGCTGGGCCTGATCGTGCGCAGCCGCGCGCTGGACCTGCTGCGCCGGCGCAAGGTCGACCGCGAGCACCTGCGCGACGACATCGACGACGGCCACGCCGACACCCTCAAAAGCGACACCCCCGACCCGATGGACACCAGTCTGGCGAGCCAGCAGGCCTGGGCCCTGCACCAGTGCCTGACACGGCTGGAGAACAAGCAGCGCGAAGTCGTGAGCCTGGCTTACCTGCGCGACCTCAGCCACGGCGAACTGGCCGAACAGCTCAAGCTGCCGCTGGGGACGGTCAAGACATGGATCCGGCGCGGCTTGGACCAGCTGCGCATCTGCATGGCACGCTTCGCGTAAGGGGACGGACATGGATATCCACCGACACCCCGAACTGCTCGACCGCCTCGCGGCCGCCTACGCCATCGGCACGCTGCGCGGCGGCGCGCGCCGCCGCTTCGAGAGCCTGGCGCGCGAACGCGCCCCGGTGCGCGCCGCTGCCCTGATCTGGCAAAGCCGCGTCGCCAGCATGACCGAGCTGGAACAGACGGTGGCGCCCTCGCCCGTGGTCTGGACGCGCATCGAAAACCTGGTGCGCGCCGAGCGCGAGCAGGCCGCGATGCTCGCCGCTGCGCTGAAGGCGCGCGCCCAACCCGCCGGCGGCTGGTGGCGCAACCTCGCGCTCTGGCGCGGTGCGGCTGGCGCCGGTGTGCTGGCGACCGTGCTGTCCGTCGTGACCACGGTGGGCCTGCGCGACCGGCTGGGCGCGCAGATCAACGAACTGCAGGCGAAGCTGTCGGCCCAGCCACAGATCGAATACGTGGCGGTGCTGAACGACGACCAGGCCAGCGCCTCGATGCTCGTCACCTTCGACCCCAAGAACCGCAAGCTGACGCTGCAGCGCGTGGGTGGCTACCAGGAAGCGTCGGACAAGTCGCTGCAGCTGTGGGCACTGCCGCCGGGCGGCAAGCCACGCTCGCTGGGCGTGCTGAGCCAGGAAAAGCTGCTGCAGCTGGCGGCGGGCGAAGGTGACGTGCGCGAGGTGCCGGCGCTGGCGGTGAGTCTGGAGCCGAGGGGCGGCGTGCCCAGCGAGACTGGCCCGACCGGACCCGTGCTGTTCAAGGGTGCGCTGATCCAGAAGATGCTCTGAACCCGCCGCGCGCTCACTGCCGCGCGGTGCGCGTGTTGGCGGGCGGCAGCTGCGGGTGGCTGCTGCGCCAGGGGTTGATGTCCAGGCCGCCGCGGCGCGTGTAGCGCGCATAGACCATCAGTCGCGCCGGTTTGCAGCGCGCCATGATGTCCATGTAGATGCGCTCGACGCACTGTTCGTGGAACTCGTTGTGGTTGCGAAAGCTCACGATGTACTTGAGCAGCCCCGCCTGGTCGATCTGCGGGCCGCTGTAGCGAATCTGCACGCTGCCCCAATCGGGCTGGCCCGTCACCGGACAGTTGCTGCGAAGCAGGTCGCTGACCAGCACCTCATCCACCGGCTTTTCGTCCAGCGCCGCAGTCAGGAATTCGGGCGTGGGCTGGTAGGTGTCGCACTCGACATCCAGCCGGTCGATCGCCACCCCTTCCAGCTCCCTGACGGGCTCGCACTCGAACAGCTCCGGCGTCAGCAGACGCACGCCGGCGGCCGACTTCACCGATTCACCGTCCCAGATCGCACGGCTCACATCGTCGCGGATACGGTCGCGGACCGCGTCGGCGCTGTCCATCCGCGTGTTGTTGAACCCGTTGAGGTAGAGCTTGAGCGACTTGCTCTCGACGATGTGCGTGCTCTCGCAGGGAATCGTGAGGTGGGCGATCGCGACCTGGGGCTTGCCCCGGGGGTTGAGCCAGCTCAGCTCGAAGGCGGTCCACAGGTCCGCGCCGAGGAAAGGCACGCTGCCGGTGATCCCGATGTCGCGTCGCTTGGGCTCGCGCGGCAGCGGGAACAACAGAGAGGGGTCGTACTGGTCGGTGTAGTCCGTGGTCTTGCCGAGGGGGGACTGGTCAGGAGTCATTCGAATACCCGTTCACGCATCCATTTGGTCGCCACCCACTTCTCGCCCTCGATCACGGGTGCGCCACCGTGCAGGGTCATGGTGCCGGGGTGCGGCCGGTTGTAGGAAAAAAACACCGCGTTGCCACGCACCGGCGCCACCTCCAGACCGATGTCCGGGAAGGTCGTGCCGCCCCCGCGTGCCGGCTCGTTGAGGTACATGACCACCGTGCCGACCCGCTGCCCGCCCCGCTTGAGGATCGTGGGCGTGCCCGGTTCGTCGGGGTCGAAATAGTCGTAGTGCGGCTTGTACTCGGCACCGGTCTTGTAGTTGAGCACCTGAATGCCTTCGCCATTCTCGACCGGCCAGTTCACCAGCCGCGCAATGCGCGCCTCGATCCGCTTGACCAGGTCGTTCTCGCCACGGCCGAAGAACATGCCGCTGCTGGTGCGGTCCGGGTTGAGCTCCTCGCCTCCGGTGACCGTCTGCACGGTCAGCGAGCGTGCCAGTCGGGGGCGGGACGCCTCGATCAGTGCGTCGCATTCTTCATCGCTGAGCAGGCCACCAAGCACCACCACGCGGGGCATGCTGATCGAGACGATCACGTCGACCATGCGGTCCCCGGCGTCCAGCCGGCGCGGCGACCCACCCAGCGGGATTTCGGGCGCTCGCGCGACCGCCATCTCCCTCGCCACCCCCGGCGCGGGCGCGGCCACGCGGCTGGCACCCAGTTGCTTGAGGTGGTCGCGCAGAGTCTGCTCAAGCGCCGCCTCGGCGACGTCCGGCTGCCAGCCGGCATTCACCATGGCTTCCAGCACCGCTTCCGGCATGCAGCCGGCGGTCGACTGCTCGATGATCCATTGGCGCAGCTCGGGGGTGACGGTCTGTGTCATGTGGTAGCTTTCCTCGGACGTCAGCAGGTCTTGTCGCGGCGGAACACGAGCCGGTCGGTGTCACTGGCCGCAGGGGTGAAACGGTATCCCTCCAGATCGAACCCCTTGAGCTGTTCCGGTGTCGACACACGGTGCTCCAGCGCATACCGGACCATCAGCCCCCGCGCCCGTTTGGCAAAGAAGCTGACGACCTGGTGCTTCGCACCCTTCTTCTCTTCGAAGACACAGGTCACGACACGGGGTTTGAGCACCTTGAGATCGACCGACCTGAAGTACTCCTCGCTCGCCAGATTGACCAGCACCGGGCTCTTGTCGGCGCGGGCGCGGCGGTTGAGGTAGTCCGCGATCTGACTGCCCCAGAACTGATAGAGGTTGCCGCCCTTGCCGGTCTTCAGCCGCGTGCCCATCTCCAGCCGGTAGGGCTGCATGCGGTCCAGCGGACGCAACACGCCGTAGAGGCCGCTGAGGATGCACAGGTGCTGCTGCAGCCAGTCGAGCGCATCCTCATCCAGCGTCTTCGCATCCAGTCCGCCATAGACATCGCCGTCGAAGGCCAGCACGGCCTGCTTGGAGTTCTTCGCGGTGAACTTCGGCGACCAGGCCTGGTAGCGGGCCACGTTCAGCCCGGCGAGCGGGTCCGACAGGTCCATCAGATCCGCGACCTGCTGCGGCGACTTCTCGCGCAGCACGGCAATCAGCTCGCTCGCCTGCTCGACAAACAGCGGTTGCGTGAACGTCCTGACATGGGCCGGCGTGTCGTAGTCCAGCGCCTTGGCGGGGGAAATGACGAACAGCATGAGAAATCAGCCGGCTTTCTTCTTGGTGGGTACAGGGGCAGGCAAGGGCTTTTCGACCAGGCGCTGCACCTCGTCGACCAGGTGGTTGTGCGCATCCAGGAAAGCCGCGGCGATCACCTTGGCCTCGTTGGTGTTGCTCCAGCCCATGCCGCCCGCACCGCCCGCCTTGCCGATCGCCAGGCCACCCAGGCCCAGATCGGTGCTGCGCGCGGCCCCGGTGGCGGCAGACAGTTGCTCGGTCGTTTCGTTGTCGGTCAGCAGCAGCACAACTTGAGCCTCTTTGAGCTTGACGTTCTCCGCCGCTCCGGCGATCACCCTCAAGCCGGGAATCTGCGCCAGGATGCCGCCAATCTCGCGGCCGGCATCCTGCTCCGAGAAGGTTAGGCTGGGCACCAGGGTGTACTGGGCCACGATGCCGCGCCCCTTCTTGACCGTGGTGTCGTCCTGCCGCAGAACGCCCGCCTCCTTGAGGTCCTGCTCCTTGACGGTGGCGTTCAGGCCGGAGTGGCGATCAACGATACGAAAACACCCGCTCTGCTGCATCATCACCCGGACCAGGGGCAGCGGCGAGTCCGGCAGTCCCCCACGGCCGATGCCGACGTAACCGTTGGGGTTCTCCATCAGCGACACCACCGCAACCGGCGCCGGACAGGTCTTGAGCTGGGTCGTGGCGTTGTGTGCGCCCTCAGGTCCGGCCGAGCCCTGGACCACCGAGCCGCCCTGCCCCAGCTCGACACCCTGCTTGCCGCAGGCAGCCAGCAACAGCGAAGCGGTGATCGCGACAAAGGGCAGAAGGCGACGGACCATGGCGGAATTTCGGAGCGTTGGGGCAAAAACTGAGTGTACCCGCGGCTTCCGGGGCGGCCTGGCAAGGACAATCGCCAGATGCTTCGCATCCTCCACCGCGACGACCACCTGATCGCGATCGACAAGCCGCCCGGCCTGCTGGTGCACCGCACCGGCCTGGACGCCGGCGAGACGCGCTTTGCGGTGCAGTTGCTGCGCGACCAGATCGGCCAGCCGGTCTGGCCGGTGCACCGACTCGACAAGGGCACCAGCGGCGTGCTGCTGTTCGCGCTCGACGCGGCGACGGCCAGCCAGCTCGGCCGGGCCTTCGAGTCGGGCCAGGGCCTTCAGAAGACCTACCACGCGGTGGTGCGCGGCTGGCCGGCCGACGCGGGCCTGATCGACCACCCGCTGCGGCGGTTGCCCGACGACATGCGGACCGAACGCGAAGAGGTGCAGGAGGCGCAGACGCGCTTCGAGACGGTGGAACGCTACGAGCTGCCAATCCCGCAGGGCAGTTTCCCGAGCGCGCGCTGCGCCCTGGTGCAACTGCAGCCCCTGACCGGCCGGCGCCACCAGTTGCGGCGCCACCTGAAGCACATCGCCCACCCCATCATCGGCGACGCGACGCACGGCAAGGGGCCGCTGAACCGGGCCGTGGCGGAGGTCCTGGGGGTGCAGCGGTTGTGGCTGCACGCAGCGCGGCTGGAGTTGGACCACCCGTTCAGCGGCAACCATCTGAGCATTGACGCTAGCCTCTGCCCGCAGTGGGCGGTGTGGCGGAGCGGCCCCGGCCGCTCCGCCCCGCACGATTCACCCGGCCAGCCAGAGGGCTGAACGCGAGTCGGCGGGCGCCGCGCTGGCTGGTTCGCTTGCCACGGCGTCTTGAACCATCGGTCAAAGGCGCTTTGCCTGCGGCGATACCGGCAACCGCCGGGACCAGCTATGGACAACACCACACGAAACCCGACGTTGTTGTTCCAGTTGTCGGGTTGATTCCTGTTGCGAATCGACGCGCGCGCGTTCTCGGCGGTGTTGTTCCACGCGCCACCACGCAGCGCCGGTGTGGGCGCCCGCCGGGACATTGCCCGAACGGGCAGCATCCGCCGCCATGCTAACCATGCCCATCCCGCCTCACCAACGCCAACCGCACTGGACACCACTCACCGGCCTGAACGCCCTGCACCGCGCCTGGACCCAAGCGGCCCTAGGCAAGCGCAGCCAGCCCGAAGTGGCCAGGTTTGAGCTGAACCTTGGCACAGCGTTGTTGCAACTGCAAGCCGAATTGCGCAGCGGCAACTACCGCCCCAGCGGCTACCGCAGCTTCGTCATCCACGACCCCAAGCGCCGCCTGGTCAGCGCGGCGCCCTTTCGCGACCGCGTGGTCCACCACGCACTGGTGCAGGCCATCGAGCCCTTGTTTGAAAAGCACTTCATCGAACACAGCTATGCCAACCGCATCGGCAAAGGCACGCACAAGGCCATCGCCCAGGCGCGACAGTGGCAATGCGAACACGCCCACGTCTTGCAATGCGACCTGCGCCAGTTTTTCCCCAGCGTGGACCACGCCGTGCTGCTGGGCGCACTGGCCCGGCGCATCACCTGCCCGCGCACCCTTGTCCTGTGCGCCACCGTGCTGCGCAGCGGTGTGGGCGTGCTCGACGGCGAATACACCCCGATCAGCTTCCCTGGCGACGACCTGCTCGCCGCCGCCCGCCCACGCGGGCTGCCCATCGGCAACCTCACCAGCCAGTTCTGGGCCAACGTCTTGCTCAACGAACTGGACCAGTTCGTCACCGCCGAACTCGGCTGCGCCGCCTATCTGCGCTACGTGGACGACTTTCTGCTCTTCTCTGACAACAAGAAGCAGCTCTGGCAATGGAAAGCCGCCATCCGGGAAAAACTCAACGCCCTGCGTCTGTCCATGCACGAGGCCAGCAGCACCGTTTACCCGGTGAAGAACGGCATCCCCTGGCTCGGTGTGCGGCTGCTGCCCCAGGGCGTGAAGCTCAAAACCCGCAACGCCCGGGCGTTTTCGGCTCGGCTGCGCGACATGCAGGCCGCCATCGCAGCCGGTCAGATGCCACTGAAAGAAGCCACGTGGCGCATCAACGGCTGGGTCGCCCACGCCAAGCAGGCCGACAGCTGGGCTCTGCGCCGAGCCATCTTTGAACAAGCCCTGTTCATACCTCCACCCCAACCCACCGACGAGGAGCGCGACGCGTGAAACCCATCGCCCACAGCCACCAGCGCACCCTGGCCGCCCCCGGGGCCGCGCCCATCGAAACCCCGGTGTTCAGCAAAACCTACGACCTGCTGCGCTGGCTGGTGCCCGCCACGCTCAACTTCCCGCGCGCGCAGCGCTTCGTGGCCGCCGCCACGCTGCAGGAAGGCGCCCAGGCCCTGTTGCGCCAGTTGCTGCACGCGCAACGCAGCAGCCAGCCACTGGGGCCGCTCACCGCCGCCGACGCCACCTTGGCCCAACTCAAATTCAACTGGCGGCTCGCGCAGGACTGGCAACTCATCACACCCGGCCAGTTTGAGCATGGCCTTCGGCTGATGGAAGAAGTGGGGCGCCTGCTGGGGGCCTGGCTCAAGACGAGCCGCGCCAGCGCGGCGGCGCGGGCGGCGCCCGCGCCCCGAAACCCGGTGGGCGAAACGCCAGCCTCTTGAAGCAGCGAGTTAGGCACACCACCTCTGTCAGGTTTCAGAACCCTATTCAGCCAGGGACAACACCACACGAAACCCGACGAAGTCGTCCCAGCCGCCGGGTCGACTCCTGCTGCGAACCGACGCGCGCGCGTACTCGGCGGTGCCGCTCCACGCGCCACCACGCAGCGCCGGTGTGGCCGAGTCTGAAGGCTCTTCTCCCATCACCAACCAATCGCTGCTGTCGGGAGAACCGGCCGCTGGGCTCTGGAGCTGCCGAATGCGCTGACCCGCCGGGTGCGGTGCTTTGTCCGCGTGCAGGTTGTCCTGCCACTCCCAGAGGTCGCCGTTCAGGTCGCAGATCCCCAAAGGACTGCACGGGAACAGCCCTACAGGGCTGGCCTCGTGCAAACCGCTTTCAAGGATGTTGGCGCGCAACGCCACCTCTGCCTTGTCATCGTTCCAGACGTATTCCCGCCCGTCTGGCGGGCTGCCGAAACCGCTTGCCCGGGCAGCGCGCTCCCATTGGGCTTCAATCGGCAACTCGACCCGTGCGTTACCCAGATTGACTGCGTTCAAACGTAGCCTGAACGCCTCATGCCGGTTCAGCCAGCGCGCATAAGCCCGCGCCTCAAACCAGTTCACCCCACACACTGGGCGGCTGCCCCAGGGCCGTTGCTGTGCCCATAGAGCGGGCGCTTGGCGCTCTTCCACCGGGCGCTGGCCCAGTCGCTCTTTGAGCCACTTGGGGGTGGTTGGGTGGCGATCCCACTCGCCGCTCACCCAGGCCCAGCCCTGGGTATCCCACCAGTCGGGCTTTTCTCCACCAACCGTTCCGTAGCCACCGTCTTCCATAAAGGCAGCGAACTGGTCCACCGTGGTGAGGTAGCGGGCCATGAGGAAGGGAGCCAGACTGACTTTGTTGCCTTGCGTTGGCTGGAAATCACCGCGTTCCTTCTGAACCCAGACGAAGCCGGGCAAAGGCTCCTTCTGATTGTCGTGTTCGGGATACTGGTTCTTGGGCAGATAGAAGAGGCTTGGGTCGAACCGTTGGTCAAGCCCCAGCGCAACGTACAAGTTGGCGCGCAGCGCCGAATCTTTCAGGGTCGTGGTGTCCGGATGGGCCTCGGCGGGCTCCCACTGGGGGACCGGCAGTCCGGTCAGATTCCAAAACGCGCGTGCGTCGTCGTGGACGAGATGCGGCGCGAGATAGTTCAATCCTTTGGCCAGCCGCAAACGACGTCCGACCAAGTCCCGGTCATCATTACCCCTGTCCAGTGCAGCCCGCAGAAACTCCCGCTCCACCTGGGCGATCAGCGCTTGTGCGCTGCGCGGACCCAGCGCCTCCCCTGCCGCCAAACCCGCGACCTGGGCCACCGTTTTCTGGGTGGCCTCGTCGGGGGCGACCAGCGCGAGAAACAGCGCGTTGACGTCGGGCGCTTCGACCACGTGGGCATGTCGCTGCCGCGTAGAGGCGGGCGCCGTGGTCAAATCGGCGCCGAGGCGGGCGCCTTCACCTGCGGCCAACGGGCCAAGGTCCTGACGCCCGCCCGTAGTGCCTTTCGAGACGCCGGTCTGCGCAGTTGCAGCAATGGTCTCCACCACCTCCCTGGGCATCTGCAGCGACTCGACAGCTTCACGCGCCAGCAGGGCAAAGAGATTACCGTTCAGCCGAAGCGGAATTTTGTCCGCGCGTGCGCTCTGCTCCAACAGCTGCATGAGCTTGAGCGGGTCAAACGGATGGCGCTGGATGCTTCGGTGCTCCAGCAGCCGCTCGACCAGCGGCAGGCGTTTGTGCTGGGTGGCGTGGCGCTCGGCCACATCGAGCCGGGGGATGCGTTGCTGAGCGGCGCGCAGGGTGCCGGGGGGTTGGTCATCCAGGAAGTAAACCGCCCAGTGCAACAGGTCGGCGTCGGCAGTGGTGGCGCTCAGTTGGCGGCGAACCCGCTCCTGACGGGTCGGCTCGCTGGACTCGACAGGTTTGAACGCGTCGAAGAACAACTCAAAGGTGTCCGCACTGCGGCGCAGGCTGCGGTAGAGATCGGGCTGAAAAAGCTGCAGCAACAAAAGCGCGATCACGCTGCGCGGGTCGTATTCGCCACCGAGCGCCAATTGGCGTGGAGGCTTCATGCTCTCCAGCACGTCCTGCACCTGTTGGAACAGTTCCACCACACGGATCAGCTTGCGCGGTACATGGGCGTTGAAGCTGTCCAGAACCAAGAGCGCGAGATTCAGCCGGTGCTGCACGCCGACCTGTGCGGCTCCGTGTTCCGCTGAGACGGGCAAAGACCCGGCATCCGAACCGGCTGCGCCGCGCTCCCGAACGGGCCCCCACACGGCATCGCGTCCCCCGTCCAGCAAAAACCAGCGGCGCTGGGCCATCCAACGGGATCGTGCATCGGCCTGTTGTGTACTGCCTTGTCCGGGCCATCGACGGCGCGCCTGCTCCTCCAGAAGCGCGGCTTCGTGACAGGCCAGAAATTGAAGCCCCTGCTCCTTTGTCAACAGCGGCAGCCGGAACGGCAGATGAACGATCTTCTCAAGGTATTCGAAGCCGGTGATGGGCATTTCGGGCTTCTTGTTCTGCAGCGCGTAGTCCTTGTACCGGTGGCCAATCCCGCGCTCAACCACTTCTTCGTCCAGCGCCAGCACGAAGGCGAAGCTCTCCAGGTTGAAGACGGTCTTGATGAGTTCCAGGGTTTCGACGGCTTTTTCGGGCAGGCAGCGGTCTAGGTCGTCGATGAAGATGACGAAGTTGATGCGGGCGTTTTGATTGAGCTTCAGCTTTCCAAGAGCCTCCACGCGCTTACCCGGACGGGTCAGCGCACACAAAACGTTGTGAAAGTTGTAATAGAACCGCCCTTCGGTGCTGAACTTGAAGTCGCGGAGCCAGTCCGCGTCATCCGGTCGCTTGAGCAATTTGGCGAGCCACCCTGCGGTCTTGAACCCAATGGATACCCCAGCGGCGGTAACAGGATCAGCGACAGCTAAGTCGGCCACCGTCGCCTTGTAGACCGCTTCAAAGTTCTCGACCAAATCCGGCAAGGTTTCAATGCTGGAAGACCACACAGCGTCAGCAACCTGCGCCGTTTTTTCAGACAGGGTTTGCGCCTTGGGAATGATGTCTCGAAGCGCCTGGATGATGTGCAGCAGTAGCGGGACCAGCAAGTGCGGCTCGTGCTCGTACTTCCAGGGCTGAAACAACACGGGAACGGTCAGTCCAAAGCCGGCATCACCAAAACCACCGTCTACCCCGCGTCGGTTGCGGGCACGCTGGGCTTCATAGTCGGAGGCTCGATCCAGGGTGAGTTTGAGTAGCGTGCTTTTCCCCGCCCCCCATTCGCCAAAAATGCCCACGACCAGCGGGTCATCGCCCAGCGTCTTGCCGCTGCCCAGGTCTTTGTCCAGCGCGGCCTGCACGCGATTCCACAGCGTGTCCGCATACACGCCGTAGCCCAGGTAGTCGCCGTTGTCTTTTTCGGTTCCTTCTGCCATCCTGCCGCCCCTTGAATCGTTCGGGGCATTGTGCCGCAGGGCTTCGGAAGGGCGCTACCTCAGATCCCCCGCCAGACTCGCCAGCGTCTCCAGCGGGATCTGCACGTGCGCCGGGTAGTGCGTGTGGTCGCAGCCCAGCTTGGCCGCGGCACCGGCCTTGAGCGCGGCGCGCATGGCGGGGGTGAACTCGAAGCGCACGAAGTGCACCGCGCTGGTTTTTTCGTCGTTCTCGCGGTCAAGGTCTTCGTCGGCGATGGCGTAGACACGCTGGTAGCCTTCGACCTCGACGAACAAACGGTCCTCGACAGCAATCAGGCGCGCCAACTCGCGCTTGCGTTCGTTCACGTCGATGTACTCGATCAACATGGTTGCCTTCCAGTTCGTTCCGTCGGGCACCAGCGGCGCGTAGGCCTCGATCTCCTGCTGGATGCCTTCTTCCTCGAAGATCTTCTCGATGCGCAGCATCTCCTGGATCTGGTAGCGGATCGTGGTCTCGCTCTCGAACTGGATGTTCAGGTGCTCGCCGAGCTGCACGCTGCGCAGCTTGCGGTGCGCGATGACGTCGGCCTTGTGCAGCTTGCGCCACTTGCTGTAGGCCTCCAGGCTCATGAGGCTCTCGGGGGTGATGTGTCCGGTCAGTTGCATGGTGGGTCTCTACTTCAGCCCGTAGGCACGGGCGATCAGACTCAAGGGGTGTTGCAGCTCGGGCGCGCCAAGGCCGTTGACCTCGAAGCCCTGCGCGATGTGGTGGCCACCCAGCGGGCAGTCGGAACTGATGAAGTCGGGCTTGGCGCCGTCTTTCATCGTCGCCATGGCCTTGAACACCGGCTTGCCGATTTTCATCGCCTGCTGGTGCGTGCCTTTCTTGACGCCGAAGGTGCCGGCGTGGCCCGAGCAGCGCTCGATGGTGTTGACCGTGGTGTCCGGCACCATCTTGAGCATCTCTTCGGTCTTGCGGCCGATGTTCTGCACGCGGCCGTGGCAGGGAATCTGGTAGCTCACGTTGCCCAGCTTCTGCGGGAACTCGGTCTTGAGCAGGCCGTCACGCTTGCGCGCCATCAGGTACTCGAACGGGTCCCACATGTGTTCCTTGACGAGCTGGGTGTCGGCGTCGCCCGGGAACATCAGCGGGATTTCCTGCTTGAACATCAGTGCGCAACTGGGCACGGCGGCGAGGATCGCGAAGCCGTCGCGCGCGTACTTCGCCAGCACCGGGATGTTGGCCGCCTGGGCAGCCGCCACCGCGTCAAGGTCGCCCAACTCCAGCTTGGGCATGCCGCAGCACTGCTCTTTCTCGACGATGGTGTACGGAATGCCGTTGTGGTCGAGGATCTTGAGCAGGTCCAGGCCGATGCCGGGCTCGTTGTAGTTGATGAAGCAGGTCGAGAAGATCGCGACCTTGCCGGGCGTCTTCTCGCCGTCGACCACCTGGGTCGCCGTGGACGTCGGCGCGGCCCAGCGGAAGCGCTTGGTCGCCAGCTCGGGCAGCCAGGCGTCCTTGTCGACGCCCATCACGTTTTCCATCACACCGCGCGCGAGCTTGGTGCGGTTCACCGCGTTGACCGCCTGGACCACGATGGGAATGCCGGCAAAGCTGCCGTGCACATCGGTCGAGGCCAGCAGCTTCTCGCTGGTCCTGACCTCGCCCTTCTTGAACTTGATGGCCTTGGCCCGCAGCATGGTGTGCGGAAAGTCGAGGTTCCACTCGTGCGGCGGCGTGTACGGGCACTTGGTCATGTAGCAGAGGTCGCACATGTAGCACTGGTCGACCACCTTCCAGTAGTCGGCCTTGGACACACCATCGACCTCCAGCGACTCGCTGTTGTCCACCAGATCGAACAGCGTCGGGAACGACCCGCAAAGGCTCACGCAGCGCCGGCAACCATGGCAGATGTCGAAGATCCGCTCCAGTTCGACGAAGCACTTCTCTTCGTCGTAGAAATCAGGGCTCTTCCAGTCCAGCGGGTGGCGCGTCGGCGCCTGCAGGTTGCCTTCGGTGGCCATGGTTCTTGTCCTCGTCGGTGAGGGTTGGCTCGTGGGTTTTTGAAAGCGCTCGTCAAAGCGCTTTCAAAAACGGCGTCCGAAGTGAAATTCCAGAACGCCGCGGAACCGGCTCCGCCGGGCCGCCAGCGTTGCCCCCTTGAGGGGGTCGCGCGCAGCGCGGCGGGGGTGGGTCAATCAACCAGTTCGTTCAGGGCCTTCTGATAGCGGTTCGCGTGCGAGCGCTCGGCCTTGGCCAGCGTCTCGAACCAGTCCGCAATCTCGTCGAAGCCTTCGTCGCGCGCGGTCTTGGCCATGCCCGGGTACATGTCGGTGTACTCATGGGTTTCGCCCGCGACGGCGGAGGCCAGGTTCTGGCGGGTGGTTCCGATGGGCAGACCGGTGGCTGGGTCACCCGATTGCTCCAGGAACTCCAGGTGGCCGTGCGCATGGCCGGTTTCACCCTCGGCGGTCGAACGGAACAGGGCCGCGACATCGTTCTGACCTTCCACGTCGGCCTTGTTGGCGAAGTACAGGTAGCGGCGGTTGGCCTGCGACTCGCCTGCAAAGGCGTCCTTGAGGCACTGCTCGGTCTTGGAACCTTTCAATGCAGCCATGGGGGTATCTCCTTGCTCGTGGGTTGACAAAGCGCCCAGCCGACTCCTCGTAACCGAAATCCGGCTGTGACCCAGGGACCGTACGCCGATGTACCGGCAGCGTCAAATTGCCTCAGGCTATGTGACGGATTGGCCGTCCCTATCGCAGGCGGTGGACGCCGCCATGGCCCGGGATGCCCTCGAATAAAATCGCCTTTTCACCCGAGCACACCCCCCGACGGCGCCCCGCAGGGCGCCGTCGCACTTCCTGCGCCCACCATGTCCGACACCCTGCAGCAACCCGGTCTGAACAGCCTGTCCAAGTCCTTCGAGCCCGCCGCGCTCGAAGCCCACTGGGGCCCCGAATGGGAAAAGCGGGGCTATGGCGTCGCCGGCTTCCGCGGCACCTCGGCCCCCAGCGCCGAGGCCGCCGCACAGGGCAAGAACTTCGCCATCCAGCTGCCGCCGCCCAACGTGACCGGCACGCTGCACATGGGCCATGCGTTCAACCAGACCATCATGGACTCGCTCACGCGCTACCACCGCATGAGCGGCTTCAACACCGCCTGGATTCCCGGCACCGACCACGCCGGCATCGCCACGCAGATCGTGGTGGAGCGCCAGTTGCAGGAACAGAAGATCAGCCGCCACGACCTGGGCCGCAAGAACTTCGTCGCCAAGGTCTGGGAGTGGAAGGAGCAGTCGGGCAACACCATCACCACGCAGATGCGCCGCATGGGCGACAGCGTGGACTGGAGCCGCGAGTACTTCACCATGGACGACAAGCTCTCGACCGTGGTGACCGAGACCTTCGTCAAGCTCTACCAGCAGGGCCTGATCTACCGCGGCAAGCGCCTGGTCAACTGGGACCCGGTGCTGATGTCGGCCGTGTCCGACCTGGAGGTAGAAAGCGAAGAGGAAGACGGCTCGCTCTGGCACATTGCCTACCCGCTGGTCAATGGCAGCGGCCACCTCACCGTGGCCACCACCCGCCCCGAAACCCTGCTGGGTGACGTGGCCGTGATGGTGCACCCCGAGGACGAGCGCTACAGCGCCCTGATCGGCCAGTACGTCAAGCTGCCGCTGTGCGACCGCGAGATCCCGGTGATCGCCGACGAGTACGTGGACCGGGCCTTCGGCACCGGCGTGGTCAAGGTCACGCCCGCGCACGACGCGAACGACTACGCCGTCGGCCAGCGCCACCAGTTGCCCATCATCGGCGTGCTGCACCTCAACGCCACCATCAACGACAACGCACCCGAGAAGTACCGCGGCCTGGACCGCTTCGTCGCGCGCAAGCAGGTGGTGGCCGACCTGGAGGCCGCCGGCCTGCTGGTCGAAGTCAAGAAGCACAAGCTGATGGTGCCGCGCTGCGCCCGCACCGGCCAGGTGGTCGAGCCCATGCTGACCGACCAGTGGTTCGTGGCGATGAGCAAGGTCAGCGAGCAGGACCCGACCGGCAAGAGCATCGCGCAGAAGGCCATCGACGCCGTGGCCAGCGGCCAGGTCAGGTTCGTGCCCGAGAACTGGGTCAACACCTACAACCAGTGGATGAACAACATCCAGGACTGGTGCATATCCCGCCAGCTCTGGTGGGGCCACCAGATCCCGGCCTGGTACGACGAACAGGGCCAGGTCTATGTGGCGCGCAACGAAGCCGAGGCGCAGGCCCTGGCTGGCGCGGGCAAGACCCTCACGCGCGACCCTGACGTGCTCGATACCTGGTACTCGTCCGCGCTGGTCCCGTTCTCGACCATGGGCTGGCCGAACCAGACCGACGCGGCCACCGACGACTACAGCCTCTACCTGCCCAGCAGCGTGCTGGTCACCGGCTACGACATCATCTTCTTCTGGGTCGCCCGGATGATCATGATGACCACCCACTTCACCGGCCGCGTGCCGTTCAAGGACGTCTACATCCACGGCCTGGTGCGCGACGCGCAGGGCCAGAAGATGAGCAAGTCCGAAGGCAACGTGCTGGACCCGGTCGACCTGATCGACGGCATCTCGCTGGCCCCGCTGCTGGACAAGCGCACGACAGGACTGCGCAAGCCCGAGACCGCACCCAAGGTGCGCAAGCAGACCGAGAAGGAATTCCCGGACGGCATCCCGGCCTACGGCGCCGACGCGCTGCGCTTCACCTTCGCCGCGCTGGCTTCGCTGGGCCGCAGCATCAACTTCGACAGCAAGCGCTGTGAGGGCTACCGCAACTTCTGCAACAAGCTCTGGAATGCGACCCGCTTCGTGCTGATGAACTGCGAAAGCCACGACTGCGGCCTGATGGAACACACCAAGGCAGACTGTTCTGTGGGCGGCAAGGCGCACGGCTACATGACGTTCAGCCACGCCGACCGCTGGATCGCTTCGCGCCTGCAGCGCGTCGAGGCCGAGGTGGCACAAGGCTTCGCCGAGTACCGCCTGGACAACGTGGCCAACGCGATCTACGACTTTGTCTGGAACGAGTTCTGCGACTGGTACCTGGAAATCGCCAAGGTGCAGATCCAGACCGCCGACGAAGCACAACAGCGCGCCACCCGCCGCACCCTGATCCGCACGCTGGAGACCATCCTGCGTCTGGCGCACCCGATCATTCCGTTCATCACCGAAGAGCTGTGGCAAAAGGTCGCTCCGGTCGCCGGGCGCGGTGGCGAATCGGTCAGCGTGGCGGCCTACCCGGTCAGCCAGCCCGAGCGCATCGACGAAGCGTCGGAAGCGCAGGTCGCAAAGCTCAAGGGGCTCGTCGATGCCTGCCGCACGCTGCGTGGCGAGCTCAACGTCTCGCCCGCCACCCGCCTGCCGCTGTACGTGGTCGGCGACACCGAGTTCATGCGCGCCAACGCCGCCGTGCTGCAAGGCCTGGCCAAGCTGAACGAAGTGAAGGTGTTCGACGACGAAGCCAGTTGGGCCGCCGCGGCCAAGGCAGCACCGGTGGCGGTGGTCGGCGAGGCCCGCCTGTGCCTGTTCATGGAGATCGACGTCGCCGCCGAGAAGGCCCGACTCTCCAAGGAAGCCACGCGCCTGGAAGGCGAGATCGCCAAGGCCAACGCAAAGCTGGCCAACGAAGCCTTCGTGGCCAAGGCGCCGGCCGCGGTGCTGGAACAGGAGAAGAAGCGCGTGGCCGACTTCACCGCGACGCTGACCAAGGTGCGCGAGCAGCTCGCGCGCCTCTGACAGCGGCGACGTCAGGCGCCGGGGCCTGGCGCTGCGCAGACCCGGCGCTCAATGCTGGGGGTCGTCCTTGTCGCCATAGGCCGCCCATTGCGAGGGCGTGTCGATCGTCGGCCATTCCGGATCCTGGGCGCTGTCCAGGCTGTCCAGCATCGAGAAGTCGCTGGCGGGAGACGCCTTGCGCGCAACCACCGGCGACAGGGTTTCGTGGATGCGATGCGCCACATACCAACTGGCGCGCAGCTTGGCCTCGCGCGTGTGCGACCCCAGGCGGGGCGTCAGGTGCAGGTTGGGCACGTTGTACAGCGGCGTGCCTGCCGCCGCAAACTGGGGATGGGCACCATCGAGCAGGCAGGCGTCGATGCGGCCGTCGGTCAGCGCCAGCGCCAGCGCCTCGGGATCAAACAGTGCGCTGCGGCTGACCCCGACCCAGAGCTGCCCGGGCTTGCAGTGGTTGAGCAGCCGCTCGTTGATCCAGCCCTTGAATCGCGAGGCGTAGACCATCTGCAGCGACACCGCGTCGCAGCGTGACAGCAACTCGTTGACGGGGATGTACTCGATGCCCAGCTTGCTCCAGATCGGCGCCGCATGGTGAACCGCCGGGTCGTAGCCGAGCAGGCGCACGCCTAGCCCCTTGAGCATGGGCGCCAGCGTATGGGCGACCGGCGCCAGGCCGATCAGGCCCACGGTACTGCCGTACAGCTCGCGCCCCATGCGCACCTGCGCCAGCTTGCGACCCAGCAGGGCGCTGACCATGCCACGCCGGTAGAGCATCAGCAGGCCGTACAACAGGTATTCGGCATTTGAGCGCACTGTGGCGCTGCGCGCCTGCACGACCCGGATCTGGCGCTCGGCGCAGGCCTCCAGGTCCGTGTTTTCGCTCGAAATCTGCATGCGCGCGACCACGCGCATCAGCGGGGCGAAATCGAGAAACTCGCGGGAGACGATCACATGGGGCGGCAACACCAGGGCGCGGGTCTTGTAGACCTGTCTGCGCAACGCTGCCGGATCGTCGGCCAGGTCCGGCCGGAAGGTCACGTCATGGCGTTCCTGCAACCAACTCAGCGCTTCGGGAACCAGCGGATCAAGCAGCAGGACTTCCATGTTCGGGGGACGCCGGCGATTGCGGCGTGCCGCAACCCCCGAAACCGTCGGTCAGCGTCGTTTGAGCACCGTGATGAAGTCGGCGCCTTCGGTGGACTGCTCCACCAGTTCGTTGCCGGTCTGCTTGGCGAAAGCCTGGAAATCGCGAACGGAACCGGCGTCCGTGGCAATGACCTTGAGGGTCTGCCCGGAGGTCATGTCGGCCAGCGCCTTCTTGGCCTTGAGGATAGGCAAGGGGCAGTTCAGGCCGCGCGCGTCGAGTTCTTTGGTGGCGTTCATAGCGGTTCCTTGGAGAGACGAATTTTAATGAGGCGGGTCCATCGGGCACGCCGATGTATCATTTTGTAAACAACTTTTTCACGGGGAAGGGATTTCCATGAACTGAGGTTCTAAGCCCTGCTCGCGCAGCCAGGCGGCCAACGCCAGCCCGGTTCCCGCCGGCCAGCACTTGACCTGGGCCGGCGACAGCAGCTTGTACTCGGCCAGTTCGGGCGAAAGCACCACCGAGCCTTCGGCCTGGGCGTGGTAGGTGATGATGACCTGGTTCATGCGCTGGAAATCGTGCACCCCGACCAGGCGCAGCGCCGTCACCCGCAACCCGGTCTCCTCGGCAATCTCCCGGCAGATACCTTCCTCGGGCGTCTCGCCGGCCTCCATGAAACCGGTGATCAGCGCAAACATGCGGTTCTGCCACGCGGCGTTTCGCGCCAGCAGGACCTTGTCACCCAGCTGCACGATGGCCGCCAGCACCGGCGTCGGGTTGTTCCAGTGGGTGAAATCGCAGGACGTGCAGCGCAGGCGCTCCTTCATGCCCCCGTCCTCCGCCCGTGCAGCCGGTGCCAACGGGGCCGCGCAGCAAGGGCAGAAACGGTAGTCGACGGTCATCACGGGGAACTCAGGCGGGAAACACGCCGGTCGAGAGATAGCGGTCCCCACGATCACAGACGACAAAGGCGATGGTGGCGTTGTCGACCTGCGAGGCGATCTGTTGCGCGACCCAGCAGGCACCGGCCGCCGAAATCCCCGCGAAGATGCCCTCCTCGCGCGCCAGCCGACGACACATATCCTCGGCATCGGCCTGGCTCACCAACACCAGTTCGTCGACGCCCGACGGGTCATAGATCTTGGGGAGGTATTCCTGCGGCCACTTGCGGATGCCCGGGATGCGCGAGCCTTCCGCCGGCTGGGCGCCGATCACGCGGATCGCCGGATTCCTCTCCTTGAGGAAGCGCGAGACGCCGGTGATGGTTCCGGTCGTTCCCATGGCGCTGACGAAATGGGTGATGCGCCCGCCGGTCTGCTCCCAGAGCTCGGGCCCGGTGGTCTCGTAGTGGATGCGCGGGTTGTCGGCGTTGGCGAACTGGTCGAGCACCCGGCCCTTGCCTTCCTTCTCCAGCTTGCCCGCCAGATCCCTGGCGTACTCCATGCCGCCGCTCTTGGGCGTGAGGATCAGCTCGGCGCCGAAGGCCTTCATGGTCTGCGCCCGTTCGATGGAGAGGTCCTCCGGCATGATCAGCACCATGCGGTAGCCCTTGATCGCGGCCGCCATCGCAAGCGCGATCCCGGTATTGCCCGAGGTGGCTTCGATCAGTGTGTCCCCGGGCCGGATGTCGCCGCGCTCCTCGGCCCGCCGGATCATGGACACGGCCGGCCGGTCCTTGACCGAACCCGCCGGATTGTTGCCTTCGAGCTTGCCAAGCACCACATTGCCCCGGGCGCGGTTGGCGTCGGCGCCGATGCGCTGCAAGGCCACCAGCGGCGTGCGCCCGATCGCGTCTTCAATCGTCGGATAGTTCATGCACCCCACTGTGCCATAATTTCGCGCTCTCCAAGGCACCCCGCCCGGGTGGCGAAATCGGTAGACGCAGGGGATTCAAAATCCCCCGCCAGAGATGGTGTGTCGGTTCGAGTCCGACCCCGGGCACCAGTTATCAAGGCCGCGCGGCGTTTGCTGCGCGGCCTTTTTCTTTGGCGTTTCCAGAAGGGCTCTGGGTATCGCCCGCGCGAGACAGCTCGTCGTCGAGCAGCATCTTGTAAACCTTGGGCAGTTCACGGCTCATGCTGTTGTTTTCGATGCCGTAGCCCAGACTGGTCCAGGTGCCCGAGAGACGGCGCAGCACCGACTGGACCTGACCGCGACGCAGTTGATCGGACAGGTGGCCCCAGCGCGGCTCCTGCAGCCAGGCGTGAACCACGATGTCCTGGTCGGCGGGTGCGAAACTCAGGTTGGCCGCGTCCAGCGGGTCGTCGGTGCGGTCCGGATGATGGCGCGAGGCCAGCTCCAGCCAGGTGCTGTAGAGCAACTGGTAGCGCCCGGCGGCGGTCGAACAACTGCCACGGTTGGGGCCCTGGCCGATCGACTCGCAGCGGTTCGGATGCCGGTCCAGCGTGCCGACATAGTCGCCCCCATGCAAGACGTGGTAGGGACGCAGCACATTCGATTCGCTGGCCGAGATGGTTCGCATCAGCGCCCGCAGATACGGGTCACCGCCCTGCATCACCAGCGGCCGGGTGCCCGGCAGCAGCAGCCAGGGCTTCCACAGCCAGAACAGCAGCAGCATCAGCGCCGCCGCCAGCACCGAAAGCAGGATCCGCGCGCGCCAGCGCGAGGCCCAGAAACCCTGAGGTTCGGGGGGCGGCGCGGGCAGCTCGGATGAGGCGGTGGTGGATGCGGTCATGGGTGTCGTGCGGACCCATGACGGGCTGCTGAGACAATGGGCATTGTCCGACAAGCCGTCTCGCCCGCCTCATGCTCTACGCCATTCCCGCCCTGTTCGCCGGCCTGATCCTGCTGATCTGGGGCGCGGAGCGGGCGGTCGAAGGGACGTCCACGCTGGCGGCCCGACACGGACTGCCGCCCATGGCGGTGGGGCTGGTGGTGGTGGGTTTCGGCTCGGCGGCACCGGAGCTGGTCGTGGCGCTCCATGCGGCCTCCCTGGGGCACCCGGCCCTGGCGCTGGGCAGCGCCTGGGGCGCCAACATCGTGGCCATGTCGCTGGTGCTGGGCTGCCTGCTGTGGATCACGCCGCTGACCCTGCGCTCCCAGGTGCTGCAGCGCGAGCTGCCACTGATGCTGGCCGCCGCGCTGCTGACCGCCGTGCTGGTCTGGGACGGCGTGCTCTCGCGGATCGATGCCGGGCTGCTCCTGCTGGGTTTCGTCGGCCTTCTGGTGTGGTCATGGCGCCAGTCGGCAACCGGCCGGGACGACGCGCTGACCCAGGAAACCCGCGCAGAGATGCGTCTGCTCCCCGATTCGACCGCACGGGCGTTGCTGTCGGTGGTGTTCGGCTGGACCGCACTCGCGGCAGGCGGGTGGCTGCTGGTCTGGAGCGCCATCGAGGTGGCCGTCTGGCTGGGCGTGAGCGATCTGGTGCTGGGGCTGGGGGTGGTGGCGCTGGGGACCACGCTGCCCGAACTGGCCTCCTGTGTGGTCGCGGCCCGCAAGGGGGAGGACGACCTGGCGCTGGGCCAGGTGCTGGGCACCGGTCTGTTCAACACTTTGGCGGTTGCCGGACTGGCGGGGCTGATTGAGCCGCTGGATCTGCCGCCCCAGGTGCTCTGGCGCGACCTGTTGCTGATGGCGGTGCTGGCCTTCGTGCTCTACCGGCTGGGCACCAGCACGAACGGACCCGCCCGGCTCGGTCGCCGCACCGGCCAGGCCCTGGTCGGCGTCTTCGTCCTGCACACACTGGCGCTGCTGCTGACCTCCGGGCCAGGCTGACCCCGCCTCAGGGGCGCAAGCCCTCTGTCACCGTCGGGTAGCGCAGGCGCAGGCGCAGCTCCTGCTTCATGCGCCGGTTGTGCAGCCGCCGCGATTCGCTCATGAAGCTCAGGAGCACCAGCGGCAACTGGTCGCCGGCGGCGTCGCGCGCCACGCGAGGGGGCCTGGGCAGGCCATAGAGGTCTGCGGCGAGGTCGAAGTAGTCGCCCATCTTGAGCTGGGTCTCGTCCACCACGTTGAGGTTGCGCTGTGGCCGGCCACGCCAGAGCGCCAGCACACAGGCACGTGCGAGATCGTCGGCGTGGATGTGGTTGGTGTAGACGTCATCGTCCGCACGCAGCACCGGCGTGCCGCGCCGCAGCCGCTCGACCGGTGTGCCGCCGGGGCGGTCGCTGGCATAGATGCCCGGAATGCGCAGCACGGTGGTGCGCACGCCTGACACGCGGCCCAGCCGGTGGACGGCGGCCTCGGCGTCCACCCGCCGCAAGGCCCGTGGCGTCTGGGGTCGCGGCAGCGTGACCTCGTCCACCCAGCGCCCTTCGCAGTCGCCATAAACACCTGTGGTCGAGCCATACACCAGCGCGCGCGGCGGCGAACGGCGCGCCAGCACCTGCATCAGCACACGGGTGCGGGGGTCGAGACGCCAGTCCGCCGGCCCTTCCGAAGGCGGTGGCGCCAGGTGAAGCACGCGGGAGGCCACGCCCGCAAGGCGTTGCAGTGTGGCGGGACGGTCCAGATCGCCGGTCAGCGGCGTGATGCCCTGAGCGCGCAGCGTCGCGGCGCTGTGGGCGGAGGAGGTCAGCGCCATCAGGCGCACACGACGGCCGCCGCCGAGTTCACGTGCTGCGCGCTGGCCCACGTCGCCGCAGCCCACGATGAGCACCCGTTCGCGTCGGAAACGGGCAGGAAGTGCGCCGAGAAATGCCATGGTGTTGATTTTGGGAAAATGTCGGGTTGCGCGCCGACGCCGGCCTCGCCGTTCAGCGCGTGTTCATTCCAACCACTGTAGCCTGTTCACCATGACCTTCAGCATCACCGTCCAGCCCAGCGGCCGCCAATTCGGCGCCGACGCGGGCGAAGCCATTCTCGCGGCCGGCATCCGCCAGGGCATCGGCCTGCCTTACGGCTGCAAGGACGGCGCCTGCGGCTCCTGCAAGTGCAAGCTGCTCAGCGGCAGCGTGACCCACGGCCCGCATCAGGCCAAAGCCCTGAGCGCGGAAGAAGAGGCGGCGGGCTACATCCTCACCTGCTGCGGCGAAGCAACATCCGACGTGGTGATCGAATCGCGCCAGGTGACCGAGGCCGGCGCCTTTCCGATCAAGAAAATGCCGGTGCGCGTGGTGAGCCTGGAGCGCGCCTCGCACGACGTGATCGTGATGAAGCTGCAGTTGCCGGCGGCCGACACCTTCCAGTACCACGCCGGCCAGTACGTCGAATTCCTGCTGCGCGACGGCGACCGCCGCAGCTACTCGATGGCCAACGCGCCGCACACCCAGGCCGCCGGCCCGCAGGTCGAGCTGCACATCCGCCACATGCCCGGAGGCAAGTTCACCGATCACGTGTTCGGCGCGATGAAGGAAAAGGACATCCTTCGCATCGAAGGCCCCTATGGCGGCTTCTTCCTGCGCGAAGACAGCGACAAACCCATGGTCCTGCTGGCATCGGGCACGGGCTTCGCGCCACTCAAGGCCATCATCGAACACATGCGCCACAAAGGCATCACGCGCCCGGCGACGCTCTACTGGGGTGGCCGCCGTCCGGCCGACCTGTACCAGTCGGGCTGGATCGAAGAGCAACTGGCGGCCATGCCGCACCTGCGGTACGTGCCGGTGATCTCCGACGCCCTGCCCGAAGATGGCTGGACCGGCCGGACCGGGTTCGTGCACCGGGCGGTGGTGGAGGACATCCCCGACCTGTCGGGACACGAGGTCTACGCCTGCGGTGCACCGATCGTGATCGAGTCCGCCCGCAAGGACTACGCCGCCGCCGGGCTGCCCGACGAAGCCTTCTTCGCCGATTCCTTCACCAGCGCAAAGGACAAGCTGTGAGCACCCGTCGCCTGATCATCTCCACGCTGGCCGTCGCCGCCGCCTCGTTCGCGGCCCCAGGCCTTTCGCTGGCGCAGTCCGAGAAAACCACCCGCATCGTCGTTCCGTTCGCGGCCGGCGGCCCGATCGACCTGACCGCGCGCATCCTCGCCGAGGCGGTCAAGCCCACGCTGGGCAACGTGATCGTCGACAACAGGCCCGGTGCCGGCGGCAACATCGGCATGGCCGCCGTGGCCAAGGCCGCGCCCGACGGGCTCACCCTGGGCATCGCGACCACCGCCTCGCACGGCATCAACCCGTGGCTGTTCAGCAAGCTGCCCTACGACCCGGCCAAGGATTTCGCGCCGGTCACCCAGATGCTGCGCGTGCCCAATGTGCTGGTGATGAACGCCGAGACCGCACGGCGGCTGAACATCAACGCCCTCGCCGACCTGATCCGCTACGCCAAGGCCAATCCGGGCAAGCTCAACTACGGCTCGGGCGGCAACGGAAGCGCCGGTCACCTCGCCGGCGAAATGTTCAAGCAGCAGGCCAGTGTGTTCGCCGTGCACATTCCCTACAACGACGGCAATCCGGCGCAGCTCGGCCTGCTCTCGGGCCAGGTCGACTTCAACTTCGACAACCTCGCCACCGCCTCGGCCAACATCCAGGCCGGCAAGCTCAAGGCCCTTGCCGTCACCTCGGCGCAGCGCAGCAGCGTGATGCCGGACGTACCGGCGGTGGCCGAAACGCTGCCGGGTTTTGCCGTCGACACCTGGTGGGGGCTGGTCGCGCCCGCCGGCACCCCGCCCGAGGTGGTGCGTCAGCTCAACAGCGCCTTTGTCGCCGCGCTGGGCTCGCCCGACGTCAAAGCCCGCTTCGCCAAGCTGATGGCAGAACCCGCACCCGGCGCGCCTGAAGCCTTCGGGCGCTTCATGGCTCAGGAGCGCGCCAAGTACGAGCGCCCGGTCAAGCTCAGCGGCGCCAAGGTCGACTGATCAGCCGCGGGCCTCGGCCAGCAGTTTCCTGACATCGTCCGCCAGCGCCTGCGCCCCGCTGGCGTAACGGTGATACAGGCGCACGCGGCCCTGCGTGTCGTACACGTAACTGCCCGCCGAGTGGTCCATGGTGTAGCTGGTCGGCGTCTTGCCGTCGACCCGCTTGTAATAGACACGGAAGCGCTTGGCGAGCTCGGGCAACTTGTCGGGCGCCGCATACAGCGCAAGAAAGCTCGGGTCAAAGCTGGCCATGTAGGCCTTCATCACTTCGGGCGTGTCGCGCTCCGGATCGACACTCACAAACAGGCCCTGCAGCTTGTCCCCGTCCGGTCCGAGCAACTGCTTGGCCTGCGCCAGCTCGCTCAGCGAGGTCGGGCAGACGTCGGGGCACTGGGTGTAGCCGAAGAAGATCACCACCACCTTGCCCTTGAAGTCGGCCAGGCTGCGCGGCTTCCCGTCGTGGTCGGTCAAGCTGAAATCGGTCGCGTAGTCGGCGCCGGTGATGTCAATGCCGGAAAACGCGCCGGCACTGGCGGTCTCGGCCGGTTTGTCGGAACAGGCGGCGAGGGTCATGACCGCGAAGGCGGCGGCCAGCAGGCGGCGACGGGTGTTCATGGGTTCAGGGCAGGTAGTGATCGATCAGCATGGCGGCGAACAGCAGCGAGAGGTGCCACAGCGAAAAGCGGAAGGTCTTGCGTGCCAGTGCATCCGAATAGTTGCGCCACAGCGCCCAGGCGTGGCCGCAGAAGCCCGCACTCAGCGCCAGCGCGGCCAGCAGGTAGAACCACCCGCTCATGCGCATCACGAAGGGCATGAGGCAGGCGGCGAACAGCACGAAGGTGTAGAGCAGCACCTGCAGCCGGGTGAACTCCGATCCGTGCGTCACCGGCAGCATCGGCAGGCCGGACTTGCGGTAGTCCTCGACCCGGTAGAGCGCCAGCGCCCAGAAATGCGGCGGCGTCCACAGAAAAATGATCAGGAACAGGATCAACGCCTCGGGCGACACCACGCCCGTCATCGCGGTCCAGCCCAGCACCGGCGGCATCGCACCCGAGGCGCCGCCGATCACGATGTTCTGCGGCGTCAGCGGCTTGAGGATCACGGTGTAGATCACCGCATACCCGACAAAGGTGGCGAAGGTCAGCCACATGGTCAGCGGGTTCACCCAGACATACAGAACGGCCGATCCCGCCGCACACAGCACCGCAGAGAAGGTCAGCGTCTGCACGTTGCTCAGTTGCCCCCGCGCGGTCGGCCGCCAGGCGGTGCGCCGCATCTTGGCGTCGATCTGCTGCTCGACCACGCAGTTGAACGCGGCGGCGGCGCCGGCCACCAGCCAGATGCCCAGACAGGCCAGCGCGGCCGTCTCCACCTGTGCCCAGCCTGGCAGACCAGGCACCGCGAGCACCATGCCGATCAATGCGCAGAAGACGATCAGCTGGATCACACGTGGCTTGGTCAGCGCGTTGTACTGGCGCCAGACAGACGGCATGACGGGAGCGGAATGGGTGGACGCAGAACTCATGAGGTCAGGCGGGATACATTGAATTTGGAGGCACTCACGGTGTCGTCTGCGGTGCGGGTGCCGACCAGCACACCGGTCAGCGCGACCACCAGCCCGGCGGCCCCGCCGGTGTGACCCACGGCGGCCAGCAACGGCCAGTCGAGCACCACATTGCTCATGCCGGTGGCGAACTGCCACCACAGCAGGGCCAGCAGCCATCGCGCATGGGGACGCGTCGCAGGCGCGGACCACAGACGCCACGACAGCCAGCCCAGGGCCAGCAACACGACATAGGCCATCAGGCGGTGCACATAGTGGATGCCGGTCAGCGCCGCAAAGCTCACGGGCTGCCCGTGTTCGTTCATGCCCAGCGCGCGCCAGAGCGTGAAGCCTTCGCGCAGATCCATCGGCGGCCACCACCCGCCCTGGCAGGTCGGGAAGGTCTCGCACGCCAGCACGGCGTAATTCGTGCTGACCCAGCCGCCCAGTGCGATCTGCACCCACAGCAGCAGGTACACCAGCACGATCGCGCGCCGCGTCGTCGGATGCAGCGGCAAGCGTCCGCCGCCGCCCGGCATCGACAGGCCACTGGCGACCGACTGCGCACGCAGCAGAGCCAGCAGCACCAGACCGCCGAGCAGGTGCAGGGTCACGATCGCCGGGAACAGCTTCATCGTCACCGTCAACGCGCCAAACGCGCCCTGCAGGCAGACCCAGACCAGGGTCAGCCAGGCCCACAGCGGCGACCGGTTCAGCTCTGAACGGGCACGGGTGGTGGCAAACGCCAGCACGATGATCAGCACGCCCACCGCCGTCGCCAGGTAGCGGTGGATCATTTCGATCCAGGCCTTGGTCACGGTCACCGGACCGGTCGGCATGGCCTGCTGCGCTGCAGAGATTGACGCATGCGCGCCGACCGGGCTGGCGCTGCCGTAGCAGCCCGGCCAGTCCGGGCAGCCCAGCCCCGAATCGGTCAGGCGCGTGAAGGCGCCGAAAAGCACCAGATCAAAGGTCAGGAACAGGGTCAGCAGGGTCAGCGCATGCAGGCGCCGGGCGCTGTTGCTCCCCCGATGGCGCAACCAGACCCAGGCCAGTGGGCCCAGAGCCACCACGGCCCCCGTGATCATCACGCGGACCGCCGGTGAGAGGTCGTACAGCGCGGACGCGTTCATGCCTTCGCCTCAGCCGCCTGCGGCCCTCGCCGGGCGGCCAGGCTGATCCCACGAGGACGACGCGCGCATCAACCGCTCCAGATCGCTCTTGACCCGCCGAGGATCGGCATCGACAGGAAACCGCATCATCCAGTTGCCCATCGGGTCCACCACGTACAGATGCTCCTCCAGCGTGTGCCCCGCCGCCGGTTGCAACCAGCCCGCAAGCGCCGCGGCATCGACGTGCAGCACGGTCGCTGCCGCGGTCGCCTGGCGCAGCGGCTCGGCCAGTTCGGTGGCACCGGTGCGCAACCACACCCAGTCCATCCGGTCCTTCTCCTTGCCGAGGGTCTCGCGCAACTGGCGCTGCAGGTACAGGCGCTTCTGGCAGGCCGCGTCGCAGGCCGAGTCGGCGACGCTGACGAACAGCCACTGGTCCCTGAGCGTCGGGAGCGCCACCGCCTTGCCGGCGACATCGGTGCCGACGATGTCGGGCAGCGGGCGCTGCGGATCGATCAGTTCGCCATAGTTGCGACGCCCGTCCGGCCGGATCACGTAATAGGTGAAATAGGAGGCGATCACCGGCGAGGCACAGACCAGCAGCAGCAACAGCATCTTCCAGCGTCCGGCCCGCGTCAGCGCGGCGGTGTCGGAAGCGTCGACCCGGGGCAGACTGTGCACCGTCAGGGTCAGGGGTTCATCGGGAATCTTGGCCATGGGCAATGCGTCGGCGACGCGGGCAAATCAATTGAAACCAGACATACAGACCCGCCGCCAGCGCGCTCATCGCGAACCACTGCGCGGCGTAGCCCAGGTGTTTGGGGACATCGGCCTCGAACCGGGGCCATTCGCGCAGCAAACCCTCCGGCGAGGGTCCGGTCTGCAGCACGGACAGGGGCATCAGCGTCAACCCGACTTCACGGGCGAACGCCTCGACGTCGAGATTCTGCCGGATGCGTCCTGTCTCGCCGGCGCCCAGCTCAAGCAACCGACTGGGCGCAGGGGCCAGCCGCCCGGAAACCTCCACCACACCGGCGGGCGCGTCCACATCCGGCACCCGGTTGCGATCCACGAAGTCCCTCGGAACCCAGCCCCTCTGCACCAGCACCGCCTGCGCCGCGCCCTGCAACTGCAGTGGCGTGACCAGGATGAAACCGCTGCGCCCGGCCATCGGCCGATTGTCGAGAAAGACACTGGCCGAATACAGCCAGGTGCCCCGCAAGGTGACCGCGCGGTGCAGCAGGGTGTCGCTGCCCCCGCCGGAGACGACTTGTGCGGTCGACAGCGCCGGCTGCGCCATACGCTGCTCGATCTGCGACTGCAGTTGCCGCTTCTGGTCGGCCCGCCCGAGCTGCCACAGCCCCAGAGACGCGGTCACGCTCACCGTCACCACAGTCGCTGCGGTCACCAACCAGAAACGGGCACGCACTGACATCAGGAGCAACGGATCAAGGAGAAAACCGGAGATGGGACAACGTAGGGCCGCCGGATAATGAGGGCATGAACTATCTTGTGATTGTGGCCTTTGTGGCCATCCTTGGCAGCCTGGCCGCTGCGCTGGTGTTCATGCTGCGTGGCGGCAGCGATGTTTCGCCGGAGGATGACGCCACCGATGACACGCCACGCAAGAGCCCGATGGCCCGTGCGCTGGCCTTTCGCGTTGGCTTCTCCATCCTGCTCTTTGTCCTGGTGCTGCTGGGCTACAAGCTCGGCTGGATCCATCCGACCGGTCTGCCGGTGCAGACAGGCTGAGGCCGGTCGCGCAAAGCGGGAGAAAAAACGGCGCCTGAGGCGCCGTTTGCATTGCGGAAGATCCGAAGCCACTCAGGTCCAGTACACCAGGATGTACAGGCCCAGCCAGACCACGTCGACGAAGTGCCAGTACCAGGCAGCGCCTTCGAATCCGAAATGCCGCTTCGCCGAAAAATGGCCCTTCTGCAGGCGCAGCGTGATGAACAGCAGCATCAGCATGCCGACGAACACGTGAAAACCGTGGAAACCGGTCAGCATGAAGAAGGTGGAGCCGTAGATGCCGGACGAGAGCTTCAGGTTCATCTCGCTGTAGGCGTGCGAATACTCGTAGCCCTGGACGAACAGGAACACCAGACCGAGGATCACGGTGGTCCACATGAAGGCGATGGTCTTGCCGCGGTTGCCGGCCTGCAGCGCGTGGTGCGCAATGGTCAGGGTCACGCCCGAGGTCAGCAGCAGCGCGGTGTTGATGGTCGGCAGCCAGAACGGGCCCATGGTCTGGAAGGGCTCGACGATGCCTGCGGGCGAACCGGTCGCCCCGACCTGCTTGCTCGGCCAGACCGCGCTGAAGTCCGGCCAGATCAGCGCGTTGTCGACGCTGCCCAGCGCGGGGATCGCGTGGCTTCGTGCCCACCAGAGGGCGCTGAAGAAGGCGCCGAAGAACATCACTTCCGAGAAGATGAACCAGCTCATGCTCCAGCGGAAGGACAGGTCGATCTTGCGCCCGTACTGCCCGCCTTCACTCTCCGCGATGGACTCGCTGAACCACTGGAACAGGACCACCAGCCAGAACGCCAGGCCGAACGCCAGCGAATACTTGCCCCACCCGGCGCCGTTGACCCATTGCCCCGCGCCGAGGATCACGAAGAACAGTCCGATGGCGGCCATCACCGGGTGCCGGGACGGTCCTGGAACGAAGTAATACGGCGTGCTGCCGTGCGATGCTGATGACATGCTCACTCCTCGAAGCTTTCTCTGACGGAAACGGAAACGGTGAAGAACTGGGCGGCCGACATCATCCGGCCACCCAGTGAACGATCAGGATCAGACCCAGCACGAACAGCAGCGCCATCACCACCCCTGCGACCAGCAGGTGGATCGGGTTCAGGCGGGCAATGTCCTGCTGGTAGTCGGCATTTCGCCGCACCCCGAGGAATCCCCAGAGCACGGCTTTGACGGTGGCGGGCAGCGAGCCCTTGCGGCGATGTGCCGGCATCTGCGCACTCACACGGGACCTCCGCTCTTGGGCTCGACGACCTGGCGGGCGACCTCCTGCGGCGCACCGGGCACCTTGCCGCCGACCTCGAAGAAGGTATAGGACAAGGTGATGGTGGTCACGCTCTTGGGCAGCTTGGGGTCGATCACGAACACCACGGGCCACTCCCGCTTTTCCCCCGGAGCCAGCGTGTACTGGTTGAAGCAGAAACACTCGAGCTTGTTGAAATGGGGCGCGGCCTGCGATGGTGCGTAGCTCGGAATCGCCTGTGCCGACATGACGCGGTTCTGGACGTTCTGGAACTGGTACTGGACCGTCGTGAGCTCGCCAGGGTGAACCTGCAGCGAGCGCACGGCCGGGCTGAAACGCCAGGGTCCGCGTGCATTGGCATCGAATTCGACGGTGATGGTGCGCGAGTAGTCGACCTGGGTATTGAGCGTGCGGGGTTTGGCGCCAGGAACCTCCTGTTCGCTCAACGCCAGCACATTGATGCCGGTGGCCTCACAGATGGCTTTGTACAGCGGCACCAGCGCATAACCGAAGGCGAACATGCCCAGCGCGATCACGCCGAGCTTGCCGACCATCTTCAGGTTTTCATGCCGCAGACCCATGGCGCTGGTTCTCGCTGCCTCAACCCCCGAGCAGGGCGATCTTGCCGATGAATCCGACGAAGAACACCAGCCCCACCGAGGCCAGGATCAGTGCCAGCCGCAGGTTGCGCCGCTTCTGCTCGTTCGAGACCATCAGCCGATCACCTTGGTGGCCGTCGCATCCAGCTTGGGCGGGTTCTCGAATGTGTGGAACGGAGCCGGCGAAGGCACTTCCCACTCCAGGCCTTCAGCGCCTTCCCAGGGTTTCTGCACCGCCTTTGCGCCCTTGCCACGCAAGGTCGGCAGCACCACGAAGAAGAAGAAATACACCTGTGCCAGGCCGAACGCAAACCCGCCCACGGAGGCAATCGCGTTGAAATCGGCGAACTGCATCGGGTAGTCCGCGTAGCGGCGCGGCATGCCTGCGAGGCCCAGGAAGTGCATCGGGAAGAACGTGACGTTGAAGGAGATCATCGACCACCAGAAGTGCAGCTTGCCGCGACCTTCGCTGTACATCACCCCGGTCCACTTCGGGCACCAGTAGTAGAAGCCGGAGAACATCGCGAACAGAGAGCCGGCCACCAGCACGTAGTGGAAGTGGGCCACCACGTAATAGGTGTCCTGGAAGTTGATGTCGATGGGTGCCATCGACAGCATCAGGCCGGTGAAACCGCCCATGGTGAACACGAAGATGAAACCGACGGACCAGAGCATGGGCACTTCGAAGGTCATCGAACCCTTCCACATGGTCGCGACCCAGTTGAAGATCTTCACGCCCGTGGGCACGGCGATCAGCATGGTCGAATACATGAAGAACAACTGGCCGGTCACCGGCATGCCGGTGGTGAACATGTGGTGGGCCCACACGACGAAGGACAGGATGGCGATGGAGCCGGTGGCATACACCATGGAGGCGTAGCCGAACAGCTTCTTGCGCGCGAAGGCGGGCACGACCTGGCTGACGATGCCGAAGGCCGGCAGGATCATGATGTAGACCTCGGGGTGGCCGAAGAACCAGAAGATGTGCTGGTACATCACAGGGTCACCGCCGCCGGCGGGGTTGAAGAAGCTGGTGCCGAAGTGGCGATCGGTCAGCGTCATGGTGAT
>JAEUOT010000057.1 GCA_016790705.1 Hydrogenophaga sp.
GGATCGGGCCGTTGTAGTTGGCCGCCGGTGCAAAGCTGTAGCTGCCGTTGCCGTTGATCGTCAGCGTCCCCACACCCGCAATCGTCGCCGCATTGCCCGCCGTGTACGTCGTGCCGTTGACCACGAACTGCGTGATGCTCAACGTGTCGCCGTCCACATCGCTGGCGTTGTTCAGCAGATCACCGGTTCCACCGTCCGCCACCGTCAGCGTGGTGTCCTCGGTCACCGTGTTCGTCTCGTTGCCGTCCACCGGCGCGTCGTTGACCGGTGTGATCGAGAGCGTCAGCGTGGAGGTGTCGGTGCCGCCGGCGCCGTCGCTGACCGTGTAGGTCGCCACCGGGATCGGGCCGTTGTAGTTGGTCGCCGGCGCGAAGCTGTAGCTGCCATCACCGTTGATCGTCAGCGTTCCCACACCGGCAATCGTTGCCGCATTGCCCGCGGTGTACGTCGTGCCGTTGACCACGAACTGCGTGATGACGGGCGTTCCCCCGTCCACATCGGTGGAGTTGTTCAGCAGATCGCCAGTCGCGCCATTGGCAACCGTCAGCGTCGTGTCCTCCGTCACCGTGTTCGTCTCGTTGCCGTCCACCGGCGGGTCATTCACCGCCGCCACGGTGATGTTCACCGTGTCGGTATCCGTCAGTCCGGCCACGTCGGTCGACCGAACCGTCAACACGGAACTGCCGAAATAGTTGGCGGTCGGTTGATAGCCGATCGATGCGAGCGCAGCATTGATCTGAGCTGCAGTACCCGAGAGCGTCAGGGTGCTTGTGCCGTTGGCTCCAGCCGAGATCGTTGCACCTCCGGCCAGGCTGACCGACAAAATGCCGTTGGTCACCGTCAACTGGGTGGTCGCCAGGTTGCCGTCCGGATCGCTTGCCGACACACCCGTGATGGTGAGGTTGCCGTCTTCGGGCACCGTCTGTGTCCCAGGCACCACGTTCACCGGCGGGCGGTTGTTCAACCCGAAGTCCAGGTTCAGGTTGGCCGAGCCGATTTGCGTGACGTCCGCATCGCCTCGTGTATTGCCACCGGTGGTGGTGTACGTCCGCCCCGTACCGAGCACACCGCCCGTGTCCGTCACCTGCACGACGTAGTTCCCAGGCAGGACGCCCGTAAACAGGTAGTTGCCGCTCGCATCGGTGGTATCAGTGGCCAGGACACGCTCACCGGCATCAGCCACACCGTTGTTGTTCACGTCGTCCACCAGCCGGACCGTCACGCCAGCGATACCCGTATCGGCACCGTCAAAGGTTCCGTTGTTGTTGGCATCGGTGAAGACCTTGTCGCCAATCGTGGCCGCAGGGGGTGTCCAGCTCGCGGCGTCGTTGAGGGCACCCAGCGCGGTGGTGCCGTTGGTGGTGATGGTGATCGCACTGCCAATCAGAGCACCCGTCGTCGGGTCATATTGCTGGATAGCGGTACTGGCCAGGTAGGTGTTGCCCGACGAGCTTTCGGCCGCCTGGGTGTTGGTTGTGTTCACCGTGATGGCCGCAGTCGAAGCGACCGCCGTTCCAGCAGCGTTCAACGTGTACCGGGTCACGTTCACGGTCGTGCCGTTGAGCGACGAGCTCTGCAGGGAGTTCGTCGCCGCGTCGTAGCCAAGGTCGCCCCAGTCGTTGTTGGTGATATTGATCGCCAAGGTCGAGATCGCCGACACGGTCTTGCCATCGGCAGACAGCGTCAGACGATAAATCGTGTCGTCCGAGACTGTTCCGCCTCCGTCGCCGCCCGAGTTCTCTTCCACCCCGAGGTACAGATAGTTGTTGCCGCCAAAGCTGTGGAAGGTGGCTGAACCGCTGCCCACGCCCCGCAAACCAACCACCACATTGGTCGCGAGACCTGTGGTGAGGTTGTTGTCGACGATGATGTGCTCGTTGGCCACCCAGTCGTACGCCAGCAGCGCGACGTTGGTGTTGCTCGAAGTGTTCGACACGTAATAGATCAGGTGATTCGCCTGATCCACCGCCAGCGAGTTCAGGCCGTCGCCTGCCACGAGCGTGACGGTGTTGCCACCATAGGTGATCGTCGTCGGAACGGTCGTCAGCAGCGTGGCCTTGCCCGTCGTGACGTCAATGCTGTAGATGCCCATGCCGGATGAGCCCAGGAACGCGCCTTGACCCACGTTCACCGGCGTGGTCAGCACGCCGGCCCACTCGGCCGCCGTGATGACCGTCGTCTCGACGGTGCCGTCACCCGCCCGGGTTTCCAGCACCCAGTCACCCCCCAAGGTTGCCGAGCCGGTGTTGTCGTCCGACGAGGCCACATCGGCGCCGGTGGCGTCTGCGAGCGCGTTGACAAACGCCTGCCCTTTCGCCGTCTGCGATACCTCGCAACCATAAATCAGCAGATCGGCATCCGCAGACAGCGACGCGCGGATGACCGCGAGCTCATCCGCGTGCTCGCCCGCGAGGGATGTCGAGTCCAGCACCGCATTGCCAAGTTCGAGCTGTCCGTCGCTGCCATGGCTGATGATGTGAATGGCATCGACGCCGGTGCGGCCGGCGAGGATCTCGGCGATTTGCTCGACACCGTCGCGGTTGGCGTCCAGCACATGAATTTCACCGGGATGCCAGTCCAGGTCGTCGACGATGTCGGCAGCCACCGAATCGACGAAGACGATCTCGACACGCTCCGGTTCAGAGGTCTGCGTGGCCACGACCGAAGCATCAGCCTCCTGGGTCACGACCTTGTCTGCAGGCAACGTCGTCGAGCTCGAGGCGCTGGTGTCGGAGGTGGTGGCCACAGCGACCGGCGTCGCAGTGGTCGATGTGTCGGTTGAGGAATCGCTGACAACCGACGAGCCCGACCACGAGGTGCTGCTGGTGGATACCTGCGTCGTGCTCTGAGATGAGGTGTCAGTCGAGGTGGTACCGGAAGTCGAACCGGTCTTTGTCTCTGATGCAGGGTCCGTGGCAACAGTCACCGCCGGCACGACAACGGTCGACGTTTGCGTGGTTTCGCTGTGCACAGCGGTCTGGTCGTCCGCAACCAGCAGCTCTTGCGTGGTCTGCTTGTCGGCGGTGGTTTCAACCACGGTCGCAGGCAGCGCCGCGTCGAACACGATCCGCTGCTCCAAGACGATCTGGCTGGACAGCGCCCGCTCCGGTGCCCTGCGCGACTTGCGTGCGGAGGACACCTTGCGGCCACCAGAATGAGCAACCTCTGAGGCCGCCACGTAGGTGCCAAGGGATTCATTCCAGATCGACTTGTATGACTTGTTCATGCTGATCAGATGTTTGTAACAGGATGTAACATACCATCCATGTTGTTACTTAGGTTGTATTTCGCAAGGGTACCAAAAAAAGGAAGCGTAATAACTGACCTATTTGCTCTGTACGGTCTGTCAAAGTAACTTTTTCGTAACTTGCTGCACGGTTTCGCAGCGATCTGGCTGCAACACAAACAGCAACGAACACCTCAGGCCTCAGGCCGTCTGCTGATGCGAGACGCCGTCACGGGCGCAAATGGAGGATCGCCTCGGCGTTGGAGAACGAGTGGCATCGGTCGGCGGCAGCCAGCCGGGGTAGCCAGACATGCGCCCGATGTTCGCGGGGGTTGAGCACGACGGGAAACGCCCTCGGGACACGCAGACCGAACACCCGCTCCCGGTTCATCCGTACGCCGGGTGCGTAACGGTGCAGCCACTGGGGATAGATCTCGTAGATGTTCTCCAGCCACCAGTCTGTCAGGAGGTGCCCGGGCGCACCGGCATCGATACCCGTTTCTTCCGCGACCTCCCGGGCGGCCGCGACCTCGAACGGCTCGTCGTCCCGGTCCAGCGAACCGGTGACCGACTGCCAGAACCCGGGGGAATCGGCCCGTTCGATCAAGAGGACCTCCAGCGCAGGGGTATGGATGACCACCAGCACGGACAAGGGAATCTTGAATGGACGCATGAAAAATGCCAAGAGAAAGGGCGCCCGCAGGCGCCCTTTCATCCTAGCCGATGCCCTGATCAGGCCGTCTTGACCGCGTCCGGGTTGCGCAGGCGGATGTGCAGTTCGCGCAGCTGCTTCTCGTCCACCGGGCTCGGCGCCTGGGTCAGCAGACACTGGGCACGCTGGGTCTTGGGGAAGGCGATCACGTCGCGGATAGATTCGGCGCCGGTCATCAAGGTGATGATGCGGTCCAGACCGAAGGCCAGGCCGCCGTGCGGGGGCGCGCCGTACTGCAGCGCGTCCAGCAGGAAGCCGAACTTGAGCTGGGCTTCCTCGGGCGTGATCTTGAGCGCGTCGAACACCTTCTGCTGCACGTCGGCGCGGTGGATACGGACCGAGCCGCCACCGATTTCCCAGCCGTTGAGCACCATGTCGTAGCCCTTGGCGATGCACTTCTCGGGCGCGGTGACCATCCAGTCCTCGTGACCGTCCTTGGGCGCGGTGAAGGGGTGATGCACGGCGGTCCAGCGGTCTTCTTCCTCGTCGTGCTCGAACATCGGGAAGTCCACCACCCACATCGGGGCCCAGCGGTTTTCGAACAGGCCGTTCTTCTTGCCCAGGGCGCTGTGGCCAATCTTCAGGCGCAGCGCGCCGATGGCGTCGTTGACGATCTTGGCCTTGTCGGCGCCGAAGAACAGGATGTCGCCGTCCTGCGCGCCGGTGCGGGCGAGGATCTCGGCGATGGCCTTGTCGTGCAGGTTCTTGACGATGGGCGACTGCAGGCCGTCCTTGCCCTTGGCCAGTTCATTGACCTTGATCCAGGCCAGGCCCTTGGCGCCGTAGATCTTGACGAACTCGGTGTAGGCATCGATCTCGCTGCGCGGCATTTCCGCACCACCGCGCACGCACAGGGCGACCACCCGGCCACCCTTCATCTGCGCCGGCGCGCTGAAGACCTTGAAGTCCACATCGGCCATCACGTCGGTGAGTTCGGTGAACTCCATCTTCACGCGCAGGTCGGGCTTGTCGGAGCCGAAGCGGTGCATGGCTTCGCTGTAGGCCATGATGGGGAACTCGCCCAGATCCACGCCAAGGGTGTTCTGGAACACCGTCTTGATCATGCCCTGGAACATCGCGCGGATGTCTTCCTCGGTCAGGAACGAGGTCTCGATATCGATCTGGGTGAACTCGGGCTGGCGGTCGGCGCGCAGGTCCTCGTCACGGAAGCACTTGGTGATCTGGTAGTAGCGGTCGTAGCCCGCCACCATCAGCAACTGCTTGAACAGTTGGGGCGACTGCGGCAGCGCGAAGAATTGGCCGTCGTGCACACGGCTGGGCACCAGGTAGTCACGCGCGCCCTCAGGCGTGCTCTTGGTCAGCATCGGGGTTTCGATGTCGATGAAGCCGTTGGCGTCCAGGAACTTGCGCACCTCCATCGCTACGCGGTAGCGCAGCATCAGGTTGTTCTGCATGTACGGGCGGCGCAGGTCCAGCACGCGGTGCGTCAGGCGAGTGGTCTCGCTCAGGTTGTCGTCGTCGAGCTGGAACGGTGGCGTGACCGAGGGGTTGAGCACCTTGAGCTCGTGGCACAGCACTTCGATCTGGCCACTCTTGAGCTTGTCGTTGGTGGTACCTGCCGGGCGGGCGCGAACAAGGCCGGTGACCTGGACGCAAAACTCGTTGCGCACATCCTCGGCGGTCTTGAACATCTCGGCCCGGTCAGGGTCGCACACCACCTGCACATAACCTTCGCGGTCGCGCAGGTCGATGAAGATCACTCCACCATGGTCACGGCGGCGGTTGACCCAGCCGCAGAGTTGCACGGTTTGCCCCAGCAGGGCTTCGGTCACCAGACCGCAATAGTGGGAACGCATGGCCATATCGGTTCTTCTTTCAGCAGGCGGGCCGCCACCGGGCGGCCCCGGAGGTCAGACGGTCGCGGGAGCGGCCGCCTTGAGGTTGGGGTTCTTGGGTCCGCCGGGCACGATCACGCCCATCGACACGATGTAGGTCAGCGCTTCGTCGACCGACATCTGAAGTTCGATGCAATCGCGCGCGCGCACCATGACGAAATAGCCACCCGTGGGGTTGGGCGTGGTGGGCACGAAGACACTGAGAAAAGCTTCGTCGGCCGTGCTGCCGGGCTGGGCGCGCAACTGCTGCAGCACCTCACCTCCCGGCGTGCCGGTCAGGAAGGCCACGGTCCACATGCCGTCATGCGGCCACTGCACCAGCAACGCCTTGCGGAAGGCATTGCCTTTCTCGGAAAACAGGGTGTCCGAGATCTGCTTGACCCCCGAGTAGATCGAGCGCACCACCGGAATGCGGTGCAGCAACGCGTGCCACCAGTTCACCAGCCGGTTGCCGATGATGTTGGACGCCAGGGCCCCGATGGACAGCACCACGACCAGCGCGAAGATCACGCCCAGTCCGGGCACGTGAAAGCCGAACAGCTGATCCGGCTGCCAGGCACCCGGCAAGATGTGCAGGGTCTTGTCGAGCGTGGATACAACCCAGTCGAGGACCCAGAGGGTGATGATCAGGGGCACCAGGACCAACAGGCCCGAGAACAGCCACTTGCGCAGGTTCGCCACGTGTAGGGTGCTTTCCGGTCGCTCAGTGGCAGGCACAGGAGCCGCCACAAGGGGTGGACGGCGCCGCACTGGCGGTTTCGGCCGGCTTGGACTCGGTCGCAGCGGCGGCTGTGCCACCGCCACTGCCCTTGAAGTCGGTCGCGTACCAGCCCGACCCCTTGAGCTGGAAGCCGGCGGCCGTCAGCTGTTTGGCGAACGTCGCGGCACCACAGGCCGGGCACACGGTCAGCGGCGCGTCGGAGATTTTCTGCAGGACGTCCTTGGCATGGCCGCAGGACTCGCACTTGTAGGCATAGATCGGCATGGCGTGAACGGTGGAATGGTCCGGCGACCCCGACCTGAAAGGTCCGAAATGCACCGCTGAAGTGCAAAAACGGGGGCCACCGGGGAGTTGAACAAAACCCGTCATTATAGGTGGGGACCCCCACCTGCGCCTTCAAGGGCGTGCCCCGCCCGGAGGCCTACCAGAGCCGGATGCGCAGCATCACCTGGGTGACGATCAACCCCAGCACAAAGCCGATGCCGCCGTAGATGATGTACTGAAGCAGGCGGTTGGTCCGTCGTTGTTCAGCCACCAGTTGGTCCAGTTCGGCTCGCAACTGATGGGGTCGATGCTGCAGATAGTCCTGCAACAGGCGCGGCAGGGTCGGCAGCAACTTGGCGTACTGCGGCGCCTCGGCCTTGAGCTGCTGCAGCAGCTTCTGGGGACCGACCTGCTCCAGCATCCATTTTTCAAGAAAGGGCTTGGCGGTGTTCCAAAGGTCCAGCTCGGGGTCCAGGTCACGGCCCAGGCCCTCGATATTGAGCAGGGTCTTCTGCAGCAGCACCAGTTGGGGCTGGATTTCCACATGGAAGCGGCGCGAGGTCTGGAACAGACGCATCAGCACCATGCCCAGCGAGATCTCCTTCAGCGGCCGGTCGAAATAAGGTTCGCACACCGCCCGGATTGCCGACTCAAGCTCGTCCACCCGCGTTTCAGGCGGCACCCAGCCGCTTTCGATGTGCAGTTCGGCCACGCGCTTGTAGTCGCGCCGGAAGAAGGCGGTGAAGTTCTGCGCCAGGTATTCCTTGTCGAACTCGGTCAGCGTGCCGACGATGCCGAAATCGAGCGAGATATAGCGTCCGAAGGTGGCCGGCGCAACGCTGACCTGGATGTTGCCGGGGTGCATGTCGGCGTGGAAGAAGCCGTCGCGGAACACCTGGGTGAAGAAAATGGTCACGCCGTCGCGCGCCAGTTTCGGGATGTCGACGCCCTTCTGGCGCAACTCGTCCACCCGGTTGATGGGAACGCCGTTCATGCGCTCCATCACCATCACTTCCGTGCGGCACAAGTCCCAGAACATCTCCGGGATCAGCACCAGGTCCAGGCCGGCCATGTTGCGACGCAACTGGGCGGCGTTGGCGGCCTCGCGCAGCAGATCCAGTTCGTCGTGGAGGTACTTGTCAAATTCGGAGACCACCTCCAGCGGCTTGAGGCGCTTGCCGTCGGCCGACAGCCGCTCGACCCAGCCGGCCATCATGCGCATCAGGCTCAGGTCCTTCTCGATCACCGGCAGCATGTTCGGCCGCAGCACCTTGACCGCCACCTCGCGTCCGGCGTGGCGCCCCTCTCGCAGGGTGGCAAAGTGGACCTGTGCAATCGACGCGCTGGCGACCGGCGTCCTGTCAAAGTCGCTGAACACCTCGTTCACCGATTTGCCAAAGGCGCGCTCGATGGTCGCAACCGCCACGGCGCTGTCAAACGGAGGCACCCGATCCTGCAGACGCGCCAGCTCCTCGGCGATGTCCGGCGGCAGCAGGTCGCGACGGGTCGAGAGCACCTGGCCGAACTTGACGAATATCGGTCCCAGTCGCTCAAGCGCTTCGCGCAGGCGCTGTCCGCGCGGCGCTTCCAGGTTGCGACCGATGGAAACAATGCGTGAGAGCAGGCGGATGCCAGGGTGTCCGAAACTGGAGAGCACCAACTCGTCCAGGCCGTGGCGCAGCACCACCCAGACAATGAACAGACCGCGGAACAACCGCGTCATGCCACGTGTCCGCCGCCTGCCTGCCCCGCCGAACCCTGGGCGCGGCGTCCGACAAAGGACTTGATCGCCATGGCCGCAGAGCGCGCGCCACCCGCCAGGGTGTGGGCCACCGCATCACCAAACACGCGCGACAGATCCTCTTCCACATCCCAGCGAACGTTGTCCACCAGCCACGCCACTTCGGCCGCCAGTTGCACGTCTCCCTGGATATCGACGCCCGGCCGCTCGCCGGACAGCACCCGTTGCGCCAGGGCAAACGGCGAGGTCTGGGTCAGCGTGACATTCAGTTCGGGCTGGCGATCGCCCTCAGGCCGCTCCAGCAGGCCGGCGGCCGTGGCCGCGAGCGTGAGGTGAAAGTCGCCCCACTGCACCCGTACCGGCTTGCCAAGCTGGCGCTTCAGGCGCTGCTGCGCCTGAGGTTCCTGCATCAGCACATGGTTGAGAAACAGCACCACCCGGTTCTGCACCTCGTCCACCACCCACTCGGGAGGACGGATGCTGCCCACCAGGGACTGCAGGAAGCCAATCGGGGAACGGGCACTTGAGGTCGGGGAATCGCTTTGCATGATCCCCCGATTTTGACGGATAACCCGCCAGGCGCTGTCAGGTCATCACTGCAGCGCCTGAACGCCCGCGACCAGCCAGCCGGCATCGCCCGACTTGGGGCGCGTGATGTTCCAGAGTTCCCGGAACGGATTGGGTCCGGCCGAGGGGTCTTCGCGGATCAGCCCGGAGAACTCCACGCTGGCGAGATAGGCGTCTTCCCCGTCTTCGAGCCCCAGCAACTGGGCTTCGAGCATGACCACTTCCGTCCGGTTGGCACCGGCACCGGCACGCTCGCGCTCGGCCAGTTGCGACTGGATTTCGGCCAGCATGTGGCTGGTCATCATCGCTCGCAGACTGGGAATGTCGGACCGGTCCCAGGCCTCCTGCAGGCTCAGGAAGTTGGACTTGGACGCGCGCAGGAAGCCCTCTGCGTCGAAACCCTCGGGCGAGCGGTGGGCCGTCCCGACAGCCGGAGCTGCGGCCTCCGCCAGCGATTCCCAGGGTCGCGCCGAGGCGTCGTTACCGACGTTCTTGGGGCTGTAGCCCTTGGGCGCCGCCACCGACACCCCCGAACCTGCAGCGGCCAGCATGCCCGCCGGCGGCATGGCGGCAGGTGAACTGCGCCGCAGCACCCTGCGCAACGACTGCCCCCCACCCAGCAAACCCGACCACCACCGACCTTTCATGACCGTCCCCTTGGTTTGTTTCCACGGCGCCTAACACTTGATTCCCACGTGCAGCGCCACCACACCGGCGCTCAGGTTGTGCACGTCCACATGCCCGAATCCCACCGACTTCATCAGTTGCCGCAACGCTTCCTGCCCCGGGTGCATGCGAATCGACTCGGCCAGGTACTGGTAGCTGTGCGCATCGTTCGCCACCAGTTGCCCCAACTTGGGCAACACATTGAACGAATACCAGTCATAAGCCTTTTCCAGCGGTTTGGCGACGCGGGAAAACTCCAAGACGAGCAGCTTGCCGCCCGGTTTCAGGACGCGGCGCATCTCGGAGAGCGCCACGTCCTTGTGAGTCATGTTGCGCAAACCAAACGCCACGGAGACGAAGTCGAAGCTGTTTTCGGGGAACGGCAGCTTTTCGGCGTCACAGACCATGGTCGGCAAGACCAGGCCTTCATCGAGCAGGCGGTTGCGGCCTTCGCGCAACATGGCCTCGTTGATGTCGGTGTGCACTACCCGGCCGGAGGGTCCGACGCGTCGGGCAAAGGCCCGCGACAAGTCACCCGTACCGCCAGCGATGTCCAGCACCTGCTGGCCCGGCTGCGGATTGGCCACGGTGATGGTGTAGCGCTTCCAGATGCGGTGCATGCCGGCCGACATGAGGTCGTTCATCACGTCGTACTTGGGCGCGACCGAGTCGAACACGCTGCGAACGTGTTTGGCTTTTTCCTGTTCGTCGACGGTCTGGAAGCCGAAGTGGGTGGTGGCCATGAAAAGGGTCTCCGTCGGGGTCAGTGGCTGCCGCAGGCGTGTCCGCCCTTTACCGGCATGGGTGCGTCGCGATCCACCCCGGCGGCCTGGAGCCGCTGGAGGTAATCGTTCCAGAGTTGCTGCTGTTGTGATCCCAGGAAATACAGGTAGTCCCAGGTGTAAATGCCGGATTCATGACCGTCCGAGAAAGTCGGCTGCACCGCGTAGTTGCCAACCTGTTCCAGCGCCACGACGGTGACATCCCGCTTGCCGGTCTGCAGGGTTTCCTGGCCAGGACCGTGGCCCTGCACCTCGGCCGAGGGCGAATACACGCGCATCAGCTCGAACGGGATGCGAAAGGTCTGCCCGTCGGAGAAGGCGATCTCCAGCAGGCGCGAGGCGCTGTGCACCGTGATGTCCTGCGGCATGGGGGTGTCTTTGTTGAGACCGGCCATGAGGTTTCTCCGTCAGACGAGCACGCGCTCGATGCCGCCCTGGTTGGCGTGCGCCACGTATTCGGGCAACCAGTTCTCACCCAGGATCTGGCGAGCCATTTCGACCACGATGTAGTCGGCCTCCAGCAGGCCGTTCTGCAGGTCGTCGCCATAACGCGTCAGGCCTTGCAGGCAGCTCGGGCAGGAGGTCAGCATCTTGATGTTGTCGCTCTTGCCTACCGTGCCCGCCGCGCGCAGGGCGGCTTCGCCCTTGCGGATTTCCTCTTCCTTGCGGAAACGCACCTGGGTCGAGATGTCGGGCCGGCTCACACCCAGCGTGCCGCTCTCGCCGCAGCAGCGCTCGCTCTTGATGACGCCATCACCCACCAGGGCCTTGACTGTCTTGAGCGAGTCCTGCAGTTTCATCGGGTTGTGGCAGGGCTCGTGGTACAGATAGCCGCCCTGCCCGGCCGGCAGGGTGATGCCCTTTTCCAGCAGGTATTCGTGGATGTCGATGATGCGGCAGCCCGGGAAGATCTCCTCGAATTTGTAGCCCTGCAACTGGTCGTAGCAGGTGCCGCAACTGACCACCACGGTCTTGATGTCCAGGTAGTTCAGCGTGTTGGCCACGCGGTGGAACAGCACCCGGTTGTCGGTGATCATCTTCTCGGCCTTGTCGAACTGGCCCGAGCCGCGCTGCGGATAGCCGCAGCACAGGTAACCCGGCGGCAGCACGGTCTGCACGCCCGCGTGCCACAACATGGCCTGCGTCGCCAGGCCGACCTGGCTGAACAGGCGCTCCGAGCCACATCCCGGGAAGTAGAACACCGCCTCGGTCTCGGCCGTCGTGCCCACCGGGTTGCGGATGATCGGCACGTAGTCCTTGTCCTCGATGTCCAGCAGGGCGCGCGCCGTCTTCTTGGGCAGGCCACCGGGCATCTTCTTGTTGATGAAGTGGATCACCTGCTCTTTGACCGGCGCCGGGCCCAGGGTCGCCGGCGGCGCGCTGGTCTGCTTGCGCGCGGCCAGCTTGAGCACCTTGTTGGCCAGGCGCTGGGCCTTGAAGCCCACGTCCACCATGCCCGAGCGCATGAACTTGATGGTCTCGGGGCTGGTTGCATTCAGAAAGAACATCGCCGCCGCGTTGCCGGGCCGGAAACTCTTCTGCCCCATCTTGCGCAGCAGGTTGCGCATGTTCATCGACACGTCGCCGAAGTCGATCTTCACCGGGCACGGCGAGAGGCACTTGTGACAGACCGTGCAGTGGTCGGCCACGTCCTCGAACTCTTCCCAGTGCTTGATGCTGATGCCGCGGCGCGTCTGTTCTTCGTAGAGGAATGCTTCGACCAGCAGCGAAGTCGCGAGAATCTTGTTGCGCGGGCTGTAGAGCAGATTGGCGCGCGGCACGTGGGTCGAGCAGACCGGTTTGCACTTGCCGCAGCGCAGGCAGTCCTTGACCGAATCGGCGATGGCGCCGATGTCGCTCTGCTGCATGATCAGCGACTCGTGGCCCATCAGGCCGAAGGACGGCGTGTAGGCGTTGGTCAGGTCAGCGAACAGCGAGTCACCGGTCGGCTTCAGCAATTTGCCCTTGTTGAAGCGGCCTTCCGGGTCGACCCGGGCCTTGTAGGCCGCGAAGTTGGCCAGCTCGTCGTCGGTCAGGAACTCCAGCTTGGTGATGCCAATGCCGTGTTCGCCCGAGATCACGCCGTCCAGGCTGCGCGCCAGCGCCATGATGCGGGCGACGGCCTCGTGCGCGGTCTGCAGCATCGCGTAGTTGTCGCTGTTGACCGGGATGTTGGTGTGCACATTGCCGTCGCCGGCATGCATGTGCAGC
>JAEUOT010000010.1 GCA_016790705.1 Hydrogenophaga sp.
GCAGCGCGGTGGCCACGTTGTCGATGGCCATGATCTGCGGGACGCCAACGCCAGCGACGATGCGGGTGGTGCAGATGGAGCCGGGGCCGATACCGACCTTGACACCGTCGGCACCAGCTTCCACCAGCGCCAGGGCGGCACTTCCGGTGGCGATGTTGCCGCCGATCACGTCCACCTGCGGGTAGTTCTGCTTGACCCAGCGCACGCGGTCGATCACGCCCTTGCTGTGACCGTGGGCCGTGTCCACCACGATGGCATCGACACCGGCCTTGACCAGGGCTTCGACGCGTTCTTCGGTGCCCTCGCCCACGCCCACCGCCGCGCCCACGCGCAGACGGCCGGCGGCGTCGCGCGCAGCGTTCGGGAAATTCAGTTGCTTGGTGATGTCCTTGACCGTGATCAGGCCCTTCAGTTCGAAGGCGTCGTTGACCAGCAGCAGGCGTTCGAGCTTGTGCTTGTTCAGCAGGGCCTTGGCTTGCTCGGGCGTGGTGCCTTCCGGCACCGTGATCAGCCGCTCGCGCGGCGTCATGATTTCGCTGACCGCGAGGTCGTAGCGGGTTTCAAACCGCAGGTCGCGGCCGGTGACGATGCCGACGACCTTGCCGGCATCCACCACGGGGAAGCCGGACACACCCAGCTCGTCGGACAGTTTCATGACCTGGCGGATCGTGGTCTGCGGTGAGATCACGACCGGGTCGCGCAGGACGCCCGACTCGTAGCGCTTGACCTTGGCCACGTGGGCCGCTTGTTCGGCCGCCGACAGGTTCTTGTGGATGATGCCGATGCCGCCCTCCTGGGCGATGGCAATGGCCAGACGAGCTTCGGTGACCGTGTCCATCGCGGCCGACACCAGGGGCAGGTTCAGCTTGATGTTGCGGGTGAACTGGGTGGCCAGCGAGGTGTCCTTGGGCAGGACCTGGGAGTACGCGGGGACGAGCAGAACGTCGTCAAAAGTGAGCGCTTTGCCGAGGAGGCGCATGGGGTAAAGCTCCAAAAACGCGATTGTACCCGGGCGTCCAGGCCCGGCTGAGGAGCGGAAAATGGCACCGGTCGGCGGACAAAACGCGGCTTTCGTCACCGGATGCGCGCACGCCGCGCGCCGGTTACAGATGAACGAAGCGCAAGGGGTACACTGAAAACATGTCTAGCCGTCACACCCCCCTTTCCTTCCTGCGTGCTGTTGCGCTCGCCACCTGCGCCACCCTGGCCTGTGGTTCCGCCATGGCCCAGTGGCTCTGGATCGACAGCGCCGGCAACAAGGTGTTCAGCGATACCGCCCCACCGCCCGGCACGCCTGACAAGAACATCCTGCGCAAACCCGGCGGGCGTGTCGAGGTCAAGCTGCCGGAGGCCCCCGCAGCGGCCGAGGCCCCACCCGCAGCGGCCGCTTCGGCGCCTGTGCCCAAAGCGCCAGGCAAGGACGACCAACTGGAAGCGAAGAAGAAGCTGGCTGACAAGCAGGCCGAAGAGGCGGCGGCAGCCAAGAAAAAAGCCGAAACCGAGCAGTATGCGAAAGCGCGCGCAGAGAACTGCGAACGTGCCAAGAAAGCCAAAGCCACGCTCGATTCGGGCATTCGGATGGCCACCACCAATGCCAAGGGCGAGCGCGAAGTCCTTGACGACAAGGGCCGTGCGGCAGAAATCAAGCGTGCCGACGACTTGATCCGGTCCGAATGCGGGCCGCTTCCTGCGCCCGCCAAGGCAGCCGGCGGACCGGCCAACTGAAACGCCGAAGGGCTCAGTAGCCCGCTTTGGAGTTCGGGCGACGCTGCGCGAACAGGCCGGCGTTGCGCGAGCCCTGACCAACAAACCGTTCCCGCCGTGCGACCTTCGGATCGACCCTGAGCGGCCGGTACATTTCCACCCGATCACCATCGCGCAGCGGCGTGTCATGCGCCACGCGGCGCCCCCAGAGTCCGACGGGTGTCCACCACTCGTCGAACCTGGCAGCAGCCAGCCACCCCGCCTGGACCAGTGCCTCGCCCAGCCGAGTCCCTTCAGGGACCACCCGCTGCAGCTCCTCGACCTGTCCGGGAGACGGAGAGCGGGCGAGCGTGATGCGGATCATGTCCCGTACACCTGATCGGCCCGTTTGACGAAGGCGTCCACCAGACTGCCGGCGATCCGGTCGAACACGGGCCCCACCAGCGTGGCCAGGGCTTGACTGGAGAAGCCATAGACCAGCTTGAATTCCACCTTGCAGGCGCGCTGGCTGCCGTCACCCAGCGGCGTGAAGTCCCAGGTGCCTTCGAGGCGCGAAAACGGGCCGTCCACCAGATCCATCTGCACCTGTCGGTCGTCGATGTGGCGGTTGCGGGTGGTGAAGCTTTGCTTGATGCCGCTGATGGACATCCCCACACGGGCAAGCATGCCGTGCTCGTCGCGCTCGATCACTTCGCTGTGGTCGCACCAGGGGAGAAACTGCGGGTAGTGCTGCACGTCGGTCACCAGCGCAAACATCTCGTGCGCGCTGTGCCAGAGCAGGACGGACTTGTGAATCGTTTTCATACAATCGGCGACCATTGTATGGGCCGACCATGGCCCCATCTCCTGCGACATGTCCTCCAAAGCCTCCGCCAAGACCACCGACAGCCGCATCGCCGACAACAAGAAGGCCTTGTTCAACTACGCCATCGAAGAACGTTTCGAGGCCGGCATGGTGTTGCAGGGCTGGGAGGTCAAGGCGTTACGCGATGGCAAGGTTCAGCTGACCGATGGTTATGTGGTGATCCGGGAGGGCGAACTGTTCCTGATCGGTTGCCAGATCAACCCGCTCAAGACCGCCTCCACACACGTAAGTCCGGACTCGGTTCGAACCAAGAAGCTGCTGCTGCACAAAGACCAGATCCGCCGGCTGATCGGAAAGGTCGAACAGAAGGGGCACACGCTGGTGCCCTTGAACCTGCACTGGAAGAACGGCAAGGTCAAATGCGAGGTCGCACTGGCCAAAGGCAAGGCCGAGCACGACAAACGGGACACCATCAAGGAGCGCGAAGGCAAGCGCGAGGTCGAGCGCGCCATGAAGCAGCGCTCCCGCTGACGCGGCGTCCCGGTGTGGCGGTCCGCTCAGCCGAGGTGCTTGAGCGGGTGTGCCGATGCCGGCCAGGGACCGTCAAAGAACGCCTGGACCTGTGCCGAGTCGACATCCTCGATCCGTGACGGGTTCCAGCGCGGCGCGTGGTCCTTGTCCACTGCCAGCGCACGGATGCCTTCCACCGTCTCGCTCGCGTTGCCGGGTCGCAGATGGAAGCAGCGGCGCACCAGATCCCGTTCCATGCGCAGCTCGTCGGCCAGCCCCATGCCGCGGGCGCGGCGGACCTGCTCCAGAACGACGTGCAGCATCAGCGGCGAGCGCTTGCGCAGCAGGGCTGCGGTGTCGCGCGACCAGTCGTCGGGCGCGGCCTCCAGCGCGGCGACGATTGCTGCGACGCTGTCCAGCGAGAACGTGCGGTCGATGTCCGCCTGCGGGAAGCCGGCTTTGGCCGGCAGCTTCTGCACGTGGTTGAGGCACCAGCGTTCGACCGCCTCGCCGTTCTCGTAGGGCGTGCTGCCCAGGCTGTCCCACAAGCCGACCTGGCGGCCGCTGTCCATGACGGCGTCGGCCAGACCGGCGGCCAGCGCCTGAACACCGTCGAGCACCAGACCGGTAAGCGCCAGATATTCGCCCAGGCGCCCCGTGCAGCGGCTCAGGAAATAGCCGCCGCCCACGTCGGGGAACAGGCCGATGCCAGTCTCGGGCATCGCGATCTTGCTGCGCTCGGTCACGATGCGCAGGCTCGCGCCCTGGCTGATGCCCATGCCGCCGCCCATGCAGATGCCGTCCATGAAGGCGATGTAGGGCTTGGGGTAGGTGTGGATCAGGTGGTTAAGCGCGTACTCCTCGGTGAAGAAGTCTTCCAGCTCGGGATTGCCGGCCAGGGCAGCCTGGTGGAAGAAGCGGATGTCGCCACCAGCGCAGAGCGCGCCGAACGGGCCCTCCTTGTTGGTGCCACGGACGGCGACCGCCAGCACCTGCGCATCGTCGCGCCAGGCGAGCAAGGCAGCGCTGATGTCGCGGATCATGCCCAGCGACAGCGCGTTCAACGCCTTGGGTCGGTTGAGCGTGATGCAGCCGACACGGCCGCGGACCTCGGTGATGACATGGGGTTCGGCGACGGGGGCATTCATCTGTTGTCTCCTGTTATCGGTACGGTTCAGTGCGGTGTGGCACCGCTCTCGTCGGGCAGCGGTTCGGCGTTCACCCGACCCCGCCAGGCCAGCAGCTCGTTGATCAGCAACGCCACGATCACCACGCTGCCGCCCAGCAGCACCTCGCGACCCGGGGTCTCGTTGGCCCAGAGCCAGGCCCAGACGATGCCGAAGATAACCTCCAGCAAAGCCAGCAGCGAGACCTCCGGGGCCTTGAGCGAGCGGGCGCAGACCACCGCCAGCGCGCAGGGAATGGCCAGTTGCACCAGCCCCAGCATGGCGAGCCAGGCGATGTCCCGACCGGTGGCTTCAAATGGCAACGCCGGCAGACAAGTGGCGGCGGACGACAGGATGGCACCCACCAGCACCGCAGGCACCAGGTCGACGGATTCGCCGTGTTGCTGGCTGCGCTGCACCACGGTCCAGTTGATGGCACCAGCCACCGGGACGCACAGCGCAAACAGCGATCCCAGCACCAGCCCGGAGGCGTTGGCCGCCGGATCGGTGAACGCGGCCCACATCTGGCTGCCGTACATGTAGACGATGCCCATGCCCGCTGCAGCGATGGCCAGCCAGGTGCGCAGCGGCAGCCGCTGGCCGATGAACATTCGCGCCAGCAGCGCGGTGAAGAGCGGGCCAGCCGACATCACCACCAGCACGTTGGCCACGCTGGTGAAGGTCAGCGCCAGCATGAAGGCGGTAAACATCGTGGCCCAACACACGCCCGAAACCCAGAACACCTTCGAACGGGGCAGGATGCCCCAGTGGCGCTCCAGCGGGCCGGACGCCTGCGGCACCGCGACGAGCCCTCGCGCTCGCTCACTGGCGCGCCAGAGCGGCAGGATCACCAGCAGGGACAGTGCGGTGAACGCACTGCGCCAGAAGGTGACCTCGAAACGGGTGGCGGCCTCCAGTTGCCGCGACACGACGCCGGCGATGGACCACATCAGGGTCACTGCCACCATGAGAAAGACGGCCTGGGTATGCCCCATACGGCCCGGGGAACTTGTCGGCATCAGATATCGGTTCGGCGGGAGCCCGCGATCGATGCCGGCCCTCGCTGTTGTTGGTCATAGAAGCGGGCGATGCGCCCATTCAGGTCTTCCGTGTCGTATTGCAGCCAGAGCCCGCCCCAGCCCCGGCGCAGCGGCAACGGGTGAATGGAGCCGTTGAGTTGTGCAGCCCAGAAGGTGCTGGCAGCGGGATCGAGCCGGATGTCACGGCCGTTCAGGATCGGGTTTTCCGGCTTCAGGCGTCCGCTGCCCAGATCAAGGACGAAGTCCTCGCTCAACGGCGGCACGGTCCACTGAGCGAGCACCAGCGGAGCGGCCTGCAGACCCCAAGGCATCAGGATTGCCAGCAACAGCGCCACCAGACATTGGGCCCCCCGGACCGACCCTGCGTCGCCCCGTGACATGCCCGTTGCTGGCGCATCACGCCAGAGCCAGATGCCGATCAGCAACGCCAGCGTCAACGCCAGAACCGACCACATGGCCATGGACCAGGGCGCGAAGTAGTGCTGGTGGCGCGCCAGATGCTGGAGGGCCATCCCGATCACCAAGGCCATCGGCAGCCACAGCTTCAGACTGGTGCGCAGGCGTTCGTAGCGGAGCAGGTCCACGCCGGCCCGGTTGCCGTGGGCCCGGTTCAGGGGCGGCAGGTCGACCCCATGCGAGCGAAGTGCTTTGACCAGAGGGAGCGCATCGAACTGGCGCTGGAGCCAGGCTGCGTTGTCCGGATGACCCCAGCCGATGTAGCCCAGTGGCCTGTGGGGCGGCCGGGTATCCGCCTCGCCGACAGGGCCGGGCGGCGGCAGGGCATCGCCATGTTCCGCCGGGACCCAGGCTGCGGGCTGCACCTGGCGCAGAGCCGAGAGGCCCCAGCCGATGCGGAACATCCACAACGCATTGGTCCCGATCGCGACCCCGTTGAGCAGGAGCGGCGTTTTGCCGGCACGCACATCGTCCAGCGACAGGCTCCAGTCGAGCCAGCGCCGCAGAAGCGGCACACCACTGTCCAGCCGCAACGTCCGCTCATCGAGCCGCAGTCGGCTCCGCCGCTGCTGATGCCACTGAAGCCAGATCACACCGATGCTGGCCAACAGCCAGACGACCGCTTCCCACAACGGGGCTTTGGACCACAACCCGCCCTGCCCGGCCAAACGGCCGAAGGCGTCGCGCCAGCGCTCGGCCGGGAACAGTTGGTACAGCCGCCAGCCCAGCAGGCACATCGCGAGCCCGGCCAAGCCCATCGACCAGCGGGCCGCCGGAGGCAGCCTGACGCGCCGACGGGTGAAAACCAGCGTGGGCCCGGACACCTTGGCGGAATCCTTCGATCAGGCCTCGCGCAAAGCGCGCTTGCGGTCGTGTTCCTTGAGGTGGCGCTTGCGCAGGCGCACGCTCTTGGGCGTGATCTCGACCAGTTCATCGTCGTCGATGAAGTCCACGCCGTATTCCAGCGTGAGATCGATCGGCGGCGTGATCTTGATCGCGTCTTCCTTACCGGACACGCGGAAGTTGGTGAGCTGCTTGGTGCGGGTGGCGTTGACCACCAGGTCGTTGTCGCGGCTGTGGATGCCGACGATCATGCCTTCGTAGACCGGGTCATTGGGCTTGACGAACATGCGGCCGCGGTCGTCGAGCTTGCCCAGGGCGTAGGTGAAGATCTCACCGTCGTCCATGGAAATCAGCACGCCGTTCTTGCGGCCGCCGATGTCGCCCTTGTGCGCTTCGTAGCCGTCGAAGATCGAGGCGATCAGGCCCGAACCGCGGGTCAGGTTCAGGAATTCGTTGGAGAAACCGATCAGGCCGCGGGCCGGGATCCGGTACTCCAGGCGCACGCGGCCACGGCCGTCCGGCTCCATGTTGATCATCTCGCCCTTGCGCAGACCCAGGGCCTGCATCACGCCGCCCTGGTGGATTTCTTCCACGTCGGCAGTGACCAGCTCCATCGGTTCGCACTTCTCGCCGTTGATCTCCTTGAACATCACGCGCGGCTTGGACACGGCGAGCTCGTAGCCTTCACGCCGCATGTTTTCCAGCAGGATGGTCAGGTGCAGTTCGCCGCGACCGCAGACCTCGAAGATGCCGTCTTCGTCGGTCTCCTTCACGCGCAGGGCCACGTTGCTCTGCAGCTCTTTCTGCAGACGGTCCCAGATCTGGCGGCTGGTCACGTACTTGCCTTCGCGGCCGGCCAGCGGGCTGGTGTTGACGCAGAAGTTCATGGTCAGGGTGGGTTCGTCCACCTTGAGCATGGGCAGCGGGGTCGGGTTGAGCGGATCGGTCAGCGTCACGCCGATGCCCAGGTCTTCGATGCCGTTGACCAGCACGATGTCGCCGGGGCCGGCCTCGGTGACCTGGATGCGGTCCAGGCCCTGGAAGGTCAGCACCTGGTTGACGCGGCCCTTGACGCTCTTGCCATCCGGGCCTTCCATCACCAGCACGTCCATCGCGGGCTTGATGGTCCCGGCGTTGATGCGGCCGACGCCGATGCGGCCGACGAAGCTGTTGTAGTCCAGCGCCGAGATCTGCAGTTGCAGCGGCGCGGCAGGATCACCCTCGTGGGCGGGCACGTGGCTTAGCACGGTGTCGAACAGGGCCGACATGTCGGGGCCCCACTGTTCGCCCGGCGCGCCCTCTTCCATCGACGACCAGCCGTTGATGCCCGAGGCGTAGACCACCGGGAAGTCCAGTTGCTCGTCGGTGGCACCCAGCTTGTCGAACAGGTCGAAGGCGGCGTTGACCACCTTGTCGCAGTTGGCACCGGGCTTGTCCACCTTGTTGACCACGACGATGGGACGCAGGCCCAGGGCCAGCGCCTTCTTGGTCACGAAGCGGGTCTGCGGCATCGGGCCTTCCTGGGCGTCGATCAGCAGCACCACACCGTCCACCATGGACAGCGCGCGTTCGACTTCGCCGCCGAAGTCCGCGTGGCCCGGGGTGTCGACGATGTTGATGTGTGTGCCCTTCCAGCTCACGGCGCAGTTCTTGGCCAGGATGGTGATGCCACGCTCGCGTTCGATGGCGTTGTTGTCCATCACCGTGTCCACGACTTTTTCGTGTTCGGCGAAGGTGCCCGACTGGCGCAGCAGCTGGTCCACCATGGTGGTCTTGCCGTGGTCGACGTGGGCAATGATGGCGATGTTGCGGATCTGTTTGCTCATGTTGCAGGTTCCAGGATTTGCTGTATTTCGATGGGGCTCAGCAGCCGCCCCGGGATGAGTTCGCCGGCCTGGGTGTGGCCGCTGCCCAGCAGGACCGGCGAGGTGGATTCGCCCGCAGGCGGGCCGTAGATCGCCACGTGGGGCTGGTCCTTCCAGTCGCCACGGCGGCGCATGCCACTGAGGAATCGCGCGGCATTGTCGCTGTCGAGCGTGACAGCCGTATGGTCGGGCAACAGGGACTGCACCGGCAGCAGCCGCTTCAGCCGCTGTTCTTCCGGCAAGGCCTCCAGCGCCTCGACCGTGATGCACTGGTCGGCGGTGAACGGACCTGTCTGCACCCGGCGCAGCAGGGTCAGATGCCCGCCGCAGCCCAGTGCCCGGGCGATGTCTTCGCCCAGGGTGCGGATGTAGGTGCCCTTTGAGCAGCAGACACGCAAACGCAGAAAGGGCGCGTCACCCTTCAATTGCATGTCCAGCAGCTCCAGTTCGTGAATGGTGACCTGACGCGGTTCGCGTTCCACCGTCACGCCTTCGCGGGCGTATTCGTACAGCGCCTTGCCGTCTTTCTTGAGCGCGCTGTGCATCGGCGGGACCTGGCTGATGGGGCCCATGAACCGGTCCAGCACCTCGACCACCTGACCTGCGCTGCAGGTCACGGGAAGGGTCTCGACCACCTCCCCTTCGGCATCGCCGGTGGTGGTGCTCACCCCCAGCCGGACCACGGTTTCGTAGGTCTTGTCGGCGTCCAGGTGCAGTTGCGAGAACTTGGTGGCGGCGCCGAAGCACAACGGCAGCACGCCGGTCGCCAGCGGGTCCAGGGTCCCGGTGTGGCCAGCCTTTTCGGCGCGCAGCAGCCACTTGGCTTTCTGCAGCGCCTGGTTGCTGGAAAAACCCAGCGGCTTGTCGAGCAGCAACACCCCATGCACAGGGCGCCGCTGCACCCTAGTGCGTGGCGCGTGCATGTTCAATCGTCCTTTGCGCGGGAAGACACGGCCTTGGCGATCAGCGCATTCATGTCGGCCGCCCGTTCGGTGGTGCGGTCGAACACGAAGTGCAGCGTTGGCACCGTGTGGATGTGCAGGCGCTTGAACAAGGCGTTGCGCAGGAATCCCGCCGCAGCGTTCAGCCCCTCGGTGGTTTCCTCGGGATTGCCCGTCAGCAGACTGAAGAAGACCTTGGCGTGGGCATAGTCCGGCGTCACCTCGACCGCATTGAGCGTCACCATGCCCACCCGCGGATCCTTGAGCTCGCGCGCGATCAACTCCGCCAGATCACGCTGGATCTGGTCGGCGACGCGGAAACCGCGGTTGGGAACGGACGAAGCCTTGCGGGGCATGGTGATGCTCGATCCTTACAGCGTGCGCGCCACTTCCTTGATCTCGAAGAACTCCAGCTGATCACCCTCGTGGATGTCGTTGTAGTTCTTGAGTTTGATACCGCACTCGAAGCCTTCCTTGACTTCGCGCACGTCGTCCTTGAGGCGTTTGAGCGACTCGAGTTCGCCGGTGTAGACCACCACGTTGTCGCGCAGCAGGCGGAAGTGCGAGCTGCGGGTCACGAAGCCGGACGTCACCATACAGCCGGCCACGGTACCGATCTTGGACGCCACGAAGACGGTGCGGATCTCGGCGGTACCGGTGTTCTCTTCGCGCTTCTCCGGTGCGAGCATGCCCGACATCGCCGCCTTGAGTTCGTCGACCGCGTCGTAAATGATGTTGTAGTAGTGCAGTTCGACGTCGTTGCCTTCGGCCAGCTTGCGGGCACCGACATCGGCGCGGACGTTGAAGCCGATCACCAGGGCCTTGGAGGCGATGGCCAGGTTGACGTCGGACTCGCTGATGCCGCCGACACCCGCAAACACCAGTTGTACCTTGACCTCGTCGGTCGAGAGCTTGAGCAGCGAGGCGGACAGCGCTTCCTGCGAACCCTGCACGTCGGCCTTGACGATGATCGGCAGCACCTTGACTTCGCCAGCGGCCATGTCGGAGAACATGTTCTCCAGCTTGGCGGCCTGCTGCTTGGCCAGCTTGGTGTTGCGGAACTTGCCGGCGCGGTAGGTGGCAATTTCACGTGCACGGCGCTCGTCGGCCATCACCATGAAGTCGTCGCCGGCCTGGGGAACTTCGGCCAGGCCCTGGATTTCCACCGGGATCGACGGGCCGGCTTCCTTGACCGGCTTGCCGTTCTCGTCGAGCATGGCGCGCACGCGACCGGAGGTCTGCCCCACCAGCACCACGTCACCGGTCTTGAGCGTACCGCTCTGCACCAGAACGGTGGCCACAGAACCACGGCCCTTGTCCAGACGAGCCTCAATCACCAAGCCCTTGGCCATGGCGTCGACCGGCGCCTTGAGCTCAAGCACTTCGGCCTGCAGCAGCACCTGTTCCAGCAGCGCATCGACGCCCTCGCCCGTCTTGGCCGACACGCCCACGAAGGGCACGTCACCGCCGAACTCCTCGGGCACGACTTCTTCGGCCACCAGTTCGGAACGCACACGCTCCAGATTGATGCCGGGCTTGTCGATCTTGGTCATGGCCACGACCATGGGCACACCCGCAGCCTTCGCGTGCTTGACGGCTTCCTTGGTCTGGGGCATGACGCCGTCATCGGCCGCACAGACCAGGATGACGATGTCGGTCGCCTGGGCACCGCGGGCGCGCATGGCCGTGAAGGCCTCGTGACCCGGGGTGTCGAGGAAAGACACCATGCCACGCGGGGTTTCCACGTGGTAGGCACCGATGTGCTGCGTGATGCCGCCGGCTTCGCCCGCCGCCACCTTGGTGCGGCGGATGTAGTCCAGCAGCGAGGTCTTGCCGTGGTCGACGTGGCCCATGACGGTGACCACCGGAGCACGGGGCAGCAGTTCCGCCTGGTGCTGGCCGGCCTCCTCGTCGGTGAAGGCTTCCGGATCGTCCAAAGCCGCCACAACAGCCGTATGGCCGAGCTCTTCCACCACGATCATCGCGGTGTCCTGGTCCAGCGGCTGGTTGATGGTGACCATCTGGCCCAGCTTCATCAGTTGCTTGATGACCTCGGACGACTTCAGGCTCATCTTGTGGGCCAGCTCGGCCACGGTGATGGTCTCGGGCACGTGCACCTCGATCACCTTGGCCTCGGTGGGGGCGACGAAGTTGGACGCGGCGTTGTCGCGGCTGTCGCGATCGCCCTTGCGGCCACGGGGACCGCTGCGCCAGTTGCCACGGGCTCCGGATCCGGTATCACCGCGGGTCTTGATTTCCTTCTTCTTGGCGGCGTCGTCCTTCCAGGTCGACGACAGATTCTCCGACTTGACTTCCTTCTTGCCGGCGCCGGCAGTGGTCGTCGCCGGAGCGCCCGGCGCACCTGTCTTGGCCGGCGTGGCAGGCTTGTGCAGCGTGCCCTTGATGGCCTTGGCGTCGGGCGCGGGTTCGGGTTTCTTGGCCACCAGCGTCTTGGACGGGGCCGCCATCATGGCGCGGATGTTGGCAGCCTCGGCTTCGGCCTTGCGGCGGCGCTCCTGCAGGTCCTGCGCGCGTTGCTCTTCGGCCTTGCGGGCCGCTGCCTGCTTGTCGGCTTCCACCTTCGCGGCGGCTTCACGATCGGCAGACGCCTGACGGGCCGCCGCTGCTTCGGGTTCGGTCTGTGCCACAGGCTCCACGGCAGCGGCCAGCGCCGCCTCGCGTTGCGCGCGCGCAGCAGCCTCCTGGGCTTCCGCCGCCTGACGGGCGAGTTCGGCCTGACGGGCTTCTTCGGCTTCACGCTCGGCACGCTTCTGCGCCAGTTCCTCTTCCTGGCGGCGCAGCAACTCGGCCTGGCGACGGGCCTCTTCCTCGCGGCGGGCCAGCTCGACGGCATCCACCACTGGAGCGGCAGGTTCCGCCGGCTCGGACACGGCGTCGGTTGCGCCCGCTTCGTCATCGCGCTTGACGAAGGTGCGCTTCTTGCGGACTTCGACCTGGATCGTGCGGGCGCGCCCGGTGGCGTCGGCCTGCTTGATTTCGGTGGTCGACTTCTTGACCAGGGTGATCTTCTTGCGTTCACCACCGGCCGTGCCGTGGCTTGCCTTCAGGTGACCCAGCAGCTTCTGCTTGTCGGCCTCGGTGACGACATCGGTTCCCGCAGACTTGGGCACCCCGGCGGCAGACAACTGCTCCAGCAGGGTGGTGGTGGGCTTGTTCAGCTCGGCGGCCAGTTCGGCGACAGTGGTACTTGTCATATTTCTCGTTCTCCGCTCATGCCTGCTTTTGTTCAGTTGGAGGCAGGCGATTCCTCACCGGTGAACCAGTGAGCGCGGGCGCGCATGATCAGCGCAGTAGCCTCTTCCGGCGACTGGCCGGTCATTTCCGTCAATTCGTCAGTGGCCAGGTCGGCCAGCTCGTCGCGGGTGTGCACTCCGCCATCGGCCAGTTTGGCAACCAGTTCGGAGGTCATGCCTTCGAGGTCGCGCAGGTCCTGCGAGACTTCCTCGACGCTTTCCTCGCGTGCGATTTCCATCGTCAGCAAGGCGTCCTTGGCGCGTGCGCGCAATTCGTTGACCGTGTCCTCGTCGAAGGATTCGATCTCCAGCATTTCCTGCAGCGGCACATAGGCCACTTCCTCCAGGCTGGTGAAGCCCTCTTCGATCAGGATGTCGGCGATCTCCTGGTCCACGTCCAGCTTCGCCATGAACACCTTGCGGATGCCGTCGGCCTCTTCGGCCTGCTTCTGCGCCGACTCGTCGGCCGTCATGATGTTGATGCGCCAGCCGGTGAGTTCGGAAGCCAGACGCACGTTCTGGCCGCCACGACCGATCGCGATCGCGAGGTTTTCCTCGTCGACCACCACATCCATCGCGTGCTTCTCTTCGTCCACCACGATGGACTGCACGTTGGCGGGCGCCAGAGCGCCGATCACGAACTGGGCGGGGTCTTCCGACCAGAGCACGATGTCCACGCGCTCGCCGGCAAGCTCGTTGGTCACGCCGTTCACGCGCGAGCCGCGCACGCCAACACAGGTGCCGATCGGGTCGATGCGTTTGTCGTGCGAGAGCACGGCGATCTTGGCGCGCGATCCGGCATCTCGGGCGCAGGTCTTGATCTCCAGCAGACCCTGCTCGATCTCAGGCACTTCCTGGCGGAACAGCTCGATCATGAAAGCGGGTGCCGAACGGGACAACAGGATCGGAGCACCGCGCAGCGTCAGGTCCACTTCCATGATCATGGCGCGCACACGGTCGCCGGTACGGAAGTTTTCCTTGGGGATCATCTCGCCACGCTTGAGGCGGCCTTCCACGCGACCGCTCTCGACAATCAGGTCGCCCTTGTCCATGCGCTTGACGGTGCCGACGAAAATCTTGTCGCCACGGCTCATGAAGTCGTTGAGCAGCATTTCGCGCTCGGCATCGCGAATCTTCTGCAGGATCACCTGCTTGGCGGCCATGGCGCCGATGCGGCCGATCGGGACGCTCTCGACCGGCTTTTCGATGTAGTCACCCTCTTCGATGTCGGGGATGTCCTCACGGGCGTCGCTGACGAGCTCTTCGGCGTCCGGGTTCTGCAGTCCGGCGGCATCGGGAACCACCAGCCAGCGGCGGAAGGTTTCATAGGCGCCGGTGTCGGGGTCCATGGCCACGCGGATGTCCACTTCGCCCTTGTAGAGCTTTTTGGTGGCCGAGGCCAGAGCCTGCTCGACAGCACCCAGCACGATATCCCGTTCGACGTTCTTTTCGCGCGAGATCGCATCGATCAGCATCAACATTTCGCGGTTCATTTCTCTCGCCTACCTTTCCGAAACTCTTCTCTCGATTCAACAAATACCGAATTCAGGCACCCGCGGTGCGACCATTGAAATTCACGATTGGCGCAAGCCGCGCCTGCTGCACATCGTCCAACCCGAACGTCAATGCTTGCAGCGGTGCCGGCACGCGCTTCTTGCTCACGCGCTGCCCAGGTTTGACGGGAGGCTCGTCGCTCCAGACGATCTGCCACATCACCCCGTCAGCAGCCCGCTCGAGGGTGCCGCGAAACTTCTTGCGGTTGGCTGCGACCACTCCGCCGGTGGCACCGATCGGTGCCTTGAGCGTCAGGTCAATGACGTGGCCCAGGAACCGGATGTAGTCGGTTTCGTGCCGCAGCGGGCGGTCGATCCCCGGGGAACCCACCTCCAGCCGGCGGTACTCCAGGCCCTCCACCTCCAGCAGATACTGGAGCTGACGCGTCACCTTTTCGCAGTCTTCCACCGTCACGAACTGTTCGGGACCAGGCTCGACGCCCTCTGTCGGCATCTGCCACGGCAGATCGATCGTGACACGCAGCAATCCACCGGCGGAGCGCTCCAGATCCACCAGGTCAAAACCCAGTCCGGTGACGGTTTGCGCGACGGTATCCTGCCAGCTCATCGTGTGCGGTCGTTTCCTGCGAAATAAAGGGTTTGAAAGCCGTTCGGCCAAAAAAAATGGGCCGGTAGTTACCCGCCCATTTGGTCGTGAAGCGCTGATTGTAGCCTGTTTGGCAGGCCCTATGCAAGATCGGGGCCTGATTTTTGCCAAGGATTCATATGCCGAGCACCCACTGAATGATGTTCTTCGCCACAAAGCCCAGCATTCCCAGCGACAGCACCAGAAAAATGATGAAAGTCCCGAACTTGCCGGCCTTGGACTCCAAGGCCAGGTTCAGCACGATGAACAGCATGTAAAGAATGAAGGCCCCGACACCAAACGTGAGGCCGAACTGGGCGATCTGACCTTCTGTCAGACCAAAGAGCGAGTTTTCCATGAGAGGGGGGACAAGCCTGGCTCAGGCGGCCGGCGCGGGAACAGGGGATTTGGAAGCGGTCAGGTCACGATAGGCGTGCCAGCTGGCGTGTCCGACGAGCGGCACGACGAAGATCAGTCCGAGCAGGCCGGTGACCATGCCCAGACCGACCAGCATGCTGATCAACACCGCCCACCAGACCAGCGGCGCAGGGTGATCGGCCACGGCGCGCCAGCTGGCGTTGACCGCCATGCTGATCGGCACGCTCTTGTCGATGAGCATGGGGATGGCCACCACACTGGAAGCAAATACAGGCGCGGCCAGCACCGATCCGAGCACCAGCCAGGCTTCGAAGAGACCGACCTCCTTGACCAGCACGATGTGGCGGACGAAGTCGACCGGCTTCTGGATGGGCACGGGGGACCACAGGGTGATCAAAGCGGCCGAGCACATGACCCAGCCGGTGCCCGCCAGGCCCAGCAGCATGCCGAACCGGACCAGCCGCTCGTCAAAGGATTGCCACAGGTTGAGCACGTCGCCCAGCCCGGCCTTGCGACCGGCGGCCCGCTCCCGGCTGATGTGGTAAAGCCCGGTCGCCAGCACCGGCGCCACGATCAGAAAGCCGGAAAAGGCGCCGGCGAGCAACCAGAACCGGTCGTGGGCCATCCACAGCAGCAGCCAGCCGATCACGGCCAGGACCAGCCCGTGCGTCAGCCCGGGCAGCGGGTTCGCACGCAGGTCCTCCCAGCCACGTTCGATCCAACGGGTCGGCGAAATCATGTCCACGGCCACAGGCCGTGTCGATGCAAGCTTGGAGGTCTGGTTCATGGGTGAACGTTGTGTGGGCGTGGTCGGGTGAACTCGACAAGGCGCCTCGGCGCCGGCCACCCCGATCCTAATTCAAGCTCAAGCCTGTCAGGCCGGTGCAGCCGCCGACACCAGGGCCTGGGTGTAGGGATGCCGGGGCTGTTCCAGCACCTGCCCGACCGGCCCCTGCTCCAGCACCCGCCCGTCCTTGAGCACCAGCACTTCATGTGCCATTGCGCGGATGACCGCGATGTCGTGGGTGATCAGCAGATAGCTCAGGCCCCGCTCCCGCTGCAAGCGCTGCAGCAGGGAAAGTACCTGTTGCTGCACGGTCACGTCCAGAGCGCTCGTGGGCTCGTCGAGCACGATCAATTCGGGATCGACGATCATGGCCCGCGCGATCGCCAGACGCTGGCGTTGGCCACCGGAGAACTCGTGCGGATAGCGCTGCAGCCAGTCGTCTTCTTGACCCTGCTCCGGCACCAGGCCCACATCGGCCAGCGAAGCCAGCACCCGCGCTCGCCGGCTGCCGGCATCCAGACCCGGCTCATGGATGTCCAGGCCCTCCCCCACGATCTGCTCGACCGTCATGCGCGGGGAGAGCGAGGAAAACGGATCCTGGAACACCACCTGGATCCGGCGGCGCAGCGCACGCTCCGTCCCCTCCTTGCGCGCTGCCAGCCAGCCGGAGGTTCCCACATTCAGGGCGCCTTCGTGCGCCAGCAGTCCCAGCGCAGCCAGCGCCAGAGTGGACTTGCCCGAGCCGGATTCACCGACGACACCCAGGGTGGCGCCGGCCCTGATCGTGAAGTCGGCGGCTTCAAGGGCCACAAAGCGGTCGTGCCCGAACCAGCCGCGAACACCGGGACGCGGCACCGGATACCACACCCGCAGCCCCTGGGCTTGCATCACCACGGGGGCATCCGCCGCAGGGTCCTGCACATCCCGGCGGGCTTCGCTGGCCATGAGACGGCGTGTGTAGGCGTGTTGCGGGGCCGCGTAGACCGTTGCCACATCGCCCTGCTCCACCAGGTGGCCCTTCTCCATCACGGCGACGCGGTCGGCGAAATGCCGCACCAGGTTCAGGTCGTGGGTGATCAGCAGAACGGCCATGCCGCGCTGGCGCTGAAGGTCCGACAGCAGGGCCAGGATCTGCGCCCGCACCGTGACATCGAGCGCGGTCGTCGGTTCGTCGGCAATCAGCAAACGGGGCTCGCAGGCCAACGCCATCGCGATCATGGCGCGCTGGCGCTGGCCGCCGCTGAGCTGGTGTGGGAAGGCGCCTGCTCGTCGTGCCGGTTCGGGAATGCCGGTCGACGCCAGCAGTTCGATGGCGGCCGCGCGCGCCTGAGCGGCATTCAGCCCCCGCTTGAGCTGCAGCACTTCGGCAATCTGGGCACCCACGCTGAACAGCGGATTGAGCGCCGTCATCGGCTCCTGGAACACCACCGCCACGCGGTCACCGCGCACCCCCCGAAGGGCATGCTCGCCCAGCGACAGCAGGTCCTGTCCCTCCAGACGGGCGCTCCCGCTGACCTGGGCGCCCTGCACCAGCCGCAACAGCGACAGCGCAGACACGGTCTTTCCCGACCCCGATTCCCCGACCAGGGCCAGCTTTTCGCCCTGCGCCAGCGTGAAGTCGATGCCGTGCACCACCTCCTGGCCACCGAAGGCCACACGCAGTCCGCACACCTCCAGCAACGGCGCCGTCATGCGTCGGCCTTTCGCGGATCGAGCGCGTCGCGCAACGCATCGCCCATGAACGTCAGCAGCAACAGGGTGACCACCAGAACGCCGAAGGTCGAGAGCGAGATCCACCAGGCGTCGATGTTGTTCTTGCCCTGGCTGAGCAGCTCGCCCAGCGACGGCGTGCCCGGCGGCACACCAAGCCCCAGGAAGTCCAGCGACGTCAGGGCCAGGATCGCCGCGCTCATGCGGAACGGCAAGAAGGTCACCACCGGCGTCAGGCTGTTGGGCAGCACATGGCGCCAGATGATCTGTGCGTTGGACAGGCCCATGGCCCGGGCGGCACGCACATAGTCCATCTGGCGGTTGCGCAGGAACTCGGCCCGCACGTAGTCCGACAGCCCCATCCAGCCGAACAGGCTCAGCAACACCAGCAACAGCCCGATGCTGGGCGAGAGCACCGCAGAAAAAATGATCAGCAGGTACAGCTCGGGCATCGACCCCCAGACTTCGATGAACCGCTGGAACGCCAGGTCGGTCCGGCCGCCGTAGAAACCCTGAATCGCACCGGTGACCACGCCCAGCACCGTGCCGATGGCGGTCAGCGCCAGCCCGAACAGCACGCTGACGCGAAAGCCGTAGAGCAACTGGGCCAGCAGGTCGCGCCCCCGGTCGTCGGTGCCCAGCCAGTTGTCGGCCGTCGGACGGGACGGGTTGGGTTCCTTGGCGAAATAGTTGAGTGTCTTGGGACCGTAGGGATTGGGCGCGTAGACCGCCCAGTTGCCATGGCCGGTGATGCGGTCGCGGATATAGGGGTCCAGATAATCGGTGGGCGACTCGAAATCACCACCGAAAGTGGTTTCGGGCAACTCCTGCACGATCGGGAAATAGGTCTTCCCTTCGTAGCGCACGACCAGCGGCCGGTCGTTGGACAACACCTCCGCGAACAGGCTCAGCAGCACCAGTGTGCAGAAGATCACCAGGCTCCAAAAGCCCTGGCGGTTGCGCTTGAACCGCTGCCACGCGCGTTGCGATGGAGACATCGAAGCCATGGCCTTCAATCGAATTTCACGCGCGGGTCGACCCACACGTAGCAGAGATCGGAGACCAGCTTGGTCACCAGCCCGATCAGGGTGAACAGGACCAGCGTGCCCAGCACCACGGGATAGTCGCGCCGGATCACGCTCTCGTAGCCCAGCAGGCCCAGTCCATCCAGCGAGAACTGGGTCTCGATCAGCAGTGCCCCGGTGAAGAAGGCGCCGATGAACGCCGCCGGAAAGCCGGTCACGATAGGGATCAGCGCGTTGCGGAACACATGCCTGTACAGGACCTGTCGCTCCGACAGCCCCTTGGCAAGGGCGGTCATCACATACTGCTTGCGGATCTCTTCGAGGAAGGCGTTCTTGGTCAGCATGGCGGTGACCGCAAAGCTGCCCGCCACCATCGCCGTCACCGGCAGCGCGATGTGCCAGAAATAGTCGACGATGCGGGCGCCCCACGACAGCTCGTCCCAGTTCGGCGAGGTCAGCCCGCGCAGCGGGAACCATTGCAACTGCCCACCGAAGATCACCAGCAAGGCCACGCCGAGCACGAACCCGGGGATCGCGTAGCCCACCAGCACCAGCAGCGTGGTCACCAGGTCAAACCGCGATCCGGCCCGCACCGCCTTGAGCACACCCAAGGGCACTGCGACGAGATAGCTGATGAAGAAGGTCCACAGTCCCAGGCTGACCGAGACCGGCAGCTTCTCGATGATCAGTTGGGAGACCGCCTTGTTCTGGAAGAAGCTGGTTCCCAGGTCGAAGCGCGCGAACTGCCCGATCATCTGGAAGAAGCGTTCGTGGGCCGGCTTGTCAAAGCCGTACAGCGCCTTGATCTGCTCCAGCCGCTTGGCATCGACCCCCTGTGCGCCCCGGTACACCGCCCCACCCTCTGCGCCGGTGCCCTTGCCGGTGCGCGCCTCGGCCAGGTACTGCTCGACCGGCCCTCCCGGCACGAACTGGATCACCACGAATGTCAGCAGCAGCACCCCGAACAGCGTCGGGATCATCAGCAGCAGGCGCTTGAGGATGTAGGACCACATGTCAGGGTTTGCTCCACCAGGTATCAATCGCCCAGTCCTCACCGGTCGCGTACGGCGGCATGGACGCGGGCCTGGCGAGGCGCCAGGCGTTGTAGACCATCCGGTGGGTGCTCGACGACCATTGGGGCACCAGGTAATGGCTGTGCATGATCACCCGGTCCAGCGCCCGGCAGGCCGCCAGGAAATCGGGACGGGTGTCGGCCCCGATCAGGCGCGCCACCAGGGCGTCGACCGCAGGGCTGCGGACACCGGCCAGGTTGCCCGAGTCCTCGGTGCTGGCCGCCTGGCTGCCGAACAGGTCGGCGTATTCGGTGCCGGGGTTGTGGGTGCCGCCATAGGCCAGCGATGTGATGTCGAAGTTGAACGTGCGCAACCGTTGCTGGTACAGCGCGAAGTCGACCGGGCGGAAGCGCAGTTCGATGCCGAGCTTCTCCAGGTTCCGGGACCACGGCGCGACCACCCGGGCCCCGGTTTCCTGACTGTCCAGGTATTCGAACACCATCGGCTCACCCAGCGCATTGCGCAGCGCGCCATCGCGCACCGTCCAGCCGGCCTCGCGCAACAGCGCCTGCGCCCTGCGCAGGTTGCCCCGCAGCGAATCATCACCATCGGTGCGGGGCGCCCGGTAGGCCGGACTGAACACCGCCGGCGGCAACTGCCCCCGCCAGGGTGCCAGCAACGCCAGTTCCGCCTGACCGGGCAGGCCGTTCGATGCGCAGTCGGTGTTGCCGAACAGTCCCTGCACCCGTTGGTAGGCGCTGTAGAACATCTGGCGATTCATCCATTCGTAGTCCAGCGCCAGGCCGAGCGCCTGCCGCACGCGGATGTCGTCCAGCGGGGGGCGGCGAGTGTTGAGCACGTAGCTCTGGAAGCCTGTCGGCTGGCGGTGGGTGAACTCGGCCTTGACCAGTTCCCCGCTGTCGAAGCGTTTTCCGTTCACACGCCGCGCCCAGTCCCCGGCGGAGAAAAAGCGCATCAGGTCGAACTCGCCGGCCTTGAGCGCCTCCAGCCGGGCCGTGTTGTCCTTGTAGATCTTGACCGTGATGCGGTCGAAGTTGGCGGTGCCGCGGCGAACCGGCAGGTCCCTGGCCCAGTAGGCCGGGTCGCGGACATAGGTGATGTCCTTGCCGAACCGGACCGGGCCGATCTTGTAGGGCCCGCTGCCGATCGGGATGTCCGTCACCACCTGGTCGAAGCTCTTGCGCTGTCCGGTCTTGGGGTCCTTCTCGTCACCCCAGGCTCGGCTGAACACCGGCAGGCTGCCCACGGTCAGCGGCAGCTCGCGGTTGATCTTCCTGAACCGGAAACGCACCGTGTGGTCGTCGACGACGTCGAGTCCGGCCACGTCTTCGAGCATCGTCTTGTAGGCCGGCGAGGTGTGCGGTCCCATCAGGGTGTCGAAACTGTGTTTCACATCGGCGGCCAGCACGGCTTGCCCGTTGTGGAACCTCGCCTGCGGCCGCAGGCGGAACGTGACCGACAACCGGTCCGGCGCCAATGCGACGTCCGACGCCAGCAGCCCGTAGGCGGAGCCGGTCTCGTCCAGCGCTCCCGCCAGCAGGCTGTCGAACATGAGCGACGACAGGTAGGCCGGCGCGTTGCCGCGCAGCGTGAAAGGGTTGTACTTGTCGAAGGTCGAGACCCGCAGGTTGCTCACCAGCCGCAGTTCCCCGCCCTTGGGGGCCTGGGCGTTGACGTAGTCGAAATGCGGGAAGTCTGGCGGGTAGCGCAACTCACCCCAGAGCGCGTAGCCGTGGGCCGACCAGGCCGGCGGCATCACAAGCCATGCGGCCAGAACGATCAGGTGCCTCAGGCCGGGCAGGCGGGTCGAACGGACGCGGGGAAGATGCATGCGACAATTCTGCGGGAATTTTTTCTGGAGTCTGAACAATGGGTTTTCTCGCCGGCAAAAAACTGCTGATCACGGGCGTGCTGTCCAACCGGTCCATCGCCTACGGCATTGCCAAGGCCTGTCATGCGCAGGGGGCCGAGCTGGCTTTCAGCTATGTGGGTGAACGGTTCAAGGACCGCATCACCGAATTCGCCGCCGACTTCGGTTCGTCGCTGGTGTTCGATTGTGACGTCGGTGATGACGCGCAGATCGACAAGCTGTTTGCCGACCTGTCGCAGGTCTGGCCCACATTTGACGGCTTCGTGCACAGCATCGGGTTTGCCCCGCGCGAGGCCATCGGCGGCGACTTCCTCGACGGTCTGACACGCGAGAATTTCCGCATCGCGCACGACATCAGCGCCTACAGCTTCCCGGCGATGGCCAAGGCTGCCCTGCCCTATTTCAATCCCAATGCCGCGCTGCTGACGCTGAGCTACCTGGGTGCGCTGCGGACCATCCCCAACTACAACACCATGGGCCTGGCCAAAGCCAGCCTGGAGGCCAGCGTGCGCTACCTGGCCGAGTCCCTGGGGCCGCGCGGCTACCGCGTCAATGGCATCAGCGCCGGTCCGATCAAGACGCTGGCTGCCAGCGGCATCAAGGATTTCGGCAAGCTGCTGGGCTATGTCGCGGCGGCATCCCCGCTGCGGCGCAACGTGACGATCGAGGACGTCGGCAATGTGGCGGCGTTCCTGCTGTCGGACCTGGCGTCCGGGGTGACCTCCGAGATCACGTACGTCGACTGCGGGTTCAGCCAGACGGCTGGCATCAGCAAGGACAGTGAGTCGGTCGCCTGATCGCGCGAGCCCACCCGACCCCATGACCCGCACCGGCCGACGCAGCTTCCTCGCTGCATTGGCCGGTGCTTTTTTGTGCCCGGTGATCGCGGCCGGCGGACCGTCGGCGCCCGAACTCATGCTGGCCGGGAAGTACCACCCCGGTCTCGACCTGTCCGCCTACTGGGTCAGCGAGAAATACGATGGTGTGCGCGGCTACTGGGATGGCCGTCGCCTGTGGACGCGCGGTGGCGACGTGGTGAACCCGCCGGCCTGGTTCACCGAGGGGTGGCCTGCCACACCCATGGATGGAGAGTTGTGGGCGGGCCGCGGTCGCTTTGAACATGCCAGCGGCACGGTCCGGCAGGCCCAACCCGATGACGCGGCCTGGCGGTCAATGCGGTTCATGGTGTTTGACCTGCCGGCGCACCCTGGCGTGTTCGACGAACGGCTGCGAGCCTGCGGGGAGCTGATCGCGAGTCTGAACAGGCCGTGGGTGGTGGCCGTTCCCCAGCAGCGTGTCGAGAGCCATGAAGCCCTTCAGCGTCAGCTCAAGGCGGTGGTGCGTGCTGGCGCCGAAGGGCTGATGCTGCACCGGGGCGATTCGCTGTATCGGGCCGTGCGCGGCGAAGACCTGGTCAAGCTCAAGCCGTTCGATGACGCGGAGGCCCGCGTGCTGTCCCATCTGCCGGGCAAGGGCCGCCACGCCGGGCGCCTGGGCGCTCTGGAGGTGCAGACGCCGGAAGGCCTGCGGTTCCGCCTGGGCAGCGGCTTTACCGATGTCCAGCGCGAACATCCGCCCGCCGTAGGCACCTGGGTCACCTACCGCTACCGGGGCCTGCACGACAGCGGCCTGCCGCGCTTCGCGACGTTCCTGCGCGAGCGCCCCGATTTCAGGCCGCCGGAACAAAACAGCCCGCGTTGAGCGGGCCGTTTGCCGGTCGGTCAGGTGCTGGCAGCCTGACGCAGGTGGGCGTAGATCTGATCCTTGAGGGCCAGCTTTTCCTTCTTCAGGCGCTCGATCTCGGCACTGGTGGCCGGTTGGATGTGCGCTTCCATGTTCTTGATCGCCTGGTCCAACTCGTTGTGCTTGTCGAACAGGCGGGTGAAGTGATGGTCGTGCCCCTTGAGGCGGGTGATCAGGTCGCGGTACTCGGGAAACATCGGTGCTCCTCTGATGGTCGGGCCCCAGCTTACCCCGCCTTCACGCAGTCCGCAAAATACCTGACCACGCCATCCGGACCGGTTTCCTGCACCAGTCCGTGGATGTCGGTCTCGAATCCCGGACACTCGCGCGCGAACTCGCGGTTGAATTTGAGGTAGTCGACGATCTTCCGGTTGAACACCTCGCCCGGGATCAGCAGCGGGATGCCCGGCGGGTACGGCGTCACCAGGCTGGTGGTGATGCGGCCCTCCAGTTCGTCGATGGCGACGCGCTCGGTGGTCCGGTGGGCGATGTGCGAGAAGGCGTCGCTGGGCTTCATGGCCGGGCGGTGGTCGCTCAGGTACATGTCGGTGGTCAGGCGGGCCACGTCGTACTTCGCGTAGAGCGCGTGCACGTGCTGGCACAGGTCGCGCAGACCCATCTGTTCATAGCGCGGCTGCTTGGCGCAGAACTCCGGCATGATCCGCCACATCGGCTGGTTCTTGGCGTAGTCGTCCTTGAACTGCTGCAGCGCGGTCAGCAGCGTGTTCCAGCGGCCCTTGGTGATGCCGATGGTGAACATGATGAAGAACGAGTAGAGCCCGGTCTTCTCGACCACCACGCCGTGTTCGGCGAGGAACTTGGTGACGATGGAGGCCGGAATGCCCGAGGACGAAAAATCGCCCTTGAGGTTCAGGCCGGGGGTCACGATGGTGGCCTTGATCGGGTCCAGCATGTTGAAGCCCGGCGCCATGTCCCCGAAACCGTGCCAGTCGTCTTCGGTGTCCTTGTCGTCTTTCTTGCGATTGAGCACCCAGTCGCTGGCCTGGCCCACGCCCTCCTCGACCAGCTCGTCCGGGCCCCAGACCTGGAACCACCACTCGTCCGGCCCGAACTCCGCTTCGACCTTGCGCATGGCCCGACGGAAATCCAGGGCTTCGGCGATGCTCTCCTCGACCAGCGCGGTGCCGCCGGGCGGCTCCATCATGGCGGCGGCCACGTCACAACTGGCGATGATGCTGTACTGCGGCGACGTCGAGGTGTGCATCAGGTAGGACTCGTTGAACAGGTGCCGGTCCAGCTTGGTGTTCTGCGAGTCCTGCACGAGGACGTGGCTGGCCTGGCTGATGCCCGCCAGCAGCTTGTGGATCGACTGCGTCGCGTACACCACGGAATGCTGGGGCCGGCCGCGTTTGCGGCCCATGGCGTGGAAGGTGCCGTAGAACGGGTGGAAGCCGGCGTGCGGCAGCCAGGCTTCGTCGAAGTGCAGGTTGTCGACGTAGCCGTCGAGCAGGTTCTTGATGGTCTCGGTGTTGTAGAGCACGCCGTCGTAGGTGGACTGCGTCAGCGTCAGGATGCGCGGCTTGACCTTGTCGGCATCCACGCCGGCCAGCAACGGGTTGGCGCGGATCTTGTCCTTGATGGACTCGATCTCGAATTCGCTCTGCGGGATCGGGCCGATGATGCCGTAGTGGTTGCGGGTCGGCTTGAGGAAGACCGGGATCGCGCCGGTCATGATGATCGAGTGCAGGATCGACTTGTGGCAGTTGCGGTCGACGACCACCACATCCCCTGGCGCCACCGTGTGGTGCCAGACCATCTTGTTGGACGTCGACGTGCCGTTGGTGACGAAGAAGCAGTGATCGGCGTTGAAGATGCGCGCCGCATTGCGCTCCGAGGCGCCGATGGCGCCGTTGTGGTCGAGCAGCTGGCCGAGTTCCTCCACGGCGTTGCAGACGTCGGCGCGCAGCATGTTCTCGCCGAAGAACTGGTGGAACATCTGGCCCACCGGCGTCTTCAGGAAGGCCACGCCGCCCGAGTGGCCGGGGCAGTGCCATGAATAGGAGCCGTCCTCGGCGTAGTCCAGCAGTGCCTTGAAGAACGGCGGCTGGATGCCTTCCAGATAGCTCTTGGCTTCGCGGATGATGTGACGCGCCACGAATTCCGGCGTGTCCTCGAACATGTGGATGAAGCCGTGCAGCTCGCGCAGGATGTCGTTGGGCAGGTGGCGGCTGGTCTTGGTCTCGCCGTACACATAGATCGGCACCTCGGCGTTCTTGCGGCGCACTTCCTCGATGAAGGAGCGCAGGTTCAGCACGGCGGGGTCCAGATCGGGACCGGGTGTGAATTCCTCGTCGTCGATCGACAGGATGAAGGCGCTGGCGCGCGACTGCTGCTGCGCGAACTGCGACAGGTCGCCGTAGCTGGTGACCCCGACGACCTCGAAGCCCTCACTCTCGATCGCCTGGGCCAGGGCGCGAATGCCCAGACCCGAGGTGTTTTCGGAGCGGAAGTCCTCGTCGATGATGACGATGGGAAAACGGAATTTCATCAGGGTCTCCAGCCGGTTCAAGCCGGGGGCGGGGGTGGGAGGTGAGCGGAAGCGGGCAAGTGTACGGAAATCGTCTGGCGTCCCGATTTCAGGCGGTTCTTTTGACGCAGAATGTGGCGCACGCCAGACACCGCAAGCCGCTCTGGCGAAGGAGAACCGATGGCTGATTCGACCGTGTGGTGGTTGCTGGCGGCAGCGCTGGTGGCGCTGGAGCTGTTCACGGGCACCTTCTATCTGCTGATGCTGGCAACCGGCCTGGCCGCCGGCGCGCTGGCGGCGCACCTGGGACTGGGCGTGACCGGTCAGTTGGTGACAGCCGCGCTGGTCGGTGCGGCTGCCGTCGTGGCTGGCCACCAACTGCGCCGCCGTCACAAGGGTGACCCGTCCGTGCGTTCGCTGCGCAGCGTCAACCTCGACATCGGCGAAGTCCTGCACGTCGAGCAATGGAACGACGATGGCACCGCCAGCGTGCGCTACCGCGGCGCGCAGTGGGCTGTCTTCCTGTCGCCGGGTCAGGACGCTGCGCCCGGACACTACCGAATCGCCGAACTCGTCGGAAACCGGCTCCGGGTTGAAAAAGCCTGATCTGCCGACCTGTCCGACTCCCCTTTTCTTCCAACTCATCGGGAAAAGCTCATGGAAATTGCCGTCCTTCTGTTTGTCATCGCCGCCGTCTTCATCGTTCGCGCAGTCAAGGTTGTGCCCCAGCAGAACGCTTGGGTGATGGAGCGCCTGGGCAAGTACCACAGCACGCTTGCGCCCGGGCTGAACTTCCTGGTGCCGTTCATCGACAAGGTCGCCTACAAGCACAGCCTCAAGGAAATCCCGCTGGATGTGCCCAGCCAGATCTGCATCACGCGCGACAACACCCAACTGCAGGTCGACGGCATCCTGTATTTCCAGGTCACGGACCCGATGCGCGCCAGCTATGGCTCGTCGAACTACATCGTTGCCGTGACGCAGTTGGCCCAGACCTCGCTTCGTTCGGTGATCGGCAAGCTTGAGCTGGACAAGACCTTCGAAGAGCGCGACATCATCAACGCGCAGGTGGTGCAGGCCATCGACGAGGCCGCGCTGAACTGGGGCGTCAAGGTGCTGCGCTACGAGATCAAGGACCTGACCCCGCCCAAGGAAATCCTGCACGCGATGCAGGCGCAGATCACCGCCGAGCGGGAAAAGCGCGCCCTGATCGCCGCGTCCGAAGGGCGCCGTCAGGAGCAGATCAACATCGCCACCGGTGAGCGCGAGGCCTTCATCGCCCGCTCCGAAGGCGAAAAGCAGGCCGCCATCAACCAGGCGCAAGGTGAAGCGGCCTCCATCACCGCCGTCGCCGAAGCCACCGCACAGGCCATCGAACGCATCGCCGCCGCCATCCGCCAACCCGGCGGCGAGCAGGCCGTGCAACTCAAGGTCGCCGAGCGCGCCGTCGACGCCTACGGCAAGGTCGCGGCGGACGCCACGACAACCCTCATCGTGCCGGGCAACATGACCGAGGTCTCGGCGCTGATCGGGTCGGCGATGCAGATGATCGGTGCCAACAAGTCGAAAGCCTGAAGACCGCCCTCGCGGGCTGCTACAATGCGAGGCTTCGCGGAGAGGTGGATGAGCGGTTTAAGTCGCACGCCTGGAAAGCGTGTGTGGGCTAATCCCCACCGCGGGTTCGAATCCCGCCCTCTCCGCCAGTAATTTGTCCCAGAACGTCCCAAGACGTCTCGCAAGACACCCTGAAAGCCCCGGATTCCCTAGTGTTCCGGGGCTTTTTTGTTTCTGGACGTCCCGTAACGGTTCTTGCCATCCAATGGTTTCCGTTGGTATTGTTGGTGGTACGCAGGAGGTGCCTTGTTGGTATTTCCGCTACCAACGGGGGTAAACATGGCCCTGACCGACATCGCCATCAAGTCCAGCAAGCCACGAGAGTCGGCTTTCAAGCTCTCTGACGGGCGCGGCCTCCAGTTGCACGTCACACCTCAGGGCTCCAGGTTGTGGCGCTGGGCTTATCGCCATGAGGGCAAGCAAAAGCTCATGGCCCTGGGCGTCTACCCGGATGTCTCCCTTGCGCAGGCCCGGGACAAGGCGGACTTGGCAAGGAAGCTGCTGGCGACGGGTGTTGACCCCATGGCCGCACGCAAGTCCGACAAGATTGCCCGTCGTCTGGCGGTCGAAGACACATTCGCTGCCGTGGCGAAAAAATGGTGGGAAAGCTGGAAGGCTGCGCGCAGCGACAGCCACACGGTCTATGTGTGGCGCCGCCTGGAGGCGGACGTCTTTCCAGCCATCGGCAAAAGGCCGGTCGCCGAAATCGAGGCACCCGAACTGGTCGCGATGATGAAGGCCATCGAAAAACGTGGCGCCCTCGACATCGCCAAACGCGCCCTGCAGACCTGCTCCCAGATCTTTCGCTACGCCATCGCTCATGGCTTGGCGAAACGCAATCCGGCCGTGGAGATTCGCCCCAGCGATGTGCTGGCCTCGCGCAAGAAGGAAAACTACGCGCGGCTGGACAGCAAGGAACTGCCCGAGCTGCTGCGCAAGATCGAGGTCTACAACGGTAGCACCGTCACGCGCGTGGCCATCAAGCTCATGGCCATGACCTTCGTGCGCACCAGCGAGCTGATCGGTGCCCGCTGGGAAGAATTTGACCTCGACGGCGGACGCTGGGACATCCCCGCGTCCCGCATGAAGATGAAGACGCCTCACGTGGTGCCCCTCTCCACCCAAGCCGTGACCCTGCTGCGAAGCCTCCACACCCTGACCGGTCACAGCCCCCTGCTCTTCCCCGGCGAGCGTGACCATCAGAAGTCGATGAGCAATAACACGATCCTGGGCGCGCTGGACCGCATGGGCTACGCGGGGCGCATGACAGGCCATGGCTTTCGTGGCATTGCCTCGACCCTGCTGCACGAACAGGGCTGGCCGCACGCGCACATTGAACTTCAGCTGGCCCACCAGGAACGTAACCAGGTCAGCGCGTCATACAACCATGCGATGTACCTGCAGCCGCGAGCCGAGATGATGCAGGCCTGGAGCAACTATCTGGACGGCTGCGTAGCTGGCAATGTGGTGCCAATCAGGGGAAAACAGGCTTAACCCGTAGCGCGATTTGACAACCACTTCCGATCAGGGGAAGACGTATCCAATACGCCGAAACTCGGCCCGAATCGACAACCCCTTACCTTGGCTCAATGCCAGTGGCGGGAACGCGTGTCATGCCATGTTGGCCCTGGGACGTCCAACAGCCGCATGAAGGACTACTGCGCCGTGCGGATGCTGACCAGCACATTCGACCTCGACCCGGACCGCATACGCCAATCCATCACCGCAACCTTTGCAAACCTCAACACGGAGGTCACGAACCACGTACCCGATGGACTCGGTGAATTGAGTGAGCCGCCCCGCTTCCGCCATTCGCCGAACAATGCGTCTGTTCCGCACCGCCCAGTCAGCCGGCCTGAACCAGCAGGTGATCGATCAGCGCCCGGGCCGAGCGCGTCTGGTGCCGGTTGGGCATGTAGAGCATGAAGATGCGGTTGCCGAAGATGCTCAGGCGCAGTTCGTCCAGCGCGGTCACGAGGGCGCCGCTGTCCACGGCGTCCTGCACCACGTAGTCGGGCACCAGGCCCACGCCCAGGCCGGCCAGGATGGCCTCGCGCAGGAAGGGAAAGTGCTCGGAGATCAGCGTCGGCTCCAGTGTCACTTCTTCACGCAGGTCGGCTTCGTCGCCTTGCCCGTTGCGGTAGGCCGCCAGCCGCAGTTCGCGCCCGACCACGCCCGAGGTGATCAGGGGTGTCTGCCGCAGCTGCGCCAGCGTCTGCGGCAGGCCGTGTGGCCCTGCATAACCTGCCGAGGCGCAGCACAGGTAGCGCACCCGCCCCATGTCGCGCGCCACCAGCGTGGGCGGGGGCGCCGACATGATGCGCACCGCGATGTCCACCTCGTCGCGCAAGAGATCGTCCACCCGGTTTTCGAACAGCACGTCCAGCACCACGCCGGGGTACTGGCGCTTGAATTCGATCAGCCAGGGCGCCATCACCATCTGGCCGTAGCCGCTGGGCACGCTCAGGCGGACCCGGCCCTGCAAGCCCTGCCCCAGCGAGGCCAGCGTCTCCTGCGCGGCCTGCAGTTCGTTGCGCACCGCCAGCCCGTGCTGGTACAGCCGCAGGCCCAGTTCGGTGGCTTCGACGTGGCGCGTGGTGCGTCGGAACAGCTGCGCCCCCACCGCGCGTTCGAGCTGCGCGAGGCGGTAGCTGACGTTGGCCCGCGTCATCTTCAGGCGCCGGGCGGCCTGGCTCAGGTTGCCGGCCTCCTGGATTTCCACCAGCAGGGCAAGGTCGTTGGGGTCCATGTTTGTCAAATTTGAATTGACAGTGTGTCAATGCGAGCGCGTATTGTCCAATACAAAGCTGCGCTCGATAATCTGCATTGCAGAACATTGAACCGTTTTTAATGCAAGGAGACAACGCATGGACCTGAGCTTCACCCCCGAAGAAGAAGCCTTCCGCGCCGAGGTGCGCCAGTTCCTCCAGGACGAGCTGCCCGGGCGCCTGTCCAGCAAGGTGCGAGACGGTCAGCGCCTGTCCAAGGCCGACATGGAAGAGTGGCACGCCATCCTGAACCGCCGCGGCTGGCTGGCCAACCACTGGCCCGAGCAATGGGGCGGCCCGGGCTGGAGCGCGGTGCAGAAGTTCATTTTTGAACTGGAATGTGCGCTGGCGCACACGCCGCGCATCGTGCCCTTCGGCCTGAGCATGCTGGGGCCGGTGCTCATCAAGTACGGCAACGAGGCACAGAAGCGCCACTGGTTGCCGCGCATCCTCAGCGGGGAAGACTGGTGGTGCCAGGGTTATTCGGAGCCGGGTGCCGGCTCCGATCTGGCGGGCGTGAAGACCACCGCCGTGCTGCAGGGCGACCACTACGTCGTCAACGGCCAAAAGACCTGGACCACGCTGGGCCAGCACGCCAACATGATCTTCTGTCTGGTGCGCACCAACCGGGAAGCGAAGAAGCAGGAAGGCATCAGCTTCCTGCTCATCGACATGAACAGCCCCGGCGTCGAGGTGCGGCCCATCATCACGCTGGACGGCGAGCACGAGGTCAACGAGGTGTTCTTCACCGACGTGAAGGTTCCCGCCGAAAACCTGGTGGGGGAGCCCGACAACGGCTGGACCTGCGCCAAGTACCTGCTGACCTACGAGCGCACCAACATCGCCGGCGTCGGCTTCTCGGTCGCGGGGCTGGAAAAGCTCAAGGCCGCCGCCTCGCGTGTCATGCACAAGGGCCGGCCGCTGACGCAGGACCCGATGTTCGCGGCGCGCCTGGCCAAAGTCGAGATCGATCTGAAGAACATGAAGACCACCAACCTGCGCGTGATCGCGGCGGTGGCCGGTGGCGGCGTGCCGGGCGCCGAGAGCTCCATGCTCAAGATCCGCGGCACCGAAATCCGGCAGGAACTGCTGTCGTTGATGCGCCGTGCCATGGGGCCTTACGCCCTGCCTTTCGTGGAGGCGGCATTGCACGCCGGCTATGAGGGCCCGTGGTCCGGGCCGGAAGAAGCCAAGGCCGCCGCCGCGCAGTACTTCAACTACCGCAAGCTGTCGATCTTCGGCGGCTCCAACGAAATCCAGAAAAACATCATCTCCAAGATGATCCTCGGACTGTGAGGCCAGACCATGCACTTTGAACACACCGAAGACCGGCGCATGCTCGCCGACACGCTGGACCGCTTCCTGGCCGAGCAGTACCCGATCGAAGCGCGGCACGCCGCCGCTGCATCCGCCGCCGGCTACAGCGCCGACGTCTGGAACGGCCTGGCCGAGCTTGGCGCCATCGGCGCGCTGTTCCCCGAGGACGTGGGCGGGTTCGGCGGCGACGCGTTCGACGTGAGCGTGGTGTTCGAGAGCCTGGGCAAGGGCCTGGCGATCGAACCCTTCCTCGGCGCGCTCGTGGTCGGCCGCGCCATCGTGGCCGCCGGCAGCGACGCGCAGAAGGCACTGCTGGCCGGCATTCTGGACGGCAGCACCGTGGCCGCACTCGCGCACGAGGAGACCGGTGGCCACCACGAGCTCCCGCACGTGGGTCTGCAGGCCACGCGGCAGGGCGATGGTTATGTGCTCGACGGCGCCAAAGGCGTGGTGCTGCACGGTGAGGCCGCCGGCCTGCTGCTGGTGAGTGCGCGCACGGCCGGCGCCATCGACGACGAGGCCGGCATCTCGCTGTTCCTGGTGCCGGCGGACGCGGCGGGCATCCGGCGCCAGGGTTACCCGCGGGTCGATGGCGGTCGCGTGGCCGACGTCCACTTCGACCAGGTCCGCCTGCCCGCAACGGCCCTGCTGGGCGGCGAAGGTGAAGGCCTGGCGGTGCTGGAACAGGCCGTGGGCTGGGGCCGGCTCGCGCTGTGCGCCGAAGCCGTGGGCGCGATGGACGTGACCAAACAGCACACGCTGGAGTACCTGCGCACCCGCAAGCAGTTCGGCGTGCCCATCGGCAGCTTCCAGGCCTTGCAGCACCGCATGGCCGACGTGCTGCTGGAGATCGAGCAGGCGCGATCGGCGGTCATCAACGCCGCCGCGGCCATGGGGGCCGACCGGCTGACGCGTGAGCGCGCGCTGTCGGCGGCCAAGTACAGCATCGGTCGCATCGGCACGCAGGTGGCTGAAGAAAGCATCCAGCTGCATGGCGGCATCGGCATGACCTGGGAACTGCCGCTGGCCCACTACGCCAAGCGCCTGGTGATGATCGACCACCAGTTCGGTGACGAAGACCACCACCTGGCGCGCTACATCGCGCTGGCAGACCACTGACACTGGAATCCCATGCCGCGCACCATCACCGCCGAGTCGCCGTTCCTGCTCATCGCCGATCTGGTGCGCGAGCACGCGTTGGAACGACCTGGTGCGCCTGCGCTGCGCGACGCTGACCAGACCCTGACCTGGTCGGCGCTCGATGCGCTGATGGACCGGGTGGCGGCGTCCCTGCAGCGGGATGGGCTACAACCGGGCGAGGCCATCGCCATCTGTGTGCAGTCCTCGGTGCGCTACGCGGCGCTGTACCTGGGGGCCCTGCGCGCCGGCGTGGTCGTGGCACCAATGGCGCCGTCGGTCACGCGGGAGAGTCTGGCGCAGATGCTGTCGGACGCCGATGCGAAGCGCCTGTTTGTCGATGCGTCCGCTGCGAATCTGCTCGGTGGCGACTGGCCCACGCGGGATGCGATCTGGCTGGACGACGCTTCCACCGGAATGCCTTTCGATCACTGGCTCGCACCCGAAGGCGCGACGCCCGCGCCGGTGAAGCTGCCGCCCGAAGCGCCGTTCAACATCATCTATTCATCGGGCACCACGGGCACACCCAAGGGCATCGTGCAGTCCCACGGCATGCGCTGGACCCATGTGCGGCGCGGCCTGCAGTACGGCTACGGAACCGACACGCAGACCCTGCTGTCCACACCGCTGTACTCCAACACCACGCTGGTGGTGTTCTTTCCGACCATCGCCTTCGGTGGTTGCGTGCACCTGATGGCAAAGTTCGACGCCCTGCGCTACCTGCAGTGGTCGCAGGCGCGGCGCATCACCCACACCATGCTGGTGCCGGTGCAGTACCAGCGCCTCATGGCCGTGCCGGACTTCGATGCCTTCGACTTGTCGGCCTTCCGCATGAAGTTCTGCACCAGTGCGCCGTTCCACGCCGCGCTCAAGGCCGATGTGCTGGCGCGCTGGCCCGGCGGGCTGGTCGAGTTCTACGGCATGACCGAGGGCGGTGGCACCTGCATCCTCAACGCACACGAACACCCGCACAAGCTGCACACCGTGGGCCAGCCCGCCAGCGGTCATGACATCCGGCTGATCGACGAAGACGGCCGCGAGCTGCCGCCCGGCAGCACCGGCGAGGTGGTCGGCCACTCGGCCGGCATGATGAGCGGCTACCACCGCCAGCCGGACAAGACACGCGAGGTCGAGTGGTTCGACGCCAGCGGCAAACGCTTCATCCGCACCGGCGATGTGGCCCGCTTCGACGACGACGGCTTCCTGGTGCTGATGGATCGCCGCAAGGACATGATCATCAGCGGCGGCTTCAACATCTACCCGAGCGACCTGGAAGCCCTGCTGCGCCAGCACCCGGCCGTGGCCGATGTGGCCGTGGTCGGCGTGCCGTCCGAGCAATGGGGCGAAACGCCAGTGGCCCTGGTCGTGCGCCGCGCTGGCGATGACACCCCGGCCGAAGCGCTGCAGAACTGGCACAACGAACGATCGGGCAAGACCCAGCGCCTGGCGGACCTGCGGTTCATCGACGAACTGCCGCGCAGCGCCATCGGCAAGGTGCTCAAGCGCGAACTGCGCGAACGCCTGAACACCACCGTGCGCTGAGTCCCGTCAGCGCGCCTCCCTCACTTCCCACAGGAGCCCCCATGAAAATCCTCGTCCCCGTCAAACGCGTGGTGGACTACAACGTCAAGGTGCGAGTCAAGAGCGCCGGCACGGGCGTGGACATCGCCAACGTCAAGATGAGCATGAACCCGTTTGACGAAATCGCGGTGGAAGAGGCTGTGCGCCTGAAGGAAAAGGGCGTGGTCACCGAGGTGATCGCCGTCTCCTGCGGCGTGGCCCAGTGCCAGGAAACCCTGCGCACGGCGATGGCCATCGGTGCCGACCGCGCCATCCTGGTCGAAACACCGGCCGACCTGGACCTGCAGCCACTGGCCGTGGCCAAGCTGCTCAAGGCCCTGGTGGACAAGGAACAACCGGGTCTGGTGATCCTGGGCAAGCAGGCGATCGACGACGACGCCAACCAGACCGGCCAGATGCTCGCCGCCCTGGCCGACCTGCCGCAAGCCACCTTCGCCAGCAAGGTGGAGATCGCCGGTCAGAACGGTGAAGCTCGGGCCAAGGTCACGCGCGAGATCGACGGTGGCCTGGAAACGCTGGAAGTGAGCCTGCCGGCTGTCGTCACCACCGACCTGCGCCTGAACGAGCCGCGCTACGTGACGCTGCCCAACATCATGAAGGCCAAGAAGAAGCCGCTGGAGACCGTCAAGCCGGCCGATCTGGGCGTGGACGTGAGCCCGCGCCTGAAGACGCTCAAGGTCGCCGAGCCGGCCAAGCGCGGTGCCGGCGTCAAGGTGGCCGATGTGGCCGCCCTGGTCGAGAAGCTGAAAAACGAAGCCAAAGTGATCTGAGGAAGAAACACCATGACCGCACTCGTCATTGCCGAACACGACAACGCCTCCATCAAAGGCGCAACCCTCAACACCGTGACCGCCGCCGCAGCTTGCGGTTGTGAGGTGCATGTGCTGGTGGCCGGCCACAACGCCGGTGCTGCCGCCGCGCAGGCCACGCAGATCGCCGGCGTGTCCAAGGTGATTCACGCCGACGCCGAAGGCTTTGCCCATGGCCTGGCCGAGAACATCGCCGCCCAGGTGCTGGCCATCGCCGGCAACTACAGCCACATCCTGTTCCCGGCCACCGCCGCGGGCAAGAACGTCGCGCCCCGCGTGGCCGCCAAGCTGGACGTCGCGCAGATCAGCGAAATCAGCAAGGTCGTCAGCGCCGACACCTTCGAGCGTCCCATCTACGCAGGTAACGCCATCGCCACGGTGCAGAGCAGCGACGCCACCAAGGTCATCACCGTGCGCGCCACCGGTTTTGACGCCGCGGGCCAGGGTGGCAGCGCCGCCGTGGAAACCGTGGGTGCTGTGGCAGCCAGCGGCAAGAGCAGCTACCTGGGCAGCGAGATCGCCAAGAACGACCGCCCCGAGCTGACCGCTGCCAAGATCATCGTCAGCGGTGGCCGGGCGCTGGGCAGCAGCGAGAAGTTCAACGAAGTGATGACCCCGCTGGCCGACAAGCTGGGTGCCGCCATCGGTGCCAGCCGCGCGGCGGTGGACGCGGGCTACGCCCCCAACGACCTGCAGGTCGGCCAGACCGGCAAGATCGTGGCGCCGCAGCTGTACATCGCCGCGGGCATCTCGGGTGCGATCCAGCACCTGGCGGGCATGAAGGACAGCAAGGTGATCGTGGCGATCAACAAGGACCCCGAAGCCCCGATCTTCTCGGTGGCCGACTACGGCTTGGAGGCCGACCTGTTCGCCGCTGTGCCCGAACTGGTGCAGACCCTGTGAGGGACGGCGCCATGCAAGGCTTCGCAGCCGACAGCCTGGACGCGCTCGCCACGCGCGTCGGCGAAGAACTGGCGGTCAGCGACTGGCTGCCCATCACGCAGGACCGGGTCAACCGCTTCGCCGAGGTGACCGGCGACCTGCAGTGGATCCACATCGACGAAGCGCGCGCCCGCCGCGAATCGCCCTACGGCACGACCATCGCGCACGGCTACCTCACCCTCTCGCTGCTGCCCGGTCTGTCGCAGGGCTGCATCGAAGTGCGCGGCACCCGCATGGCGGTGAACTACGGCCTCAACCGCGTGCGCTTCATGGCGCCGGTGCGCGTGGGCGATCGCATCCGCGCCCGCTTCACGCTGCAGGCCTGCGAGGCCCTGCCCGGCGGCGGCGCCCAGGTGGTCTGGCAGGCCACGGTGGATGTGGAGGGCAGCGACAAGCCCGCCTGCGTGGCCGAGATGGTGTCGCGCCGCTATCCCTGAACGGCCGGAGCGCGCCCACCCGCCGGGCCGGGGGATGGTTTACCCTCATGGCGGGCGCGGGGGTGCGCCGCTGCAATCCGGGTACAGTTGTTATCCCGATTTGCAGAACGGAGTTCCATTTTGAGCGCAGACACCGCCCCGCCGACTCCGGCGGCGCCCGTCACGGGCGCTGTTGAGCGCGCCGCCCGCACCAGGCGCCCGGCCCCCACCCGCAAACCCAAGGAAGACCGCCACTTCGTGACGGCGCTGGCGCGCGGGCTGGAGGTGCTGGCCTGCTTTCGCACCGGTGAAGCCACGCTGAGCAACCAGGAACTGGCGGTGCGCTGCAAGCTGCCCAAATCGACGGTCTCGCGCCTGACCATGACGCTGACCAAACTGGGTTACCTGATCCACGTCGAAGAAAGCGGGCGCTACCGCCTGGGCACGGCCTGCCTGGCCCTGGGCAGCGCCCTGCTCACGCGCCTGGACGTGCGCAAGATCGCCCGCCCCATGATGCAGGAGCTGGCCAATTTCTCGGGCGCCTCGGTGTCCCTGGGTGTGCGCGACAAGCTCTCGATGATCTACGTGGAGAACTGCCGCAGCAGCGCCGCGCTCACGCTGACGCTGGACGTGGGCTCGCGCATGCCGCTGGCGGCCTCGGCCATGGGCCGGGCCTGGCTGGCCTCGGTGTCGGCCACCGAGCGCGAAGACGCGCTGGAACAGATCCGCGAGCTGGACCACCTGGCCTGGCCCGGCATCCAGGCCGGCGTGGACAAGGCGCTGGAGGACTACCGCACGCTGGGCGTGACCTGCTCCTTCGGCGACTGGAACAAGGAGGTCAACGGCATCGCCCGCGCCTTCGACCCGGGCAACGGCCTGCCGGTGATGGCGGTCAACGTGGGCGGCCCGTCCTACAACCTCTCGCCCGAATTCCTGCTCAAGGAAGTCCGCCCGCGCCTGTTGGAGGTGGTGCGCTCGATCGAGGACGCGCTGCCGCGCTGAAACCCTTGTACTGGGCCAGCCGCGCCGCACGCCTCAACCGTCCGACTCGAAGCTCGGTCGCACGCGCGCCACGGCGGCAAAGATGCCGGTGGCGCGCAGCACCTCGCGCTCGCCCACGCGCAGCACGCAGTCGCCAAAGGCCAGTTGCCGGCCCAGTCGGCGCGGCGTCACATGCGCCTCCAGCCATTCGCCTTCGCGCGCCGCCGCCAGGTAGTCCAGGCTCAGGTTGACCGTCACCATGGTCGGGCTGTTGCGGCGTGCCCGGTGCAGGTTGATGCCCAGCGCGCCGTCGGCCAGCGTGGCCAGCATGCCGCCGTGCGGAATGCCCAGGCGGTTGCAGTGCGCCGCCGTCAACCGCAGGCCCAGCACGATCAGGCCGTCGGGCAGGTCGCGCGCGTGCAGCGTGCCCAGGGTCTGGAAGTAGGACGGCCCGGCGTAGACGAAGGGGCGAAAGCCCTCGGGCACAGCGGCTTGATTGAGGTCGTGCGGCGCACCCATCAGAACCACCTGTCGTGCATGGCGCGGTGGCTGTCGTCCAGCGAACGCAGCAGCGCCAGCTGCTGCGCGACCTTGGGCAGCTCCCAGCGAAAGAACCACTGCCCGGCCTGCAGCTTGCCCCGGTAGAAGGCCTCGTCCTTGGGCGTGACCACCCCGGCGTCCAGCGCGCGCTGCGCCACCGTGGTCTGGCGCAGCCAGGCCCAGGCCAGCACCACATGGCCGAAGGCTTCGAGGAACAGGTGGGCATTGGCCAGCACGTGCTCGGCGTCGTCCCGCAGCACGGGTCGCAGCGCGGCAACGGTGTCCAGCACGTCCTGCCAGGCGGTCTGCAGCGCCTGCGTCGGTTCCGTCAGCGCCGGCAGGCCGGCGGCGTCGTTCAGCGTCTCGCGCACCACCCGGTTCATGGCCGCCAGCGCGGCACCGTCCTGCATCACCACCTTGCGGCCCAGCAGGTCCAGCGCCTGGATGCCGTGCGTGCCCTCGTGGATCATGTTCAGCCGGTTGTCGCGCCAGTACTGCTCCACCGGAAACTCGCGCGTGTAGCCGTAGCCGCCCAAGATCTGGATCGCCAGGGAATTGGCCTCCAGGCACCACTGCGAGGGCCAGGACTTGACCACCGGTGTCAGCAGCTCCAGCAGCAGCGCCACTTCCTTCAGGCGTTGCGGGTCGGTCTCGGTGCGCTGTTCGTCCACCAGGCGTGCGGCGTACAGCGCCAGGCCGTAGGCGCCTTCCACATAGGCCTTCTGGGCCAGCAGCATGCGCCGCACGTCGGCGTGCGCCACCAGCGGCAGCGGTGGCGACAACGGGTCCTTGTTGCCCGGCGCACGGCCCTGCAGGCGCTCGCGCGCATATTGAAGCGAGGCCAGGTAGCCCCGGTAGCCGAGCATGATGGCGCCCATGCCGACGCCGATGCGGGCCTCGTTCATCATGTGGAACATGCAGGCCAGCCCTTCGTGCGGACGGCCGACCAGCTCGCCCACACAGGCATCGTTTTCGCCGAAGGACAGCATGGTCGATGTGGTGCCGCGCCAGCCGCACTTGTGGATCAGCCCGGCCAGGGCGACGTCGTTGCGTGCGCCCACGCGGCCCTGCTCATCGGTGTGGAACTTGGGCACGGTGAACAGCGAAATGCCTTTGACGCCGGGTGGCGCGTCGGGCAGGCGGGCCAGCACCAGGTGCACGATGTTCTCGCTGAGCTCGTGGTCCCCACCGGAGATGAAGATCTTCTGGCCTTTGATGAGGTAGCTGCCGTCGCCGCGTGGCGTGGCCTGGGTCCTGAGGTCGCTCAGGCCGGAGCCGGCCTGCGGCTCGGTCAGGGCCATGGTGCCGAAGAAGCGGCCTTCGCGCAGCGCCTGCAGGTAGCGCGCCTGCTGCACCGCGCTGCCGAATTTTTCGATCACGTTGGCGTTCGACGCCGTCAGGCCCACATAGGACGTGGTGGCCACGTTGGCGCTGCGGAACACCGACAGGCAGGCCTGCGCCACCAGCACCGGCAGCTGCATGCCGCCAGAAGCCTCGTCGGCCGTGGCCGAGAGGAAACCCGCCTCGCAATAGGCGCGCACCGCGGCCTGCACGCCCTCGGGCAGCACCACCTCGCCATCCACGACGCGCGGCTCCTGCTCGTCGCCCAGCCGCGCATGGGGCGCGAAGCGTTCTTCGGCGATGCGCCAGGCGGTGTCGAGCACCGCGTCGAAGGTCTCGCGGCTGTGCTCGCGGTAGCGGGGGCGCTGCAGCAGCTCATCCACCGCCAGCACCTCGTGGAGCTGGAAATGGATGTCGCGCCGGTTCATCAGGTTGTCGTGCATGGGATTGTGGTGCGGTGGGTTTGTGGCTATTATCCACGTCGTTTTGAAATTGTGTTCTGCACTGCAGATCATGGTAATCCCTAAGGGGCTTCCGTGACCGCTGCGCCGGACCCCCTGCCCCATCCCTCTTTCACCAACTCGGAGACAGCCCATGAACCCGGTGGACTACACCCCGCAAGGCCCGGTGGCCGTGCTCACCCTGCAGAACCCGCCCGTCAACGGCCTGGGCCACGCGCTGCGCAGCGGCATCGTGGCCGGCGTGGACCGAGCCCTGGCCGACCCGGCCATCACCGCCATCGTCATCACGGGCAGTGATCAGTTCTTTTCCGGCGGTGCCGACGTGCGCGAGTTCGGCACGCCCCGCTCGTCCATGTCGCCCCACCTGCCGGACGTGATCCGCGCGCTGGAGAACGCGGGCAAACCGGTGGTGGCCGCCATCGCGGGCCACGCCCTGGGCGGCGGTCTGGAACTGGCGCTGGGCTGCCACTTCCGCGTCGCACTCCAGTCCGCCACCCTGGGCCTGCCCGAGGTCAAGCTCGGCCTGCTGCCCGGTGCCGGCGGCACGCAGCGCCTGCCGCGCGCCATCGGGCTGGAAGCCGCGCTGAACATGATCGTCTCGGGCGCGCCGCAGAAGGCGGCCGCCTTTGAAGGCACCGGCCTGCTGGACCAGGTGGTGGACGGCGACGTGGTCGCCGCCGCCGTCGCCTTCGCGCAAAAAGCCGCTGCCGACAAGACCCCGCTCAAACGCCTGCGCGACGTGAAGCTGCCGACCGCCGGAGCGGATGCCTTTCTGCAGTTCGCACGCACCAGCGTCAAGGCCGCGGCCAAGGGCCTGCCTGCCCCGCTGGCCTGCGTGGAAGCCGTGGCCGACAGCGTGACCCAGCCCTTCGACGAAGGCCTGCGCCGTGAACGCGCCGCCTTCTTCGCCTTGATGAACACGCCCGAGTCGCGCGCGGCGCGCCATGTGTTCGCGGCTGAACGCGCGGCCGGCAAGCTGCCCGACATCCCGGCCGACACACCGCTGCGCCCCATCAGGACGGTCGGCGTGGTGGGCGCCGGCACCATGGGCGGCGGCATCACCATGAACTTCCTGAACGTGGGCACGCCCGTGGTGCTGCTGGAAACCAGCCAGGAAGCGCTGGACCGCGGCCTGGCCACCATCCGCCGCAACTACGAGACCAGCGCCAAGCGCGGCAAGCTGACCGCCGAGCAGGTGGAGCAGCGCATGGGCCTGATTACGCCCACCCTGTCCTATGACAGCTTCCAGGACGTGGACCTGGTGATCGAGGCGGTGTTCGAGCAGATGGACGTCAAAGAAAAGGTGTTCACGCAGCTCGACGCGGTCTGCAAGCCCGGCGCCATTCTGGCGTCCAACACCTCCTACCTGGACATCAACAAGATCGCCGGCTTCACCCGCCGCCCGCAGGACGTGCTGGGCCTGCACTTCTTCAGCCCGGCCAACGTGATGAAGCTGCTGGAGATCGTGCGCGGCGCGCAGACCGCCAAGGACGTGATGGCCACCGCCCTGGCCCTGGGCAAGCAGATCCGCAAGGTCTCGGTGGTCTCGGGCGTGTGCGACGGCTTCATCGGCAACCGCATGGTGGCGCGCTACGGCGCGGCGGCCAACGCGCTGATCGTGGCCGGCGCGTCGCCGCAACAGATCGACCAGGCGCTGGAGAAATTCGGCTTCGCCATGGGCCCGTTCCGCATGGGCGACCTGGCGGGCCTGGACATCGGCTGGGCCACGCGCAAGCGCAAGGCCGCCGAAGCCGGCGTGCCTCACGACCCCACGGTGGCCGACAAGCTGTGTGAACTCGGCCGCTTCGGCCAGAAGACCGGCGCCGGCTGGTACCGCTACGAGCCGGGCGTGCGCAACGCCCTGCCCGACCCGGTGGTGGACCAGGTGGTGGCCGAGTACCGCAGCGCCAAGGGCGTCACGCCGCGCAAGATCAGCGACGAAGAGATCGTGCAGCGCTGCGTGTTCGCCATGGTCAACGAGGCCGCGCGCATCCTGGACGAAGGCATTGCCGTGCGCGCCTCCGACGTGGACCTGGTCTACCTCAACGGCTACGGCTTCCCGGCGCACCGCGGCGGCCCCATGTGCTACGCCAACGAGGTCGGCCTGTTCAACGTGGTGCGCACCCTGCGCGGCTTCGCCGCCGAACCCGGCGCCTTCGACTGGTGGGCGCCCGCGCCGCTGCTGCGCAAGCTGGCCGAAGAAGGCCAGAGCTTCGCCTGAACACCCCCGTACCAAGGAACACACACATGATCGACGCTGTCATCGTCTCCACCGCGCGCACCGGTCTGGCCAAGAGCTGGAAGGGCGCATTCAACATGACCTACGGCGCCACGCTCGGCGGCCACGCCGTGCAGCACGCGGTGCAGCGCGCGGGCATCGACCCCGACGAAATCGAGGACTGCATCATGGGCGGCACCTTCGGCGAGGGCACCACCGGCGGCAACATCGCGCGCGCCATCGCCTTGCGCGCGGGCCTGCCCGTCACCGTCGGCGGCGTGAGCGTGAACCGCTTCTGCTCGTCGGGCCTGCAGACGATTGCCATGGCCGCGCAACGGGTGATGGTCGAGGGTTGCCCCGCCATCGCGGCCGGCGGCGTGGAAAGCATCAGCTGCGTGCAGAACGAGTCCAACACCCACATGCGCCGCGACCCGTGGTTGTCCGAGCACAAGCCCGAGCTGTACTGGAGCATGCTGCAGACCGCCGAAACCGTGGCCCAGCGCTACAACATCTCCAAGCTGGCGCAGGACGAATATGGTGTGCGCAGCCAGCAGCGCGCCGCCGCCGCGCAGGCCGCCGGCAAGTTCAAGGACGAGATCGTGCCCATGACCACGGTGATGGGCGTGGTCGACAAGACCAGCGGCCGCATCACCACGCGCGAAGTCACCATCGACAGCGACGAAGGCATCCGCGCCGATACCACGCTCGAAGCCGTACAGAAGATCCGCGCGGCCCTGCCCGGCGGCGTGGTCACCGCCGGCAACGCCAGTCAGTTTTCCGACGGCGCCTCGGCCTGCGTGGTCATGAACGGCAAACGAGCCGAGCAGCTGGGCATCCAGCCGCTGGGCATCTTCCGTGGCTTCGCGGTGGCCGGTTGCGAGCCCGACGAAATGGGCATCGGCCCGGTGTTCGCGGTGCCGCGCCTGCTGCAGCGCGCGGGCCTGAAGGTCGATGACATCGGCCTGTGGGAACTCAACGAAGCCTTCGCCTGCCAGGTGCTCTACAGCCGCGACAAGCTGGGTATTCCGGACGAGTTGCTCAACGTCAATGGCGGCGCCATTGCGGTGGGCCACCCCTACGGCGTGTCGGGCGCGCGCCTGACCGGCCACGCGCTGATCGAAGGCAAGCGCCGCGGCGCCAAGTACGTGGTGGTGACCATGTGCATCGGTGGCGGCCAGGGCGCGGCCGGCCTGTTCGAGGTCTGCTGATCCGCCCACGACGAGAAAACAAGGAGACAAGCGATGAGCGTCAAACAACTGTTCCAGCTCGACGGCCAGGTGGCCCTGATCACGGGCGGATCGCGCGGCCTGGGCCTGCAGATGGCGCAAGCCCTGGGCGAGATGGGCTGCAAGGTGGCCATCACGGCCCGCAAGGCCGACGAACTGGCCGAGGCGAAGCAGCACCTGGAGGCCCTGGGCATCACGGTGCAGACCGTGGTGAACGACCTGCAGAAGACCGACCGCATTCCCGCACTGGTCGATGAAGTGGTCAACGGCCTGGGGCCGATCGACATCCTGGTCAACAACGCTGGCGCCACCTGGGGCGCACCGGCCGAGGACTACCCCGACGAGGCCTGGCACAAGGTGATGAACCTCAACATCAACGCGCCCTTCTTCCTTTCGCGCGAGGTGGGCAAGCGCTGCATGATCCCGCGCCAGCGCGGCAAGATCATCACCATCGCCTCGGTGGCCGGCCTCAAGGGCATGGGGCCGGGTGTGCACACGGTGGCCTACAACACCTCCAAGGCGGCGGCCATCAACTTCACCCGCGCGCTGGCCAGCGAATGGGGCCGCTACAACATCAACGTCAACGCCATCTGCCCGGGCTTCTTCCCGACCAGAATGTCCGAAGGTCTGCTCGACAAGATCGGCGAGACCATGACCGCGCGCACCCCGCTCAAGCGCCTGGGGGGCGACGAGGACCTGATGGGCACCGTCGTGTTCCTGGCCAGCGAGGCCTCGCGCCACATCACCGGGCAGTACATCGCGGTCGATGGCGGGGCTTCGGCCATCTGAACGGCGATGAGCGACAGCCCCTCGCCCCAGACCCTGTTCACCGGCACCCAGCCGGTGAGCCCGGCCCAGCGTTTTGACGAAGCGCGCCTGGCCGCCTGGATGCAGGACCACGTGCCGGGTTTTCGCGGCCCGCTGAGCGTGGCGCAGTTCAAGGGCGGGCAGTCCAACCCGACCTTCCTGCTGGAGGCCGGCGGACACCGCTATGTGCTGCGGCGCAAACCCATGGGCGAGCTGCTGCCGTCGGCGCACGCGGTGGACCGCGAATTCCGCGTCATCCGCGCGCTGGCCGCCACCGACGTGCCGGTGGCCAAGGCCCATGCCCTGTGCGAAGACCCCTCGGTCATCGGTTCGGCCTTCTACGTGATGGACCATGTCGAAGGCCGCATCTTCTGGGACCCGACCCTGCCCGGCATGACGCCGGCCGAACGCGGCGCCCTCTTCGACGAGCTCAATCGCGTGCTGGCGGCACTGCACCAGGTCAACCCGGCGGCGGTGGGCCTGGCCGATTTCGGGCGCCCGGGTGCCTACCTGGAACGGCAGGTGGCGCGCTGGACGCGTCAGTACAAGGCCGCCGAAACCGAGCCCATCGAGGCCGCCGACCGACTCATCGATTGGCTGCCGCAGCACATGCCGCCCGAGGGCGAAACCCGCATCGTGCACGGTGATTACCGCATCGACAACGTCATCTTCCATCCCACCGAGCCGCGCATCCTCGCGGTGCTGGACTGGGAGCTGTCCACCCTGGGCGACCCGCTGGTGGACTTCGCCTACCACTGCATGGGCTGGCGCATGCCACCGGTCTCGCGCGGTCTGGCAGGCGTGAACATCGCGGCGCTGGGCATCCCGAGCGAGGCGCACTACCTGGCCAGTTACCTGGTGCGCACCGGGCGGACCAGCGCCGTGCCCGCGGGCGACTGGAACTACTACCTGGTGTTCAACATGTTCCGCCTGGTCGGCATCCTGCAAGGCATCGCCAAGCGCGCCCAGCTCGGCAACGCATCCAACGCCAGCGCGGTGGAGACCGGCAAACGCGCCCGCCCGCTGGCCGAGCAGGCCTGGGCGCTGGCGCAGAGCCTCTGACCCTTTCTTTTCCCTCCGGAGCTTTCCATGGATTTCGACCATTCCCCCAAGGTGCAGGCCCTGCAGGCGCGCGTGCGCGCCTTCATGGATGAACACATCTATCCGGCCGAACCGGTTTTCGAGGCGCAGATGAAGGCCTTCCGCGCGGCCGGCAACCCCTGGCAGGAACCGCCTGTGATGGAGGAACTCAAGCACAAGGCCCAGGCGGCCGGCCTGTGGAACCTGTTCCTGCCCGAGTCGTCGCTGGGTGCGGGCCTGACCAACCTGGAGTACGCGCCGCTGGCCGAGATCATGGGCCGCTCGCCCATCGGCTCCGAGCCCTTCAACTGCTCCGCGCCCGACACCGGCAACATGGAAACCATCGTGCGCTACGGCACACCCGAGCAGCAGGAGCGCTGGCTCAAGCCGCTGCTGGACGGCCGCATCCGCTCGGCCTTTGCCATGACCGAGCCGGCCGTGGCATCCAGCGACGCGACCAACATCGAGGCGCGCATCGAACGCGACGGTGACCACTACGTCATCAACGCGCGCAAGTGGTGGACCAGCGGCGCCAACGACCCGCGCTGCAAAGTGCTGATCTTCATGGGCAAGACCAACCCGGACGCGCCCAAACATGCGCAGCAATCCATGATCCTGGTGCCCATGGACACGCCGGGTGTGCAGGTGCTGCGCTCGCTGCCGGTGTTCGGCTACGACGACGCGCCGCACGGCCACGCCGAGGTGCTGTTCACCGACGTGCGTGTGCCGGTGGGCAACATCCTGCTGGGTGAAGGGCGTGGCTTCGAAATCGCGCAGGGCCGCCTGGGCCCGGGGCGCATCCACCACTGCATGCGAGTGATCGGCCGCGCCGAGCGCGCGCTGGAAGACATGTGCCGCCGCGCCACGCAGCGCACCGCCTTCGGACGCACGCTGGCCGAACAGGGCGTCACGCGCGAGCGCATCGCACAGTCGCGCATCCTGATCGACCAGGCGCGCTTCCTGGTGCTGCACGCGGCCTGGAAGATGGACAAGGTCGGCAACAAGGCCGCCAGGCAGGAAATCGCGATGATCAAGGTGGCCGCGCCGTCCATGGCGCTGCAGGTGATCGACTGGGCCATGCAGGTGCACGGCGGTGCCGGCGTCAGCGACGACTTCGGCCTGGCCCGGTCCTACGCGTCCACGCGCACGCTGCGTTTTGCCGACGGCCCCGACGAGGTGCACCGCAACGCCATCGCCAAGGAAGAGATCGCCCGCCACCAGGCCCGCCAGAAATGAACACACCCACCCGTCCCCTGCAGCAGGCTCCGCACCACGCCCACTGGCCGCCCGGCCTGCCGCGGCAGCTGACCCTGCCCGAGACCAGCCTCTGGTTCAACGCCGAGGTTTCGGCCCGCCGCTACCCGCACAAGCCCTTCATCGTCTACTACGACGCGCCGCTGCACTTTGGCCGCTTCCGCGACGAGGCCGAGCGCCTGGCCGGCCACCTGCAGCAGGTCTGCGGCGTGCAGGCCGGCGACCGTGTGCTGCTGTACCTGCAGAACAGCCCGCAGTGGGTCATCGGCTACTACGCCATCCTGCGCGCCAACGCGGTGGTGGTGCCGGTCAACCCCATGAACATGACCGAGGAGCTGGCGCACTACGTGGCCGACGCCGGTGCGCGCGTGGCCATCACCGCACAGGATCTGCAGGCGCAGCTGATGCCGCTGCACAGCGCCCACGGCGCGACCGGTTCTGACGCACTCGACCACGTGGTGGTCGCCACCTACAGCGACTACCTGCCCACCGCCACCGACCTGCGCCTGCCCGATTTCGTGGCCGCGCCGCGCCAGCGAGTGCAAGGCGCCGGCCTGCACGCCTGGGCCGACGCGCTGGCCGCGAACCACACGCCCGGCCCGCACACCGCCGGCCCCGACGACCTGTGCGTCATGCCCTACACCTCCGGCACCACCGGCCACCCCAAGGGCTGCATGCACACCCACCGCAGCGCGATGTGCACCGCCATCGGCGGCATGCAGTGGTTCGCGCGCACGCAGGACTCGGTCGCGCTCTCGGTGCTGCCCTTCTTCCACGTCACCGGCATGGCCGGCGGCATGAACGGCCCGCTGTTCCTGGGCGGGACCATCGTCGTCATGTCGCGCTGGGACCGCGACACCGCCGCCGCGCTGATGCAGCGCCACGGCGTCACCGGCTGGCAGGCCATCAGCACCATGGTGGTGGACTTCCTGGCCAACCCGCGCATCGGCGACTACGACCTCTCGCGCCTGGTCGGCATCCGCGGGGGCGGTGCCGCCATGCCGGCCGCCGTCGCGCAGAAGCTCAAGGACCTGCTGGGCCTGGACTATGTGGAGGGCTACGGCATGTCCGAGACCATGGCCGCCACCCACATCAACCCGCCGCAGCGCCCCAAGGCCCAGTGCCTGGGCATCCCGGTGTTCGACGTGGACGCGCGGATCATCGACCCCGTCACGCTGCAGCCCATGCCGCCGGGCGAGACGGGCGAGATCGTGGTGCACGCGCCGCAGGTGATGCAGGGCTACTGGCGCAACGCGCAGGCCACGGCCGAGGCCTTCATCCAGATCGACGGCCGCCGCTTCCTGCGCACCGGCGACCTGGCCCGCATCGACGAAGACGGCTACTTCTTCATGATGGACCGGCTCAAACGCATGATCAACGCCAGCGGCTACAAGGTCTGGCCGGCCGAGGTGGAGGCGCTGATGTACCACCACCCGGCCATCCTGGAGGTGTGCGTGATCGGCGCGCTCGACCCCAAACGCGGCGAGACCGTCAAGGCCGTGGTGGTGCTGCGCCCGGAACACCGGGGACGGGTGAGCGAGCAGGACATCGTGCAATGGGCACACGACCACATGGCCGCCTACAAGAGCCCGCGCATAGTCGAATTCGCCGAAGCCCTGCCCAAGTCGGGCACCGGCAAGATCATGTGGCGCCAGCTGCAGGAGCGCCAGAACGCACAGGACACCCCCGCATGAGCACCCTTCAGAAAGCCCGCGCCGTCATCGCCCGCGCCCACGGCGCACCCGTCACCGTCGAAGACATCTGGGTCGCCCCGCCGCAGGCCGGCGAAGTCATGGTGAAGATGTCGGCCTGCGGCGTCTGTCACAGCGACCTGTCCGCCGCCAGGGGCGTGATTCCGTTGCCGCCGCCGGTGGTGCTGGGGCACGAAGGCGCCGGCACCGTGGTGGCGCTGGGTGACGGCGTCAAGGGCCTGGCCGTGGGCGACCGCGTGGTCTCATCCTTCGTCAGCATGTGCGGGCACTGCCGCTACTGCAGCACCGGCCGCCCGCAGCTGTGCGACCAGGCCGGCAAGGCCGCCTTCACCCTGCCCGACGGCAGCACCCGCCTGACCGACATGGCCGGCCAGCCGCTGAACATCTTCTCGGGCTGCGGCGTGATGGCCGAGGTCGCCACCCTGCACCAGGACAACGTGGTCAAGGTCGGGCAGGACGTGTCCATGGAATGCTGCGCCCTCATCAGCTGCGGCGTGATGACCGGCGTGGGCGCGGTGGTCAACACCGCCCGGCTGACTGCGGGTTCGATCGCCGTGGTGTTCGGTGCCGGTGGCGTGGGCCTGAACGCCATCCAAGGCTGCAAGATCGCCGGCGCCGCGATGATCGTGGCCGTGGACCGCGCCGACACCAAGCTGGAACTGGCCCGCCTGTTCGGCGCCACCCACACCGTCAACGCCAGCGGCGACGACAACCTGGTCAAGACACTCAAGAAGCTCACCGGCGGCGGCGCCGACTACGCCTTTGAATGCGTGGGCCTGGGCGCCGTGGTCGAGCAGGCCTACGGCTGCCTGCGCAAGGGCGGCACCGCCGTGGCCGTGGGCGTGGCCGGCGTCAAGGACACCACCACGCTCAAGACACTGACCCTGTCCTTCGAGGAAAAGACCCTGACCGGCAGCTACTACGGCTCGGCCCGCCCGCGCGAAGACTTTCCGCGCCTGATGTCGCTGTACCAGGGCGGGCGCCTCAAGCTCGACGAACTCATCACCCACCGCTACCGCATCGACGAAGCGCCACAGGCCTTTGCGGACCTGGCCGAAGGGCGCAACGCCCGCGGGATGATCGTCTTCGACTGACCGCCTTTTTTCAGAACACCTTCCAGGAGACCAACCCATGAAAGCCCTGCGCTGCAACGCCTTCGGCCCCATCAACACCCTGCGCGTCGAAGACGTTCCCGCCCCCGCCCCGGCCGCCGGCCAGGTGCTGGTGGACGTGCACGCGGCCTCCATCAACTTCCCCGACGCGCTGATGGTGCAAGGCCTCTACCAGGTCAAACCACCCCTGCCCTTCACGCCCGGCGCCGAACTGGCCGGCGTCGTCAGCGCCGTGGGCGACGGGGTGCAGCGTGTGAAGGTCGGCGACCGCGTGGTCTGCTCCACCGGCACCGGCGCGTTCGCCGAACAGGCCGTGGCCGACGCGGCCAAGGTCATCCCCCTGCCCGAGGGCATGGACTATGCGGCCGGCGCGTCCTTCGTGCTGGTGTACGGCACCTCGCTGCACGCGCTGCAGACCATTGGCAAACTGCAGGCGGGTGAGACCCTGCTGGTGCTCGGCGCGGCGGGCGGCGTGGGCATCGCGGCCATCGAAATCGCCAAGGCCATGGGCGCGCGCGTCATCGCCGCCGCCTCCAGCGACGAGAAGCGCGCACTGGCCCGGCAGGCCGGTGCCGACGAAACCGTGGACTACACCCAGCCCGAATGGCGCCGCGAGGTGGAGCGCCTGACCGACGGCAAGGGCGCCGACGTGGTCTACGACGCGGTCGGCGGGCCGTACGCCGAACCCGCCCTGCGCGCCACCGCGTGGCGCGGCCGTTACCTGGTGGTGGGCTTTGCTGCGGGCGACATCCCCAAGCTGCCGCTGAACCTGACCCTGCTGAAAGAGCGCGCCATCCTCGGCGTGTTCTGGGGCGCTGCCATGTCCAAAGACCCAAAGCAGCTCATCGCCGACCTCCAACAACTGGCCGGCTGGTTCCAGGCCGGCAAGCTCAAACCGCCGGTGACCGAGCGCGTGAATCTGGACCAAGCGGCCGACGCCATCGAGCGCCTGGCGGGCCGGAAGGCCATGGGCAAGATCGTGGTGCTGCCGCGGGGGTGAGCGGAAGTTGGTCATGCCTGCCAAACGGCGCAGGCGTGCTGAGCGTTCGGGTGCGCCCGCTGCAGCTTGTGAAAGGCGGGTGTGCAGCGTCGTCCGAAGCTCGCAGCACATCGCACCCTGTCAGCCGCGCCAGCCCGCAACGGGCCTAGCCACCTCACCCACCCGAAAGACTGTGCCCACCTTCTTGCAGACCCGGCCCCAGGTGCCGGGTGCAGTTGTACAGCAGCACCGTGTGGGGTGGCACGGCGTCCACCACCGTGACGGCGGTGTTGCCCAGGCGTGCGGTGAGCACCGCGCCATCGGGGTGCACGGGCAGGTGGGCCAGCCACTGGCGGATGGTCAGGCCGTGTGAGACGACCACCAGCGGGCCTGGCAGGAGGGCGCGCAGGGCCAGCAGGGCGCGCCAGGCGCGAACGCAGCGGTCGGCAAAGGCCTGCATCGATTCGCCGCCCGGCGGGGCCTCGGCCATGTGCAGCGGGTCTTGCGGCAGGGCGTCGTAGGGCTGGCCGCGCCAGTCGCCGAAGTCGCGCTCGCGCAGCTCGGGCCGCCATGCCACGGGGTGGCCGGGGCCGTGGGCGCCGATGACTTCGGCCGTCTGGCGGGCGCGCAGCAGGTCGCTGCTGATGAGGCCGGCCACCGGTTCGCGGGCCAGGCGCAGGGCCACGGCTCGGGCCTGGGCATGGCCGCGGGCAGATAGCGGTGTGTCCGGCGGTTGCATGATGCGCGCCGTGTTGAGCGCGGTTTCGCCGTGGCGCACCAGCAGAATGCTCACGGCAGCCCGGCGTGGGGCACGTCCACCCGCACGGTCTGGATGCGGCCCTGGCGCAGCGCGCCCTTCTCCGGGCCGATGCCGGGAGCGGTGCAGACATACAAAGTGCGCCCGTCTTGGCCACCGAGCATGCAGGCGTAGCTGTGCTGCGCGCCGCTGGAGACGGACTGCAGCACGCGCCCACCTTCGGCCACGCGCAGCACCTGACGGCCGCGCGCGTCAGCCACCCAGATGGCACCGTCGGCGTCCAGGCACAGCCCATCGACGAACACGCCGGGCAGGTGGGCCCACAGGCGGCGCGCGCCCAGGTCGCCGGTGGCGGGGTTCACGTCGAAGGCGGCGAGGCGGTTGGCGTGGGTCTCGGCCACGATCAGGGTGCGGCCGTCGGGCGTGAGGGCCATGCCGTTGGGAAAGGTCAGGTCGTCGGCCGCGACGTGCACGCTGTTGTCGGCGTCCACGCGCAGCAGCCGGGTGCTGCGGGGCGGTTCGTCGGCGTACAGGTCGAAGCCGAAGTTGCCCACATAGGCGCGGCCCTTCGCATCGACCACCATGTCGTTGCAGTGCCCGCCGGCGAGCGCCGCCAGCTCGGCCACAGTGTCCAGCGCATCGCCGCGGTGCAGCAGCAGGCGGCGGTCGTGCATGGACACGACGAGCAGGCTGCCGTCGGGCCGCCAGCCCAGGCCGCTGGGGCTGCCCGGCACGGCACACTCGGCGCGCAGGTCGCCCTGCGCGCCGGCCGAAAACACCTGGGCATGGAAAAAGTCGGAGAACCAGAGGCGACCCGCGTGCCAGCGCGGCGCTTCCGCGAAGCACAGGCCTTCGACGAAGGGTGTCAGCGCGTTCATCGGGTCGCCTCGGTGGATCAGGCCATCACTGGAAGCTGGCGATGGCCATTTCCTTGATCTTGCCGTTCTCCACCACCGCCACGCGGGTCTTGGCGGTGGAGCCGCCCTTGGCGTCCACACCGTCCAGGTTGTGCGGGTTCTGGCTCAGCTTGAGCGCCTTGAAACCCTTGTCGAGGTTGGCGCGGATGGCGGCGGCGTCGCTGGTGGTGCCGGCCAGCTTCATGGCCTGGGCGGTGGCCAGCATGGCGGTGTAGTTCAGCGACATTTCCGAGGCCGGGTCACGGCCGGGGTAGGCCTTGAGCCAGCTGCCCACGAAGGCCTTGGCGCCGGGGGTGGCGTCGTCGATCAGCGGCAGCACGCCGATGGCGCCTTCGAGCATGGCGTAGTTGCCGCCCAGGATGGGCTTCATCTGGTCCATCTTGGCCTGGTCGATGATGACGAAGCCGCCCTTGAAGCCCAGTTCACGGGCCTGCTTGACGACCAGCGCGGTCGGCTCGGAAGCACCACCGATGAACAGCACGTCGGGCTTGGACGCCAGCACCTTGCTCACGCCGCTGTAGAAGTCGGTGGCGCGGTTGTAGCTCATGGGGTTCTCGGCCACCACCTGGCCGCCAGCGGCGGTCCAGGCCGGCACGAAGGCCTTGGTCCAGGCCTTGGCGTAGTCGTGGTCGGCGTTGGCAATGGCCACCTTCTTGCCGAACTTGGCCTGCGCGTGTTTGACGAAGGCCGGGATGTAGGAGGTGAATTCCGGCGGGATGCGCAGCGTCAGCGGGTTGCCGCGCGCGGTGATCTCGGGCACGCTGGTGTAGGACAGCAGCAGCGTCCTGGAAGCGACGTTCTTGGTCTGGATGGCGAAGCTGCCGCCGGAGTGCGGCGTCATGACCACCGGGGTCTTGTGTTCCTGCACCAGGCGCTGGAAGTTGATGCCGGTCTCGGCCGGGTTGTACTTGTCGTCCAGCGGGACGACCTCGAACTGCACCTTCTTGCCGGCCACCTCGAAGCCCGAGGCGTTGAGTTCGTCCAGGGCGAACTTCAGGCCGTCCAGCGTGTTCTTGCCGTACTGCGCAGCGCCGCCGCTGAGCGGGCCGGAGTAGCCGATCTTCACGACTTCCTGTGCCTGCACAGGCGCCGATGCCAACAGCCCGGCCACGGCTAGCGCGCCGGCGATCTGGGTGAATTGCCTTCTGATCATGAGAGTCTCCTGGGGGTGGGTGGAAAGGAATCGAGCCAGGCTCGCGGGTGGCAAACGGGCGAACGAGGAACCGGTCAGGCGCCGATGTAGGCCTTGCGCACGGCCTCGTTGTTCATGAGGCTGTCGCGGTCGCCTTCGAGCACGATGCGGCCGCGTTCGATGACGTAGGCGCGGCTGGCGATCTTGAGGGCCGCGTAGGCGTTCTGTTCGGCCAGCAGCACGGTGGTGCCGGCGGCGTTGATGCCCTTGACGACCTCGAACACCTGCTTGACCACCAGCGGCGCCAGACCCAGCGAGGGCTCGTCGAGCAGCAAAACCTGGGGCCGCCCCATGAGCGAACGGCCGATGGCCACCATCTGCTGCTGGCCACCGCTGAGCGAGCCGGCCGCGTCGTGGCGCTTCTCGGCCAGGATGGGGAACAGGGCCATCACCTGGTCGAGCCGGCGCTGGTTCTCGGCCTTGTCGCGGTGGTGCACGTAGGCACCGAGCATCAGGTTCTTGAGCACCGACATCTGCGGGAACAGCTTGCGCCCTTCCGGGCACTGCACCACGCCGTGGCGCACCACCTGTGAGGGCTTCATGCCGCGCAGCGAGGTGCTGCCCAGGGCGATGTCGCCACCCGAGATGGGCGTGAGGCCGGAGATGGCACGGAAGATCGAACTCTTGCCCGCGCCGTTGGCGCCCAGCAGCACCACCAGTTCGCCGGCCTCGACGTGCAGGTTGACGTTCTCCAGCGCGCGGAAGGCGCCATAGTGGAGCGAGACATCCTTAAATGTCAGCATGGTCGCTCCCCAGGTAGGCGTCGATCACGGCCGGGTTGGCCTTGACCTCGGCGGGCGTGCCTTCGGCGATCTTCTCGCCGTAGCTGAGCACCAGGATCTTGTCGGCCAGGCTCATGATCATGTCCATCTTGTGTTCGATCAGGCAGACGGTCAGGCCGTTGCCGATCATCTTGCGGATCAGCGCGGCCAGGCCGACGGTCTCCTCCGGGTTGACGCCGCCGGCCGGTTCGTCGAGCAGCACCAGGCGCGGTTCGGTGGCCAGCGCCAGCGCGAAGGCCACGCGCTTGCGCTCTTCCTGCGAGATGTCGCCGGCCAGCCGGTGTTCCAGGTGGGCCAGGCCCACGAAGTCCAGCGCGTTGCGCGCCTTCTCGCGGCAGATGCGTTCCTCTTCCTTCAGGCGCGACGAGCCGACCAGCACGTCCAGCAGGCCCGAGCGGGTGCGCAGGCGGTGGCCGACGATGAGGTTGTCGAGCACGCTGGCGTTGTCGAACAGCGTGGTGGCCTGGAAGGTGCGCGCCACGCCGAGGCGGGCCACCGCGTCGGTGCGCAGCGAGGTGATGTCGCGCCCGTCGTAGGTGATGGTGCCCGAGGTGGGCTTGTGCACGCCGCTGATGAGATTGAAGAAGGTCGTCTTGCCGGCGCCGTTGGGGCCGATGATGGCGTTGATCTTGCCTTCTTCGATGGTGGTGGAGACGTTGTTGACGGCCGCGTTGCCGCCGAACTTCTTGGTCAGGTGTTCGATCTTGAGCATGGACTTCACCCCTGCTTGGTGGTGTCGCGGGCGGCGGCGGCCTTGCGCGCGCGCCAGCCCAGCCAGGAGCCCACCACGCCGTGCGGCAGGTAGATCACCAGCAGGATCAGGATGGGGCCGAAGATGACGAAGCGGTACTCCTGCAGGAACTGCAGGTACTGCGTGATCCAGGGCACGGAGATGGAGCCCAGCAGCGGGCCGATGAGCGTGCCCAGGCCGCCGACCAGCATGTACATGGTCATGTCGAAGGTGTGCGCCACGCTGGCGATGTCAGGCCCCAGGAAGCGCACGAAGCCGGCGTACAGCGCACCTGCCCAGCCGGCGTACAGCACCGAGATCAGGAAGGCCAGCAGCTTGTTGCGCATCAGGTTGATGCCCAGCGCCTCGGCCAGGTCGTCGCCATTGCGGATGGCCATGAAGGTGCGGCCGAGCAGCGAGTTGACTATGCGCCGCATGGCCCACACGCCGACGACCAGGAAGAAGTACATGAGGTAGTACAGCTCGCGCGGCGTTTCAAAGCCGAAGTCGCCGATGGGCTCGGGCGCCGGGATGCCGATGATGCCCACGGGGCCGTGGGTGAGGTCGTCCCACTTCTCGATCACCAGGAAGATGATGTAGCCCACGCAGAGCGTGAAGATGGAGAAGTAGTGACCCTTCAGCCGCAACGAGACCCAGCCCAACGGCAGGCCAATGGCCACGGTGATGACACCGGACAGGAAGAACGAAAGCCAGTATGAATAGCCATGGTCCACGGTGAGGATGCCCACAGCGTAGGCGCCGATGGCCATGAAGCCGGCGTGCGCCAGGTTGAACTGACCGGTGTAGCCGACGATGAGGTTCAGCCCCAGGGTGGCGATGGCGAACAGGTAGGCCGTGGACATCACCGTGAGGTGGTAGTCGTTGCCCGCGACAAAGGGGAAGACCAGACCGGCCAGCAGCAGCAGGGCCCAGCCCAGTGGGCCGTGAAGACGTTCCATCATGTCAGTGCGCTCCCTTGAAGATGCCCTGCGGACGGAACGACAGGATGACCACGAGCGCGACGAAGGCGATGATGTCCTTGTAGTGGTCGGAGACGTAGAAGGCGCCGAAGGACTCGGCGAAACCGATGATCAGACCGCCCAGGATGGCGCCGGGCACACTGCCCATGCCTCCCAGGATGATGATGACGAAGGCCTTGGTGATGACCAGGTGCCCCATGGCCGGATAGACCAGGTTGATGGGCGCGTACAGCGTGGCGGCAAAGGCCGCGAGCACGCCCGAGACGGCAAAGGTCAGCATGGCGACGCGGTTGGCGTCGATGCCGACCAGCGAGGCGCCTTCGCGGTTCTGCGCCATGGCGATGATGGTCGAACCCATGACCGTGCGCGTGAGGAACAGGTGCAGCGCGAGCATGAGCGCAAAGGCCGCCGCAATGATCAGCAGGCGCTGCGCCGGCGCGGTGATGCCGCCAAAGTCGAAGATGCCGGTGTAGGGCGTGGGCATGCGCAGGAAGTCCGGGCCCCAGATGACCTGCACGCCGGCTTCGAGGAACAGCAGCAGGCCGATGGCCGCGATCATGGGATGCAGGCCGGTTTCGTGGCGCAGCGGGTGGAACACCAGGCGCTCGGCCGCCGCAGCCAGCACCGCCACCACCGCCGCTGCGCCCAGCATGGCCAGCCAGTAGTTCACCTCCCACCGGGTCATGAGGGTGTAGGCGATGAACGCGCCCACCATGTAGAAGGCGCCATGCGCGAAGTTGGGCACGTGCAGGATGCCGTAGACCAGGGTCAGGCCCAGCGCCACGAGGCTGTAGATGCCCCCCAGCGTGAGGCCGTTAAGCACCTGTTGGAGAAAGATTTCCACGTTCAGAACACTTTCAAGGGTTGTGGATGCAGGGGCCATCCGTTCCAGATTTTTGGCACTATATGCTGCAGAGTGGAACAAATGCCAAGGGGTAAACCCTCTGGACATCACCTTGGTGACACGCGGATTCCTGGCTGATCGACACCATTCAACCCAGAGAAAACATGTGAAAACTTGACCTGATGTTCTGCTTGGCAAACCAAATCAACACACCCACCCGATGAACCGCACACCTGTCTACCGGCTCTACGGCTCCGAGCTGAGCTACTTCACGGGCAAGGTGCGCGCCTACCTGCGCTGGGCCGGCCTGCCCTTCGACGAGGTGCTCTCGGACGCGGAGGTGTACCGCCAGGTCATCGTGCCCGGCGTGGGTGCGGCGGTGATCCCGGTGCTGAGCACACCCGCGGGCGAGTTGCTGCAGGACAGCACCGACATCATCGACACGCTGGACGCCCGCCACGCGGGGCGCGATGGCGTGCCGTCGGTGTACCCGGCCGGGCCGCTGCAGAAGCTGGCGAGCCTGATGCTCGAAACCTATGGCGACGAGTGGCTGGTCATCCCGGCCATGCACTACCGCTGGCACCACAACCGGGAATGGGCCATCGCGCAGTTCGGCGCACTCAATGCACCGCGAGCATCGCCCGAAGAACAGCGGCAGATTGGCGCGCGGCGCGCCGCCCCCTTTGCCGCGGCGGCCGAGCTGCTGGGCGCCACACCGCCGCTGCACGCGGCGGTGGAAGCGAGCTACGAAGCGCTGCTGCAGGAGCTGGACACCCACCTGGCGCGCCACCCTGCCCTGCTGGGCGGCGCGGCCACCATGGGCGACTTCGGCTTGATCGGGCCGCTGTATGCGCACCTCTGGCGCGACCCGGCCGCCGGCGAGCTGATGCGGCGCCGGGCGCCCCATGTGGCGCGCTGGGTCGAGCAGCTGCAGTTTCGCCCCGCCGAACTGCGCGGCCCCCTGCTGCCCGACGATGCGATTCCCGACACGCTCGAACCGGTGCTGCGCCGCATGGCGCGCGAGCAGTTGCCCGTGCTGGTGGACAGCGCGCACCGGGTCCGCCGGTGGATGGGCGAAAACCCCGGCCAGCCGCTGCCGCGCACGCTGGGACAACAGCCGTTCACGCTGGAAGGCTGCACCGGCGAACGCATCGTGCGACCCTACAGCCTGTGGATGCTGCAGCGTGTGCGGGACCACCTGACCAGCCTGGACGAGGCCGACCACCAGCGGGCCGCCGCCTGGCTGTGCGCGCTCGGGGCCGAACAGCTGCTGGACTTCCCGGACCCGCCCCGGCTGGCACGCGATCGCCTGTCGGTCAAGCCGGTGCACTGAACCGAACCCTTCCCACCCAGGACACCAGAAACCTTTTCACGAAAGCCCAGCCCCATGACCCAAGCCTTCATCTGCGACGCCATCCGCACCCCCTTCGGTCGCTACGGCGGCGCCCTGTCGTCCGTGCGCACCGATGATCTTGGCGCCGTTCCGCTCAGGGCGCTGATGGCGCGAAACCCTTCGGTGGACTGGGCCGCCGTCACCGACGTGCTGTTCGGATGCGCCAACCAGGCGGGGGAAGACAACCGCAACGTCGCCCACATGAGCAGCCTGCTGGCCGGTCTGCCACTTGAAGTGCCCGGCGCCACCATCAACCGCCTGTGCGGCTCCGGCCTGGACGCGGTGGGCACCGCGGCCCGCGCCATCAAGGCCGGTGAAGCGGGCCTGATGATCGCCGGTGGCGTCGAGAGCATGAGCCGCGCGCCCTTCGTCATGCCCAAGGCCGAGAGCGCTTTCAGCCGCAGCAACGCCGTCTACGACACCACCATCGGCTGGCGCTTCGTCAACAAGCTCATGAAGGAAAAGCACGGCGTGGACTCCATGCCCGAAACCGCTGAGAACGTGGCGACCGACTTCCAGATCGAGCGCGAGGCACAGGACCGCATGGCCCTGGCCAGCCAGATGAAGGCCGTGGCGGCGCAGAAGGCCGGGCACCTGGCCCGTGAGATCTGCCCGGTCACCATCCCGCAGAAGAAGGGCGACCCGGTCGTGGTGGACACCGACGAGCACCCGCGCGAGACCAGCCTGGAAGCGCTGGCCAAGCTCAAGGGCGTGGTGCGCCCCGACGGCACGGTGACCGCCGGCAACGCCAGCGGCGTCAACGACGGGGCCTGTGCGCTGCTGCTGGCCGACGAGAAGACGGCCGCGAAGAACGGGCTGGCGCCCAAGGCCCGCGTCGTGGGCATGGCCACGGTGGGCGTGGCGCCGCGCATCATGGGCATCGGTCCCGCGCCGGCCACGCAGAAGCTGCTGGCGCAGACCGGGCTGACGCTGGAGCAGATCGACGTGATCGAACTCAACGAAGCCTTCGCGGCCCAGGGGCTGGCGGTGCTGCGCATGCTGGGTCTGCAGGACGAGGATCAGCGCGTCAACGCCTGGGGCGGCGCCATCGCGCTGGGCCACCCGCTGGGCGCCAGCGGTGCGCGCCTGGCGACCACGGCGGTCAACCGCCTACACGCCACGGGCGGACGTTACGCGCTGTGCACCATGTGCATCGGCGTGGGTCAGGGCATTGCCATGATTGTCGAGCGCGTGTGAGCGTCCATCGGTCAGAACGCCCCGAACCGACTGATGCCGTGCACGTCGGACACCTTGTCAAGGGAGACTCGAAGGGTGCGCACCCCTACATCGGACGTCTGATTTCACGAAGCACACATGATGCGTGTTCGAGGTGCCGCCGGACATCTCCGTTCACCGCATCGAGCATGTCACGGTACACCCGCGCCTGAGGCACATTGGCCTGTGTCAGTAGCCGCGTGAGGGCGTGGATGTTCCGGCTGAGACTGGACATCTCGAAGTTCGATGCCGTCAGTGCCGCGATGTGCTCCGCCCTGCCCCCACCGTTCAACAACACGGGCACCCCGGCGACCAGGCCCGCCACATAGTCGCCCAGACTCATCCCGGCGCGCCTGGCCGCCGCCTGCACGGCCATCGCGTCCTCATGCCCCATGCGCAGGCAGAGGCGCGTTCTGTCACCGGGGTGCGCTCGTGACGTTCTCCAGGGCGAGTGCTGCGCGGGCGCCGCAGCCGTCTCCAACGCGTGTTCCAGGGCCTTTCTGATCAGCATCGAGGGCGACACACCCAGTGCCTGTGAACGCGCCATCAGCGGCGTTTTTAGGCCCTGCAGATCGATGCTGATGCGTTCGCGAGTTGGGCTTTCCATGACAGCCTCCAGACAGGTGATTCACCTTGGATGAGCCTGTCGGACAACTGGCGCCACCGCGCCTATCTCTGCACTCATCCATTCAGTCAGTCTGGCGTGGTTTCGAGCTGCCTGACACGCTGGATTCGGCCCTGAATCCAGCCGTTCCGAAGGCATTGATCTGGCTGAACATGAACGCACTGGATTCGTTGCCGCACAGAACCCGCACAAACGGAACAGGCAGCGAGCCGGACGCGAACATTCCTTGCACAAATTGACCAGGGAACGAACAACGGTCAATCAACCCCTGAACAGAAACCGCACGATGAAGCTCGTTCCGACCGATCCACCGGGTAGAAGCTCACGCAAGGCCAGACGCTACGCACAGGACATGCGTGTGCTACGCGCCCAGGGCTACACCTTCGAGGCGATTCGCATGGCCCTGGCAGCGGTCGGCGTGCACGTCAGCAACGCCACCGTTCAGCGCGAGGTGGCCAGGGCCATCAAAGGGCCAGTCGTTGTGCAAGCGGTGGAGCTCGGACGGGGATTGACTTACGAGCCTCCGAGCGCTGAATCCGTGCTCGCAGCGCCCTCGCCTGGCATCACCACAGAAGCGGACCCGCGCAGCGCCAAGGAGATCGCCGAAGCCTTCACCGCCACCCAGAACACCAACCCCCTCTTCCGCCCAAGGAGCCCCGAATGAAGATCGCCGTCATCAACTTCTCCGGCAACGTGGGCAAGTCCACGGTCGCCCGGCATCTGCTGCTGCCCCGTATCCCGGGTGCTGAACTCATCGCCATCGAGAGTCTGAATGCCGATGAGGGCCAGGGCCAGGCCTTGCGAGGTCGCCAGTTCGGGGAATTGCAGGAGTACCTGCAAACCGTCTCTAGCGTGGTGGTGGACATCGGGGCGAGCAATGTGGAGGAGCTGATGGCCCAGATGCAGCGCTACCGCGGAAGCCATGAAGACTTCGATGGTTTCGTGGTGCCCACGGTGCCGGCGCTCAAACAGCAGCAGGACACCATCGCGACCCTGATCGAGCTGAGCCGGCTTGGTGTGTCGGCTTCACGCCTGAAGCTGGTATTCAACATGGTCGAGTCCGGGGACACGGTGGCACAGGCCTTTGATCCCTTGCTGGCGTTCCTCAAACAACAACAGATCGCCCGGGTGAACCTGAACGGCAAGCTCGGGGCGAACGAAATCTATGGTCGCATCAAAGGTATGAAGACCGATCTGAAGACGCTCGCGACCGATCCCACAGACTACAAGGCCCTGATCGCACAAGCCAAAGACACGACCGAGAAACTGGCGCTGGCCCAGAAGCTGGCCACGCGGCGCCTGGCCAGTGGTGTGGTGCCAGAGCTGGATGCCTGTTTTGCGGCACTGGAATTGAACAAATGAACAGCGCGAGCACGGCACGCGAAGCGCTGATCGCCGAAGCACTCGGCGAAGTGGGCGCCCTGATCGACCGCCTGGAGGCCTTGGTTCCTGCGGTGGATGAATTTGGTCAGACGGCCTGGCGAGCCTATGAAAACCTCACCGAGCGGATCAACCGTCTTGACAATCAGGTCCAGAACGCGATCAATGAAGCTGAGTCTGAAGCGCTCAGGCGCATCCTTCGACACGCCGAGGACATCGCTCGGCAATCGCTGGAAACGCAGGCAATGGCGATGAAAACGACGGCACGCGAGTTGTTCCGCACCGAGTTCGATCCGGCCACCGCCCGGGTACTGACCCAGATGCAGGAGCTCGCTCAAAGACCCATAAGCACACGCATGGTGTGGATCTACTGCCTGATGGCCTTTTGCGCTGGGGCGAATCTCATGGCACTTCTTGTCCACTACTTGCCGAGCCGTTGAAGGGCGCAGAGGTCTGCCGGTACCGCCTGGTCAGGCGGTGTGGGTGGAGCCCCCCGGTCAGGGGATCAGTCTTTCAATGCGTTGCAATATGAAGTCACATATTGACAATCAACTAGCTTTAACAACAAACTTCAAGGATGGGGTCGTCTCAGAAAACGGAAAATAAAGCACGCTAAGCCGGTGGCAGCGGTCGCAATGGTCTGAACTTCCCCGCACCGACCTTGGCACTGCTGCGCCATAGGTAATCGCCGGTCAGGTTGATATGTTCCCACCCCAGCGGTGACAGATATTGCAGCAACGTGTCGTCCAGCGCCTTACCGTGGGCACGCAAAGCACTGGTGGCACGCTCCAGATAGACCGTGTTCCACAACACGATGGCCGCCGTCACCAGATTGAGGCCGCTGGCCCGGTAGCGCTGCTGCTCAAAACTGCGGTCGCGGATTTCACCCAATCGGTAGAAGAAGACCGCCCTGGCCAGCGCGTTGCGCGCCTCGCCCTTATTCAGCCCCGCATGGACGCGGCGGCGCAGCTCCACGCTTTGCAGCCAATCCAGAATGAACAGCGTGCGCTCGATGCGCCCCAGCTCGCGCAGGGCGACGGCCAAGCCGTTTTGGCGCGGATAGCTGCCGAGCTTGCGCAGCATCAGCGAGGCCGTCACCGTGCCCTGCTTGATCGAAGTGGCCAGCTGCGCATTCCACTGATGGCGGACAGTGATTCCATTCCCATCGCGGACAGCGTTCCAGGCGATGGCGGACACGTTGCGCGGGTGTCCTAAGTGACGCTGCAATCGTAGCCGAACTGTCCGCCATCAGCGTGGAATGGCGCTCGGCGCGGCCGGCTCAGGCGGCCTTGGTGAGCTTTCTCATCGACTCTCCCTTGAGGGCTATCTTGTGCGAGCCGTGCACGATGCGGTCCAGGATGGCGTCGGCCAGCGTGGGCTCGTCCAGCCAGGCGTGCCAGGCCGTCACCGGCAACTGGCTGGTGATGAGCGTCGAGCGCGCACCCACCCGGTCGTCGAGCAACTCCAGCAGGTCGTTTCGCTCGTGCGCGGCAATCGGCGCGATGCCGAAGTCGTCCAGGATGAGCAGGTCCAGCCGCGCCAGTTGCGCCAGCCGTTTGCCCAGGCTGCCATCGCCGTGGGCCACGTGCAGCTCCTGCAGCAGCCGTGGCGCGCGGGTGTAGAGCACCGAGAAGCCCAGGCGTGCGGCCTGCTGCCCTAGTGCGCAGGCGAGCCACGTCTTGCCACACCCGGTGGCGCCGGTGACCAGCACGTTGTGGCCATGGCGCAGCCAGTCCCCGCCGGCCAGGCTGGTGATGACCTCCCGGCTCAGGCCCCGGCTGGCGCGCCAGTCGATGTCCTCCAGGCAGGCACTGGAGACCTTCAGGCGGGCCGCCTTCAACAGGCGCTCCAGGCGTTTGTTGTCACGCCAGTCCACCTCGCGCTGCACCAGCAGCGCCAGACGTTGTTCAAAGGGCAGTTCGCTGGCCGTGATGTGGGTGGCCGCGTCGCTGAGGGCGGCCACCATGCCGTCCAGGCGCAGGGCGCGCAGTTGGTTCAAGGTCTGTTCGTTGAGCATGGTTCTTCCTTGTTGGGTTTGCTTGCGCGTTGGAGCTCAGTGGTAGTAGCCCGGCCCGCGCACGTTCTCGTGCAGCGGCAGGCTCGCCTGTGCAGCCATCGGCGCATCCAGCGGCCGCTGGTCCAGGCCGCAGCCCAGGATGGAGGCGATGCTCTTGTAGGACGGTGAGCGAATCGACTGCGCCCGCGCACAGGCGGCCTCCAGCCGGTCAGCCCCGTACTCACGGCCCAGGCGCATGAGGCCCAGACAGGAGCGGTAACCCTGCTCGGGATGCTGGCGGTGCTCCATCTGCCAGCGCACCACGGCGGCGATGGCCGCGCCCACGCGCTCGCCCCAGGCGATGAGCTTGGCCGGCGTCCACTGCAGGTGCGCCCGGTGCGAGGCCGGCATGTGCTCGGGTGTGGTGGTGTGTGCCCCCCGGCGGGGATTGAGGACGTGGGCGGCCACCCGTTTGCCGCCATGCAGGACTTCGACCGTGCCAGCCGTGATGCGCAACTCCACCGGCTCGCCCACCAGGGCGTGGGGCACCGAGTAGTAGTGGCCATCGAGCTCGACGTGGTAATCGATGTTGACGCGGGCGGGTTTGAAGCGCGCAATGGGCATGCGCACCGGCGGCAGGGGGCGCAGAGCCGGCCGGTCGAGTTCGGCAAAGGCGCTGGCGCGGTTGCCCGGCAGCTTCTTGAACGCGCGCTGGTTCAAGTCCACCAGCAAAGCTGCGATGGCCCGGTTGAGCTCGGCCAGGCTGAAGAAGGTCTGGTGGCGCAGCCTGGCCAGAATCCAGCGCTCGACCACCTGCACAGCGACCTCTACCTTGGGTTTGTCGCGTGGCTTGGCCGGGCGCGCGGGCATCACGGCCAGGCTGTAGTGCGCCGAGAGTTCTTCGAGCAGGCGGTGCGCGGTGGGCTCGTAACGGTCGGGTCGGGCCATGAGGGCGCGCGGCTGGTCAGGCACCAGCAGGCGGGGCACGCCGCCGATGAACTCCAGCGTGGCGATGATGCTGGCCGCCCAGTCGGTGGCCTTCTGGCTGGCGGTGGCGCAGGCGTAGGTGTAGTTCGATGCGCCCAGCACGGCCACGAAGACCTGGGCCTGGCGTATCTCGCCAGTGTCGGCATCCACCACGGGAACGGTCTGGCCGGCGTAGTCCACAAAGAGCTTGTCACCGCCCGTGTGGGTCTGGCGCATGGAGCGCTGCAGGCGCCGGGCCCAGGCCTTGTACTTCTCGCAGAAGGCGCTGTACTTGTACGCCTGACCGCTGTGCTGTTGCTGGTATTCCTCCCACAGCAGCTGCAGGGTCACGCCGGGGCGGCGCAGCTCGCGGTGGATGTGGGCGTGGTCGGGTTCGAGGTGCCGGGACGCGCGCGCCACGGGTGGCTTGTAAAGCCGGGCCTGGAGTTCGTCGTCGTTCAGGCTCTGGGCCGTGGCCCAGTCCACGCCGGCCACGCGCGCGTAGCTGGCTATCTCACTGACAGTGGATTTGGAGATGCCGAGGGCGGCACCGATTTGACGGGTGCTCAAGGCCCCGCCGTGCAGCAGTTGCAGTGTGTGTCGTAGTTTGCTCATGGTGACCCTGGGTGTGGGCATTGCTTGTTCCGGTCAAAAAACCGGGCAGCGTATGCCGCGTTCGGGTCACTCAGAACACCCCGCAGGTGTCCGCCATCAGTTCGGAATGCTGTCCGCCTTCAGCGTGGAACGGTGTCCGCCATCACGCTGGAACACTGTCCGCCATCAGCATGGAATCGTGTCCGCCATCGCGTGGAATACGCAGGCCAGCCGTAGGATTTCATCCCAATGAGCGCGAATAGCCTTGATGTTCAGCCTGTCGCTGCTAATCATCGGCTTGAGCGCATCATAGGCAGTATCGCCCTTGGGAATGAACAGCTTGGTGTCGCCCAGGTCGCGGATGCGCGGTGCGAAGCGGAAGCCCAGCAGGTGCATCAAGGCGAAAACATGATCGGTGAAGCCCGCCGTGTCGGTGTAGTGTTCCTCGATACGCAAGTCAGACTCGTGGTACAGCA
>JAEUOT010000029.1 GCA_016790705.1 Hydrogenophaga sp.
CGGGGCCGGTGATCTGCTGAACAACGCCAGCGATGTGGATGGCAACCCGCTGAGCATCAGCGGCTTCGAAGTCGACGGCACCAGCTACACGGCGGGCCAGACGGCGACGATTGCCGGCGTGGGTGCGCTGACGATCAACGGATATGGCAGCTACAGCTTTGCGCCGGAGACCAAATACAACGGCCCTATCCCGGTGCCGACATACACGGTGACCGACGGAACGACCACCGACACCTCGACGCTGACACTGAACATCGCGTCTGCGAACGACGCGCCGGTGGATGGCAACGAGACGAACACGGTGACGGAGGACACGACGCTGACGGTGGCGGACGGCTCGGCCGGTGATCTGCTGAACAACGCCAGCGATGCGGATGGCGACACGCTGAGCATCACGCAGTTTGTGGTCAACGGCACGACGTACACGGCGGGCAATGCGGCGACGATTGCGGGCGTGGGGACGCTGACAATCAACGGCAACGGCAGCTACAGCTTTGCACCGGCGGCCAACTACAACGGCCCGATCCCGGTGGCGACCTACACGGTCAGCGACGGCAACGGCGGCACCGCCACCTCCACGCTGACGCTGTCGATCACGGCGGTCAACGACGCGCCGGTGGACGGCGACGAGACGAACACGGTGACGGAGGACACGACGCTGACGGTGACGGACGGTGGAGCCGGTGATCTGCTGAACAACGCCAGCGATGTGGACGGCAACCCGCTGAGCATCAGCGGCTTCGAAGTCAACGGCACCAGCTACACGGCGGGCCAGACGGCGACGATTGCGGGTGTGGGGACGCTGACGATCAACGGCAACGGCAGCTACAGCTTCGCGCCGGCGGCCAACTACACCGGCCCGATCCCGGTGGCGACCTACACGGTCAGCGACGGCAACGGCGGCACCGACACCTCCACGCTGACGCTGTCGATGTCGGCGGTCAATGACGCGCCAGTGGCCACGGACAACGTCAAGACCACGGTTCAGGACGTGACGGTCGGCGGCAATGTGCTGACTGAAAACACCGGTGACGGTGTCGACAGCGATGTGGACGGGGACACTCTGGCGGTCAGCGGCTTCACGGTCGGTGGAACGACCTACACGCCCGGCCAGACCGCCACGATTGCCGGCGTTGGCACGATCACGGTCAACGGCGACGGCAGCTACTCCTTCGACCCGGTGGCCGATTTTGTGGGAGACACACCAGCCATCGTTTACACGGTCAGCGACGGTCATGGCGGCACCGACTCCGCGACGCTGACGATCACGGTCGAGCCGCTGAGCCAGACACCTTCCATCGTCGACGACAGCGCCACGACGCCCGAGAACACCCCGGTGACCATCGATGTGCTGGGCAATGACGATCCGGGCAGCGAAGGGCCTCTGACAATCACCGAAATCAACGGCACGCCGATCTCGGCCGGCAACCCGGTCACGCTGACCGATCCGGTGACCGGCCTCCCGATCGGTGAGGTCAGCCTGAACGACGGCGGTAACGCCGATCCGACCGACGACGTCCTGGTGTTCACGCCGGTCCCCGGCTTCAACGGCCCCGTGGACTTCACGTACACCGTGGAAGACCAGTTGGGCAACCCCCTGGACGGACAGGTGAGCGTGGATGTGACACCGGTCAACGAACCGCCGGTGGCGACCAATGACAGCACCGTGACACCGACGAACACGCCGGTGACTGTCAATGTGCTGGGCAACGACGCGGATCCCGATGGCGACCCGCTGACGATCACCCAGATCAACGGTTCACCGATCATCGAGGGCGGGCCCGCTGTTTCGGTCCCCAACGGCACCGTGGCGCTTGTCGGTGGTCAACTGGTGTTCACGCCAACGCCTGGCTACACCGGGAATGCGAATTTCCAGTACACCATCAAGGATCCCGCCGGTGTGACCGCTTCTGCCACGGTCACCGTGAAGGTCGGCGAACAGAACCAGCCGCCGGCGGCACAGAACGACACCAATTCGGTGGGTGAGGACGGAACCCTTGCCGTCAATGCCGCCAACGGTGTGATCCTCAACCCGGTGGGCAGGGACACCGACCTTAACGGAGACACCCTGTCGGTCAGCGCCGTCAATGGCGCCGGTGGCGACGTGGGTCAGCCCGTGATCGGTACCTACGGCACGCTGATCCTCAATCCGGACGGCAGCTACAGCTACACGCCGACCGCCGCCGCCCAGGCGCTGGGTCAAGGCCAGACGGCACAGGACGTGTTCACCTACACGGTCAGCGACCCGTCGGGCGCCACGGCGACCGCCACGCTCACGATCACCATCAACGGTGCCAACGATGCGCCGGTCGCCGAAGACAACAGTGTCATCACGGCGCCGGACACCAACGTGTCGGGCAACCTGCTGACCGACGACCAGAACGGATCTGCGCCGGGTGGCGTGGATCGCGATCCGGACAGCGGCGACACCCTGCAGGTGTCCGGCTTCACGGTCGACGGCCTGACAGGGGTGATTGGCACGCCGCTGGTGATTCCCAATGTGGGCTCGCTGACGGTGGGTGCCGATGGCAGCTACGTGTTCGATCCGGTCCCGGGCTTCGAGGGCGCCGTGCCGCCGGTGGTCTACACCATCAGCGACGGCCATGGCGGGACCGACAGTGCCACCTTGAGCCTCCTGGTGGACGCGGCGAACGACCCGCCGCAGGCGCAGAACGACAACGTGCGTGGTCAGGAAGATCAGCCGGTCACCTTCAATCCGCTGACGAACGACAGCGATCCCGAAGGCGAACCGCTGAAGATCACCGAGGTCAATGGTCAACCGATCGACACCACGCATCCGGTGACGATCAACGACCCGAGCACGGGCGATCCGATCGGCGTGCTGTCGATCAATCCGGATGGCACGTTGACGTTCACGCCCAACGAGAACTACAACACCACCACCCCGATTCCGATCCGTTACACGATCGAGGATCCGCATGGCGAGACCGCCTCCGCCACGATCCGTCTGGTGGTCGACCCGGTCAATGACGACCCGGTCGCCACGGACAACGGACCAGTGCCGGTGACGCCGAACACACCGGTGTCGGGCAATGTGCTGGTCGATGACAGCGACGTGGACGGCGACCCGCTTGTGGTCACTGGCTTCACGGTCGACACCAACGGTGACGGCACTCCTGAGCCATTCACTGCCGGACAGACCGCCACCATCACCGATGGCAACGGCAAGCCCATCGGCACGCTGGTCATCGGGACGGACGGCACCTACACCTTCACGCCGGCCAACGGCTATGAAGGTCCGGTGCCCAGTGCGACCTACAGCATCAGCGACGGCAACGGCGGGACCGACTCTGCGGTTCTGAGCTTTGGTGATGTGCCTGCGGTACCGCCGGCACCCGCCCCGGCACCCGCCCCGGCACCCGAGCCGCCCGCGCCACCGGCCCCCCCGGTGGACGAGACGCGCCCGACCTGGCCGGCCAACCCGCCGGCGCCGCAGGCCCCGGTCAGCCTGCCGACGCCTGAACCTGCTGCGTTGCACGTCCTGTACGCCGTGGCAGATTCGCACAGCGAGAGCGGTCTGACGAGCTCGCTGCTGGACGGAGGTGCGCAAGCCGGTGTGGCGCTGGTGGGCGAAGCCCAGGCCCAGTTGCCTGACAGTTTGCTGTTCGCCAACAACACGCACGGCGAAAACATCGCACTGATCCGCGAACGCGGTCGTGGCGAGCTGCAGCCGGTGCGTCCGGACCTCTATGTCCAGCTGGCGGTTCGTCACCAGCCGATCTCCACCGATCCGAGCCTGTGGGTGCAGCACGCCGTGCGCGCTTCCCAACTGGAGTCGATGGTCCGTGGCGCGTCCCTGGAGTCGAACAACTCGGCAACGCCTGGCTACTCGACCATGATCGATCCGTTTGCCCTGGGCGCGCCGCGTCCTGGTACCGCGGACGTCAAGGTCGCCGAGGTCGAGGTGAAGGACAAGGCACAGGAGGTGGCCGCCAAGCCAGCGCCTGAGCCGGTCGTGAAGCCGGAGGCTGTCAAGGCCGAGGTTGCCGACAAGGCGATCGAAAAGCCCCGTGCAGCGGTCGGTCTCCGGAACCAGCTCCAACGTTTTGCCAAGGATCGCGCGATCAGCGCCCGCCCCATCACCCGTTCCACTGTCACCAGCTGAACTACATTCTCAAAGAGGACTTCAACATGAACACACAAAAAATGACCTTCTCCGGCGCAGTCCAGCTGCTGCCGCGCACGCTGGTGGCATTGGCGGTGACAGCCGTGGTGGCGGGTTGCTCGGTGACCCCGAAGGCCATCACCGCCGACGAGGTCCGTGACCGTGTGAAATCGGACACCGCCCGCATGTACGTTGACCAGGCGCCGATCGCCGGCCCGATCACGATGGAAGAGGCTGTGGCCCGTGCGCTCAAGTACAACCTGGACTACCGCCTCAAGAAGATGGAGTCGGCGCTGGCATTGGGCCTGACCGACTACGCCAGCTACGACATGCTGCCGCAGATGGTCGCCTCGGCGGGTTACCGTCATCGCAGCAACGACTCGGGCGGCGTGAGCGTCGGTATCCTGGACGGCGAGATTTCCGAGCGCCCGACCACCTCCGACGAGCGCAATCGCACCCTGCGCGGCATCGAGTTTTCGTGGAACGTTCTGGACTTCGGTGTGTCCTACTACCGCGCCCGCCAGCAGGGTGATCAGTTCCTGATCGCCGAAGAGCGTCGCCGCAAGGTGGTGCAGAACCTGCTGCAGGATGTGCGTGCCGCCTACTGGCGCGCCCTGGGCGCCCAGCGTCTGAACGCACAGGCCGACGAAGTGCTGCAACGCGCCTCGCTGGCGCTGAACCGTTCGCGTGAAGCCGAAACCCAGAAGATCATCGCCCCCGGTCTCGCGCTGGCCTATCAGCGCGCGCTGCTGGACGCGACGACCCTGCTCAACCAGCGCCGCCAGGACCTGGAGTTCGCCAAGCGTGAACTCGCCGCCCTGATGAACGTGCCGCCTGGCGTCGACTTCAAGGTCGCCGAAGCCAACGAAACCGTGCTTCCCGGCGTGCCGCGCGACGTGACCAAGCTGGAAGAAATGGCGCTGCTGCAGCGGCCCGAACTGCGCGAGGAAGATTTCCGCAAGCGCATCACCGCCGACGAAGCGCGCAAGCAGATCCTCGGCTTGCTGCCGGGCATCACGCTCAACTATGGTCGCAAGTACGACTCCAACGTCTTCACCTACAACAACAACTGGTCTGAAGGCGGCGTGAGCCTGGCCTGGAACCTGATGCGCCTGGTGTCCCTGCCGGCGATGCAGGACGCGCAGAAGTACCAGGAATCCACCGACGAAGCCCGTCGCATGGCGCTGTCCATGGCCATCCTGACGCAGACCCGCGTGAGCGCCGAACGCTATCGCATGGCGCTGGAGGACTTCAAGCTGGCCGATCAGGCGGCCCAGGTGGACACCCGTCTGGCGGCCTTCACCAAAGCCTCCGTGACCGCCAAGCTCGACAGCGAACTCGAAGCCATCCGCACCCAGGCACGCGCCGTGCTCGGCGCCTACCAGCGAGCCAATGCGTATGCGAACGCTCACATTGCGTTCGGTCGCCTCTACAACACCCTGGGCTTTGACCCCATTGCCGACGACTTCGATGGCAATGAGCTGCCCAAGCTGACCGAGCGCATCAAGGCCCACATGCAGGCCACCGAGAAGGACGCCTTCGCCCTGTCGTCGAACCTGTTTGGCCACGCGGCTTCCGTGAACGTCAATCTGGCCGGCATTCAGGACCCGGTGCAACAGGTGCGCATGAAGGCCCTGGTCACCGAAATGCTGGGTCGCCACAACATCACCACCGATGCCAAGGACGGCGTGCCGCTCAAGTTGGAGTTCGTTTCGACCGAAAGCAATGGTGTGGAGAAGGCCTCCTGGACCCTCAAGCTCACGGACGAAGCGGGTAACCCGCAGCAAGCCAGGTTTGCGACTACCATTCCGGCCAACGCCCGTGCCTCCGTCTACGAGTCGAGCCTGATGGCTGCACTCAATGCCAATCTTGGCGACATCAAATCCTGGCTGAATGTTGACTGATCTTTCCTTCCGTCGTGTCCTGCGCGCCAGTGGCGTCGCAGCCCTTCTGTCCGGTACCGCCGTCCTGACGGCGTTTGCACAGACGCCCCCTGCCGCCAAGGCGCCCGCTGCGGCGCCGGCAGCGGCGGCGCCAGCCAAGGCAGCGACGCCAGCCGTCGCTGCTGCGGCGACCTCCGAGTCGTCCATTCGCGTGCTGGTGTTGCCGGCGGGCGAGACGGTGCTGGCCAGTCCGGTGCCGGGACGTATCGCCAAGCTCCATGTCGGGCTGGGCGTGCCGTTCAGGCAGGGTGACGTGCTGGTGTCCATGGATTGCGACGAGCCTCAGGCGCGGCTGGCCATGGCCAAGGCCGACCAGGCCTCGGCCACGGATCAGTACGAGGCCAAACTGCGCATGCAGGGCCTGGACCAGGCCAGCGACGTCGAGGTGGCGCTGGCCGCCAGCGCGGTGGCCAAAGCCAAGGCTCAGGTCGAGCTGTACAAGTACCAGATCTCGCAGTGTTCGATTCGGGCACCGTGGGACGGACGCACCGCCAAGCTGCACGTCCGCAGTTTCATGACCGTGACCGCCGGCCAGCCGCTGCTGGACCTGGTGCGCAGCGGCCTGTTGCTGATGAAGCTCAATGTGCCTTCCAGCTGGATTTCGACCCTGAAAATGGGCCAGACCTTCGATGTGGCGATCGACGAGACCGGCAAGACCTATCCGGCCATGGTGCATCGCATCAACGGCCGGGTCGACCCGGTGAGCCAGACCATCGAGCTGGAGGCCACCATGACCAAGTCCTACCCGGATCTGCTGCCCGGCATGAGCGGCGTCGCGAAATTCACCGGCATGCGCTGAGCCTGGCATGAGCAACGCGACGGATCTGGAGATCCTGCTCCAGATCGAGACCCGGGCCCTGGAGGCCTCGACGGTGGCGGCCTTGCGCTTCACCATCGTCAACGAAACGCATGCCCTGACGCCGTATCGGCAGGCGGTGATGTTCGAGCTCGACGGGGGTAGTTACCGGCTGGTGGCTGCCTCCGGGCTGGTGAGCGTGGCCAACGATTCGCCGTTCGCCGTCTGGATCAGCCGTTTCGCTCGGCATCTGCCCAAGGACGGCGCCATTCACCGCCTGGAGATCGGCGACGCCTCGCCCGAGGACGCCGCCGGCTGGAGCGAATGGTTGCCCGAGCATCTGGTGCTGGTGCCGCTGCGCAACCGCAAGGGCGAGGCCACGGCGCTGGTGCTCTATGCCTCGGAGAACCCGTGGAGCGACCGCGACTGCGAGTTGCTCGGGCGCCTGCACGCCACCTACGGCTATTGCTTCGAGGGCATGAAGCAGACAGCGCCCGACCGCTGGCACTGGGTGCGACCGCTGTTCAAGAAACGCAATCGCTGGATCGTGGCGGGGGCGCTGCTGCTGGGCCTCTTCCTGCCGGTGCGTCTGTCGGTGCTGGCGCCGGCCGAAGTGGTGGCCCTCAACGCCATGGCGGTCGCCGCACCGCAGGATGGGGTGGTCGGATCGTTTGCCGTGGCGCCGAACGCGCGCGTGAAGGCGGGGGATCTGCTGTTTTCCCTGGACGACTCGTCGCTGCTGAACCGGCTGCAGATTGCCCGCAAGGCGCTGGAGGTGGCACAGGCAGATGCGCATATCGCCCAGCAGAGGGCCTTCGACGACGTCAAGAGCAAGGCCGATGTGGCGGTCGCCCTGGGGCGGGTGCGGGAAAAGGAGGCGGAGCTGGCCTCGGTCGAGACGCAGGCGCAACGCGTGGAAGTGCGCGCGGAGCACGACGGCATCGCGATCTTCTCGGACACCAACGACTGGATCGGGCGTCCGGTCCAGACGGGCGAGCGGGTGATGCAACTGGCGCAGCCCGAGGACGGTGGCATCCAGGTCTGGCTGGCGGTCGCCGACGCGATCAACCTGGAGCCCGGTGCGCCGGTGAAGCTGTTCCTGCACACGGAACCGCTGAGTCCGCGTTCGGGTACCTTGATGGAAGCGAGCTACCAGCCCATCCTCAGTCCCGACAACGTGGCTTCCTACAAATTGCGGGCGCGCTTTGAAGAAGGCAGCGAATTGCCCCGCATCGGCCTGCGCGGCACGGCACGCATCTCGGGAGACTGGGTGCTGCTGGGCTATTACCTGTTCCGCCGTCCGCTGGCCCACCTGAGGGAATGGAGCGGCCTGTGAGCGCGGGTGCTGCGGTCACCACCGGCGGCACCATCGCGCTGAAGGCCCCGGCGCGCAAGATCCCACTGCCACCGATCCGCGATGAGCTGATCCTCTTCCCGGCAGCACCCAACGAGGACGGCACACCGGCCTGGATGATCCAGGACCCGGTGTGCAACCGCTTCTACCGCATCGGATGGCTGGATTTCGAGCTGCTGGTGCATTGGGCGGACAACGACATGGACACGCTGGTGGCGACGGTCAACGAGCAGACGCCGCTGAACGTGACCGCCGACGACGTGCGCGCCCTGGTGAAGTTCCTGTCGGACAACCAGTTGCTGCGCATCGTGGGGCGCGCGGATGTGATGCGGGCCCTGGCGCGGGTCCAGAACATGAAGAAGTCGCTGTTTGCGACGCTGCTGCACAACTACCTGTTCTTCCGCCTGCCCTTGCTGCGGCCGCAGGTCTGGCTGGCGGCGCTGCGGCCCTATCTGCTGCGCATCAACATGCAGATGGTCGCCGCCGTGATCCTGGCGATCACGCTGCTGGGTGTCTTCCTGGTGTCGCGGCAGTGGGATCAGTTCACCCACACCCTGGTCGACAACATGACCTGGAAGGGCATCGTGGGCTACGGGGTGGCGCTGGTCTTTGCCAAGGCCCTGCATGAGACCGGGCACGCGTTGGCGGCGACCCGCTTCGGGGTCCGTGTCGCCCACATGGGCGTGGCCTTCCTCGTGATGTTTCCGATGCTGTACACGGACACCAGCGAGAGCTGGCGCCTCAGGGACTCGCGGCAACGGCTGGCGATCGCCGCAGCCGGCATCGCCGTGGAGCTGTCGCTGGCTGGCATCGCGACACTTGCCTGGACCCTGGCGCCGGACGGGTCGTTCCGCAACGGCATGTTCTTCCTGGCGACCACCAGTTGGGTGCTGACCTTGCTGGTCAACGCCAGCCCGTTCATGCGCTTCGACGGCTACTTCATCGCCAGCGACGTGCTCGATCTGCCGAACCTGCATGAGCGTTCGACCGGGCAAGCCAAGACCTGGATGCGACGCACCTTGCTGGGCATTGACGAAAAGTGGCCCGAATCCTTCAGCCCGCACAAGCGGCGCGCGCTGATCGGTTTCGCGCTCTTCACCTGGGTGTACCGCCTGACCGTGTTCGTGGGCATTGCATTGACGGTTTATTTCTATTTTTTCAAGCTGCTGGGCATCGTGCTCATGCTTGTGGAGCTGGTGTGGTTCATCGGAAGACCTGTCATGAAGGAACTTGAGTACTGGAAGCAGCGGTGGGCCGATGTTCCTGTCACCCACAAGCGCCGGTTCGTCGCGGTCCTGGCTGCCGGGCTGGTGGTGCTGTTGTTCCCGTTCAGCAGCCGCGTCGCCGGCCACGGGTGGTACCACGCGCAGGAGCAGCAGGCGATCCACGCGCCGTTTGCGGCCCAGATCGTGGCGATGCCGGCCCAGCGGCAGTTCAAGGCGGGGGATGTCCTCTTCGTGCTGGACTCGTCCGTGCTGGGCATTGCACAGGACCGTTCACGGCAACTGGCCAAGGCCCGCGAGACGCAGATCGCCGGCCTGCTGGGGCTGCCCGATGGCGAAGCTCAGCGCCAGAGTCTGTCGTCCCAGAAAGCTTACTACGAGGCCGAAGAGCAGTTCAACCAGGGAGAGCGTGAGCGCCTGACCCTGCGTGCCGCCTTTGACGGCGAACTGCGTGACATCGACCCGGCGCTGGCACCCGGCGTGTGGGTCAAGTCGCGTGAGGCGCTGGGGGTGTTGGTGGACAGCCGCCGATGGGTGGTGGATGCCTTCATCGCCGAAGCCGATCTGGGCCGCCTGCGCCCGGGGCAGTCGGTGCGTGTGAGCCTGGCCTCCCGTCCCCTGTCATTGACCAGTGGCCGCGTCGAGGCCATCGACGTGTCGCGGACACTGGCGCTGCCGACGCAGATGCTGGACGCCAATTACGGCGGCCCGATCGTGACCGTGACCGAAACGGCGAAGGAGGGGCAGGAGCGGACCCAGGTCGTTCGCGATGCGCTGTTCCGTGTTCGGGTCGTGCTGGACGAGCCGTTGCCGACCCAGCAGGTGTCGACGGTGCGGGTCTCGATCGACGGCAAATCGGAATCGCTGGCGGCGGGCCTGTTCCGGCGCATGGCCTCGGTGTTCATCCGGGAAAGCGGGTTCTGAGCAGGGCCACGCCGCCGTGCGATCATTGCGCGCATGAGCATCCTGCGCGTTGCGACCTACAACATCCACAAAGGTGTCCAGGGCCTGGGGCCGACCCGGCGGCTTGAGATCCACAACCTGGCGCATGCGGTCGAGCAGTTCGACGCCGACATCGTCTGCCTGCAGGAAGTCCGCCGTCACCACCGCAAGCTGGAGCGACAGCTCACCCGCTGGCCCGATCTGGAGCAGGCCGATTACCTGTCCCCCGAGGGGTACGAGTCCGTCTACCGCACCAATGCGGTGACGCGCCACGGGGAACATGGCAATGCCCTGCTGTCCCGCTGGCCGGTGCTGGACACGCGCCATTCCGATGTGTCCGATCACCGTTTCGAGCAGCGCGGCCTGCTGCATGTGCAGTTGCTGGTGGACGGACGCGAGGTGCATGTGATCGTGGTGCATTTCGGTCTGATCCATGCCAGTCGCGAGCGGCAGGTGCAGCGCCTGGGCCGTCACATCGCCCAGTCGGTGCCGGCCGATGCGCCGCTGATCGTGGCCGGCGATTTCAATGACTGGGGCGCGCAGTTGCTGCGGCCCATGGCGGCGCTGGACCTGCGCACCTTCGAGGGCATCCGGCTGGCGACCTATCCTTCGCGCCTGCCGCTGCTGCACCTGGACCGGATCTACATGCGCGGGCTGCGACCATTGAGCGCGCAGGTCCCGCACGGCCGCGCCTGGTCGCGCATGTCGGACCACCTCCCCCTGATCGCCGAGCTGGAGCTGTGAGCACGTCGGCGCCCTCGACCCACACAGCGCCGGTGCGCAGCCCTTCGGTGCCGCGACCCGGGCACCAGTTGTTGTTGCTCGAAGGTGGCAATGCCCTGTTCCCCGCGCTGGCGGAGGCGATGGACGCCGCGCGGCGGGTGGTTCATCTGGAGACCTACATCTTCCATTTCGCCGGCTCGGCCCTGATGGTGGCCGAAGCCCTGGAGAGGGCGGCGCGGCGCGGCGTGCTGGTGCGGCTGGTGGTCGATGGCGTGGGGACACCCGAGGTTCCGGCCGAGTGGCAGCGACGCTTCGCCGCGGCTGGCGTGCGCTGGCGGGTCTATGCGCCGCTGGGCCGGCTGGGGCTGCTGATCCCCAGCCGCTGGCGGCGCCTGCACCGCAAGCTCTGTGTGGTCGACGGCACCGTCGGCTTCTGCGGCGGCATCAACATCATCGATGACCAGGACGACGTGGCCCTGGGGCGGCTGAGTGCGCCGCGGCTGGACTTTTCACTGCGCGTGGCAGGGCCGCTGGTGGACGACATGGTGGAGACCATGGAGCAGCTCTGGTGGCGCCTGCAGGCGGTGCGCAAGGCCCGGCAGCGGGAGTTCCGGGCCGCCTGGGAGGCGTTCAAGGAGGCGCAGCCGGTGGGGGATTTTTCGCGCCTGCTGCGCAAGATCGAGGTCTATACCGGCATGGCCACGCGCGTGAACAGCGATGCGGAGGATGAAAGCGCCGTGCTGGCCAGCGATGTGCCGATGGGCGTCAACGACGCGCGGGCCGCGCTGCTGCTGCGAGACAACGTCAGCCACCGGCACGACATCGAGCGCGCCTATCTCAAGGCGCTGGGTGCGGCGCGCCAGGACATCGTGATCGCCAACGCCTATTTCATCCCCGGGCGCAAGCTGCGCAAGGCGCTGACGATGGCGGCGGCGCGCGGCGTGCGGGTGAGGCTGATGATGCAGGGGCGGTACGAAAACTTCTTCCAGTACCGCGCCGCGCGACCGGTCTACCAGAAGCTGATCGACGCCGGTGTCGACATCCGCGAATACGCGCCCAGTTCGCTGCACGCCAAGGTGGCGGTGGTCGACAAGGCCTGGGCGACCGTGGGCTCGACCAACCTCGACCCGCTGTCCCTGCTGCTGGCGCGTGAGGCCAATGTGGCCACCACCGACCGCCGCTTTGCCGCGCTGCTGCACCAGCGGCTGGACGCGCTGGTCGAGCACGCCGGCCAGAAGCTGGACGGCAAGGTGCTGGCCAACCGGCCCTGGCACCAGCGGGCGCTGGACCGGCTGGCCTTTGTCGTCATGAGGACCATGCTGTTCCTGACGGGGCACCGGTACTGAAACCCCCGTGGCAGCGCGATCAAGGGGTGCGGTGTTAGCATGGCCCATGCTGATGAAATCCGGAACTCCCATGAGCAATCCCGACCCGCTGGCCGACACGGAAGGCACCCCCGTCTCGGTCAAGATCCGTGAGCGCCTCAAGGCGGCCCGCCACCGTTTCCACTCCAACGACAACATCGCCGACTTCATCGAGCCCGGCGAGCTGGAGAAGCTGTTGGACGAGGTGACGGTCAAGATGCAGGGCGTGCTCGACGCCATGGTGATCGACACCGAGAACGACCACAACACCGGCGACACCGCGCGTCGCGTGGCCAAGATGTACCTCAAGGAGGTCTTCAACGGCCGCTACGTCAAGGGCCCGAGCGTCACCGAATTTCCCAACGCCGAACACCTCAACGAGCTGATGATCGTCGGCCCGATCACGGTGCGCAGCGCCTGCAGCCACCACCTCTGTCCGGTGATCGGTCGCGTCTGGATCGGCGTCATGCCCAACGAGCACACCAACGTGATCGGACTGTCCAAATACGCGCGCATGGCCGAGTGGATCATGGGTCGCCCGCAGATCCAGGAAGAGGCGGTGGTGCAGCTGGCCGACCTGATCCAGGAAAAGACCCAGCCCGATGGCCTGGCCATCGTGATGGAAGCCAGCCACTACTGCATGGCCTGGCGCGGCGTGAAGGACATGGACAGCAAGATGATCAACTCGGTCATGCGCGGCGTGTTCCTCAAGGACCCGAACCTGCGCCGCGAATTCCTCTCCCTCATTCCCCGCCAATCCTGAAGAAGCCCACCATGCTGGTACGCCTGCTCTACGTCAGCCGCGCGATCGACAAGGACTGCGCCAAGTCCATGGAGTCGATCCTTGAGACTTCCCGCGCCCACAACCTGCACCACGGCATCACCGGCGTGCTGTGTTACGGCGGCGGCATCTTCCTGCAGGCGATCGAGGGCGGGCGCGACGCGGTCAACACGCTCTACAACCACATCGTGAGCGACAAGCGCCACAGCGATGTCGCCCTGCTGCACTACGAGGAAATCAGCGAACGGCGCTTCGGCGGCTGGACGATGGGCACGGTCAACCTGGCCAAGCTCAACACCTCGATCGTGCTGAAGTACTCCGAGCGGCCCGAGTTCGACCCCTACAAGGTGTCGGGCAAGGTTTCGCTGGCCCTGCTCGAAGAGCTGATGGCCACGGCCTCCATCATCGGAAGGGCTTGAGGACCTCCCCTCCGCGCCGCTGCGCAGCATGTCGCTGACCGCATTCGGTCTGATCGTGCTCGCCGGCCTGATCCACGCCGGCTGGAACATCGTCGCCAAAAAGGCGGCGGGCGACGCGCGCTTCGCCTTCTTCACCGCCTTCCTCATGATGCTGCTCTGGGCGCCGCTTGGCTGGTGGCTGGGGCGTGACGTGGTGCCGACCTGGGGCCGTGCGGAGTGGGCAATCGTCGTCGCCTCGGGGGTGATCCACGTCTTCTATTACGTCGTGTTGCTGCGCGGTTACCGCAAGGCCGATCTGACCGTGGTCTATCCGCTGGCCCGGGGCAGCGGTCCGCTGATGTCGTCGCTGGCCGCCATCGTGTTTCTCGGGGAGCGCATCTCGGCCCTCGGCGCGGCCGGCATCGCCGGGGTGGTGCTCGGCGTGTTCCTGATCGCCGGGGGGCCGGGCCTGTGGCGCGCGGCGCACGATCCGGTGGCGCGGCATCGCGTGCGCAAGGGCATGTTCTACGGCCTGCTGACCGGCGCATTCATCGCGTCCTACACGCTGGTCGACGGCTACGGCGTGCGCTGGCTGCTGATGTCGCCGATCCTGCTGGATTACATGGGCAACTTCGTGCGGGTCGCGCTGTTGGCGCCCAATGTCCTGCGTGACCGTGCCACGGCCTGGACACTGTGGCAGAAGCAATGGCGCCCCGCGCTGGCGGTGGCGGCCTTCAGTCCCATTGCCTATGTGCTGGTGCTCTACGCGATGCAACAGGCGCCACTGTCGCATGTGGCGCCGGCGCGCGAGGTGTCGATGCTGTTCGCGGCCCTGATCGGCGGCCAGTTGCTCGGCGAGGGTGAGCGCGCCCTGCGCATCTTGGGAGCCATCTGCATTGCGGGCGGCGTGGTCGCGCTGGGTCTGGGATGAACGTCGAGACGGCTGTCACCTTGCTGGGGTGTGATTTCACCAGCGCGCCGTCCAAGCGCAAACCGGTCACGCTGGCGGTCGGGCGCTGCGACCGGGGCCGCGTGGTGCTGGATCGCACCGAGCGCTTCGAGACGCTCGATGCGTGGCAGGCCCGGCTGGCCCAGGCGACGGCCGGCGGCTGGGTCGGCGGCTTCGACCTGCCGTTCGGCCTGCCGCGAGAGCTGGTCCAGACATTGGGCTGGCCAGCCGACTGGCGCGATTGCATCGCGCACTACGCGGGCCTTTCGCGACAACAGATCCGCGACACCTTCGCCGCCTTCTGCGACGCGCGTCCGGCCGGCGGCAAGTTCGCCCACCGCGCGACCGACGGCCCGGCCGGATCGAGCCCGAGCATGAAGTGGGTCAACCCGCCGGTGGCCTACATGCTGCACGCGGGCGTGCCGCGCCTGATCGATGCCGGCGTCAGCCTCCCGGGGCTGCACGAAGGCGACCCGCAGCGGATCGCGCTGGAGGCCTACCCGGGCCTGCTGGCGCGCAGCGTGCTTGGCGCCACGAGCTACAAGAGCGACGACCGGGCCAGGCAGACACCCGAGCGCCTGATCGCCCGCAAGACCCTGATCCATGCGCTGGAAAGCGGGGAGGCGCCTTTGCTGCGGGCGGCAGGCCTGCGCCTGAAACTCAGCCATGCCCAGCGCGACGCGCTCGCCGACGACCCCAGCGGCGATGCGCTGGATGCGGTGCTGTGCCTGCTGCAGGCGGCCTGGGGCTGGCACCGTCACCGCGACGGTCACCCGTGCTACGGCTTGCCGCCTTTTGACCCGCTGGAAGGCTGGATCGTCGGTGCCTGAGTGACAATCGAGCCCGCCATGAACCCGACCGAAACCCTTTCCCTGCCCGCCGGGCTGCGCTTCGCCTTCGTCGAAGCCGCCTGGCACGCCGACATCGTCCACCAGGCCCGTGACGCGTTCTACGCGCGCATGGCCGCGTCGGGGGTCGCCGCCGACCGCATCGACCTGTTCGACGTACCGGGGGCGTTTGAAATCCCGTTGCACGCCCAGCGCCTGGCCCGCTCGGGCCGGTACGCCGCCGTGGTCGGCAGCGCGCTGGTGGTCGACGACGGTATCTATCGTTTCGACGCGCTGATGCAGACGGTGGTGCAGGCGATGATGACGGTGCAACTGGACACCGGCGTCCCGATGATCCTGGCGGTGCAGTCGCCGCACCATTTCCACGAGCACGCCGAGCACCGCAAGTACTTCCAGCGGCACTTCGCCCTCAAGGGCACCGAGGCTGCAGAGGCCTGCCTGCGCACGGTCGCCGGGCTGCTGCGGCTGGATGCGCAGCTCGCCACCGGGGGGCCTGCATGAGCGTCTCGCGCTGGGGTGTGATGGGGCTGTCGCTGGCCGGGGCGCCCGTGATGGCGGGCGATATCTGCGAACCCTTGCGCGAGCAGATCGAGGTCCAGATCGCCGGCACCGGCAAGACCGGATTTGCGGTGGTGGTGGCGGATGTGGACGCGCCGGTGGCGGGCAAGGTGGTCGGCACCTGCGCCAAGGGCACACGCAAGCTGGTGTACGTGCTGGCGGACAACGCGGGCGGTCGCACGGCCCGGCCGGCGCCGCCCACCACGACCGCGCTCGCGCCGGCACGACCCAGGGGCGCGGTGATCACCGAATGCCGCGACGGCAGTGTGGTGACGGCGCTGGCGGACTGCAAGCCCTGAGAGCGGCCCTCAGCCCAGGTCGCGAAACGAGGTCAGCGCGGACAGCGGGGTGAACTGTCCCGCGCGTTTGTCCTTCATGGCGGCGATCGATTCGCGCACGTGCGCGTTGCTCCAGATCGCGCCCTGCAGCCAGCCCATCTGCCGCAGGCTGTCTTCCACGCTGTGGTCGCGCGCGTAGGTCACGGCCTGCTTGGTGCCCCAGATGGCGATCGGGGGCTTGCTGGCGATCTCCCTGGCACATTGCAGCGCGGCGGCGAGCATCGCCTCGGCGGTGTCGAACACGGCGTTGACCAGGCCATATTGCTCGGCCTTGGCGGCGCCCAGGCGGCGGCCGGTGTAGGCCAGCTCCTTGACCACCGCGAACGGCACCAGCTTCGGTAACCGCTGCAGCGTGCCCACGTCGGCCACCATGCCGATGTTGATTTCCTGGATGCAGAAGAAGGCGTCTGCCGTCGCGTAGCGGATGCAGCCGCAGGTGACCATGTCCACCGCGCCGCCGATGCAGCCGCCCTGGATCGCGAAGATCACCGGCATGCGCAGGGACTCGATCTTGTTGAAGGTGGCCTGCATGTCGGTCAGCAGGTCGAAGATGGCGGCGCGGCCCTCGGGGCTCTGGTCGTCCATGCTGATCGCGCCGGCAAAGGTTTCCAGCGCCATGCCGGCGGAGAAGTGCTTGCCGGTGGAGCTGACCACCAGCGCGCGCGCCGTGCCTTCGCGGTGCAGCCGCGTGAGGATGTCGTCCAGCTCGCGCCAGAAGGTCGGGTGCATGGTGTTCATCGCGTCGGGGCGGTTGAGCACCAGATGGGCCACGCCGTCGGGCGTGGTGCTGAGCGAGAAGCAGGTGGGCGTCGAGTTCATCCGCCCACTGTAGATCAGGGGTGCAGCACCAGCCAGTCGCACCTGAGACGTCGTGCGGCGTGGGCGCGCTCGCGCCAGCCGACGTAGATCCGCGGCACCAGCATGCCCAGGGCGCACAGCGGCAGGGCCCACATCGCGTCCATGGCCACAGCGGGCAGCCAGCCCAGCCAGCCCATGATCCAGAGCGTGAGCATGCCGTCCCAGAGGTGGTACTCCAGCGGATGATCCTCCCGGTGATCGACATGCCAGCGCTTGATGCGCTGCAGCTCGTTGAGGGTCAGTCGGCGGTTCATGGCGGACTCCGGGACGGTGATCAATGGTGGACGCGTGGACCCATGATCGGGGAATCGCCCCTTTGTCGAAGGGGACAAAAACGCCTGGAAATCCGCTCAGAAAAGCTGATCGGTGACCGGTTCCGGTTCCGCTGCACGGACGCAGGAGAGGGCGGCCGACCCGTCCGCCCGCTGCAGCTTGCCCACGCGCACGCCCAGCAGGCGAAAGCGCCGGCTCAGGTCCACCCGCTTGAGGCACAGGCCCGCGTGCCGGCGGATCACCGCCGGGTCGGCGGTGGCCTGCTCGATGGTGGTGTCGCGCGTGACCTTCTCGAAGTTGTCGAAGGTGATCTTGATGCCGATGGTCTTGCCGACGTAGCCCTTGCGCTGCAGGTCACCGGCCACCTGCTCGCACAGGCGCGTGAGGATGGCGCCGGCCTCGGCGCGGTCGCGCACCGCGTGCAGGTCGCGGTCGAAGGTGGTCTCGCGGCTCATGCTGACCGGCTCGCTCTCGGTCTCTACCGGCCGGTCGTCCCGACCCCAGGCGGCGTCGTGCAGCCAGGCGCCGTAGCTTTTGCCGAAGGTCTCGATCAGCCAGGGCCTCTCGCGCGCCGCCAGCTCGCCGATGGTCTGGATGCCGTGGCTCTGCAGCCTGGCGTCGGCCTTGGGACCCACACCGTTGATCTTGCGGCAGGGCAGCGGCCAGATCATGGATTCGAGATCGTCCGGCCGCACGATGCTGATGCCGTTGGGCTTGTTGAACTCGCTGGCCATCTTGGCGAGCAGCTTGTTGGGCGCCACGCCGATGGAGCAGGTCAGGCCGGTGGCCTGGAGGATGGACTTCTGGATCAGCCGCGCCAGCACGCGCCCGCCCTCGCGCTGTCCGCCGGGGACGTCGGTGAAGTCGATGTAGACCTCATCCACGCCACGGTCCTGCATCACCGGGGCGATCTCCAGGATGGTCTGCTTGAACAGGCGCGAGAGCCGCTTGACCTCCTCGAAGTCGACCGGCAGCAGTATCGCGTCGGGGCAGAGCTTGGCGGCCTTCATCAGCCCCATGGCCGAGCCGACGCCGAACTGCCGGGCCGCGTAGGTGGCGGTGGTCGCCACGCCGCGGCCGACGTAGTCCTTGAGTCGCGGGAAAAAATCGACCGGGATGCGGTCCAGCGTGTCCGGCCCCCACTCGCGCTCGGGGTAGGTCTGGCGCAGGCGCTCGAACATCTCGGCTTCGCGCCGCCGCCCGCCGCCGATCACCATCGGCAGGCCCTTCAGCTGCGGGTAGCGCAGCAACTCGACCGACGCGTAGAACGCGTCCATGTCCAGATGCGCGATACGGCGGGGCAGGGAGGTCACATCGCTTTGCGGACCAGGGCACCCTTGAACAGCCAGGGCAGGCGCGGGCCCTGCGTGGCGGGCACGCCGCCCTTGTTCTCCACGCTGATCGCCAGTTCGGTGACGTCCTTGAGATCGTCGGCTTTGGCCGGCAACTGCAGGGTCTTGAGCTTGGTCTCCAGCACGCCCAGCGATTGCATCGGCTGGCCCGGGCGGACCGCCCACAGTTGCATGCTGTCTTCCTGGCCTTCCTTGACGTCGTTGAGGCGCTGGAGCTGGAGCACCGCCGAGGTCGGGTCCATGGTCACCAGCAGGGCCGGCGCGCCCTTGTCGTCCAGCAGCACGGCGATCTCGCGGATCTGCGGCATCTTGGCAAGCTTGCCCTGCAGGTGGGCGACCTGGGCCTTGGACTGTTCGAACAGCGCGGTGGCGGAGGCCCAGGCCAGCAGCAGCACCAGCGCCAGGAAGATGGCGAGTGCGCGCCACCATGACGAGACGCGTCGGGGCGCGGCAGGCGCCGCGGTGGTCGGGGTTTCGGTGGGGTCGGAAGCGTTCATGCGCGAAGTATGCCCTGCCGGGGCTGGGGATTGCCCTAGGCGCAGGCGGGTGTCGTCTGCCAGTACACTGCCTCGCGTCAAAACCTGCGCCAGATGTTGCGTCATCAATGTCTGTTGCTATCGAAGCGCTAGCTCCCTCTCTCACTGACCTCCCGCATGCAGGCCGAAGAACTGGCGATCTGGTCGGGCATGGCGGGCGTCCTCCTGACCCTGACGGTCATCGCGACGTTCGACCTGGCCTCTCGGCCCTCACTGGGGGCGGCACGTTCGTGGCTGAGTCTGGTGCTGACCGGGGGGGCCTGCGGGCTGATGTCGGGCCTTCCGGAGGCGCTGTGGTCTTCCTGGCGGGCGCTCAACTGGCTGCCGCTGAAGGCCACGCTGGGACCGCTGTGCGGCGTGCTGGCGATGACCTACCTGGGACACTGGTCGGGCTTGCGCGCCGAGGACCGTCTGGTGAAGCGGATGATGGGCCCGGGCGCGCTGGTGCTGATGGTGGGTGCGCTGGGGGCGCTGGGGTTGGTGGCGAGCGGTCACCCGGCCGAAGAGGTGCTGGTGGTGACGGCATCGGTCAACGCGCTGGCGGTGCTGATGGGTGTGCTGATCGCGGTGCGCAGCGTGACCCTGGGCGACAGCCTGGCGCGCTGGATGGTCGCGGCCTGCCTGTGCCTGGCCCAGATGACGGCCGGGCTGTACGCCAAGGGGCTGGGCATGGACATGGGCAATGCCTACTGGGCGCTGACCGCGGGGGCGACCACCGGCTACTTCGTGACGGTGACGATGGTGGTGCGCCTGCGTGCGCAGCAGTTGCGGCGTCTGCGCCGTCTGGCCTCGGGCGAGGGTGCGCCGCCCGAACTGCCGGAAATGCCTTGCGGCGCGCAACTGGTCACCCGGGTCGAGGACGCGCTCTGGCGCAGCGATCGCATGCACCTGCCCTGCCTCGTGGCCGCCGTGTCGCTCTCCAATCTCTACGCCTACCGCGACGCGCCGCAGGCCGATCCGGTGGGTGAAATCCTGGTGGCGCTGGCGGCGCGCATCCGCCAGCTCGTGGGCTTTCGCAATGTCGTCGGGCTGTACCACCAGCGCTGCTTCGTGCTGGCCGTGTCGGCGGTGCAGGACCCCAAGCGCGGCGAGCTGGTGAGCGACCGGCTGCTGCGGGAGTTGCGCATGGCGGTGACCGTGGGTCCGGATCCGCTTTCGCTGCCGTTCCAGCCCGAGGTGTCGGTCGGGGTGGTGCAGGTGCCGGCCGGTACCGACGAAACCTTCGCGGTGGCCATCATCAATCTGGCCGAGCAACTGGCGCTGCGGGCCCACGACGAACCCGGGCGCATCCTGCAGCAGTCCTGGGTGGCACTGCCCCCGTCACAACGGGCTTCCCTGCCCGGACAGGTCGACACCCAGCCTGTCCCGCTCTGAGCGCGCGGGGCCGGTTTTTTCGCCGGCAAATGCCTCCGAGACCATCAAGGTCATACCGATTCGTCCGATTAGGAAGACAATCCCCGTCTTCAAATTCAAAGCCGCGCCACGCAACGGCGACAGGGAAATTTCCAAGAACAAAAAGCACGATGTTTTCCCATGAGCCAGATTCAGCAGGACCCTGACAACACCCACTGGCCCGACAGCAACTCGGAAGTGGCCAGTCAGGACACCGGACGCCTGATTTACGCCAGCATCTGTTCGATCGACGGACCGGTGCTGGACGAGATGCGCCGCATCCGCGACCACGCGGTGCACAACAACGACAAATTCGGCATCCGGGTCGCCCTGATGCACCGCTGCGGCTGGTTCGTCGAATGGATCGAGGGGCCGCCCGACGGCATTCGTGACCTGCTCGCGCGCGTGTCGCTCGATACCCGCCACCGCAGCCTCAAGGTGGTGCACGAGAGCGTCGGCAAACCACGCCTGGTCAAGCCCTGGATCGGTTCGATCGCCGAGCCCAACGAGTCCACGGGCGAGTTCGCGCGCCGGGTGATGGCGCTGCATGAGCGCCACCTCAAGGGCAAGGGCTTCGAGCCCTCGAGCGTCTGGCGCAGCCTGTGCTCACCACTGCCGGGCCACGTCGAGGTGGCCGCAGCGCGCGAGGGCAGCTACCAGCGGGTGATGATGATGTCGGCCGCGAGGACCGACGCGTTCAGCCTGCTGCAATGGGTGGCCAACCGCGAGAAGCGCCCGGTCGTGCACCGGCGTTTTGCCGGCGCCGCCCGCGATGCGCTGGACGTCGAAAGCGACTACCTGGACCTGCCCGACCAGGCGCTGCAGGGTCGCCGCCTGATCGCCAATGCCCGCAAGGGGCTGGCCATGGGCATGACCCATGCCTTCCTGCCCGATTACGCGGCCGTGGTGCTGGTGATGGACAGCGACGCGGGACGCAACGAGGGTCTGCTCGAGCGCATCCTGACCGCTTGCCAGCAGGTGCACCACCAGCCGGTCATCATCGGTCTGGGTGCCAACGGGTGGTTCAGCGGGGCGCTGCGGGCCAGCGCCGAAGCCCGGGGCCACCGCTGGATCGAGGCGCGCACCGGTGACGACGCGCCCGACCTGTCGACCCAGTGGTGGGCGCTGCGCCAGGCCCTCGACGGACTCGCCGGAACCTGAGTCGGGCCGTCCGCTCAGGCGGTCGGGAAGGTGCCCGGCAGCAGGATGCCCGTGTCCACGTTGCGGATGTCGGTGTGGCCGCAGAAGGCCATGGTCACGTCCAGCTCCTTGTGGATGATCTGCAGCGCTTTCAGCACGCCTTCCTCACCCATCGCGCCCAGGCCGTAGACCATGGCGCGGCCGATCATGGTGCCGCGTGCGCCCAGCGCCCAGGCCTTGAGCACGTCCTGGCCGCTGCGGATGCCGCCGTCCATCCAGACCTCGATCTGGTCACCCACGGCAGCCACGATGGCCGGCAGCGCTTCGATGCTGCTGGGCGCGCCGTCGAGCTGGCGGCCGCCGTGGTTGCTCACCACGATGGCGTCGGCCCCGCTGGCCACCGCCAGCTTCGCGTCCTCGACATCCATGATGCCCTTGAGGATCAGCTTGCCGCCCCATTGCGCCTTGACCCAGGCCACGTCGGCCCAGCTCAGTGTGGGATCGAACTGCTCGTTGGTCCACGAGGCCAGCGACTTCATGTCGGTCACCGCCTTCACGTGGCCGACCAGGTTGCCGAAGCTGTGGCGCTTCGTGCCCGCCATGCCCAGGCACCAGCGCGGCTTGGTCATCAGGTTGATGATGTTGGCGATGGTTGGCTTGGGCGGCGCGGTCAGGCCGTTCTTGAGGTCCTTGTGGCGCTGGCCGATCACCTGCAGGTCCAGCGTCAGCACCAGCGCGCTGCACTTGGCCACCCGGGCCCGCTCGATCATGCGCGCCATCGATTCGCGGTCGCGCATCATGTAGAGCTGGAACCAGAACGGCGCGGTGGTGTTCTGCGCGATGTCCTCGATCGAGCAGATGCTCATCGTGGACAGCGTGAACGGGATGCCGAACTTTTCGGCGGCCTTGGCGGCCTTGATCTCGCCGTCGGCGCTCTGCATGCCGGTCAGGCCCACGGGGGCGATGCAGACCGGCATCTTCACGTCCTGGCCCACCATCTTCGTCGCCGTGGTCCGGTTCTCCATGTTGACCGCCACGCGCTGGCGCAGCTTGATCTTCTGGAAGTCCTCGCTGTTGGCGCGGTAGGTGCCTTCGGTCCAGGAGCCGGAGTCGGCGTAGTCGTAGAACATGCGCGGCACGCGCTTTTCGGCCAGCACGCGCAGGTCTTCGATGTTGGTGATCACAGGCATGGGGGTCTCCGGGTCTTGAGGGATCGAAGGATGGTAGCGAGGCACCCTGCCGATGGCTTGTGAAAGCGCGACAGCCGGCGTTGAAATTTCTGATGGCGCCGACATGACGCGGACGTATGATCGTTTTTGCAGGGAGTTACCCGTGACGGAGGAAACCATGGTGCAACGGATTTCGCAGCACGTCGTTCAGTCCCTTCAACCCCTTGCGGCTGCGGCCGTGCTGGCCTGTGTGCCACTGGCGGCCCAGGCCCAGACCGCACCGACCCAGCTCTGGATCGACCTCTCCACCTCGACCATGGCCGGCATGCCCGAGTTCATGCAGGGCGGCGTCGGCGGCATGCTCAGCGGCATCTTCGGCGGCGCCGGGGCCGGCGCCTCGCAGGTCTACGGCCACGCCAGCGGCCGCTTCATCCAGCAGGGCAGCACCCCCAGCCTCTCGGGCGCCTTCCCGCCCAGCCGCGTGATCGACGTTGCGCTCTACAACCCGCGCAAGCCCGGCGTCGAGGCGGCGCTGGCGATCCCGCCGACGATGGGCATGGGCGAGCAGTTGCCCTTGGTGCCGCCCAGCCCCAGCTACAAGGAGCCGGGCGAAGCGCCGGCCGAGATACCCGACATCAAGGGCCGCATCCTGATCTACTGGGGCTGCGGCGAGGCGGTCCGCAACGGCCAGCCCAAGGTCATCAACCTCTCGAACAACCCGACGCAGTGGGCGGGTCTGCTGGCGGGCCGGATGGCGCCCGAACGCGCGGCGAAGGTCGGCCCCCAGCACGCGCTCTATCCCAACGAAAAGAACAAGGCCAACGCCAAGGTCGACACCTCGCTGCAGGGGCAGCACCAGGTGCGCGGCGACGGTGTGCCCGAGTCGATGCAGTTCACCCTGGCCGAACGCCAGGACCTGATGCCGGTGATCCAGTTGCAGCAGCAGGGCGATCCGACGCAGAGCATCCGTCTGAACTGGCAGCCGGTCGCGCGGGCCTCGGCCTATCACCTGCACGCCATGGGCATGGCCGGGCAGGACATGGTGCTCTGGTCCAGCGCCGAGAATGGCGACGCCGGTCTGGGCCTGTTCGACTACCTGCCCGAGGCGACGGCCGCCAAGTGGGTCAAGGACAAGGTGCTGCTGTCGCCGGAGACGACGCAATGCGCGGTGCCCAAGGGGATCTTCGCGGGCGGGCAGCCGGGCAAGGAGGCGGGCGGTGCGATGCTGCGCATGATCGCCTACGGGCCGGAGAGCTATTTCAGCCACCCCGCGCGCCCGGCCAAGCCGCCGGCCGGCTGGCAGCCCGAGTGGAGCGTGCGCGTGCGCGCCAAGAGTCAGACCATGGCCATGCTGGGCCTCGACATGGCCGGCATGGCGACCGGGCGCGAGGCCCCGCAGGAAGAGAAGCCCTCAGGCCTGCCCGGCGCCGCAGGCAGCATCCTGCGCGGCATCTTCGGTCGCTGAGCCGGGCGCGGGCAGCGACCGCGCGCGTTCGCTCGCGTCCAGCGGCTCCAGCCAGCCGAACTGCTGCTCCAGCACCGCCAGCGTCGCCTCCGACGCGTCGGCGGCCCCGGCCTGCCGCGCGGTGATGCGACGACACAGGGCCTCCGGCGGCGCCTCGCAGGCGAGGATGCCGAAGCCTACCCGCTGCTCTTCCGCCAGGGCGGCAAAGGCCACCCGCTCGTGGCGCCGCAGGAAGGCGGCGTCGACCACCACCGTCCAGCCGTCGTGCAGCAACATGCGGGCGCGCGAACGCAGCGAGGCATAGGTCTCTTCGTGGGCCTGCGGCCGGTACAGACCCTCGTTCAGCCCCGAGCCGCTGGCCGCGAGCGGGCTCAGACCGTGCAGCCGCTTGCGCTCCACATCCGAGCGCAGTCGGATCGCTCGGCCGCTCGCTTCGGCTTGCAGCCACCGGCCTGAGGCCCAGGTCTTGCCGCTGCCCGAGAGCCCGTGCGTGATGACCAGTTGCGGCGCGGGCGGGTGGGCGATGTCGCGCGCCAGCGCGAGATAACGCCGCGTCTCGGCCAGACTGTCAGCGGCTTCTGGCGATCCCGCTTGCTGCCCGGCGCGGATCGCCGCCACCTTGGCGCGCACGCACGCCCGGTAGCTGGCGAAGAAGCTCCAGACACTGGGCGCCGAGACGTCGCCGCTGGCGTCCATCCATTCGCTCAGCAGCACGTTCGCCAGCCCCGGCTCGCCGTGGTCCAGCAGGTCCATCCAGGCGAACGCCATGTCGCTCGCCACGTCGATCCAGCGCAGCTCGTCGTTGAACTCGATGGCGTCGAACGGCAGCACCTCGTCCTCGATCAGCACGAGGTTGGCCAGGTGCAGGTCTCCGTGGCCCTCGCGCACCCGCCCCTTCTGGCGCCGTCGCGAGAGCAGGGGCTCGATCGCGACGAAGCGCTGCTCGGTCCAGTCGCTCAGGCTGCGCACCAGCGCCGCGTCCTCCGGCGTTTTCAGCAGCGAGCGCAGCGTGGTGAAGTTGTCACGCGGCCAGCGCATCGCCGCCGCCGCGTGGCCCCAAGGCTGGGCCTTGTCCGCCACCGCCGCCCGCGCCTGGAAGGCCGCCATGCGCCGCGCCAGCCCGGCGACGTGCGCTGCCGTCAGTCCACCACCGCGGCAGAGGTGGTCCAGCCGCGCCGCCTCGTCGAAGCGCCGCATCTGCACCGCGTATTCGATGGCCGGCTGGCCGTCGCCGGCGTTGCCCCAGCGCGGGTCGTCCGGCGTGCCGGCGATGGGCAACACGCCCAGGTACAGGTGGGTCGCCGGCTTGTCGTGCTGCTGGAAGCGCCGGTTGACGCGGATCTCGGTTTCGCAGGCGTGGCGCCGCGCGCCCAGCGTGCCAAAGTCCATGAACGGGAAGCGCACCGGCTTCTTGATCTTGTAGGCATAGTCGCCCGCCAGCAGCACCCAGGCGCCGTGCGTCTGCACCAGCTCGACACGCTCGACGGCGTGCGGATAGCGCGCGGGAGCCAGCAGGGCGGCAATCAGGGGCGGGACAGACTCGGGCATGGACCCACTGTATCGTTTCACCGGAACACGAAGGAGACAAAAAAGATGAATCTCGCCCACCTGTTGCAGCGCAAGGCCCTCGAACACCCCGACCGACCCGCCATCTTCCACGGCACCCAGGTGGCCGCCACCCACGTCCAATGGGCCGAACGCGCGGCGAGGGTGGGCGCTCACCTGCGCGCGGCGGGGCTGCAGCCCGGCGACCGGGTCGTGCTGTTCATGCGCAACCACCCGCGCTACCTGGAGCTGCTGTTCGGCGCCTGGTGGGCCGGGCTGGTGGCGGTGCCGGTCAACGCCAAGCTGCACCTCAAGGAAGTGCAGTGGATCGTGGACAACGCCGGGGCGCGCTGGGCTTTCGTCACGTCAGACATCGTGCCCGACCCGGCCGCTCTCGCTGATTCGACCGGGCTGGACGGCGTGATCGACGCCGACAGCGCCGACTGCGACGCCTGGGTCCACGAAGGTGAAGGCCTGGGCGGTATCGAGGAGCGCGCCCCCGACGACACCGCCTGGCTGTTCTACACCAGCGGCACCACCGGCCGGCCCAAGGGCGTGATGATCACGCACCGCAACCTGCTCACCATGGGGCTGGGCTACTTCAACGACGTCGACCACGTCGATCCGAAAGACGCCATCGCCTACGCCGCGCCCATGTCGCACGGCGCCGGCATCTACGCGATCCCGCACCTCATGGCCGGCGCGCGGCACGTGGTGCCCGCCTCGGGCGGCTTCGACGCCGCCGAGCTGTTCGACCTCGGCCGCGCACTCGGCCCGCTCTCACTGTTCGCCGCGCCCACCATCGTCAAACGCATCGTCGACGAAGCCGAGGCGCAGGGCCTGACGCCCGAGCAGTGCGGCCAGAGCTTCAAGACCATCGTCTACGGCGGCGCGCCCATGTACGCCGCCGACATCCGCCGCGCGCTGCGCACCATGGGCCCGCGCTTCGTGCAGATCTACGGCCAGGGCGAAAGCCCCATGACCGGCACCGCCCTCAGCCGCGTCCACCTGGCCGACACGGCGCACCCGCGGCACGAATCGCGCATCGCCTCCGTCGGCGTGGCGCAGACGCCTGTTCGCATCCGCGTCGCGGGGCCGGACGGGCAGCCGCTGCCCGTGGGCGAGGTGGGCGAAGTGCTGATCCAGGGCGACAGCGTCATGAGCGGCTATTGGCAGAACCCCGAGGCGACCGCCGCCGCCATCCGCGACGGCTGGCTGTGGACCGGCGACATGGGCGCGCTCGATGCCGACGGGTTCTTGACCCTCAAGGACCGCAGCAAGGACCTCATCATCAGCGGCGGCAGCAACATCTACCCGCGCGAGGTGGAAGAGGTGCTGCTGCACGCGCCCGGCGTGGCCGAAGTCGCCGTGGTCGGCGCGCCCGACCCCGAGTGGGGCGAGATCGTGGTGGCATTTGTGGTGGCGCAGCCGGGGGCCTTTCCCGGGCTCGTGGATGCGAAGGCGCTCGACACCTTCTGCCTGGATCAGATCGCGCGGTTCAAGCGGCCCAAGCGGTATGAGTTTGTGGAGGCGCTGCCGAAGAACAACTATGGGAAGGTGTTGAAGACGGTGTTGCGGGAGCGGGTCTGCTGATCAATGCAGTGCTCTTTTGTTCCCCCAATTTATGCGTACCTATCTGAAAACCACTTCTCGATTGCTTCAAGAAGTCGGTTCCGTGCTTCGACCACTGCTTGAGCTTGGGGTGAATCAGGGGGGAGTGCTGTTCGATGAGCTTGTTCGAACTCTCCACCAGTACATGCGTCAACAAACTTTACGAAGCACATAAGTACATATGAACCCCTTCCGAAATCCGGGATTCTGCAAAGTTCGATCTCAAGCGCTTCCATCGCCCACTTGATGTCTGGCGCCAACTTGGAATCTTTGTCTTGAAAATACTTGTGCGTGCTCGCAGAGATTTCCAAAATCTGCTTTTTCGCCAAATCAACCAGAGCACGGTGTTCTTTCCTAGTCTCTCTAAGGTTGCTCTGCCTGTTGACGAAGTACCAACCGAGGATGGTGAGAAGCAGTGGGGCAAACCGTATCCATTCAGACTCATTGGTCAATTGGATAGTCATTCTTCAGCCTGATGGATGTAGTTCCAGATCCTGACTTCGTAAGATGGTCTGCTCGACGAGAAGCGCAGCTTCCCCTTGAGAGTCGCTTCAGAGAACCCTCGTCTTACCAAACCACCAAAGGCTTCCTCCAGAAACGAAGAGCCGTATCCGCTCGTACCGTCAAGATCTATGTACAGTTCATCAACTTCTTTGAGCTTGGGTAACAGTACGTCTTCTCTGAATGCCTCTCCAGGAAAAGGGCCATCGGCTCTGAATCGCCCGGCAGGCGACGGCGAAAAATCTCTCGCGATGGAGATCTGCATCGACTTGCTCATAGTGACTCCTTGTGTGTCAAGGGGATGCTCCAGAGAATCAAAGTGCCCAAGGTTTGGTCATCACATTGGTACCCTTTACCGCCCGAAGCGGCGCGGCATGTGTACTGAGCGTAGCCCGAGATGATACTTAGGCTCCCCGAGTCTGTCTGTGTGACAAAGTCCTTCATTTCTGGCAGTCCGTTGCCTCTGAACGCAAGCCCAGTGCTTGATCGCTTGTGTTCCACAGCCTCGACAAGTAAACGCTTCTCAAGTTGCTTAGTCGGCCAAGTAAACCAAGATGACCAGTCTTCGGCATGCGCCAGTAGTTCTTCAGCCTTTTGTAGCTTTTGTCGCATGGTTTTTTGTATGCCTACACCTACGTCATACACGCCGATGTAGAGGTTCCCAGGCCCGCTACTTGTTGGGTTGTCCAGTCTTGAAAATATCCACCAGCGTCTGAGTGCACTCGGAAGTTCATAGTCTTCAGGGTAAGCATGGTGACGAACGTTGATCAAGGCCTCGGTGAGGACTTCGTACAACCCCTCCGGAATTGTGGCGTTGGTGTCGGTTTTCAGATTGTTGAGCAGAGTCGTGATCGCTTCTCCATCAGCATGTGTACCCGAAACATGCCGCCACTTCACGACAGAGTCGTGACTGGGCTGGCTTGTGGCGAGACTGACACCAAGCTTGTCTGCATAGCCGAAGTGACGTAGGAGCTGTGCAGCCATTGACTTTGGCGGGCACTTTGCAAGTACCTTGCCAGGGTACATGTCCAGCATCAATGCGACATTTGCGAGCAGCAGCAGCATCCCCCCTGGAAAGATCTTGTGCGTACGCGAGAAATCAAGTTTGATCCTCGTGTTACCTGTATGTAGAGCCGTCCACGCTGAAAGCAATGCTTGGCGAATTTTCTCCCTGCTGGAAGCTTTTTCCGCATGCAGCACTGGAATTGCAATCACCGCTGTCGCTATACGGGGTGTGTGCCTCTTGCCTAGTTTCGCTTTACAGGCGTTCGCAAGTCGAAGGCTCTTGGCGTCCGCTCTCTTCTGTCTTTCGATCTCCCATGTGACTTTTTCTTGGTTTGGCTTTTTCATGATGTTGGACTATTCGGCGTAGGCAGCAAGAGGGGGACTAGTTGGTGCGACTTTGTTTCCTCAACTCTGAGGCCATAAACTGACTAAATGGCCCCTCCCGGTAATCCGCAAACGGCCCACATTCCACAAACCCGAACCGCCGGTACATCGCAATCGCCGCATCAAACGGCGGCGTGCTGCCGGTTTCCAGGCTGACGCGCGCATAGCCGCGCTGGCGGGCGAGGTTCAGCAGCTCGGTGAGGACGGCCTGCGCGGCGCCCTGGCGCAGGTGGCGGGCGCTGGTGCGCATGGACTTGAGTTCGCCGTGGCCGCCTTCGGTGGCGGTGGTGGGCGTCAGTTCCTTGAGGGCGCCCATGGCGACCAGTTCGCCGTCAAGCCACGCGGTGAGAAAGGTGATCTCCGGCTGGCGCAGGCCGTTGAGGTCCAGCGCGAACACGCATTCGGGCGGTGACGCGGCGCGCATGCCGGCGAGGTGTTCTTCGAGCAGGGCGAGCACCTGCGGGTGCGTGAGTGTGCGGTCGATGTGGATGTCGAACCGGCGCGGCGGTGCCTCTGGCGTCATGTCGCTCCCTCCCCGGGCGGCGTGTGTGGTCTGGCCGGAATGGCGCTGCGGCCATTGTGTGCGTTTTGTTACCGACGAGGCAAGCCACCCGCGCGGTCGTGGCCGCACAGCCGTTCAAGCCGCGGCCCTGGCGCGCCGATAACGACGGAACCCCTTCAAAGGAGTCGTCCCATGGACATCGATATCTCCCCTGAACAGCTCGTCAACCGCGTCGTCCAGTCCCGTCAGGGTTCGGTCGCCGAGGCCGCACAGGTGCATGTGCTGAAAAAGGCGATGAACTTGCAGGAAGCGGCGTCGGCGACGCTGCTCAACTCCGTGGCGGGTAGCCTGCCGCTGGCCAGCGGCGGAGCGGTCGGGACGCAGCTCAACGCGATGGTGTGACGGCTTCGGGCGGACCCTCAACCCGCCATCAGGGTGGCCCCCGGGCCGCCCGCACCCCGGGGGTAGAGTCCCCGCATGAAGACCGCCTACCTCTACCTCGCCGTGGCCATCGTGGCCGAGGTGATCGCCACCAGCATGCTCAAGGTCTCCACGGGGTTCACGCGGCTGTGGCCGAGCGTGGCGACGGTGGTGGGCTACGCGATCTCGTTCTACTGCCTGGCACAGACGCTGGGCAGCTTGCCGACCGGCGTGGTCTACGCGATCTGGTCGGGCGTCGGGATCGTGCTGATCTCGTTGATCGCCTGGCTGGTGTTCGGCCAGTCGCTGGACGGCCCGGCGCTGGCGGGCATGGGGCTGATCATCGCGGGCGTGCTGGTGATCAACCTGTTCTCGCGCTCCGTCGCCCACTGACCTTCTTCCGGGAAATTCCGCACAGCCGGGCCTGTGGCGTTTGTTTACACTTTGTTGCATATGCGCCGGGTGGTCCGGACACGCGGAGTCCCCCATGAAATTCCTGGTCATCATCGTCAACGTGGTCGCGACCCTGGCGCTGTTGCCGGCGCTTTATATGGCGATGTTCTCGCCGATGATGTTTGACTCGGGGGCGACGACGCGCACCTGGACGCTGTTCTGGACGGTGCTGGCGATTCCGGCCTCGATCGTGGTGACACAGATCGTCTCGTGGGTGCTGTTCGCCAAGAGCCTGTACCCGACGGCGCTCTGGGTGTCGCTCATTCCCCTGCTGTTTGTCGTCTTGCTGGTGGTGCTGTTCCTGAAGTCCAACACCCTGACCTGACGCCCCTTTTTTCAAACCCTCACACAGGACAGATTCGACATGGACAAGCGGTACGGCGGCTACAAGATCGGCAAGGTGCCCGACGACGCCAAGCGCAGGGCGCGCAGCAACAGCAAGCAGCTCCCTCCGCGGGTAGACCTGCGAAAGTTCCTGACCTCGATCGAAAGCCAGGTCGGCAACAGTTGCGTGGCCAATGCGATGGCCGGGGCCTACGAGTACCTCGCCAAGCGCGAGTTGGGCGATTCGGAGGACGTGAGCCGCCTCTACATCTACTACAACGCCCGCTACATCGACGACAGCCAGGACGAGGACGGCGGTTCGTACATGCACTCCGCGATCAAGGGGCTGATGGAGTACGGCGCGTGCTCCGAGCAGATGTGGCCCAACGACGAGGACATGATCAACGACGAGCCGCACGAAGACGCCTACACGCAGGGCGGCGAGTTCTGCATCGTTGAGGCCGAGGCGGTGGACACCGATCTGCAGCTTTGGAAAGAGACGCTGGCGGCCGGTTTTCCGATCGCGTTCGCGCTCAACACCTTCAAGAACTTCGACGACGCCAGCCGCAACAAGGGCCGGGTGCCGATGCCCAAGAACAACGCCGAGACGCGCAAGACGCACGGCTGGCACGCGATGCTCTGCGTGGGCTATTCGGACATCGACCGGGTGTTCATCGTGCGCAACTCCTGGGGCGAGGAGTGGGGCGACAAGGGCTACTGCTACATCCCGTACGACTACGTGATGCACGGCGACTACAACGCCCACGACAGTTGGGTGATCAAGTCGGTGCAGAACCTCGACTACAGCGAGGGCGTGGAGGTCGAGGGCGACGACTCGTACTTCTACGACGACGAGTACCTGCAGATTGCGGACTACTACGTCTACACCGAAGACACGGACGAGTTCCTGGAGCGCCTGGAGGCGCTGGTCGAGGAGTGGGTCGAATCAGAGGACGACTACTTCTTCGACTGGGAAGTCGACGAAGACAAGGACGGCACCTTCATCCAGTTCGGCGAGTTCTACCTGCTGGTCGAAGACCAGGAAGGTTTCCTCGAAGCGCTCGACGAACTGTCGGAAGAGTTCGCCGGTGAGGACGGGTATGACTACACCGTCGACGAGGGCGAGGAAGAAGACGACGAGGAAGACGAAGAAGAGGAAGAAGACGAAGAGGAGGAAGAGGAAGAAGAGGAAGAAGAGGAAGAAGAGGAAGAAGAGGAAGAAGAGGAAGAAGAGG
>JAEUOT010000016.1 GCA_016790705.1 Hydrogenophaga sp.
TGTCCGAGATCACCGGTCAAACCAACGGATGACGCTACGAGTCTACGATGGCCTTCCCGATTGGCTCCAAGTAGCCTACCGATCACTGCAACTGGGATGTCTGCTATCTGGCCAGATGGCCGGAGGTCTGCTACGGGTCGAGAGCGGACCGTTAGACGCAGATCCGAACACCCCGCCGCCGCCGATCCCCCTTTGTCGCAACCCCGACGCACCCCGCCGCTCCGACACCCCGCCTGTCCCCTTTCCGACAAACGACAAAACCGCCAAACCGTTGATCTGAAACGGTTTTTTCCGTGGCACGGATTTCGCTGAAGCCCACCCGAGCGGCCACCAGTCGGCTGCAGGAAGGGTCTTCATGTCGGCAAGCACCGCTGCGGGTTCCATGCCCGCCAAGACGTATGTGTCCATCGGCTCGATCAAGCCGCTGGGCTCCAGGCTCGATGTGCCCGAGGCAGGGGGTGGCTGCGGCACCTCCGGTGGCGAGGGCAAGGCCAGTTGTGGTTCGTCGGGCGGCCCCGACGACATGCCGGCCGAGATCTGGGAGAAGGTCAAGAACCATCCCTGCTATTCCGAAGAGGCCCACCACCACTACGCGCGCATGCACGTCGCCGTGGCGCCGGCCTGCAACATCCAGTGCAACTACTGCAACCGCAAATACGACTGCTCCAATGAATCGCGCCCGGGCGTGGTGAGCCAGAAGCTCACGCCGGAACAGGCGGTCAAGAAGGTGGTCGCGGTCGCGAGCGAGATTCCGCAGATGACGGTGCTCGGCGTCGCCGGCCCGGGTGACTCGCTGGCCAATCCGAAGAAGACCTTCGAAACCTTCCGCATGCTCCAGGAGCAGGCGCCGGACATCAAGCTCTGCATCTCGACCAACGGGCTGGCGCTGCCGGACTACGTGGACGAGATCTGCAAGTACAACGTCGACCACGTGACCATCACCATCAACATGGTGGACCCGGCCGTGGGCGAGAAGATCTATCCGTGGATCTTCTGGGACCACCGCCGCGTGACCGGCTACGAGGCCGCGAAGATCCTGCACGAGCGCCAGATGCTCGGCCTGGAGATGCTGACCGCGCGCGGCGTGCTCACCAAGATCAACTCGGTGCTGATCCCCGGGATCAACGACGAGCACCTGATGGAGGTGAACCGCGAGGTGAAGAAGCGCGGCGCCTTCCTGCACAACATCATGCCGCTCATCAGCGAGGCGGAGCACGGCACGCACTTCGGCCTGACCGGCCAGCGTGGCCCGACCGCGCAGGAGTTGAAGGCGGTGCAGGACGCCTGCGCGGGCGGCGCGAACCTGATGCGGCATTGCCGCCAGTGCCGCGCCGACGCGGTGGGCCTGCTGGGCGAGGACCGCTCGGAAGAGTTCACGCTCGACAAGATCGAAGAGATGGAGGTCGTGTACGACCTCGACAAGCGCCGCGCCTACCAGGAGAAGGTCGAGGTCGAGCGCCAGGCCCAGCACGCCGCCAAGCAGGACGCGCTGGCCGCCAGCGCCGCGATCGAGGTCGACCAGGACATGAAGGTGCTGGTCGCGGTCGCCACCAAGGGCGGCGGCCGGGTCAACGAGCACTTCGGCCACGTCACCGAGTTCCAGATCTTTGAAGTCAGCGCCGCCGAGGCCCTGTTCGTCGGCCACCGCCGCGTCGACCTGTATTGCCAGGGCGGCCACGGCGACGACGAGCAGTTGCCCAGCGTGGTCAAGGCGATCAACGACTGCCACGCGGTGCTGGTCGCCAAGATCGGCGCCTGCCCGCGCGACGAACTGAGCGCCGCCGGCATCGAGCCGGTCGACCAGTTCAGCGGCGAGTTCATCGAGAAGGCGGCGCTGGACTGGTTCAGTGACTACCGCAAACGCATCGCGGCTGGCGAGATCACGCACCAGGACCGCGGCGACGCGCAGATCCGCCAGGGCGCCTTCACCGGCCTGGCCGCCGCCTGACCCCACCGCTCACGCCCAAGAGTTTCCTCACGACGTCCCCTCACCAGAAGGAGAACCACCATGGCCCTGAAGATCATTTCCTCCACCTGCACCGCCTGCTCGGCCTGCGAACCCGAGTGCCCCAACGTCGCGATCCGCGAAAAGGGCGGCACCTACGTGATCGACCCGAAGAAGTGCACCGAGTGCATCGACCAGTACGACTCGCCGCAATGCCAGGCCGTGTGCCCGGTCGACGGCTGCATCGTCAAAGCCTGACCACCCCCGAAAGCCCACCCATGTCCACGTCCTTTTCCCTGACCCCGGCCGCCGAGAAATTCATCGGCCGCATCGTGCGCTTCTCGGGCATTCCGTCCGCCGGCTTCCGGCTGCTGGTGTCGCCCGGCGGCTGCTCGGGCTACAGCTCGGAGTTCAGCGCCGAGGCCGCTCCCAAGGATGGCGAACAGGTGTTCGAGGTCTCGGGCCTGAAGTTCTTCCTGCCGGCCGAGAGCCGCATGCTGCTGGACGGCGTGACGATCGACTTCGTCGAGACCGCGACGTCATCGGGCCTGAGCATCATCAACCCGAACCAGGCCGCCTGCGGCTGCAGCAGCGCCGAGGGTGCATCGCCGCCCGGCGTGGCGAAGATCGAGATCGGGTCCATCGGCCGCGGCGGTCGCCCGGCCACGCTGGCGTCCTGACGCCGACGAACGGGGCGCTGCCGTGAACGCCGCTGACCGGGACTTCGAAGCCGCTGCTGCGGCCTTCGCGGCCTCGGTGATCGGCGGCGCGTTGCCGCCTGCGGTCGAGGCGCTGATCGCGCAGGCCGGCGCCTTGCGCGACCGGCCGGACGAGGCGCTGCCGCTGCTGGAGCAGGCCCGCGCGCTCGCCCCGCAGCACCCGGTGCCGGTGATCGCCATCTACCGCTACCACTTCTACGGTCACGCCCTGGTCCAGGCGCGTGCCGCGGGCGAGGATGCGCTGGCGATCGCGCGCACCGCGCTCGGCCCGGACTTCGGCGATGTCCCGCCCGCGGACGAGGCGGTGCGGGACGATGTGGCGGTGCGGTTCTACCTGTTCACGCTCAAGGGGCTGGCCTACCTGAACCTGCGCCTGGGCGATCTGGACGAGGCGCGGCTGATGCTGGGCGAGCTGCGCCGTCTCGACCCGAAGGACCACATGGGCGGCGGCCTGCTGTCGCACGTGCTGGCCCGCCACGATTCGGGCGAAGCGACCCTGCCGGCCGAAGGCCCCGCGGGCTACCCGGCGCGCGGCTGGGCCGATTTCCGCAAGGCGGTGTGAGATGGGCGCCGCCGCTGTTGCCAGCGTTCTTGCCAAACCCCAACGGCTGACATCGCGGGCGCCCGAGGGCGACATGCCGCCGATGGACTGGACCGGCGGTCCGGTGGATTGCAGCGCCTGCGCCTACGCCGATCTGCGCGCGCGCGATGGCGGACGCGGCTGCGAGCCGGGCCACGCCTGCATGCAGGACGCCTACGCGCGCCGCATCGACCGGTTTTTCCGCTGGCACCCCGAGCTCTCGGACGACCAGCTTGACCACCCGTATTTCGAGGTGCGCGCGATCGCGGCGCGTCACGCCAGCGTGTTCCGCCTGCCGGGGCTGATGAACGACCCGGACGAGACCGTGCGCATGCAGGTGGTGCTGCGGCTGGCGCCGGCGCAGCTCGAACGCATGGTCCACGACCCGCACCGCGAGGTCCGGCTGCGGGTCGCGCAGCGGATGGCGCCGGACCGGCTGGCCGCCATGCGCCAGGACAGCGACTACGGCGTGCGCGAGATCGTGGCGCAGCGGCTGCCGCTGGCGCTGCTGACGACGATGGCCAATGACCCGGAGCGGACCGTGCGCGAGATCGTGGCGCGGCGGCTGAAGATGCCGGCGCTGATGCTGCTGTTGCGCGATCCGGAGCCGGAGGTGCGGCGGGCGGTGGCGGAGTCGCTGCCGGATGCGCTGCTGGACCGGCTGGCGGACGACAGCGACTGGCGGGTGCGCTGGGAGGTTGCGCAGCGGGCCGCGCCGGCGGTGCTGCGTGGCCTGGTGGACGACGAGGACAGCGAGGTGAGGGCGCTGGCGCGCTCGCGCCTGGGCGAGGGCAGGGAGGTGGACCGTGGCTGACATCGTGCGCGACGACGACGTGATCGAGATTGCGGGTCCGCCGCGGTTTGCCTTCGGCGAGCGGGTAATTGCGCGCTCGGTGGTGCGCAACGACGGCACCTACGGCGGCAAGGACATCGGCGATGTGCTGGTCAACCGTGGCGACATCGGCTACGTCGTGAGCATCAACACCTTCCTGCAGCAGTTCTATATCTACGCGGTGGACTTCGTGGACACCGGCTGCCGCGTCGGCATGCGCGCCAAGGAGCTGTGCACGCTGGACAACCTGCCCGAGGAGGTGCTGGCGCAGCTCGGCGAGAAGGCCGGCGCGCTCGCCGATCTCGGGTCCGGCAAATCCCAGGAACAAGGAGCCCGCCCATGAACACGACCCCCATGGACCCCGCCGCTTTCGTCGAACCGAGGACCCCGGTGTACGCCTGGGGCCAGCGGGTGATCGCGCTGGACGATCTGGTCAACGACGGCAGTCACCCGGAGTGCGAGCCGCAGGCGCTGCTGGCCTCGCGCGGCGATGTGGGCGAGGTGGTCAACATCGGCCACGCGACCGAGATCAACGAGCCGGTCTATCTGGTGGACTTCGGCGGCTGCGTGGTCGGTTGCCTGGAGGTCGAGCTGGCGCCCGTGCCGGCGGGCTGGCGTCCGGAGACCGAGGAGGCGGCGGGATGAATGCCGCCGCCGTCCGGCAGCCGCCCGACACCGCCGCGGCCCAGGTGGTGGGCTTCATGCAGCCCTTCATCGAACGGGCGCTGAAGGACCGGGCGCGCTACCGCTATGTGCAGCCGCGGGTGCTGCCCGAGGGCGACGCGTTCCGGATCGAGGCGCCGTGCTGTTCGCGCAATGTCGACAAGGAAGGCGGGGTGATCGATATCGCGCTGCTGCGGCCGGTCCCGGACGGGTCGTGGCAGGTGTACGCGCGCAACCACCCGATGGGCATCTGGGAGCTGCAGGCGCGCGGGCTCACGCTCGGCGATGCGCTGGAGACGGTGTGCATCGATGCCGACCGGATCTTCTGGCCATGATCTATCTCGACCACCACGCGACCACGCCACCGTCGCCCGCCGTGATCGAGGCGATGGGCGCGCTGATGGTCACGACCTGGGCCAACGCCTCGTCGCAGCACGCCTTCGGTCAGGCCGCCAGACAGGCGCTGTCCGGCGCCCGCGCGACGGTCGCCAGGGTGCTGGGCTGCAAGCCGGCCGAGGTGGTGTTCACCAGCGGCGCGACCGAGGCGAACCACCTGGCGGTGCGCGGGCTGCTGGGCGCTGCGCCGGCCGGACGGTCTCGCGTGGTGTTCAGCGCGGTCGAACATTCGGGCCACCTGAAGCTGGCGCAGGCGCTGGCCGAGGCGGGTGTGCCGGTGGATGTGCTGCCGGTGACGGCAGAGGGCGGGCTGGACCTGGCCGCGGCCGCTCGGCTGATCGGCCCCGACGTGGCCGTGGTGTCGCTGATGGCGGCGAACAACGAGACCGGCGTGCTGATGCCGGTGGCCGAGGTGGCGGCGCTGGCGCGGGCGGCCGGCGCGCGCTTGCATGTCGATGCGACGCAGTGGATCGGCAAGCAGCCGTTCGACTTCGGCGCCTGGGGCGCGGACGCGGTGAGCTTCTCGGGCCACAAGTTCAACGGTCCCAAGGGCGCCGGCGCGTTGCTGTTGCGCCAGGGCGCGACGCTGCGGCCGACGGTGCCGGGTTCGCAGGAGCGCGGTCGGCGCGGCGGGACCGAGAACCTGCCCGCCATCGTGGGCATGGCGACCGCGCTGGCGGCGCTGGGCGATCTGGGCTCGGAGGCTTCGCGGCTGGCGGCGCTGCGCGACCGGCTGGAGGCCGCGCTGCTGACCGGGCTGCCCGATGTGCATGTCTGGGGACGCGGCCTGCCGAGGTTGCCGGGCGTGAGTTTTCTGCGCGTGGGGATGTGGTCGGCCGATGTGCTGCTCAACCGGCTGGAACGGCTGGGCTTTGCGGCGTCGTCGGGCGCGGCCTGTTCGTCCTCCGGCAGCGAGCCGTCGCACGTCCTGACCGCCATGGGCGTGCCGCCCGAGGAGGCGCTGGGCGCGGTGCGCCTGTCGCTGGGCCGGACCACCACCGACGCCGACATCGAGGCGCTGGTCGCCGCGCTGCCGGCGCTGCGATCCCTGCTGCCGTCGGCCGAGCCGGCGACCGCCTGACCCCCCGAACACCCACCAGGAGCGACGACGATGAAAGTGATGATCCGCAAAGACAGCAAGGGCGTGCTCAGCGCCTATGTGCCCAAGAAGGACCTGGAGGAGCCCATCGTCTCGATGGCGAATCCGGGGATGTGGGGCGGCCTGGTGACCCTGGCCAACGGCTGGCAACTGGACCTGCCGGCGATGGCCGCCGACACGCCGCTGCCGATCACGGTCGAGGCCCGCAAGCTGGCCTCCGCCGAAGACTGAACCTGCCAGGGAGATGCACCATGGGACTGTCCGGAGAACAACTGCAGACCGCGGGCGAGGTGGTGGGCTACGCGCCGACCCTGCGCGACGCGGCCACCATCTTGCGCGGCCGATACCCCGGCGTGCGTGCCATCGTGGTCGACGAGATGGACATGAGGGACGAGACGCCGGCGCTGCGCCTGGGCCACCGCAATGTCTACCTCGCCGCGAGCAACGGCCACTGCTGGCACGTGACGCAGAGCGCCGACGAGGCCTCGGTGTTCATCCTCACCCAACACTGAAAGACCGCCATGGACGTCGAAACCATTGCGCTGTGCGAGTCCTCGATCACCGACCAGGGCGTGTCCCTTGTCGAGGCGGTGCTCGACTCGGGTCGCTGGGGCGACGGACCGATGCTCGAATCCTTTGAGCAGGCGTTTGCGCAGTGGGTCGGCCGCAAACACGCGGTGGCGGTGGGCAGTGGCACGCTCGGGGTCTGGATCACCTTGCGCGCGATGGGGATCGGCCCGGGCGACGAGGTCGTCTGCGCCTCGCACACCTGGCACCAGGTCGCGCAGGCGATCACGCTCTCGGGCGCGACGCCGGTGTTCGCCGACATCAACTACTGGAGCGGCTGCCTCAGCCCCGAGAAGGCGACGCTGAAGATCACGCCGGCCACCAAGGCCATCCTCGCCGGCAACACCAACGGCCACCCGGCCGCGTGGAAAGCCCTGCGCGCACTGGCTGACGAGCACGGCCTGAAGCTGATCGAGGACAGCACCGAGTCCCTCGGTTCGCGCTATCTCGGCCGTAACGTCGGCACCTTCGGCGACGTGTCGGTGTTCGATTTCTCGATGCCGTCGGCGCTGTGCACGGGCGAGGGCGGCATGCTGCTGACCGACGACGAGGCGCTGGCGATCGAGCTGCGCTACCTGCGGCAGCGGCGCCTGTCGGACCGCGCCTCGGTCTCCGTCGGCTCGCGCGTGCCGCTGCAGGCGGGCATGAGCGAACTGACCGCGGCGCTGGGCCTGGCGCAGCTCGCCGATCTGGACGAGCGGCTGCTGCAGCGCAAGCAGGTCGAGGCCTGGTACCACGCCGAGATGCAGAGCTTCGAGGGCGTCAAGCCGCCGTACCTGGCCGAAGACGTCGACGAGGTGCACTGGATGCTCTACGTCGTCCACCTGGGCCACCGCTTCACCGCGAGCGCGCGCGCGCAGATGATCGAAGACCTCAAGGCCTGCGGCATCGAGACCGCCGCCTACAGCCACCCGCTGCACCAGCAGTTCTTCTACATGAACGCGGCCGGCGCCACCGGCCAGCGGCGCGGCGCCTTGCCCGACACCGACCGCATCGGCGCGCGCGCGCTGGCGCTGCCGCTGCACACCGGCCTGGACGCCGAACAGGTCAAGTACATCGTCAAGACGCTCAAGGACACCGCCACCAACGTCGGTGCGGGCGCCGCCATCTACCTCTGAAGGAACACCCCATGTCCGACCTGATCGCCGACATCGCCCGCCAGCTCGACCAGGGCAGCGTCATTCCCTACCTGGGCGCCGGCATGCTGTCGCTGTGCGAGAACGTGAGCGTGCCCGCGACGCCGGCCGCACTGGCGGCGGTGATGACCGCCAAGGTCAGCGTGCCGCACAAGATCCGCGCCAGGCTGACGCAGGCGGCGCAGTTCATCGAGAACTTCAAGCACCGCAAGTCGGTGGTGATGATCATGGACGAGGCCTACGCCAGCGTGCCCACGCCGTCGCCGCTGCACCGCGCGCTGGCCGCCAGCGGCGCCACGCTGTGGGTCGACACCTGGTATGACGACACCATGCTGGCCGCGCTCAAGGCCGTGCGTCCGCAGGGCGGCTGGCACCAGCTCCAGGGTCTGTCGCAATCCGAACACTTCGGCCAGTGGACCGCCGACTACGACGCCGAGGGCCATGTGGCCGACGCGCCGGCCGGCGAGGCCACGGCACTGCTCTACCGCCCCATCGGCGGCCGCAGCCCGGCCAGCAACTACCTGGTCTCCGACAGCGACTACGTCGAGGTGCTGACCGAGATCGACATCCAGACCCCGATTCCCGCCGTGGTGCAGGAGCGGCGCAAGGGCAAGGGCTTCCTCTTCCTGGGCTGCCGCTTCGACGACCAGCTCACCCGCAGCTTCGCGCGCCAGATCATGAAGCGCTCCAGCGACGCGCACTGGGCCGTGCTGCCCGACGAGCCGACCCGCATGGAAGCGCGCTTCCTCGAAGAGCAGGGCATCACGCGCATCCCGATGTCGCTGGCCGAGTTCGGCGCCGCGCTGACCGACGCGCTTCACGCCGAACCGGTGGCGCCCTGACCGCTTTTTCCTTTCGTTGTTCAACCGCTATCCGACCACGACCATGACCACGCTGACCGTTCTCCCCTCCGGCAAGACCTATGACGCTGCCGCCGGCACCACGATCATGAAAGCGCTGCTCGCCGCCGGCGAAAACATTGCCCACAAATGCGACGGCAACGCGAGCTGCGGCTCCTGCCACATCTTCGTGACCGAAGGCCGCAAGACCATCTCGCGCATCCAGAAGCTGGAAAACGAAAAGCTAGACACCCTGGTCGGCGTCGGCTCCAAGTCGCGTCTGGCCTGCCAGGCGGTGCTGGGTGAAGAGCCGGTCACTGTCGAATTGCTGACCTTCGTCTGAGCCACACCGTGGCTGAGGTCGTGCCGCTGGTTCGCGACGCGGTGATCGTCGGGGCCGGCCTGTGCGGGCTGGCGCTGGCGCACCGGCTGACCGAGCGCGGCCAGCGTGTGTGTCTGCTCGAAGCGCGCGAGCGCATCGGCGGCCGCGTGCTGACGCAGGACTGCGCGACGACCGGCCAGCCGCTGGACCTGGGCCCTTCGTGGTTCTGGCCGGAGACCGAGCCGCACATGGTGGCGCTGCTGGACGCGCTCGGGCTTGAGAGCGTTGCGCAGCACGACCCGGGCGATGCGCTCTGGCTGGTCGACCCCAACCGGCAGCCCGAACGCCGCAGCGAAGCCGCCGGCGTGCACGCGGGCGCGCGGCGCATCGCGGGCGGCAGTGCGGCGCTGACCGAGGCCCTGTTCAAGGCGTTGCCCGAAGGCAGCGTGATCACCGGATCGGCGCTGATCGGTCTGCGCGACCGAGGCGATTCGGTCGAGCTGCTGCGCAGCGGCGGGCCGTCGCTGCGGGCGCGGCGCGTGGTGCTCGCGTTGCCGCCGCGGCTGGTGCAGGAACGGATCGCCTTTGACCCGCCGCTGCACGCCGCGCTGGACCAGGCGCTGAAGGACACGCCGACCTGGATGGCGGCGCAGGCCAAGGCGGTGGCGTCGTTTGCCGCGCCGTTCTGGCGCGGGGCCGGCCATTCGGGCAACGCCTTCGTGCGCCACCCGCAGGCGGTGCTGGGCGAGGTGTTCGACCAGAGCAGCGGCACTTCGGGTGCGCTCGGAGGCTTCGTCGCGCTCGACGCGGCGCAGCGCGAACACTTCCGGGTCGGCCTGCCGCTGCTGATCGAAAGCCAGCTCGCCCAGCTCTATGGCATCGAGGCCCAGTCGGGCCAGATCGCGTTGCAGGACTGGGCGCAGGAACGCTGGACCTGCAGCGAGGCCGACCGCGCCGAACCGCCCGCCTGGCCGCAGGCCGACCCGCTGCTGCGGCGTGGCCACTGGGGTGGTCGGCTGTGGTTCGGTGGCACCGAGACCGCGACCCACGGCGCCGGTCACATGGAGGGCGCGCTCGCAGCGGCCGAGCGCATCGCCCGCGCGCTGCTGGCGCCGGTGTCGGCCGTGTCGCAGACCGGCGACCCGGCGGCGGCCGTTGCCGACTTCGCGACCGCCGTGCAGCGCCTGCGTGCGCTGGCCGGCGGGCGTTACCGGCAGCAACTGGTGCGCCTGCTCTCGGCGCAACAGCACGAACAACTGACCCAGCGAGCCTTGCTGGCGGCGGTGGACCAGACCTACAGCGAGGCGCTGGCGCTGCTCGACGCCTTCGCGCCCTGGGTCGGGCCGGAGCACGCCGGCCAGGGCCGCCACGCGCTGACGCCCGCGCTGCTCAAGGCCTTCGACGGCTGGAACAAGGCCTTGCTGGACGAGGCGCTGGCGCACAACGGCAGTTCGTGTGCGCTGTCCAACTTCCCGCAGGACCACCGGCCCGACGCAGAGCTGCTGCGCGCGATCACACGCGACCTCGCCGCCGCCTGGCGCGAGTTCGCGCTTGAACTCAACGCGCGCCTGGTCGGTGCTGCCGCGGCGCAGGAGGCGGCATGAACCGGATCGCCACCAGCGCGCTGCTGGCCCTGATCGAGCAGTCGGGTCTGGCGGTGGTGACGCTGGCCGAGGGGCTGGACGAGGCGGACCTGCGCCGCTCGCGCCTGACGCGGGCGGAACTGCTGCGGCATCTGCGCGTGCTGGCCCGCAGCGCGGTGTCGGTGCCGCCCTCGGCCCGGGGGGACATGCCCGAGCTGGACTGGGACGGCTGGCGCTCGATGGTCGCGCGCCTTCAGGCCGACCACGGCGAGGAGGTCGACGAGGCGCTGTGGTTCGCGGTGTCCTCGCTGGTGCCGGCCAGCCTGCTGTGGCTGCGCGTCTACCGCCAGAGCCAGCCGCGCCTGTTCGAGATGTCGCCGGACTGACGCCCCGACGGGGCCGCCGCAGGCTGGCCTGTGTCTTGCGAAGCAGTGCCCAGCCCCGCCGATGGCCGGTCGTTGTGTCGTGAAGCACACAACGCTGGCCGAGCTGGCGGACCGTTGTGTAGGGATCGATACAAAGCCGTCCCGTTGCCTCCAGGAGGGTGTCATGTTCCAGACGTTGTACAGCCCGGTAGCCAACGCCTGCCCCGAGCGCGGCAAGGCGCCGGTGGCGTGGATGGAGGAGTTGCCGGCCGACCTGGCCGGTCTGGTCGAGCCGCCGGTCAGCTTCGCGATCCAGCGCGACGGAATGATCGTGGCCGACCGCAGCCTGGGGCTCGACGCCAACGGCGATGCCTGCTTCTGCGCTTTCCGCCATGTGCAGACCGCTCTGCGTTCGGAAGACGACGAGATCTATTACGAGACGCCGGTCCACGTCGAGACGGTGACGGCCTGGCGGCTGCCTGACCACCGCTGGCTGACCAGCCACCGCGTCATCGGAGACCCGGAGCAGGCGACCGAGCCCGAGCTGTCGCTGAGCCGGGGGATGCCGCGATGAAGGCCACGATGCGATCAGGCCGGCACGCCGACCACGACCTGGCCGGCCTTGAACAGGGCGACCGCCGCCACGCCGGGCCTCAGACCCATGGCCGAGACGGCTTCGTTGGTGACCACGGCATCGACCTTGGAGCCACCGGGCAGCGTGAGCGTGACCTGGCTGTTGATGGCGCCGGCGTGGATGCCGCTGACCGTGCCGCTGAGCTGGTTGCGCGCGCTGAAACGGTACTCGGGCGTGCCGCTCATGAGGATGACCGACGGCGCCTTGACCACGGCCACGACCGGGCTGCCGACCTTCAGGCCCAAGGTCTTGACGCTGGTTCCGGTCAGGGTGGCGACGATGCTGTCGCCGCCGGCGGTGGTGATCACCACTTCGGCGTGGATCGGCCCTTCCTGGATGGCCGTGACCGAACCCTTGAATACATTGCGTGCGCTGATGGCCATGGAGAGCTTCCTTTCATGCTGGGCTGGACGCCCGAAGTGGTGACGGGCGGCAGTCTGTTGGAAGGCGTTGGGTTTTTTCAAGCACAGCGCGGCATCTGGGCGCGCTGCGTCAGCCTGTTGACAGCCCGGAGGCGCGCCGCATGAACGCTGCTCCCCCCGTGCTCACCGGCCGGCTGGTGATCGACACCGACCTGGGCAGCTTCCTGGGCGACAAGCGCATCCGGCTGCTCGAAGCGATTGCCCGCCACGGCTCCATCCTGCAGGCGGCCAAGGCCGTGCCGATGGCCTACAAGGCCGCCTGGGACGCGGTCGACGACATGAACAACGTCGCGCCCGAGCCGCTGGTGCTGCGCGTGACCGGCGGACGCCACGGTGGCGGCACCGAGCTGACCGACTACGGCCGCCGCCTGATCGCGTTCTACCGCGCGCTGGAGCAGGAGTCGCAGGCCGCGCTGGCACGGCTGAGCGACCAGCTCGGCGCGGGCGGCGCGCCCGATATCGCCGGGTTCCGGCAGGTGCTGAGGAAGCTGTCCATGAAGACCAGTGCGCGCAACCAGTTTGCAGGCCCCATCGGCGCCATCCGCAGCGGCGCGGTCGAGAGCGAGGTTGTGCTCGCGCTCGGCCCAGGCCTGGAGCTGACCGCCATCGTCACCAACGAGTCGGTGCAGAACCTGGGTCTGGCCGAGGGACGCGACGTGCTGGCCTTCGTCAAGGCCTCGTCCATCGTGCTCATGGTGGGCGAGGAGGCGGTGCGGGTCTCGGCGCGCAACCGCTTCCGCGGCGAGGTGCTGCAGATCCAGCACGGCCCGGTCAACACCGAGGTGACCCTGGCCCTGCCGGGCAGCCACCACGTGCTGACCGCCGTGGTCACCGACCAGAGCGTGCAGCGCCTGGGCCTGGCCGAGGGCCAGCCGGTGACCGCGATCTTCAAGGCCTCCAGCGTGTTCCTCGTCTCGACCGACTGATGCCCACCGTTTGAAAGCACACCATGAAAGTTGCCATCGCCACCCACAAGGACTGGAGCCAGGTCAGCGGCCACGCCGGCCAGACCCGCGAATGGCTGCTGTTCGATTGCCGGCCCGACGCGCCGCTGCCCGAACCGCAGCACATCGCGCTGACCAAGGAGCAGTTGCCCCACCACTTCAAGGACGACGGGCCGCACCCGCTGCACGGTGTGCAGGTGCTGATCGCCGGCAGCGCGGGCGACGGCTTCCTGCGCCACATGAAGGGCTGGGGCGCCGAGGTGCTGCTGACCGGCGAGACCGACCCGCGCGTGGCGCTGCAGAAGGTGCTGGCCGGCGAGGCGCTGCCCGACACCCGTTTCGACGTCACCACCGCGCTGTGCAAGGTGCGCGACCTGTTTTCCCGCCATTGAGTTTTTTCCATCCCCAGGAGTGCTGCCATGACCCCCAAGACCCTTGTTGCTTCCTTTTTCGCCGGCCTGCTGCTGGTGGCCACGGCCGCGCGGGCCGACGAGATCCCGGTCGCGGTGGCCGCCAACTTCACCGCGCCGTTCAACAAGATCGCGCCCGATTTCGAAAAGGAGACGGGGCACAAGCTCGTCGCCTCGTTCGGGTCGACGGGCAAGTTCTACGCGCAGATCAAGAACGGCGCGCCGTTCGAGGTTCTGCTGGCGGCCGATGACGAAACCCCGGCCAAGCTGGTGAAGGAAAACGCCGCCGTCGCTGGCAGTCCCTACAGCTACGCCATCGGCAAGCTGGTGCTGTGGTCGGCCAAGCCGGGCGTGGTGGACGACAAGGGCGCCGTGCTCAAGGGCGGCGCCTTCGAGCGCATCGCCATCGCCGACCCCAAGCTCGCGCCCTATGGCGCTGCCGGGGTCGAGGCGATGAAGAAACTGGGTGTGTACGACGCGCTCACGCCTAAGCTCGTGACCGGCGAGACCATCGCACAGGCCTATCAGTTTGTCGCCAGCGGCAACGCGCAACTGGGCTTCGTCGCGCTGTCGCAGGTGCTCAAGGACGGCAAGATCGACGGCTCCGCCTGGATCGTGCCGGCCGATCTGTACACCACCATCCGCCAGGATGCGGTGCTGCTGAATGCGGGCAAGGACAAGCCCGGCCCGGTCGCGCTGCTCAAGTACCTGCAAAGCGCCAAGGCGCAGGCGGTGATCAAGTCCTTCGGCTACGAACTGGCCAAGTGACGGGACGGGTGAGCACCATGCCGGCCCTGGGCGACGAGGAGCTGCACCGCCTGCTGCAGGACGACACGCCCTGCGGCGACCTGACGACCGAGAGCCTGGCCATCGGTGCGGCCGCCGCGCAGCTGGACTTCAGCGCCCGCGGGGCCATGGTGGTCTGCGGCGTGGAAGAGGCGGCGCACCTGTTCGAACTCGCTGGCGCGCGGCTCATCTGGCGGGTGGACTCGGGCACGGCGCTGGCGGCGGGCGAACGCATGCTGGTGGCCGAGGGCTCGGCCGCGCAGTTGCACCGCGCCTGGAAAACCGCGCAGACCCTGGTCGAGTGGGCCAGCGGCATCAGCACGGCCGCAGCGGCCATCGTGGCGCAGGCCGGTGGCGTGGCCGTGGCCTGCACGCGCAAGAACGTGCCCGGCACCAAGGCGATGTCGGTGAAAGCGGTCAAGGCGGGCGGGGCGGTGATGCACCGGCTCGGCCTGTCCGAAACGCTGCTGGTGTTCGCCGAACACCGGCTGTTCCTGGACGAGGCGCCCGCGCTGACGGTGGTGCGTCTGCGGCGCACCCAGCCCGAAAAGAAGACCTTGGTCGAGGTCGGCGACGTGGCCGAGGCGCTGCTCTGGGCGCAGGCCGGCGCGGATGTGCTGCAACTGGAGAAGTTCAGCACCGCCGCCGTGGCCGAATGCCGCGCCGCCATCGGTGCATTGCCGACCCGGCCGCTGCTGGCGGCGGCCGGTGGCGTGCGGGCCGACAACGCCGCCGCCTACGTCGCCGCCGGGGCCGACCTGCTCGTGACCTCGGCCCCGTTCACCGCGCCGCCGCGCGACGTGCAGGTGGACTTCGTCCGTCGCTGAGAAAGGCCGCGCATGCTCTCGCCCCAGGACCTCGCCGCCGTCTGGCTCACCGTCAAGCTCGCGGCGCTGACGACCGCGCTCCTGCTCCTGCTGGGCACGCCCGTGGCCTGGTGGCTGGCGCGTACGCGATCGCGGCTCAAGGGGCTGGTGGGCTCGGTGGTGACGCTGCCGCTGGTGCTGCCGCCGGCCGTGCTGGGCTTCTACCTGCTGGTGCTGATGGGGCCGAACGGCCCGGTCGGCCGGCTCACGCAAGCGCTGGGCCTGGGCCTGCTGCCGTTCACCTTCGCCGGTCTGGTCGTCGCGTCCTGCCTGTACTCGACGCCCTTTGTGGTCCAGCCCCTGCAGCAGGCCTTTGCCGCCATCGGCCGCGCGCCGCTGGAAGCCGCTGCGACGCTGCGCGCCTCGCCGCTGGACGCGTTCTTCACCGTCGCGCTGCCGCTCGCCCGGCCGGGCTTCGTCACCGCAGCCGTGCTGGGTTTTGCGCACACGGTCGGCGAGTTCGGCGTGGTGCTCATGATCGGCGGCAACATCCCCGGCAAGACGCAGGTGCTGTCGATGGCGATCTACAACCACGTGGAAGCGATGGAGTACGCCAACGCCCATTGGCTGGCCGGCGGCATGCTGGCGTTTTCGTTCGCGGTGCTGCTGGTGCTCAACAGCCGTGGCTGGAACCGGTCGCCATGAGCATCGACCTGCGCTTTCGCCAGGACTTCCCCGGCTTCGCGCTGGATGTTGACCTGAGCCTGCCCGGCCGTGGCGTGACCGCGCTGTTCGGCCCCTCGGGTTGTGGCAAGTCCACGCTGCTGCGCTGCATCGCCGGACTCAACGCCGCTCCGGGTGGGCGCTGCGTGGTCAACGGCGAGGTCTGGCAGGACGGTGATCAGAGCCGGCCCACGCACCGGCGCGCGCTGGGCTACGTGTTCCAGGAACCGGCGCTGTTCGCCCACCTCAGCGTGGCGGCCAATCTGGACTACGGCCGCCGCCGCGCAGGAGACGCCGGACAGCGCGTGGCGCGCGAACGCGCCATCGAACTGCTGGGCATCGCCCACCTGCTGGACCGGCGCACCGAGGGTCTCTCCGGCGGCGAGCGCCAACGTATCGCCATCGCCCGGGCGCTGCTCACCGGACCGCAACTGCTGCTGATGGACGAACCCATGGCCGCGCTCGACCTGGCGCGCAAGCAGGAGTTCATGCCCTACCTGGACCGGCTCACGCGCGAGCTGGACATCCCGGTGATCTACGTCAGCCACGCGCCCGACGAGGTCGCGCGGCTGGCCCACCACATCGTGGCGATGGAGGCGGGGAGGGTGGTGGCGGCCGGCCCGCTGGCCGAGGTGCTGGCGCGCGTGGACCTGCCGATCCGGCTGGGCGAGGACGCGGGCGTGGTGCTCGACGGGGTGGTGGCCGAGCGCGATCTGCGGTGGCATCTGGCGCGGGTGGATTTCCCCGGTGGTCACCTGTGGGTGCGCGACGGCGGGCAGGCGCACGGCGCTGCGGTGCGCGTGCGCATCCTGGCGCGCGACGTGAGCCTGGCGCTCGCTCCCACCGCCGACACCAGCCTGCTCAACAGCCTGCCGGCTGTGGTGGAGCAGATCGCCGACGAAAGCCACCCCGCGCTGGCGCTGTGCCGGCTGCGCGTGGGCGATGGTTCTTCGCTGCTGGCGCGGTTGACGCGGCGTTCGGCCGCCGCACTGGACCTGCAGCCCGGTCAGGCGGTGTGGGCGCAGATCAAGGCGGTGGCGCTGATCGGTTAACCGTGACCAAACAGTCCGAAGGCCTGGCGAAGCAGCAGCAGTTCCTTCATGTCAGTGCCGCGCAACTGGCTCAGTGCCATGAAGCGCGCGCCCAGCGCCTCGATGGCGGGCTTGGGTGCGTCGGGCGTGGTGAACTGCAGCAGGTGCACGCGCAGCAGCTCGCCGCCCGGGCTCTGGTACCAGGCCTGGAAGTCGCCGACCGCGCGCAGCTCGTCGGGGTTCAGGCCGGTGGCCGCCACCAGGCTGGCCATCGCCGCAGCGGCGGCGTGGCCGTCGGGCACCACGGCCGGGGCCGGCACGGGTTCGGCCCCTTCGGGCAGCGGGCGGGGCCAGAGCATGCCGTGCTCCCAGCGAGGAAACAGCAGGGCGTGGCTGTAGTCGTCGAAGTGGCAGAGGATGACGCGGTTGTGGGTCAGCGGATCGGTGGGGTTCATGGTCGGCATCGGTTCGGGTGAGGTCCGTGCCATCCGCAATTTCCAGGCCATGTTGCGGCCGACCGGGACGCAGCGACGACAATGGGTGCCTCGCCGTCAGGAGCCCGCCATGTGCATCGCGCTGCCGTTGAAGATCACCGAACTTGTCCCACCGCACCAGGCCGTCTGTGATGCCGGGGGGACGCCGCAGACCGTCGACATTTCGCTGCTCGACGGGGTCTGCGTCGGTGACTGGGTGTCGGTGCACCGGGGGATGGCGGTTACCCGGATGACCGAAGCCGACGCGCGGCTCATACTGGATGCGCTGTCGGCCCTGGATCAGGTGCGTGCGGGCGAGACCGATGTCGATCATCTGTTCGCAGACCTCGTGGACCGGGAGCCGCCGCGTCCGCCCACGACCTGAGCTGTCACCCTGTCCGTGACAGTCTGTCGGACCGTGTGATGCGTGCGGCCATCATGTGCCCGCTTCGCGGCCACTTTCCGCGTGGCGTTTGATGTACCGCAGGAACTTGCCGCTCTGAAAATCGCAAATTCACTATATGCGAATATTTGCTGAAAACAGAACCGACACAGCGTCTCTCGCGGCGCCCGCTGCCAGAGGCAGAGTGCGACTGCTGGCGATGGGCGTGGGCAACACGCTCATGACCGACGAAGCGGCCGGACCCCGTGCGATGGAAGCGTTTCGCGCCTTGGCCGGCGACCTGGAGGGGATCACCTTTCTCGACGCCGGTACCCTGAGCTTCACCCTGGCCGAAACCATCGCCGCGCACGACGCGATCATCGTGTTCGATGCGGCCCGGCTGCAGGCCGCGCCCGGCACAGTGCAGGTGCTCGAAGGGCAGGCGATGGACGACTTTGTCCGCTCGGGCAAGCTCACCGTGCATGAGGTTGGCATCACCGATCTGCTGGACATGGCGCGCATCACCGGCGAACTGCCGACCCAGCGCGCGCTGGTCGCCATCGAGCCGGCCGAGATCGGCTGGGGCCTGAAACTCTCACCCGCCGTCGCGGCCGCCATGCCGGTCGCGGCCCGGGCCGCGCGCGCGGTGGCCGAACGCTTTCTCGCCGTTCAGGGGGAACGCACATGAACATACCCATCCTGCGCGAATGCCCACCGACGCCCCGCACCGGCAACGTGGTCCTGCTGCTCAACGAGGTGCGCCACGCGCTGGACCGGCTGCTGCACAGCGGCGAGGGCACAACGATTGATCTGTCGACGATTCCGATGGCGCCGCAGGAACAGGCGGAGCTTGACGCCGTGCTGGGCGTCGGCGAAGTGACGGCCACGCTCACGGCCTCCGGTCCGTCCGAGGTGCAGGAAACCGCCTACCCCGGCGTCTGGCGGCTGACCCACAAAACCGACGAAGGCCGGACGCTGGGCCGCTACATCGAGATCGCGGCCATTCCCGCGATCCTGCTGGCGCAGCCCTCGGACATGGCTGCCGGGCTGGCGCGGCTGACCCATCAACTGATCCCAACCAGCGAACACGAGGTGACCCCATGACCGACAGGGAACTCACACTGGGCGAGCAATTGCAAGCCCGAGGTGTGTCGCGGCGCGCATTCATGAAGTACTGCGCCACGACCGCCTCGCTTCTCGCCCTGCCGCCGGCCCTGGTGCCGCAGATCGCCCATGCGCTCGAAACGCAGCGGCGGCCTTCGGTGATCTGGCTGTCGTTCCAGGAATGCACCGGCTGCACCGAGTCGATCACGCGCGCACACAGCCCGTCCATCGAATCGATGATCTTCGACGCGATCAGCCTGGACTACCACCACACCCTGCAGGCGGCCTCGGGGCACGCCGCCGAAGCGGCGCGCGAGAAGGCGATGAAGGACAACTGGGGCAAGTACCTGGTGCTGGTCGACGGCTCGATCCCGATGGGGAACATGGGCTTTTCGACCACGGCCGGCGAAAGCAACCTGGACACGCTCAAACGGGTGGCCGAAGGGGCCGCCGCCATCGTCTCCATCGGCACCTGTGCGGCGTTCGGCGGCATCCCGCACGCCAACCCCAACCCGACCGGCGCGGTCTCGGTGTCCGACATCATCAAGAACAAGCCCATCGTCAACATCCCGGGCTGCCCGCCGATTGCGGCGGTGATGACCTCGGTGCTGACGCACTACATCGCCTTCGGCAAGCTGCCCGAGCTGGACCACCTCGGTCGCCCGAAGGTGTTCTACGGCCAGAACATCCACGACCGCTGCTACCGGCGCCCGTTCTACGAGCGCGGCCAGTTTGCCGAGACCTTCGACGACGAAGGGGCCAGGCAGGGCTGGTGCCTCTACAAGCTCGGCTGCAAGGGCCCGACCACCTACAACGCCTGCGCGGTGCTGAAGTGGAACGAAGGCACCTCGTTCCCCATCGAGGCGGGGCACGGTTGCCTGGGTTGTTCGGAACCCGACTTCTGGGACGCCGGCAGCTTCTACAAACCGCTCTCGCAATCGACCCGGCTCGACACCAGGACCGTGGCAATCGCCGCGGCGGTCGGTGTCGCGGTGGGCGTGGGCGCCGGCGCCGCCGGCCGCGCGGTGCAGAAAAGCGCGCGGGCCGCCCCGGCCGCGCCCAAACCCGATGTCCAGTCCACTCCGGAGAACGCACCATGACGCTGCTTGAATTCGCGCGTGGCCCCGCGCTGCAATGGGCCGCCGCCATCTTTGTGGCCGGCATGCTCTGGCGGGTCGTCGGCCTGCTCATGCTCCGGCGCTCGCACCCGATGTCCGCCGACCGGCGCGAGAACCTCGCCTTCGGTGGCGCGCGGGCGGTGTTTCACCGCTTCACGCTGCCGCCGGTGTTCCAGAAGAAGGTGATGTTCCAGTACGTCGCGGGCTGGGCCTGGCACCTGGGCTTCTTCGTCGTGCTGTTCTTCTTCAAGCTGCACATCAACTTCTTCTCCGGCATCCTGGGCTTCTCATGGCCCGCGCTGCCCAACGGGGTGATCGTGTTCTTCGGCTCGCTCAGTGCGGCGGTGCTGCTGATGCTGTTCGTGCGGCGCTTCACCCACCCGGTGCTGCGTTACCTCTCGACCTTCAACGACTACTCCAGCGTGCTGATCACCGCGCTGCCGTTCATGACGGGTCTGGCGGCCTACATGCACCTGGGGCTGCGTTACGAAACCCTGCTGGCGCTGCATTTCCTGTCGATTGCGCTGCTGCTGGTCTGGATGCCGTTTTCCAAGTTGTTCCACGTCGTCACCATCCTCCCGTCCCGCTACATCCTGGGCGTGAAGTTCTGGCGCAGGGGAGTGCAAGCATGACCGAAGTCGTTTCCCAACAAGAGATGCGCGATGCCTTTGCCATGTTCTATGGCATGGCGATGAGCCTGAAGGATCTGGCGCCGCCGCCCGAGCAACTGAGCGACCAGGAGCGCGTCTCGCGCGCCAAGGCGGTCTACCTCAAGGCGCTGGACAACGGCTTCGCCACGCAACTGGACGCCTGCGTCCACTGTGGCGCCTGCGCCCAGGCCTGCCAGTACTACATCGGCACCGAGGACCCGAAGTACACGCCGATCCACAAGCTGGACCTGATGAAACGGGTGTACCAGCGCGAGCTGTCGCCGCTGTCGTGGCTGCTAAAACCCTTCGTGCGGGACGTGACGGTCGAGGACCTGCACGAAGAACGCCACCTGGCCTTCGAGGCCTGCACCATGTGCGGCCGCTGCAACATGGTCTGCCCGGCGGGCATCAACATCGCCGACATGGTGGCCGTCAACCGCGCGGCCCTGGCGCAGGCCGGGCTGATGCCGGACGAGTTGCGCTTCATGGTCGCGGAACAGACCGCCGAAGGCACGATCTTCGGCGCCGACAAGGACCTGTTCCTGTTCCGCATCGGCGTGCTGGAAGAGAAGCTGGGCTTCAAGATCCCGATCGACAAGGAGAAGGCCGATGTGATGCTCGTCACCTCGGGCCTGGACATCCACCTGTTCTCCGACGCAACCGGCGGCGCGGTGGAAACCCTGCAGCACATGGGCGTGGACTACACGCTCTTGTCCGACGCCTACGAGGGCGCCAACTTCGGCGCGCTCGGTGGTGACGACGCGCTCAAGAAGAAGCTCACCAAGAAGCTGACCGAAGCGGCCATCCGCATCGGCGCCAAGACCGTGATCGTGCCCGAGTGCGGCCACAGCTTCCCGGCGCTGCGCTGGGGCGCGGCCGAGAGCGTGGGCCACGAGGTGCCGTTCGATGTGTCCACCGTCTCCGAGTATTTCGGCAAGGCGGTGATGGAAGGGCGCCTGAAGCTCCAGGCCAAGGACCACCCCGGCATCGTGGCGCTGCACGACCCCTGCAAGGTCGGGCGCTGGGGCGGTGTGTTCGACGAGCCGCGCGCCATCCTCAAGGCCTGCGGCTACAACGTCAAGGAAACCGAGAGCTCGCGCGAACTCAACTTCTGCTGCGGTGGCGGCGCGGGCAACTTCCTGATCCAGGAGGCCGACCAGCTCAAGCGCGTCGGCTACCGCATCAAGATGGGCGAGATCGAGGCCACGGGCGCCGAGAAGCTGATGGTCTCGTGCGGTTCCTGCCGCATGAACTTCGAGGTCGGCAAGGTCAAGGCCGGTGACAGCATGCCGGTCGAAAGCCTGGCCGCCGTGATCGCGGCGCATCTTCCAGCCAACGAGGGAGCGAAGCAGTGAGCAAACGAATCGTCGTCGACCCCATCACGCGGATCGAAGGGCATCTGCGCATCGAGGCGCAGATGGAGGGCAACAGGATCGCCGCCGCCTACTCGTCGGGCACCTCGGTCCGGGGCATCGAGATCATCCTCAAGGGCCGCGACCCGCGCGACGCCTGGGCCTTCGCCCAGCGCATCTGCGGCGTCTGCACCCTGGTGCACGGCATGGCCTCGATCCGCGCAGTGGAAGACGCGCTGAAGTACCCGATCCCGCCGAACGCGCAACTGATCCGCAACCTCATGATCGCGGCGCAGTACGTGCACGACCATGTGATGCACTTCTATCACCTGCACGCGCTGGACTGGGTGGACGTGGTGTCCGCGCTCAACGCCGACCCGGCGGCCACCTCGGCGCTGCAGCAGTCGATCTCCAAGCACCCGCTGTCTTCACCCGGCTACTTCGCCGACGTCAAGGCGCAGCTCAAGCGCTTTGTCGAGTCGGGGCAGATCGGCATCTTCGCCAACGGCTACTGGGGCCATCCGGCCTACAAGCTGCCGGCCGAAGCCAACCTGATGGCGGTGGCGCATTACTTCGAAGCCCTGAAGTGGCAACGCGAAATCGCCAAGCTGCACGCGATCTTCGGCGGCAAGAACCCGCACCCGAACTTCGTGGTCGGCGGCGTGCCGTGCCCGATCGACCTGAACTCCGACTCGGCCATCAACGCCGAGAAGCTGCAGAAGGTGCTGGGCATCATCCAGCAGGCGCGCGAGTTTGTCGACAACGTCTACCTGCCCGACACGCTGGCCATCGCCGGCTTCTACAAGGACTGGGGCACGCGCGGCGAAGGACTGGGCAACTTCATGACCTACGGCGACTTCCCGGCCGACGGCATGAACCCGGCGACGAATCTGGTGCCGGCCGGCGTGATCCTCAAACGCGACCTGTCCGTCATCCATCCGCTGGATCTGCGCCAGCCGGGTCAGGTGGAGGAATACGTCGCCCACAGCTGGTACGACTACGCCGGCGGCAAGGACAAGGGCCTGCACCCCTGGGACGGCGAAACGGCGCTGAACTACACCGGCCCGAAACCGCCGTACGACCAGCTCGACGTGGAGGGCGGTTACTCGTGGATCAAGGCGCCGCGCTGGAACGGCCACGCGGTGGAAGTCGGTCCGCTGGCGCGCGTGCTCATGCTCTACGCCTCGGGCCATGCGCAGACCAAGGAACTGGTGGGCCAGGCGCTGTCCAAGCTGCAGCTCCCGGTCGAGGCGCTGTATTCGACCCTTGGCCGGGTGGCCGCGCGCACGCTGGAGACCAAGGTCATCGCGGACGCGATGCAGGGCTGGTACGACAGCCTGGTGGCCAACATCCGCGCCGGCGACACCAAGACCTTCAACGAAACCCTGTGGGATCCGTCCACCTGGCCCAGCCACGCCAAGGGCGTGGGCTTCATGGAAGCGCCGCGCGGTGGCCTGGGCCACTGGGTCGTGATCGAGAACGGCAAGATCGCCAATTACCAGGCCGTGGTGCCGTCGACCTGGAACGCCGGCCCACGCGACCCCAAGGGGCAGCCCGGCGCCTACGAAGCCGCGCTGCAACACAACCACACCATGGAGAACCCGGACCAGCCGCTGGAAATCCTGCGCACGGTCCACAGCTTCGACCCCTGCCTGGCCTGCGCCGTCCACGTGATGGACCCCGACGGCCAGCAGCGCGTCCAGGTCATGGTGAACTGAACGAAACGACACACAGGAGCAGCCCACATGAGCGAACTGTTTTCCCCTGAATGGATGGCCGGTTTTGCCAGCAACTGGAACGCCGACCCCGAACTGGGCGCGGCCCTGGCCGCCATCGACTTCAACTCGAACGTCGCCTACGGCTACCTGGGCGATGACGCGCCCAAGGGCGTGCTGATCGTCAAGCAAGGCATGGTGGTGGACAGCGGGGCCTACGCCGGCCAGCCCCTGAACTGGGACATCCGCGCCTCCGCCGAGACCTGGTCCGGCTGGATGAAGACGCCGCCCAACATGATGAAGCTGGGCGTGAACTACACGACCGGCAAGCTCAAGTTCGTCGTTGGCGACTACGGCGCCATGATCAAGGACCCGCGCATGGCCGGCCCTTTCATCAAGTCGTTTGCCGCGATGTCGAAAGTCGCCTGACCGGCGACCGGCGGCGCCAGCGGGCGCGCACAACCCTTGCTAAGGCAACTCTGTTGGCAGGCGCCGGACCGGCGTCTGTGCCCTTTGTGCCGGCGCCGGGTGGGTCCTGTGTCGGCTTTGTCCGATTGCGCCCATGCTGACCGCTCCCTTGTTCAACGCCGACGACCTGCGCCGCTGGCGCAGTTGTGAACGCCGCTTCTGGCTGGCGCGCCACCGCCTGCAGCGCGGCGATCCGGGCCCCGCGCCCGCACCACCGCCCGAGCTGGACGTGGCGCTGCGCGCCTCCTTCCCGCACGCCGACACCCTGGCCGCGCCGCAGACGCCGTCGCAATGGCTGCAGGCGATGCGCCACACGCTCGACTGCCTCGACAGCGACGCCCCGCTGCCCGAGGGCTGGGCCATCCTCGGCGCCTGCCTGACCAGCGAAGACCGCGCCCAGGCGCGCATCGACGTGCTCAGCGCCGGACCGCACGGCCTGCGCGTGTTCAAGGTGCGCCAGGCCACCGCCGGCGACGAGTCCGACATCGACACCGTCGCGCTCTGGACCCACGTCGCCGCGCGCTGCGGCTTCGCGGTGCAGGGCGCCGGCCTGCTGCTGGTCGACACCGACTTCATCTACCCCGGCCACGGCTGCTACGCCGGCCTGTTCCGCGAGGTCGATCTGCGACCCGTGCTCGGCTCCCGCCCGGTGGCGCAGTGGCTGGACGCCATGCGCCACTGCGCTCACGGCGCCGAACCCGCCGCCACGCCCGGCCCGCACTGCCACCAGGGCGAAGGCTGTGAATTCGCCGCCAGTTGCAAGGCCTGCCCACCGCCCCCGGTCCACCGCCAGGACCCCGCCAGCCTCGACATCCTCGGCCGCGAAGCCGCCAGCGCCTGGCGCGCCCTCGGCCACCGCGACGTGCTCAGCCTGCGGCCGGACGACATCGAATCCCCCCGCCAGCGCCGCGCCGTGCGCGCGGTGCAGCAGGGCGCCCCGGTCATCGAACCCGCCGTCGCCGAGCTCGCGCGCCACTGGCCGCACCCGCACCACTGCCTGCGCTTCGACACCATCGGCATGGCGGTGCCCGTCTGGTCCGGCACACGGCCGTACCAGACCCTGCCGTTCCAGTGGAGCTGCGCCCGCGAGGAGGCCGATGGCCGCTGGAGCGACCACCACTTCCTGGCCGCCGGCCAGGGCAGCGACCCGCGCCGCGCCTTCGCCGAAACCCTGCTGCAGGTGCTGGGCACGCAAGGCGCCGTGCTGGCCTACAACGCCGGCTTCGAACGCAACCGCCTCCGCGAACTGGCCCAGTGGTTCGACGACTTCGCGCCCGCGCTCGACGCACTGCAGCCGCGCATCGTCGACCTGTTCCAGGTTGCCCGCGAACACTATTACCACCCCGCCATGGCCGGCTCATGGTCCCTGCGCGCCATCGCCCGCGCCGTGGCCCCGGGCGTCAACATGGACGTCACCCTCGACCCCGCGCTCGGCGCCAAGGTCGGCCGCACCGCCCAGTCGGTCTACGCACTGATGGAGAAGCCCGGCCAGACCCTGCCGGTGCGCCACGCCTGCCGGGAAGCGCTGCAGGCGCATGGGCGACGGGAGACGGAGGTGTTGCGGGAGTTGGTGGGGGTGATGGAGAGCTAGGCCATAACAATCCGAAAAAGGATAAATAACGGTCTCTTAATCTTTAAATGTTCATTTATGGGCTTTTAGAAAGAAACCTGTTCCCTGGATACGTACAGATCACTAGAATCCGTTTTCGAACTGATAAAAGCCAGACCGGCTTTTACGATCCATAAACGGATTCTTATGGACCAGGCAAACACCACAGCCGAACTGCTGATGCATCTGGGCGAACAGCTCAGGGCCCAGCGCCTGCGCATGAACCTCACCCTCGACGAAGTGGCCCAGTCCGCGGGGGTGTCCATCAACGCTGTGCGCCGGCTGGAGGCCGGTGACGGCTCCTCGCTGTCGTCCTTCGTCTCGGTGCTCAAGGTCCTCGGGCGGGCCGACTGGTTGTCCACCCTCAAACCGGCGGTCACCATCAACCCGCTGGACATGCTGCGCCAGCGCGGCCCCCGCCAGCGCGCGCGCAAACCCCAGCAGCCCAAGGAAGACTGACCCCATGGCCACGTCCCGGCAAACACGGCAGAGCCCGTACAAGAGCGTCGACGCCATCGAGGTCCGCATCTGGGGCCGACGCGTGGGCGCTGTCGCGCGAGAACCCACGCGCAACCACTACGCCTTCAGCTACGACCCGGCCTGGGTCCGCACGGGCATCGAACTGGCCCCGCTGCACATGCCGCTGGCGCAGGCCAGCGAACCCTTCCTGTTTGCCGACCTGCCCGAGGCCACGTACAAACGCCTTCCCGCCATGCTGGCCGACGCGCTGCCCGACGACTTCGGCAACGCCCTGATCGACGCCTGGATGGCCGAGCGTGGTCTGCGCAAGGACGCCATCACCGCCCTGGACCGCCTGGCCTACATGGGCAAACGCGGCATGGGCGCGCTGACCTTCGGCCCCATGCGCGGCCCCACACCCAGCAAACCCACCGCCATCGAAATGGGGCAACTGGTGGAAGCCGCGCGCAAGGCCGTGCAGGGCGACTTTGCCGGGGACGACCACGCCGCCACCGCCCTCAAACAGATCATCCAGGTCGGCACCTCGGCCGGCGGCGCGCGCGCCAAAGCCACCATCGCCTGGAACCCCGACACGCAAGAAGTGCGCACCGGGCAATTCGACATCCCGGCCGGCTTCGAGGCCTGGCTGCTCAAGTTCGACGGCGTCGGGCCCGACGCAGTGTTCGGCCCGTCCAGAAACTACGGCCGCATCGAATACGCCTACCACCTCATGGCCCGGGCCGCAGGCATCGACATGTCGCCCTGCCGCCTGCTGCAGGAAAACGGCCGTGCCCACTTCATGACCCGGCGCTTCGACCGCGACGGTGACCAGCGCCACCACATGCAGACCCTGTGCGCCCTGGCGCACCTGGACTACAAGCAGATCGGCACCCACAGCTACAACCAGCTCTTCCAGACCGCCCAGGCGCTGAAGCTCGGGCGCGACGCGCTCGCGCAAATCCTGCGGCGCATGGTCTTCAACGTGCTCGCCGTCAACAACGACGACCACACCAAGAACTTCTCGTTCCTGCTGCGCGAAGGCGGCCGGTGGGAACTGGCGCCCGCCTACGACATCACCCATGCCTATCGGCCCGACAGCGAATGGGTGCGCGAACACCAGATGTCGGTCAACGGCCGGTTCGACGGCATCACCCGCGCCGATGTGCGCGTGGTGGCCGAGCGCTTCGGCCTGCTGGCGGAGTTGCCCAAGGCGCTGGACGCCGTGACGGGCGCCGTGCGCCGCTGGGGTGAGTTCGCCAAAGAAGCCGGCGTGGCGGCGGAAGAGATCTCCACCATTGCGGGGCACATGGCTGAGCGGGAGCGGGTGTTTGGAGGGTAGGGCTGCGAAGAGACTGTCGGTCAGGCAATAGCCGCAGTGGCTGTCTGGAAATCAAGGGCGGGAAAAGGCTGGAAGCTGTCGCTCACCAAGTACTGCTTTTGGGAGACTCAGTACAGAACGACGAGTCCAAACGGCTGCGCACTTCGCCGCCATCCGGCCGCAAGAAGCGGATACAAATCATGGTCGTCACCAAATCCGGATGGCCCAGGAGTTTGCATATGGACACATGCTGACTGGCTCCTCTCGGCCCGTTCAACAAGCGCCTTGCGGCCACGCCTACTGTACAGCCGCAAGACCGTGGGCTTGGGGCGTGCACGCGACACCGACGACTGCGTGCACACGGCTCACCTGGCGCGCCGCACCGCGCTGGCAGAGTTCATCGGCAAGATGCTGTCCAAGCACGTGCTGAACGACGACAGCGGATCAACGCTTAAGGCCTCTACGGTACTGGGAATACGGGTGCAAACCCATCCTACTCGCGGCCCCGCGAGTGCGATTACAACGCCTACGCCGAATCCTTGTTCCGCAGACCGACAAGTACCGCCCCGACCTTCCTGCCAAGGAATCTACAGACCTCCAGGCCACTCGGACCTGGGCAGCTGCGTACGTGCATTGGTACAACGACGTGTATCGACACAGCGGCATCCGGTACGTCAACACTGGGCAGCGCCATTGCGGCGCAGATCAACTGATCCGGGCGGCTCGACGCACCCTCTACTCCAGAGCCGCAAGCGCAACCAGACGCGCTAGTCTGGCCCCACGCGCGACTGGGCGCCCAAGAGCGCACTCACCCTCAACCCCGAACCTGACTCGATCGTAACGGCACAATCGGAAACAGAACCTATGCAGCAGTTGGCTGCATAGATGAGGCCAAAACTACCTTGACGCACGCCGCTCAGATGTCATGGGCAAAGTCCTCTTTTGAGCGACGGCCATTCCGACCTCCGCACCAGCGTGGACAAGAAAGATTCGGTCAAGAGACTTGCCTTCAGAAGACTCATCGATGGGCGTGAGCGACAGCTCTTGCTCCATCCCACCTGAGACCAAATAGATCTTTTCAAGCTTCAAGTCAACGCTATCCATGACATCTCCTCGATAAAATGGGACGGGAAAATTTTAATCGAACAGGCGAGCGCCTGTCAACATTGGGTTATGAAATTTTGCCATGACTGACGAGATCCACTGCATCGTGGATGAACTTATCAATACTCCCTTGAAGCTGCATTCGGTCTAGTCGTCCCGATGCATACTCCGAGGTTAGGTCAAAAGCGAAGTGTGTTATATCGGTAACACGGTAAGTTTCTTCAACACCGAAATGAGCTGCCTCGACAGCAGTTAGATTTCTAAGTCTCATTAATCGTCCCAAAGGTGTATCCTCACGGCTGCCATTACAGCCCATCAACGCCTCTACGTCATGGTCACCACCCCAATTCAAAGGGCGATCAGCAACCATACAGAGAAGGCGATCAATCCTTGAATCTACCTCGCAGTAATGACCAAAATCAACAAGCTGGCAACGAATAGGATTAAGATCTACATGTCGGGTTAATTGAACGTTGATTCCACCAAATACGATTCTTTGACCGCAGCTTAGACTCTTGCCAATTTTTCTCAGAACTAACTCCGTTTCGTCTTCACCCAGTCCATCGACAGGGTGCCCGCCATACAACGAACTCACCCTCCCGTCAGCACCGCGCTCTATTTGAAAGGTGGTCATCGGAGTAACGGAGCTGATGCCAAACCTGCGCAAAACTAACTCAAGTTGAAGCTGAGCGTGGTGTGCATTAGAATTAAATGCAGGCAGATCAATACCTCCGACTGGTCGGCGATGACCCTGCCTTACTAACGCGGCACAAGGCAAGGGACGGCGAATCTCTGGAATCCATCCTTCAAAACCAAGATCAATAATGCCATACACCGGAACTCCAGAAACATCGTAATTCAATGCCTCCATCACACCCTCCACTATCCGTTGGTTTACCAACTCCTCAATTGCAAGTGGCAGCGGGAGTATGCCTGTTGCATGGTTGCGGAGTATCGGCTCCGACTTAGGTCCGACGCCTTTGACGTCAAAGATTCCTCGAAACAGTTGCAACGAATCATCTTGAGAAGGGCGAGCAAATTCTATGACGAGAGAACGACCATACCGAGGGGGGCGAAAAACCTCGACAGAATCACCGTAGGGCACAAAACTGACAACTTGGTTCGGTCTCGTGAGGGACTCCGACACGACCGCCGCATTCGAAAGAACAAACTCTTGAGACTGCTCGATTCTCAGATCTGGAAAATCTTGTGCAAGCAAGTTGTGGTTAGTCCACAAGAGGCTTGCCGAAATTGCACGGCGCGCCGTTTCCCATTCGCCAAGCGGCTCGTCAAGCTCATTCACAGATTTTGGACGATCAATCGACATGGATTTCATACACGGCGAGGAGCTCGGATGCTTGTGAAGCAGAGATGATGGCCCCCTTAAACGTGTTGGCATCAGCAATGGAAAACGTGCCTAGGTCACAACCGCGCAGATCCGCTCCGCGGAAATTCGCTGACTTTAGTGAGGCTCCTCGAAGGCTACAATTAGTAAAGACTGCATCACGAAAATCTGCACCAGCCAAATCCGCATCCGAGAAATTTAGCCCATCCAGTTTTTGTTTGCGAAACGAGAAACCTCTGAGAGCACAACTCACAAGAAGGCACTCGTGGAACTCTAAACCCAGAGATTTTATCTCAGCGAAAGTTGCACCAGTAAGCTTTGTTTCCTCAAATCTTGCCGCAGACAATCTTGCACCTCTCCAGTTGGAGTTAGACAAATTGCATCCGACAAACTTGGCTTCCGAGCAATCTGCGGCTAGATATTCGGCTCGTTCAGCAACGCAGTTGTGGAACTTGCAGCCTGTGAAATCAGTACGAGTAAAATTAACACCTTCAAAACGGCACCCCCTAAAACAAGAGCCTGATAGATCGAGTTCAGACAGATCTACACTAGAAAGATCAAGCTCCAGAAACTCTCGTTCGTCGTTAATATATTTTTCCAGCAAAGAATCACGCGAAGAATATACTAGCATAGTCAACGCCATTTATCATTTTTAACGAGATAGCCACTACGAAATGCGAGTATATCCAGGCCGCTTCTGTAAAACGTTGCTAGGGCTTGATCTGGTTTCAATACCATGGGTTCGTCATTAAGATTAAAACTTGTGTTTAGCAAAACAGGGACTCCTGTCAAGCCCAAAAAGTTTTCGAGTATCTCGGATAAGAAACTGCCATCGGGCACGGCATGCGCACGGGCTGTCCCATCCACATGAACAACTGCCGGCACTGCTTCTTGCCATTCTGCAAAGACATCACTCGAAACAGTCATCGTGGTCGTCGCGTGCTTACAAATAGTAGAAGTAAATCGTGTTAGTATTGAAGGCGCAAACGGTCTCCAAGATTCGCGTCGTTTCACAAGGGAATTTACTCTGTCTCTGCTTTGAACGGTTCTTGGGTCTGCGAGAATACTCCTGGCACCAAGAGCTCGTGGCCCAAACTCAGCCCGTCCGTCGAAAATTCCTACAACAGCACCAGAGGCAAGCGCGGAGGCAATACGACCAACTACATCTCCCTTGGTCAGTCGCAAGTTCGCAAAAGAAATGGCAGCGTCAACATCCCCGTCTGAGTAGTTCGGTCCCCAGAATGGCGTGTCTGCCAAACAGCCCAATCCAACTCTCTCACCAGACTCTTGGCTCGCGGAGAATGCAGCGCCAATCGAAACGCCTGAATCACTCGAAGCAGGATGGACATAAAGTTGATCGATAAACGGTTGTTCGAGTAGCTTCCCATTGGCGACGCAATTCAACGCGACCCCGCCGGCAAGGGCAAAGGTACTCAAACCTGTTTGCTCATGAACCCGCTCAGCACATCGAAGAACCGCTCTCTCCAAATACCACTGCGCCGTTGCTGCTAGTGCGATGTGATTAGGCTGAATAGGATCCGCGCTCGCCCGCTGAGGGAAGTTGTCTTGAAGGTACTCAAAATACGCTGAAACGTCTGGAAGCGCACTTTGCTGGTCGCAAAGGTCAGGTAGTACTGACGAATCTGGTTTTCCGAACGCAGCCAGCCCCATAGTCTTCCCTTCATCGGAATGGGGGGAAAAACCAAGCCGTGCCGTTACCAGTTGATAGAAGAGCCCTATGCTATGGTTGACTGGGACTCTCCACAGCTCCTTAAGTTGACCGCAAGAGTCAGCAACGAAAGCTGCACCAGCGCTGTCCCCGCCCCATCCATCAAGGACCAAGATGTTCCCTGCGGAGGACCTTAAGTAAGGCAGAACGCTCAAGGCATGAGCTTCGTAGTGGTCAATGCGGTGTTGCTTCACTCCAAGCCAGTTCAGCCGTGAATCATGAAAACGGTACGCAAGCCGCATGTCTCCTAGGAAACGACGCAAACGGCTGCCTAGCTGCGCATTCCAAGCTGTTGAAGGCTCGGTGAATCCGACTGAAATACTACTTAGATCCTTAATGCTGAGGCCCGCATCTCTGAGGAGGGCTTCGATTGAACGAGTTGGTATCGCGTTCAGTGCGTGCTTCTGACGCGTGAAACGCTCCTCTTCATAGATGCCTTTTAGCTTCCCGTCATGGATCAGGCAAGCTGCTACGTCCGCTCCGATGGGATGTGTAAGGCCTAGGTGCGCAGTCATAGTTGCATTTGTTGCACTTTTCGCTATCATAAGGGCCACAAGGAGGTCTGCCAATGTCATCCAGTTCACATTCCGAAAACGCCCTGCGTCGCGCTGCCACCGCGAGCGAGGCTGCAGCAATGCTTAGCCAATCGACCTACTCGGGAACCGTTGAGGCTGTTCCAGTCGCCCCGAACCTCAAGATGCTTCGCTCGGCAACAGAGGCGGCGATGGAGTTGAGTCAGTCAACCTACAGTGGGACGGTCGAAGGCATCTCTCCACCTGCTTCAGTTTAATGAGCGCCGTCCTCAGGGCGGCGCCGTTTCTTTGGCGGCGGGAGTATTTTGGCTGCTTTTTGTGGTCCAAGGACAGAAGCGCGTTCTTCAAGCTTGAGGGTCAAGACGCGCTAGTGTGGTCGTTGGTCAGGTCAGGGGTGCCCGTTCCCGACATTGTCTCCGCACATGCCCGAACGCTCCCCGGACTCTCAGACCTGCAAGAGGTTGATCGAAGTATCGCTCGGCTCCTGAGCGCGGATCTACTTCTTCTTGGGGCCTCTCCTGAGCCCGAAACCGGTCTACTCGAGGCCTACGAGGCGTTTCATTTATTCAGACCCAAAGTCGCCACATCCAAACCTGTGTGGGTGCACCTTCAGCCTTTCACATTTTGCAATCTAAGCTGTAGTCACTGCTACTGCAACAGTTCTCCCAGCGCCTCCAAGTTTCGCCTGGATATTCAAGTCTGGAGGGATCTCATCAGAAGATTTGATGAATACGGGATAGCTGAGGTATTCATCACAGGAGGAGAAACAACCCTATTGGATGGGGCTTGGGAGCTACTTGCTGAGATTCGTTCGCGAGGGATGGGTACTGGAATCAGTACAAACGCCGTTTTAGTAACACCGACAATCCTTGATCGTTTAAGGGAGCTGTCGATTACTCGAGTTCAGGTGTCAATCGATGGGTGCGAGAAGACTCACGAGTTCTTTAGGGGACGCCAGGGTCAGTTCCACAAAACAATTTCAAATATTGCCAAACTAGCCTCTATCGCAGAGCCTGTTATAAATACGACGGTAAACCAACTAAACCTACACGAACTTGACGGGATAGTTAAGATTGGCAAAAGTGCAGGTGCACGGAAGTTTAAATTCTTTCCTCAAAAACGGACAGGTAGAGCGGCCTCACTTTGCGATTTGGCGCTGTCGGACAAAGAAATCTTGGGTGAATTGGCCTCTTCCTGCCGAGAGCTAAGTGAACGCCATGGTGTAGATATTGAGACGACTACACCAAATGACCTATGTGGCTCAGGGCGCTCCGGATTCGCCGTCGATGAAATTGCCGATGTCTACCCATGCATCTTTGGAATTGGGTCCTTATCTCAGCGCGCCGGGAATTTGCTTCAAGACTCAATAGATGATCTCTGGTTTGATGCGCAAGTTATGGTGGATTTCCGCAAGCGTGTTGCCCAACCTTGTCATAACTGCGAAGATCTATGACGTCCGTGTTTCTGGTTTCTCCTGATTTTTTCAGAGCCTCGCTTAAAAAAAAGGTAGTTGACGGCGAACTGCTTGCAGTGGCAGCCGCTCTAAAAGATGCAGGATTTCCAGTGTCGATATTCGATGCATATCGCTCGAAAGAGTCCCCTTGGACCACTCTTCTGGATCAGCTAAATCTAGTTCATTCACCGATTCTTTTTGTTCATCTTTGGAAAGTTGAAGCCCTGGAAGGTGAAGCCAATCGAGTAATTTCTGAAATTTCAGCCATTAGGCGCACCATACCTAATCTTCGTGTTGTAGGCTTTGGATACTTGGCTAGGGCGCTTAAGACACAGCTGCCTAGCAGCGGCGGCTTCGATGCAATTGCGGATGCTGATGGATCTGAGGTTTTCTCCTCGGACGAACAGAGTAGCGATTTCAAGAGAGCGACACAGGTGCTATCTTTGAGCCTAGCCGGAAAACAAACGTCAAATCTGGCTGTAATGGCTGAACACCTTGCCACCACGACAGGTAAGGATGATGTCGTCTCAATTCATGCAAGCCGCGGGTGTCGAGCTAGATGCACGTTTTGCACTTACAACGCCGACCTAAGCAAAGGCTGGATGCCCAGAAGTATCAATTCTATCGCTGACGATATTGAAACTGTGCTTCAAAACTCGTCTGCCTCAAAGATTGCATTCTATGACAACGATTTTGGAGGAAGCTTAGATGAGCTGGAGTACCGCACCTCTCAATTAGAGTCGATTCTGCGAGCAAGGAATCTTCTCGGCAGAGCAACTTTCTCAATGAATGTGCGGTCCGATTGTCTTTCGGAACGTAGTCTTTTTTCCATGCGTGCCATTGGCGTACGAACAATTCTCGTTGGACTTGAGTCCTTCAATGAAGATACTCGCCTAAAGCGTTTTGGCAAGATTTTGGATATCACACACCTTCGTCGAATGGTCGCACTTTGCGATAATCTCGATATTGAAATACTCCTGAGTTATATTCTCTGGCACCCGTGGCAAAATCCGGAAGGCTTGAAAGAAGAAGTTAAACTAATTCAGGAAATCGGCCGCCATCGAATTCCCCAACTCCTTACTCGCAGTATTTTGCGTGTCGTACCGGGAACTCCTGTAGCACATCTATTAGGATTTGAAAAGATACAAGCTTCCCAAGCTACTACCTTCATGTTTAAGGTGCCGGAAACTGAAAGACTATACAGCCGAATGAACCAGTGGCTTGAAGATCGATTGAAAAATATAAACAATGCTGGCTTACTTCATGGGCCGGAGCGTTTCGAAACTTTGGCAACTTTGAAGCTTGATGAGCTTGATTACTATCAGCAGACTCTTCTAGAATCACTATGACTGAACTAAGCAAGGATGCCCGAAAGGTAGCAATAGCCTCTATTCAGAGGTACTGCAAGGAAGAACTAGATTTTCCGATTGGGAACTTACGCGCAGGTGGCCTCTTGGATTTTTTTACAACCGAGATTGGATCAATAATCTACAATCATGCGCTACACGATATGCAAGAATCGTTACTCGCAAGGACTGACGATGCAGTCTCAGAACTTCGGATCGAGGAACTTTCGTATTGGAAGCGCACATCGCCGCCAAAGAACTGAGCCTAATCAAGCCTTTTAGTTTCCCGCTCTTAGTTAAGAACCAGTTTACTTCGGAAGTTTGAGTACTGCGTGGAGTAGAGGCCGGTCTGGAGTGGGTTGTGGCACGGTGCGTCGAGATTGCCTATGCCTTAGTGAAAAATCGGCCCTCGAGAGCGCGCTCTGCGGCAACCTTCACTTCTGCCAGTCTTGATGTTGCGCTTCAGGGAGGCTGCCGTCAGGTGGGATACAGGCAAGTATTAGGGATGAACTGCGCGCCGCATCTACCCAACCCATTGCTCCTGCGGACGGCGGCGCCGACCGTGCGAATGTTGAGCGACCGCTTGCTGGCAACGAGTTCTGCAAAGCGGAGGACCGCACCCGCTGCAGAACAGCCATTGACCACAACGCGCTGATCTGTCCCTGCGTGGCGCCCGCGGCTTTCGCCCTCAGCACCCCATCTCATCAAACCCCGCCGCCATCGCCTCCCGCTGCTCCACATCAGCCGCCGCCTCGGCCAGCGGGTCTTCGCCGAGCGCCCACGCCGCCTGCGCGTCGGGCCGGTCCAGCGCCAGCACCAGCGCGTGGTGCAGTTCGTAGGCGCCCCAGGCTTTGCCGTCGTCGAGCAGCGCGGCTTGCAGGGCCGCCTGCAGCAGCAGTCGCACCATGCGGTGCGGGCCGGAATAGGGGACTTCGTCGACCCGCCCGGCCGCCGCATCGGCGCAGGCGCCGCGGTCGTGTGAGGCATGTCCGCGGCACGACAGGGGCCGCGCGCGGTGGATGAGGCACACGCCCTGGACGACGAAGGCGCAGCGGCGGCGCGCGGCGACGCGGGCGGTTTCGTCCAGGCCTCGGGTGATGGCGTCGGCTTCGCGCACGGCGCCGATCAGGTCGATGCCGTGGCGCTGCAGGGCGGGCGCGGTGGCGCGCAGGTAGTCGGCCAGCACGAACACTTCGGGAGCGAGCGCGGTCACGCGCAGGGCGCAGCAACTGGCGCAGCCTTTGGCGCAGTCGACCGGGGGCTGGCCTTCGCACTGGATCGCGACATTGCCGTCGAAGCTGTCCCAGGCCTGCAGCAGCGTCGCTTCGGTGCCCTGGGTGGCCAGGGTGTGGCCGAAGGCGGCGCGTTGTTCGCGGAAGAAGGCTTCGGCGCCCATGTCAGACCCGCTTGCCCTTGAGCAGCCGCGCGCGCTCGGACGGGCTGTAGTGGTTGAAGTGGCCGGCGGCGTCGGCGGCGCGCCGGTTGGACATGCGGATGGCTTCGATCTTGCCGGCCGGGGCGATGCGCGAGACACATTTTTCCAGCTCGGTGCTGGCGCAGTGCGGACAGGTGGGCACGGTGCTGGCGCGCACCAGCAGCTCGAAGTCGGCGTTGCAGGCTTTGCAGTGGTAGTCAAACAGCGGCATGGTGGTCTCCGGTGCGGCAGGCGTGGGTCGGGGAGGTGCAGCCTTCGAGCGAGTCCGGGCGCTGGGCCGAGGGTTCGAGGCCGACCCAGGCGCTGACGGCGGCGGTGTCGAAGCCGACATGGCGGCTGCCGTCGGCGGCGTTGAGCATGAGCGGGCGGCGGATCAGCAGCGGCTCGGCGATCAGCAGGCCCAGGGCGGCGTCGGCGTCGAGCGCCTCGGGCACGACGTCGCCGCTCTTGATGCGCGGAGCGGCGCGGTTGAACCAGTCGGCGACCGGCAGCGGCGCGAAGAATTCCAGCAGGGCCTCGCGGGTCCATTGCGCGGTCAGCAGGTTGCGCCGCTCCAGGGTGTGGCCGGCGGCCTCCAGCGCGGCGCGCTGGCGGGCGTTGCCGCCGCAGCCGGGTTTTTCGAAGAAGACGAGGTGGGTCATGGCGTGGTCTCCGTCGGGTGGGTGGGGGAGCGGGTGGCCTTGCGCAGCAGTTGCAGGCATTCGAGGCTGGCGGCCATGTCGAGCGCGCTGAAGTCGTCCTGCGTGACGAGCCGCGGGTTGGCGCCCAGGGCCAGCAGGGTGGCGACCACGCCGGCCTTGCCGCTGGAGGCGGCGTACATGAGCGCGGTGGCGCCGGTGAGGTTGGCGTGGTCGATGGGCACGCCGTGGGACACCAGGGTGCGGATGGCCTCCGGCTCGCCGTGCACACAGGCCAGCCAGAGCGCGTTGTTGCCGTCGCCGTTAATGGCGTCCAGCGGCACCTTGAGCGCGAGCAGCTCGTCGAGCCGCTCGCGCTCGCCGCGCCAGGCGGCGTGCATGAGCGGGGTGTTGCCGTGTGCGCCGGGCGCGTCGGGTCGGGCGGGGTCGAAGCCTTCGGCCCGCAGCCAGTCGGTCAGGACGGTCGGCTCGCCCATGCCGGCGCGTGCCTGCTCGGGGGGCGGTCGGGTCGAGGGCGGGGTGGTCATGGGTGGCTCCGGGCCGGTTGGATGGGGTGGGCCAGATGGGCATACGGCGCTTCGGTGCCGATGCGGCCGTCGCTCAGCGGGGCGCCGACGGTGAAGTGGTAGACGGTCTGCAGCGCGGCGCTGGCGGCGGGCGCGGGCAGGCCCAGGAGCTGGTGCAGGGCGTCGTCGAAGAAGCAGCCGATGCCGGTGCCGCGCAGGCCGGCGGCCTCGGCTTCGAGGTAGAGCGCCTGGCCGATCAGGCCAGCTTCCTGCAGCCGGTCGCGGTAGTTGGCGGGGTCGCCGAGCGGCTGGAATTCGGCCAGCAGGGCGAAGGCGACGACGGCGTCCGAGCCCAGGGCCTGGTGGCAGTTGAGGGTGCGCAGTGTGCCGGCCAGGGCGGGGTTGTCGGCCAGGTGCCGCAACGGCGCGTCGGCGGGCGCGCCGGGCACCGGCAAGAGGTCCAGCGCCTCGGGCAGTTGCTGGCGCAGCAGGGCGAGCCCGCTGTCGCTGCGCGGCAGCAGGTAGGCGCCGGGCGCGAGACCGTCCACGCGGTGCGCGAACAGCAGCACATGCACGCGGGCCGGGCCGGGCGCGGCGTCGAAGGGCAGTCGGTCCGGGTGCAGGGCCCGCAGCAGCGGCCAGAGGCGCTCCAGCGTCGTGCGGGCGCGCGGGTCGAAGCGCTGGGCGCTGCGGCGCTGGCGGATCAGCGTGGCGGTGTCGGCCGAGGCAGCGGTTTGGGCGTCCGTCGCGACGGGCGATGCGGGGGCGGGCGTGGCGTGCGGCGACGAGGACAGGGCGCTGGACGTCCGCTGGGTGGCGCGGGTCACCTCGTCGATCACCGGCCAACGGTACATGGGGTGGCGATCCAGCCGGTTGGCCTGGCCTTGCCAGGTGGCGTGGGCGGTCCACGACCAGGGCGCGTCGTCCGGTGTCGCGTCGCGGTCGCCGGACAGCAGCTCGAACAGGGCGTCGGGTTCCTCGCGCTCGGCGGCGCCGAAGTCGGCGTCGCGGTCCAGGCCGAGCAACTGCGCCAGCGCCGCGTTGTCGCAGGCCACCGGCCGCAGGCGCCAGCCCAGCAGCGCGGCGGCGTAGCGCAGCGCGCCGGTGGCGTGTCCGGCGTCGAGCTGGCAGTAGCGGAAGGCGCGTTCGCCGTACTTCCAGGCTTCGCGCCAGGCGATGCTGCTGAGCGCGACGAAAGCGCGGGCCGGTCCGGTGGCGGGGCCAGCGGTGGCGCGCTGTTCGAGCGCGTGTTCGTGCGGCGCGTAGTGGTGCAGGCCATCCGACAAACCCGACACACCCCGACAGAGCAGCCAGCCTTCGGTGGGGTGCAGGTTGCCGCTGGAGGGGTTGATGCGCACGGCCCAGCGGTCGGGGCCCTGGGTTTTCCAGGCGGCCAGGGCCAGGCTGTGTTCGAACAGCAGGCCGATGCCCTGACGGTCCAGCGCCTGCGCGGGCACCCGGCCCGGCCGGCCCAGGTCGGACCAGTCCACCGCAGGCGCCGGTGTGTCCAGCGGCAACGCAGCCAGCGGGGCGCCGATGTAGCGGCGGAAGGGATCGGGCTGGGCATCCCAGTCGAGCGTGTCGGGCCCGGCGGCGTAGCGCTCCAGCCGGTGCTTGGTCCGCTCGTGGTAGGCCTGAACGACCGCCAGCGCCTCAGCCATGGGGCACCCCGGTCAACTGGTCGGCCAGGGCGAGCAGGCCACTGGTCTGGTCGGTGATGGCGCGCAGGGTGGCCGGTTGCAGGCGGCTGACCCAGCGCCAGGGCAGGCGGCTGGCGCCGCAGCGCGCGCCGGCCAGCATGCCGACCAGGGCGCCGGTGGTGTCGGCGTCGTCGCCCTGGTTGACGGTCGCGACGACGGCGTCCTCGAAGTCGTCGTGCGCAGAGACGAAGTGCAGCACGGTCTGCACCGTGTCGACGACGTAGGCGGTGGCGCGGCCGCGGTAGGGCGTGTGGCGGAAGGCGGGTTCGTCGGCGACCCAGCGCTCGATGCGCCGGCACAGGGCGGCGTGGTCGTGGCCGGCGATCAGGCCCCGCAGCAGCTCGCCCAGGCCCAGCGTCGCGGCATCGGACAGCGGGTGGTGGTGGGTCAGGCGGGCCTGCGCGAGGGAGAGTGTTTCAAAGGCGGCGTGGTCGCCCAGGGTGGCCAGCGCGACCGGCAGGTTGCGCATCGCGGCGCCGTTGCCGCCATCGCCGTCGTTGGGCGGGCCGCTGAGGCTGCCGTTCTGCAGGAAGCGCTGGATGCCGCGGCGGCAGGTGTTGCCGCAGTCGACCGGGCCGGCGCGCCACCAGGCGACGTAGGCCTCGCCGATGCGGCGCACCAGGGCGTCGTCCTGTCCGTCGCGCAGCCGGGTGATGCCCTCGGTCCCGCCGGCCAGCAGCGCCTCGCCCAGCGCCAGGCTCATGGTGGTGTCGTCGGTGACCTGGCCGCGCGCGAGCTTGAGCCAGCCGCCGCCGACGATGTCGCGGTGGGTGCCGTACTGCAGCAGGATCTCGCGCGGTCGCATGAACTCGACCGTCGCGCCCAGCGCGTCGCCGATGGCCAGGCCGAGGTAGGCGCCCAGCGCCTTGTCGAAACGGGCATGGAAGCGGGAGGCGGCGGGTTCACTCATAGCGGGCCACCACCTCGTAGTCGCCGCCCAGGGCCAGCACCTCCTGCTCGCCCTGCAGCACCTGGCCGGTCAGCAGACCGGGGAACACCAGCAGCTTGCTGGCGGGCACCCGCGCCTCGAAGACCCAGTCGCCGAAGCAGCCTGCGTCTTCTTGCGACAGGCTGAACGAGACCAGGTTGTTCAGGCGCACGGTGCAGTGGCGGCCCCGCAGCGATCCGTCGACGAGCTGTTCTTCGCAATGCGTGCTGCCGCGCCACAGGCGCACATGACTGGCGCCGGCATCGGCGTGGCCGGGCAGGCCGAAGCGCTGCAGCGCCCATTGGCAGAACTCGAACAGCAGGTCGAGCTGCTGGTGGATGTTGTTGTTGTGCAGCCGGCTGAAGGTCTTTTCTTCGAGGTAGGTGACCCAGCCCGGCGAGGGAAAGCGCTGCAGCGGCTGGCGGTGGTGCGTGGGCACCAGGCCGAAGCGGCTCTCGACCCAGCCCTTGAGCACGGCGCCGGCCGGGCTGGCGTTGTCCATGCCCCAGGCCTGCAGCAGCTTGCGCCAGCTGCTGCGCCAGCGCCGGCGCTCGGCCGGGTCCAGCGTGACGGCCTCGTGGGCGGCCGGCGCGCGCAGTCCGAAGGCGATGTCGAGGTAGTGCACGAACACCTCCGCCGCGTCGCTCAGGCTCTGGCTGCGCCCGAGCAGGTTGAACAGGCCGGGATGCGATTCCCGGGTGCCGGCGATGGACAGGGGAACCGGGTGCGCGTTGAACGCGGTGCCAGCCAGCACCCGCGCCGGCACGCCGACGAGGTTGGTGCTGTACCAGCGGTGCGGCTGGACCGGTTCATCGTCCATCGTGGCCGGTCGGGTCGTCAGACCGGCCGGTTTTCGTTGACGTTGCGCACCGGGCCCATCAGCTTGAGGCCTTCGTCGTAGGTGATGGTGTCGAAGGTGACGTCGAACTTCATCGCGGCGTCGGCCACGGCGTCGAGCTTGCCGGCGGTGTCCTTCTTCTTGAGGTCGCCCTTCTCCAGGTAGAGCAGTTCGAGCATCTCGTTGTAGACGGTGTTCTCCAGGATGGGCAGCACGTAGAACATCGCGCCCTTGTACGGCACCTGGTACTTCTTGGAGATGTCCATGTTGTCGCAGTACAGGAAGTACTTGCCACCGGCGCTGAGCGTATCGCCCAGCACTTCGGCCACATCCTTGAGCGATTCGAAGGACAGCAACCAGCCGCAGAAGAAGGGCAGGTGGGTCTCGCCTGCGCGGGCCACCGCCATCACCTGGTCGCACTTGAGCTCGGGCGGGCGGGCCTCGTCGGCCATCTTGTCGGCAAAGCGCAGCGCCAGTTCGCCGCGGAAGCCGAAGCGGCCCTCGACGTGGGTCGGCGCCTTGAGCACCGGGTTGAGCATGCGGCCCTCTTTGTCGAGGCGGGCGAAGGCGGTGTCGGCAAGGGCGACGGGCGCGGTCAGCGTGGTCATGGCGGTTCCTGTGGTTGGGGAAGGGGAAGGACTCACCGTGGCTGTCTGCAATGAACGTACCAACCCCTACAAACCCTCGCGCGCGCGAGCAGGCGCAGCAAACCCGACACAAGCGGCCGGCGTGGCGGTCGGCAGGCGTGCCGTTTGCGACGCCGGCTCCCCACTTTGTCGGATTCGGAACAAAGCCATTCGGGCTGCTTTCAGGGGCCCCGAAAACACGGATTTCCCTCTGAAAAACAAGCACTTGCGTGGTGTCGGGAAGGGGCTGGCGCGGCATGGCACGGAAGGTGCAAAGGAGTGGCTGCGCGGACACAAGTCCGGCCGATGCGTGATCCGATAAGAAGACCTATAGGCACGTCAGGCTGACCTGGTCGCGGTGTATCGCAACCTTGGTTTCAACCCTTCCTTTCTTGGAGTACTGACATGGCTAAGCTTCGTCAAATCGCCTTCTACGGCAAAGGTGGCATCGGCAAATCGACCACCTCGCAGAACACCCTCGCGGCCCTGGCCGAGATGGGCCAGAAGATCCTGATCGTCGGCTGCGACCCCAAAGCCGACTCGACCCGCCTGATCCTGCACGCAAAGGCACAGGACACCATCCTCTCGCTGGCCGCTGAAGCCGGTTCGGTGGAGGACCTGGAGCTCGAGGACGTCATGAAGATCGGCTACCGCGACATCCGCTGCGTGGAATCCGGTGGTCCGGAGCCGGGCGTGGGCTGCGCCGGCCGCGGCGTGATCACCTCGATCAACTTCCTGGAAGAAAACGGCGCCTACGACGGCGTGGACTATGTGTCCTACGACGTGCTGGGTGACGTGGTGTGCGGCGGCTTCGCCATGCCCATCCGCGAAAACAAAGCGCAGGAAATCTACATCGTGATGTCGGGCGAGATGATGGCCATGTACGCGGCCAACAACATCTCCAAGGGCATTCTGAAGTACGCCAACTCGGGTGGCGTGCGTCTGGGCGGCCTGGTCTGCAACGAGCGCCAGACCGACAAGGAACTGGAGCTGGCCGAGTCGCTGGCCAAGATGCTGGGCAGCCGCCTGATCCACTTCGTGCCGCGCGACAACATCGTGCAGCACGCCGAACTGCGCCGCATGACCGTTCTGGAATACGCACCGGAATCCAAGCAGGCCGGCGAGTACCGCACCCTGGCCCAGAAGGTCCACGCCAACGCCGGCAACGGCACCATCCCCACCCCCATCACCATGGACCAGCTGGAAGACCTGCTGATGGAGCACGGGATCATGAAGACCATCGACGAGTCGCAAGTCGGCAAGACCGCCGCCGAACTGGCCGCCTGATCGTCACCAGGACCGCACCCGGTGCGCCAGCGGCGCGCCGGGTGACGGAACAACAGAGCCACCCCCACATCCACCGGAGTTCCCCATGACCGCCACCGTTGAAGAGCGCAAGGCCGCGAATAAGGCCCTGATCGATGAAGTGCTCAAGGCCTATCCCGAAAAGATGGCCAAGCGCCGTGCCAAGCACCTGAACACGTTCGAAGAGGGCAAGCCCGACTGCGGCGTGAAGTCCAACATCAAGTCGCTGCCGGGCGTGATGACGATCCGCGGCTGCGCCTATGCGGGCTCCAAGGGCGTGGTGTGGGGCCCCATCAAGGACATGATCCACATCTCCCACGGCCCCGTGGGATGCGGCCAGTACAGCTGGGCCGCCCGCCGCAACTACTACATCGGCATGACCGGTGTGGACACCTTCGTGACGATGCAGTTCACCTCCGACTTCCAGGAGAAGGACATCGTCTTCGGCGGCGACAAGAAGCTCGACAAGATCATCGACGAGATCCAGGAGCTGTTCCCCCTGAACAAGGGCATCTCGATCCAGTCGGAGTGCCCGATCGGCCTGATCGGCGACGACATCGAAGCCGTCTCGAAGAAGAAGAGCAAGGAGTACGAAGGCAAGACCATCGTGCCCGTGCGCTGCGAAGGTTTCCGCGGCGTG
>JAEUOT010000037.1 GCA_016790705.1 Hydrogenophaga sp.
TGTCCGAGATCACCGGTCAAACCAACGGATGACGCTACGAGTCTACGATGGCCTTCCCGATTGGCTCCAAGTAGCCTACCGATCACTGCAACTGGGATGTCTGCTATCTGGCCAGATGGCCGGAGGTCTGCTACGGGTCGATTCCAGCCCATCATCCGCCAACTTCTCGCCGTGCCTCCACCTCAAACGGGTTGTCCCAATAAGCCCGTCTCCCCCGCACCCACTGCCACGCGCCAGCCAACAGATACACCGGCAGGAACAGCGGCCCCCAGCGCTCGCTCTGCCGCACATGCACCCGCTCGTGCGCACGCAGTCGCTGCAGTTCCTGTGCATGCGTGCCGACAATCACGTGCCCGAAGGTGATCGCGGCGAAAGGCCAGCGGCGGCGTGGCGCATGGAGCAGCGCAGCGATCTCGATCACGCCGTCCACGAGCCGCAGACGCGCGCCGAACGGCACCAGCAACAGGCCGAATCCGAGGCCGATCAGGGTGTTGGGTGAAGCCCAGAGCCATAACGCCCACCGCTTGAGCCGGCTGCCCGGGGAGCCCGAGCGATGGCGCACCGGTGCCGCCGTTTCAGGAGACGATGTACGCGCCCGAGCCACAGGACAGCAGCTTGCCATCAGGCCCACGGAATTCCATGCGCGTGGAGGCAACGCGCGAGCCCAGGCGCAGAACCTCCGCAATGAGTTCGAAGTGCTCGCCGATGCCGGGCCGCAGATAGTCGATGCGCAGGTCGATGGTGCCGAGTTTGCCGAAGCGGTGCAGGCGTTGTTCGGGTGACTCGTCCATGTGGCGCGCACCGATAGCCGCCATGCAGGCCAGGCCGCCCATCGCGTCGAGTCCGGCGCTGATGACGCCGCCATGCACGCGGTTGTAGCTGTAGTGGCCGACCAGTTGCGGCTTCATGTCGATGCGCGCGACCACGCGCTCGGGCAGCAGGCTGGTGATCTTCAGGCCCAGCACCTGGTTGAAGACGATCTTCTCTTCAAAGATGGCCTTGAGACCGGCGATGAACTCGGGCTCGAACTCGGCGGGCGGTTTCGGAAGGGTCTTGCTCATAGGTCCGATTGTCGCGCGGCCAGCTCTTTCATGATTTCCTCGGCGCCACCGCCGATCATCATGACCTTGACTTCGCGGTAGATGCGTTCGCAGGCGGTTCCACGCATGAAGCCCATGCCGCCGAGGATCTGCACGGCAGCGTCCGCACAGAACTGCATGGCCTGCGTCGAGTGGTTCTTGAGAAGGCACACGTGCGCCACCCAGTCGGCGCCCATATCCCCTGCGTCGGCACGCGCGGCCACCGCGTCGACCCAGGCCTGGGTCGATTCGATGCGCATACGCATGTCCATGAGCTTGTGGCGAATAACCTGCCGCTCGATCAACGGCGCGCCAAAGGTCTGGCGCTGACGTGCCCAGTCGAGCGCCTCGTCGTAACAGGCCTGCGCGAACCCCAGCGCCATGGCCGAGAGCGCGAGCCGCTCCCCGTTGAAATTGCCCATGATCATGCGAAAGCCAGCGCCCTCCTCGCCCAACCGGTAGCGCACCGGGACACGCACGCCATCGAAGCGCAGGTGGGCGGTGTCGGAACAGTGCCAGCCCATCTTCTGCAGCCCCGTGCGCGAGACCCCGGGACGACCCATCGGCACTACGATCATGCTGATGCCACCGGCCCCCTTGCTGTGCAGGTCGGTCCGAACGGCGAGCGTGACCCAGTCGGCGCGCATGCCGGAGGTGATGAAGACTTTCTCCCCGTCGATCACATAGTCGTCGCCGTCGCGTCTCGCGGTCGTGCGCAGGCTGGCGACGTCGGAACCGCCACCGGGTTCGGTGATGCCCAGCGCCGCGATCTGCTCGCCGCGCAGCACGGGCGGCACCACCTCGCTCTGCAGCCCGGGCGCGCCGTGCGCCAGCAGCGGTGGCAGGCCGATGTTGTGCGAGAACAGGCTGGCCATCAGGCCCCCGCTGGTGCCGTGGCGCGCCAGGGTCTGCGACATCGCGTTGCGCGCGCGCCAGGGCGCCGGTGTGCCCCCCAGATGCTCGGGGTAGCCCAAGCCGAGCAGCCCGAGATCGGCCGCCTCACGGTACAGGTCGCGTGGGATTTCGCCCGCCGCGTCCCAGGCATCGACATGGGGTCGCACGCGGTCGGTCGCAAAACGCCTGACCGTGTCGATCAGGGACTGCAGATCCGTCAAATCGAAATCGGTGGTGATGGCGGTGGTCACGCTGTCTCCTCCCCGAACATCAGCAGAACCTGACCGGGCATCAACTGCTGGCCGGCCACCACGGTCACGCCCGACACCGTGGCATCGCGCGGTGCGCTGATCTGGTGTTCGATCTTCATGCTCTCGATGGTCAGCAGCACCTGGCCGCGCGCCACACGCTGGCCAGGCTGCACCGCCAGGGTCACCAGCTTGCCGTTGAACGGCGCCCGCAACTCGCGCGCGGTGACGCCACCGCCCTGGCCGACCGGCGCCACGTGGCTCAGGTCGTCCAGCGTCACCTGCACATGGCCCCAGCGCACCTCGCAGCGCCCCCCGGGCTGGCGCGACACGGCGACCGCACGGGACACACCATCGACGGTGAGCACATCAGCGCCCACCACCGCGTCGTGGGTCGCAGCACCCGCAGTCACCCGCAGGGCCCCGTGACCGAGCTCGCGCACGACCAGGTCCAGCGTCTCATCCCCATGGCGCCAGCGCAGCGGCCTCGGGAAAGGCGACGGCAGGGCGCCCGATCCATGTCCCAGGTAACTGGCCGCGAGCGCGGCGGCAATCAGCACGTCATGAGATGGCGCCAGCGCGGCACGCACTTCATCGGCGTGTCGGGACAGGAAGGGAATGCCCGCCTCACCCGCCCGGAACACTGGGTGGCGCAGGCAGGCGGCGAGGAAGGCGCGGTTGTTTGGCAGCCCCAGCAGCACCGTGTCGTCCAGGGCCTGCGCCAGCCGGTCGATGGCATCGGCGCGGGTCGGCGCATGCGCGATCAGCTTGCCGAGCATGGCGTCGTAATGCGGCGTGACCACGCTGCCGGCTTCGAGCGCGTGATCGAACCGCAGTTGCGGGTCCAGCGGCGGTTCGGCGAAGCCCTGCACGGTACCGGCGTGCGGTGTGAAACGCTCATCTTCGGCGCACAGGCGCACCTCGATGGCGTGGCCGTTCAGCGATACCTGGTCCTGGCGCAGCGGCAACGGCTCGCCCCTGGCCACGCGCAACTGCCACTCCACCAGATCAAGGCCAGTCAGCATCTCCGTGACCGGGTGCTCGACCTGCAGGCGGGTGTTCATCTCCATCAGGAAGAACGCATCCCCTTCGAGCAGGAATTCGACGGTACCGGCACCGAGATAGCCGGCTCCCTGCGCCAGCGCCACCGCACACCAACCCAAGGCCTCCCGCAACGCGGGCGATACCGCCGGACTGGGCGACTCCTCGATGATTTTCTGGTGGCGGCGTTGCACCGAACAGTCGCGCTCGCCGAGGTGGATGCAGTGACCGTGCGCGTCCGCGAAGACCTGCACTTCCACGTGGCGCGGGCCGAGCAGCGCACGCTCGATCAGCAGGTCGCCATTGCCGAAGCCTGCCAGGGCTTCCGAACGCGCACTCTGCAGTGCAGCGGGCAATTGTTCCGCGCTGTCCACCAGGCGCATGCCGCGCCCGCCCCCACCGGCCACCGCCTTGACCATGACCGGGTAACCGATGCGCTGCGCCTCGGCGGCAAAGGTGTCGTCGCGCTGGTCGTCGCCAAAATAGCCTGGCAGCACCGGCACGCCCGCGCTCAGCGCCACGGCCTTGGCGGCCGACTTGCTGCCCAGCGCGCGGATCGCTGCGGGCGGCGGGCCGACCCAGATCAGGCCGGCGTCGATCACGGCCTGCGCGAAGTCGGCGTTCTCGCTCAGGAATCCATACCCCGGGTGAATCGCGTCGGCTCCCCCGGCACGGGCTGCTTCGATCAGCTTGTCGATGCGCAGGTAGCTGTCGGCCGACGCGATGCCGCCCAGTGCCACCGCCGCGTCGGCCTCGCGCACATGCATCGCATCCCTGTCCGCGTCGGAAAACACCGCGACCGTGGCGACGCCCATGCGCCGCGCGGTGCGGATGATGCGGCGCGCGATCTCGCCACGGTTGGCGATCAGCAGGCGCTTCATCGCGGCCCCGACTGCACCCACGGGGCGGGGTGTTTGTGCATGAAGGCCTGCAGGCCGCTGGCGGCCTCGCTGCCGCGCAGGGCCGAGGCGAACGCCACCGCCGCCTCGTCGCGCAGATCGGGCAACCGTGCGTGCATGCGGCGCAACAGTTGCTTGGTGGTCGCGAGTGCGCCCGGGGCGGCGCGCCGGTATTGCACCAGCGTATCCAGCAGGGCGTCCTCCAGCTCACCGTCGGCCACCACGCCGTTGACCAGGCCGAGGGCCTGCGCCTCGCTGGCGCTGTAGTGTTGACCCGATAGCAGGCACTGGCGCGCCGCGCGGTCGCCCAGTCGCATCCACACGAAGGGCGCGATCTGCGCCGGCGGCAGACCCAGGGTCACCTCCGGCGTAGAGAACACCGAGCGCTGCGTCGCCAGCACCACATCGCCGCAGCACGCAAGCCCGAAGCCGCCGCCCATGGCCGGACCGTCGACCGCCACGATCAACAACTGCGGCAACTGGGTCAGCGCATGCAGCACATCCCCGAAACCACGGTTCGCCTCGACCAGCGGATCGCGCTCGCCCGGCGGCAGGGGCTGGCCGATCGCGCTGGTGAAGCCGCCAAGGCTGCCGCCCGCGCAGAAGGCACCCGCAGCGCCGGTCAGCACCACGGTGCGCAGCCCGTCATCGGCCTGTGCCCGCAGGCAGGCTTCGTACAGCGCCACCACCATGCTCTCCGACAGCGTATTGCGCGAAGCCGGGTCGTTCAAGGTCCAGCGCTCCGCATCGCCCTGTCGCACCACCAGAAAATTGCCCATCGTCCGTCCTCGTCTATGTTCAATGCACCGGCCGCTTGGCGATGCCCATCATCTTGGTCAGGATGCCCAGCATCACCTCGTCGGCGCCGCCGCCAATCGACGCCAGCCGCCCGTCGCGGTACATGCGCGAGACCTTGTTGTCCCAGGTGAAACCCATGCCGCCCCAGAACTGCAGGCAGGTGTCGGGCACCAGTCGGTTCAGGCGCCCGGCCTTGAGCTTGGCCATGGTCGCCCACTCGGTCACGTCCTCGCCGGCCACGTAGTGTTCGCAGGCCTGGTAGGTCAGCGCGCGCAAGCTCTCGACCTCGGTCTTGAGTTCGGCCAGCTTGAACTGCACCCACTGCTGGTCCGCGAGCGCGGCGCCGAACAGCTTGCGCTCCTGCGCGTACTCCACCGTCCACTGGATGCAGTTGGTCAGGCTCTGGATGCAACTGGCCGCGGCCCACAGGCGCTCTTCCTGGAACTGCTGCATCTGGTAGATGAAGCCCGCACCTTCGGCGCCGATGCGGTAGCGCTGCGGCACGCGCACCTCGTCGAAGAACAGCAGGCCGGTGTCGCTGCTGTTCATGCCGATCTTTTTGATCTTCTGACCGACCTCGAAGCCCTTGACGGTCTTGCCGTTTTCACGCAGCGGCACCATGACCAGGCTTTTGTTCTTGTGCGCCGGGCCGTCGCTGGTGTTGACCAGCATGCACATCCAGTCGGCCTGCAGGCTGTTGGTGATCCACATCTTCTGCCCGCTGATGACGTAGTCGTCGCCGTCCTTGCGCGCCACGGTCTTGATGGCCGAGACGTCGCTGCCCGCGCCCGGTTCGCTCACGCCGATGCACCCCACCGCGTCGCCCGCAATCGCCGGCGCAAGAAACTGCGCCTTGAGTTCTTCGCTGCCGAAGCGCGCCAGCGCGGGGGTGCACATATCCGTCTGCACGCCGACGGCCATCGGCACACCGCCGCAGTGAATGTGGCCCAGCGTCTCGGCCATGGCCACGCTGTAGGAATAGTCCAGCCCCATGCCGCCGTGCGCCTCGGGCTTGGTCAGGCCCAGCAGGCCGAGCTGCCCCATCTGCTTGAAGACTTCATGCGCCGGGAAGATTTCGGCCGCCTCCCATTCATCGACATGCGGGTTGATCTGCTCGTCGATGAAGCGCTTGAGGGTCTTCTGGATCTCGCGGTGTTCGTGGGTGAACTGCATGGTTTGTCTCCGGTCTTTCTTTGTGTTTTCGGTGGGTCACATGCGCGCGACGCCAAACTGCATGGGTCGGGGCTGGCGCAGCGCCGCTTCGGCCACGGTGTCGAGGCAGAAGGCCAGCACGGCACGGGTGTCGCGCGGGTCGATCACGCCGTCGTCCAGCACCAGGCCACTCGTATAAAACGCATCAGCCTGCGACTCGAACTTCTGCACGATGGCGTCGTACTGCGCCTTCATCTGCGCCTGCACCTCGGGCGTGTCGGTGGCGATGCCTTTGCGCGCCATGCCGGCCTCGGCCACGATCTGCATGGTCTTGGCGGCCTGTTCGCCGCCCATCACCGCAGTGCGCGCGTTGGGCCAACTGAACAGGAAGCGCGGCGCGTAGCCGCGCCCGCACATGCCGTAGTTGCCGGCGCCGAAGCTGGCGCCGCACTGGATGGTGATCTGCGGCACGGTGGCATTGGTCACCGCCTGGATCATCTTGCTGCCGTGCTTGATCATCCCGGCCTGCTCGCTGTCCTTGCCGACCATGTAGCCGGTGGTGTTCTGCAGGTAGATGATGGGATGGCCGAGTTGGCACATCCACTGGATGAAGTGCGTGGCCTTGTTGGCGCCGGCCACGTCGATGGGGCCGTTGTTGCTGATGATCCCGACCGCATGGCCGCCGATGTGCGCCTGTGCGCAGACCGTGGCAGCGCCGTAGAGCGGCTTGAATTCCAGGAACGCGGAGTCGTCGGCCAGACGCGCGATGACCTCGCGCATGTCCACCGGTTCGCGGTGGTGCGCGGGCATCAGGGACAGCAGATCGTCGGTGTCGTACTGCGGCGCGGGCACCGCCGGTCGCTGAGGCATCTGCCAGCCGGTACGGGCCACGATGTCGCGCGCGATGCCCAGTGCCTCACGGTCGTCCTCGGCCAGATGTTCACCCAGACCCGACACCGCCGTGTGCATCTCGGCGCCGCCCAGCTCCTCTTCGGTGGCGATCTCGCCGGTCGCGGCCTTGAGCAGGGGCGGCCCGGCCAGGAAAGCGCGCGAGCGGCCGCGCACCATGATCACGATGTCCGAGAGGCCCGGCATGTAGGCGCCGCCCGCCGTACCCGAGCCGTGCTGCACCGTGATGACCGGCAGACCGGCCGCCGACAGCCGCGCGAGGTTGCGGAACAGTCCACCGCCGAGCACGAAACCTTCGACCTGGTACTTCATCAGGTTCGCGCCCGCGCTTTCGACCAGGTGCACGAAGGGCAACCGGTTCTCCAGCGCCATCTCCTGCACCCGCAGGATCTTTTCCAGCCCGCGCGGCTGGATCGCACCGGCCTCGATGCCCGAATCGCTCGCCACCACCATGCAGCGCACGCCGCCGATGAAGCCGATGCCGGCCAGCATGCCGCCCCCGGGCACAGATTTGTCCGAATCCTTCGTGTCCTGCAGAAAGCCGGCCAGCGAACACAGCGGCAGGTACGGCGCACCCGGGTCCAGCAGCAAGCCGACGCGCTCACGCGGCAGCAGTTGGCCGCGCTTGTGGAACACCGGCGCCGACTGGGCCGAGGCGGCGGCGGCGCGCTCTTCGAGCGCCCTCAGTTGCGCGATGCGCGCGAGCATCGCGGCACGGCGCTGGGCGGCCAGTTCGCTGTGCGGGTTGAAGCTGCTCTGAAAACTCATGACTGGAACACCCTGGGCGTGACCGCGCGGTGGAAACCATCGAAGGGCTTCACCGCGTCGCGCTGCTGCACGTCGACGGAAGCCGCAACCTGGCCCCAACCCATGCGCACCTGCGGCCGCGCGCCGTCCACGCGCAACACCGTGCCGCTGACGAAGCTGGCCGCTGGCGACAGCAAATAGACGATGGCGGCCGAGGTTTCAGCCTCGTTGCCGAAGCGTCCCAGCGGCACGGTCTGACGCATCTCGCGCAGCATCGGTCCGGCCTCGGGCGGGTAATGGTCCATGCCGCTGGAGGCGATGTAGCCCGGCGCCACCGCGTTCACGCGCACGCCGCTCCTGGCCCACTCCATCGCGGCGGTTTCGGTGAAGCTCACCATGCCCATGCGCGCGGCACCGCTGTGGCCCATGCCGGGCATCGAGCCCCACATGTCGGCCACGATGTTGACGATGGCGCCGCCATGCGCCTGCAAGCTCTGCAGGTAACACTCGCGCGCCACCAGGAAACCACCGGTCAGGTTGGTGTCGATCACGGCCTGCCAGCCCTTGGCGCTGATCTTCTCCAGCGGGGTGATGTACTGGCCGCCGGCGTTGTTGACCAGGGCGTCGATGCGGCCGTGGGCCTGCACCGCGTCCGCCACCATGGCCTGCACACCCGCCTCGTTGCGGATGTCGCAGACGTGAAAGCTCGCCCGCCCGCCGTCGTCGGCGATCTCGATGGCGGTGGCCTGCAGCTTCTCGGGGTTGCGCCCGACCAGCACCACCATCGCGCCCAAACGCGCCAGTTCGTGCGCCGTGCAGCGACCGATGCCCGACCCGCCGCCCGTGACCATCACCACGCGGCCGGCGAACAGACCGTCGCGGAACACCGATTGATACGAGCCGTTCATCCTTGCTCCTTCAGAAAAAGTTGCAACGCGGCTTCGGTCAGGTCGTCGAGTGATTTCTTGCGCCCCGGCTCGAACCATTGCACGGCCCAGTTCAACGCACCGAACAGCATCAGCCGCGCCAGACTGGTGTCTCCCTGCAGCTCACCGCGGTCGTGCAGCGCCTGCAGCACCGGCACCCAGACCGCCTCGTACTCGCGCCGCAACTCGTTGACCGCCTGGCGCTGCACCTCGGACAGCGAGCGCCACTCGTACAGCATCACCGGAATGAAGTCGCTCTCGGCGCCCAGCAGCACCTCCAGGTGGTTGCGCACCAGCACGCGCAGGCAGTCGCGCGCGCTCAGCGCACGGCCCGCCACAGCCGCCGCCTGCATCGCGCCTGCCTGCCGGCCGGTCGCCCGCTGCATGCCTTCGAGCATCACCGCCGCCAGCAGCGCCTCCTTGTTCTCGAAGTGGTAGAAGGGTGAGCCTGATCGCATGCCGGCCGCCGTGGCGATGTCGCGCGTGCTCGTCGCCGCAAAGCCCTGCTGGCGGAACAGCCGCGCCGCGGCTCGCAGCAGATCCTGGCGTCGGTTGCCGTCGTCGCGCTCATTCGCGGTCTTGCGCGGGCGTCCTCGCGCGCGCTTGCGGGGTTCGCCGTCGTCACCCGTCGGTGTCTGTGCATTCATGGACGCACACCCTAACAGAGCGCATTATTTTTAGCAAGCGATTGCTTGGTGAAAATAATGCACAGGCAACACTACACTGAAAATACTGAATCATCTTGCGCGATTTACTGGTTTTTCAGAAGTGTCTGATTGCGTAGGATGCGCCCGTCACGTTTCACTCCCCAGGAGATCCACATGAAAAAACTGCTGTCCCTGCTGGCCGTCGTGCTGACGCTGGGCTTGGGCACCGCCCACATGGATGCCGAGGCCAAACGCATCGGCGGCGGGCGCTCGCTTGGCATGCAGCGTCAAGCGACGCCACCGGCCCGAGCACCCGAAGCCGCGCCCACCGTGGCCTCTCCCGCCGCAGGGGCCGCAGGTGCTGCGGCCGCAGCCCCCAAGCGCAACTGGATGGGTCCGCTCGCCGGTCTTGCCGCTGGCCTGGGCCTGGCGGCACTGGCCTCGCACCTGGGCTTTGGCGAAGGCTTCGCCAACATGCTGATGATCGGTCTGCTGGTGATGGTCGCCTTCGCGGTGTTCCGCATGTTCATGGCCAGACGCAGCGGCCCGCAAGCCGGCGGCATGGCCTACGCCGGTGCCGGCGCCGGATCGGCCAACCCGGGCAATGTGTTTCGCATGCCGCCCGCCAGCGACGGTGCGGCAGCGGCCGGCGGCGGCTCGATGATCGGCGCCAACCTGCAGGGCGCGCAGCCACGCATCCCCGCTGATTTCGATGTTGCCGGCTTCGAGCGCAATGCCAAGGTCAACTACATCCGACTGCAGGCGGCCAACGACTCCGGCAACCTGGACGACATCCGCCAGTTCACGACGCCGGAAATGTTCGCCGAACTGCAGATGGACATCCGAGACCGCAACGGCGCCGCACAGCACACCGACGTGATGCAACTGAACGCCCGGGTACTTGAAGTGGTCGAGGACGGCCCCACGTATGTGGTCAGCGTTCATTTCACCGGCCAGCTTCGCGAGGATGGCGTGGTCGGTCCTGTCGACGAGATCTGGCACCTGACCAAGCCTCGTCAGGGCGCCGGCGGCTGGGTGCTGGCGGGCATCCAGCAAGGCGCCTGAATCACGGTTTGTTGTCGCTCCGAGAGAGCTCCTCATTTGCCCCGGCCCTGCGCCGGGGCTTTTTTTTGCACCGACGATGCGCCGAGCCCGTCAGCTCAACCCGTGGCGGCGCAGCCGGGTGGCGATCGCGGAGTGCGAGGTCCCCAGACGCTCGGCCAGCTTGCGTGTGCTCGGGTACTCGGGCAGCAGCCGCTGCAACAGGTCGCGCTCGAATGCGGCCACCGCCGCCTCCAGGGTGCCCACTTCGGCGGCCGACTGCGGCACGGCCGTGACATCCGCACCCGCCAGCTCCAGCGCCGCCACATCGATCACCGCCGCATCACTGAGCGTGACCGCTCGGAACACCACGTTCTGCAGTTGCCGCACATTGCCGTGCCAGGGGTTGGCCACAAGCGCCTCGCGTGCGGCGCGACTGAGCCGCACCTTGGGTCGACCGATCTGGGCGCAGGCCCGCTCCAGGAACACCTGCGCCAGCGGCAGGATGTCCTCGGTGCGCTCGCGCAAGGGCGGCAGGTTCAGCTGCAACACATCGAGACGGAACAACAGGTCCTGGCGGAAGGCACCGCTGACCACCATGTCCTCCAGCGCACGGTGGGTCGCACTGATGATGCGCACATTGACCTTGATGTCGCGCTCGCCGCCGACGCGACGGAAGCTGCCGTCATTGAGAAAACGCAGCAACTTCGCCTGCAGATATGGTGACATCTCGCCGACCTCGTCGAGGAACAGCGTGCCGCCGTCGGTCAGCTCCAGCAGGCCGGGACGGCCACCGCGCAATGCGCCGGTGAAGGCGCCACTGGCGTAGCCGAACAGTTCGCTCTCGGCCAGGCTCTCGGGCAATGCGGCGCAGTTGAGTGCAAAGAACGGCTGGTCGCGGCGCGGGCTGCCCGCATGGCAGGCCTGCGCGACCAGCTCCTTGCCGGTGCCGGTCTCGCCGCGGATCATCAGCGGCGCATCGACCTGGGCCATGCGCATGGCGCGCTGCTTGAGTGTGCGAATCGCGGGCGACTGCCCGAGGATGGCCTCGAAGCCCCCCGCACCGTGGTTCTGCAGTGCGCTGATGCGCTCGCCCAGGCGCTGCGGCGCGTGCAGCGTCAGCAGCGCTCCGGCCACCGAGCCCGCCGCATCGTGGAGCGCCACGCTCTCCATCAGGAAACGCTGCCCGCCGATCTGCACCTCGCTGACCGGCAGCCGCGCGCCCTGGGCGACAAGCGCCTCGACCAGCGCAGCGTCGCCCGTCAGTTCGCGCAACGAGCGCCCTGCCAGCTCGGCTTCGGGGATGCCGCAGACCGAGACAGCAGCCGCATTCGCCAGCACCACCACGCCACGCCCGTCGACCGCGAGCACCGGATCGGCCTGCGAGGTCATCAGCGCATCCAGGTAGAGCCGCCGCCGCACACCCGGCAGCATCTCAAGATCGGCCACCGACCGCACGCCCGCCACGCCCATGAGCTCCGCCCGCAACACCGCGAACTGGTCGGCATCGAGCGCTGGCGCCTCGATGTAGATGTGAGGCGGCTCGACCTCCACCGCGGACACGCTGAGCGCACGGCTGGCCAGCGCGGCCAGGATTTCCTGAGCGATGCCGACCCGGTCCGTGAAATGAACGTCGATGCGCATGATCTGTATTGAAATCGATCCATTGTATTGACTTCCTTCCAGCGCCCCTCAAGATTTGTCACGAATCCAATACAGCCATCCACAAGGATCGGCACCTCTCTTTACAAATCAACGACTTGGAACCCGCCATCCCGATGGCACGGCGTTTGCAAAAGAGCACGTCGGGCCACCAGCGTCGCCATCGCGCCGCGGGCCACGTCGGAGAGCAACATGCGGGTACTGGTTCTGGGCAGCGGTGTGATCGGCACGACGATCGCGTATTACCTGGCGCGCGACGGCCACGAGGTCGAGGTGATCGAACGCCAGCCTGGCCCGGCGCTGGAAACCAGCTACGCCAACGCGGGCGAGGTCTCACCCGGCTACTCCGCCCCCTGGGCCGGCCCCGGCGTGCCGGTCAAGGCGATCAAGTGGCTGCTGATGCACCACAGCCCACTGGTCATCAAGCCCATGCTCGACCCAGCCATGTGGCGCTGGGGCGCCTCCATGCTGCGCAACTGCACCGAAGCGCGCTACCAGGTCAACAAGGGCCGCATGGTGCGGCTGGCCGAGTACAGCCGCGACTGCCTCAAGGAACTGCGCGCCGACATCGGCATCGAGTACGACCACCGCGAGCAGGGCACGCTGCAACTGTTCCGCACCCAGAAGCAGCTCGACGGCACCGGCAAGGACATCGAGATCCTCAAGGAATACGGCGTGCCCTACCAGGTGCTCGACCGCGCCGGCTACCTGAAGTACGAGCCCGCGCTGGCCGATGTGCAGGACAAGTTTGTCGGCGCGTTGCGCCTGCCCGGCGACGAGACCGGCGACTGCTTCAAGTTCACCAACACGCTGGCCGAGAGGGCCAAGGCGCTGGGCGTGACGTTCCGCTTCGGCGTGAGCATCGATGCGCTGGAGCGCAGCGGCAACCGGATCACTGGCGTGCGCACCAGCGAAGGCCTCAAGACCGCCGACCGCTACGTGCTCGCGCTGGGCAGCTACTCGACCGCCATGCTGGCGCCGCTGGACATCCGCATCCCCGTCTACCCGGTCAAGGGCTTCTCGATCACCGTCCCCATCACCAACGCCCACAAGGCACCCGAGTCGACCATCATGGACGAGACCCACAAGGTCGCCGTCACGCGGTTGGGCGACCGCATCCGGGTCGGCGGCACGGCGCAGTTGTCTGGCTTCGATCTGGAACTCAACGAGAGCCGTCGCAAGACGCTGGAATTCGTGGTCACCGACCTGTTCCCCAAGGGCGGCGACGTCGCCAAGGCCGAGTTCTGGACCGGCCTGCGCCCCATGACGCCCGACGGCACCCCCATCGTCGGCGAATGCAAGTACGAGAACCTGCTGCTCTCCACCGGCCACGGCACGCTGGGCTGGACCATGGCCACCGGCACCGGCCGCGTGATGGCCGACCTGATCGCGGGCCGCACACCGGAGATCAGCATGGAGGGCCTGACCGTCGCGCGCTACGGCTGAACCCGCCCGGAGAAGGTCTATCGCCCGGCGTCGCCAGGTCCGACACCCGCAGACGCCACAATGGGCCATGGACCGTTTCGTGCTCTTTCCCCTCTTCGCGGTCGGTGTGCTCGCCGCCGGCCTGTTGCTGCCCGCGAACACCGCGCTGCTGCTGATCGCCGTGCCGGCCCTGGTGGTGGCCGTGACCAGCGCTGTGCACCATGCCGAGGTGATCGCCCACAAGGTGGGTGAGCCGTTCGGCACGCTGGTGCTGGCGCTGGCCGTGACAGTGATCGAGGTGGCGCTGGTGCTGTCGATGATGCTGGCCGGTGGCGCCAACGCGGCCACCGTGCCACGCGACACCATCTACTCGGCCGTCATGATCATCTGCAACGGCGTGGTCGGCGTCTGCCTGCTGGTGGGCGGTCTGCGCCACCGCGTGCAGGCCTTCCGCATCGAAGGCACCGGCTCGGGTCTGGCGGCCCTGGTGGTGATGTCGATGCTGGTGCTGGTGATGCCTTCGCTGACCACCAGCGCCCCCGGCGCCAGCTACACCGCCTCGCAACTGGTGTTTGTCGCGGCGGGTTCGCTGCTGCTGTGGCTGGTGTTTGTGTTCATCCAGACCGTGCGCCACCGCGACTACTTCCTGCCCGAGGACGACGCAGCGGATGAGTCGGTGCACGCCGAGCCGCCGTCGGCCCGCGAAGCGATGCTGAGCTTCATCCTGCTGCTGGTCGCGCTGGTGGGGGTGGTCGGTCTGGCCAAGCTGCTCTCGCCGTCGCTGGAGCGGCTGGTGCATCAATGGCAAGCGCCGACCGCCGTGGTCGGCACGCTGATCGCCATTGTCGTGCTGGCGCCCGAGACCTGGGCCGCCATCCGTGCGGCCCGCGCCAACCGGCTGCAGACCAGCATGAACCTGGCGTTCGGATCGGCGCTCGCCTCGATCGGCCTGACGATCCCGGTGGTGGTGATTGCCGCCGTGTGGCTGGGCCTGCCACTGACCCTGGGCGTCGCCCCGAAGGACATGGCCTTGCTGACGCTGACCTTCATCGTCGGCGCGATCACGCTGGGCTCGGGCCGGACCAACCTGATGCAGGGCGCGATCCACCTGGTGGTGTTCGCGGCCTTCCTGTTCCTGACCTTCGTGCCCTGAACCTCGGGCCCCCCGGAAAAAACACGTCCAGACGCGCAGCGCCTGCGCTCAGGGCCAGACGGCCGGCGGGCTGCATGCGCCCGTGTGGAAGATGCCCTTCTCGCCGTTGTTGGGCACAAACACCTGGATCTCGGCGGTCTTCGGGAACACCCGGCCGTCGCCACAGTCCACGCTCTGCGTGGTGCCCACCACCACCTGCGTGCCCGGATGCACCTGGCAGGAGATGACGCGGTCGAGCCGGCTCCAGGTCGGGCAGATCGCGAAGGCCTGGCGGTAGCTGTCTTGCGTCCCCGTGGGCGGCGTGGCCGACCACCAGCCACCGAACCGGGAGTACGGCACGGTCGAATCGAACACCCGGTACAGCGTCACCGGTTCCTGCACGGCAAAGACCCGGGCGGTGCATGTCCCGCCTTTGCCGGATGCCAGCCGTGCCTGACGCAGCAAGGCCGGGTTGTCCGACGGCACGAGGCCGGACACGGCGTCGGGCACGCGCCCTTCGCACGCCTCGCCATCGATGCCGACCGACGTTGCCGTCCCGGTGGCGCCAGGTGCAGCACAACCGGCGAGGACCAGCAGCGAGACAAAGGAAACGGAGAGGAGGACAGTCGGCGAGCGTTTCACGGGAGTTCCTTCGGACGAATTCCCGTTGCTTCGGCCGGGACCGCCGGAACTGTAGCCGTCCATCAGGATGAACACGGCGTTCAGCGCCCGTTCAAGGCCCCGGCGCCAACATATCCCCACAGACCCGGCCCGGGCCTGCAATCCCCCAAGGAGCCCGTCATGCCCACCGAAGTCAAACAACTCATCCTCTCCATGCTGCGCGTTGCGCTGCCGACCCTGTTCGCCGTGGCCACCGTGGCCTTCGTCAGCATCCCGTATTCGCTCGGCCACCAGCCCGGCGAAGAGCAACAGGCCAGCCTCCACGCCGGCGAACCGCGTCACATGACGTGATGCGCCATCAGGCCGCGGCGATGCGGAACAGCGCGACCGACGCCACCAGTTGCCGCGCCTGATCGTCCAGGCTCTGCGACGCGGCAGCGGTTTCCTCCACCAGCGCCGCGTTCTGCTGGGTCGCCTGGTCCAGTTGCGTGATCGCTTCGCCCATCTGGGTCACCCCGGTGCTCTGCTCCTGCATCGCCCCAGCGATATCGACCACCAGCTGGTTCACGCGCCGGATCGACTGCACCACCTCGGTCATGGCCGACCCCGCCTGATCCGCCAGGGTCGCGCCCGAACTCACCTGGTCCACGCTGGCCTCGATCAGTTGCTTGATCTGCCGGGCCGCCTCGGCCGACCGGCCGGCGAGCGCGCGCACCTCCGAGGCCACGACCGCAAAACCTCGCCCCTGCTCCCCGGCCCGCGCCGCTTCCACCGCCGCGTTCAGCGCGAGGATGTTGGTCTGGAAGGCGATGCCGTCGATCACACCGATGATTTCCGCGATGCGCCGCGAGGCGTCGTCGATGCTGCGCATGGTGCGCACCACCGCGCTCACCGTCTCGCCCCCGGCCTCGGCGACGCGCGACGCGTCGGTGGCCAAGGTGCGGGCCGCCTGGGCGCTGTCGGCGTTGAGCGCGATGGCGCTGCTCAGTTGTTCCATCGACGCAGCCGACTGCTCCAGCGCGCTGGCCTGCGCCTCGGTGCGGCTGCTCAGGTCCTTGTTGGCGCTGGCGATCTGCGCCGACGCCGAACCGACATGGTCGACCCCGCGGTGCACCTGCATCACCAGCCGACGCAAGCCGTCCTGCATGGTCCCCAGCGCGCGCAACAGGTCGGCCACCTCGTCGCGACCATGCGCGTCGACCGTCTGCGTGAGATCGCCGGCGGCGATGCGGCCGGCCACCGCCACACCCTGCCGCAAGGGCCGGACGATGCTGCGCGCCAGCAGCACCGCCGCCGCCAGTCCGAGCACCAGAGCGGCCCCGCCCAGCCCAAGCTGCAGGCGATAGGCGGTATCGACCGCCCCGCTCACCGCGTCACCACGTTGCCGGGCGCGCGTCTCCTGAATCTTGCGCAGGGTGTCGATCGGCTGCTGCAGCCGGTCCAGCGCCGGCAGGGTCTCGCTGCGCATCAGTTGCCGGGCGTCTTCGTGCCGGCCGGCCTGCACCAGCGGCGCCACCTTCACAAACGACGCCACGTAGGCCACCCGCGCGGTGTGCAACTGCGCCAGAGCGGCCTTGCCCTCGGGCATCACCACCAGCCGGTCCAGCGTCTCCAGTGCAACGTCGATCATCTTTCGGTTGCTGGCGATCCGGGCCAGCACCTGCGGCAACTGCTGCGGCTCCACCAACAGCAACTCGGCGGACGCCAGCCCGTTGGCCCGGGTGGCCGTATCGATCACCGACACCGCGGCGACCTTCACCAGCTCCTGATCAAGCAGCGCGTGGTTTTCCTGGCCGATGTCCCGCAGCGAGAGCAGGGACGACCCGACCAGTCCGGCAATCAACACCAGCATCCCGCCGAAGCCGGTCATCAGCCGAGCGCCGATCCGGTAACTTGAAACATTCCACATGGTTGACCCCCGGCACACGTCCATCGCGGCCTGATGCAGAAGGTTTCGACAGCCGGGCCGAACCGCTGAATAGTTCGGACGAACTATGGCGCCGGACTCAGGAAGCATCCGGCAGGGCCTCGGCCCTGGCCTGCAGCAGCGCACGCTCCCGCTCATTCCCTGCCAACTCCGCCGCCCGCAGGAACGCCTCCCTCGCCGCCGCAGACCGCCCCAGTTTCGCCAGCAGATCGCCCTGCACCGCCGGCAGCCAGTGGTAGCGCTGCAGCGCCTTGTCCTGCAGCAGGGTCTCGACGATGGCGAGCCCGGCGGCCGGGCCTTCGGCCATGCCGACGGCCACCGCGCGGTTGAGCTCGATCACGGGCGAGGGCGCAACGCGCATGAGTTCGGCGTAGAGCGCCGCGATCTGCGGCCAGTCGGTGTCTTCGGCGCGCGCCGCGCGCGCGTGGCAGGCGGCGATCTCGGCCTGCAGGCGGTAGCGGCCGGCGGGCTGGCCCAGGGCCTGCGCGCGGTCGAGCGCGGCCAGGCCACGGCGGATCAGCAGCCAGTCCCAGCGCGCCCGGTCCTGCCGGTCCAGCAGGATCGGGTTGCCCTCGCGGTCGGTGCGGGCCGCAGTGCGCGAGGCCTGGATTTCCATCAGGGCGACCAGGCCGTGGACCTCGGCCTCCTGCGGCGCCAGTTCGGCCAGCATGCGGCCCAGGCGCAGCGCCTCGTTGCACAGCGCGGGGCGCATCCAGTCGCCGCCGCTGGTGGCGGTGTAGCCCTCGTTGAAGATCAGGTAGACGACTTCGAGCACCGACGCCAGCCGCAGCGAGAGCTGTTCGCCCTGCGGCACTTCGAACGGCACCTGCGCGTCGGCCAGCGCGCGCTTGGCGCGCACGATGCGTTGTGCCACCGTGGGCTCGGTCACGAGGTAGGCGCGCGCGATCTCGGCGGTGCTCAGGCCGCCCAGCAGCTTGAGCGTAAGCGCGACGCGGGCCTCGGGGCTCAGCACCGGGTGGCAGGCGGTGAAGATCAGGCGCAGCAGGTCGTCGCCGAGCGCAGCGTGTTCGCGCTGCTGGTCGAGCGAGTCGCTGAAGTCGGGCACCACGTGCGCCGCCAGCGCTTCCAGGTCGGCCGCGATGTCGCCGTGCCGCGCGTCGGCCATCTGGCGGTGCCGCAGGTGGTCGAGCGCGCGGTTCAGCGCGGTGGTCATCAGCCAGGCGGCGGGTTTGTCGGGCAGACCGTCCATGGGCCAGCGCTCCAGCGCCGCGACCAGCGCGTCCTGCGCCAGCTCTTCGGCCACGCCGACATCGCGCACGCGCCGCGCGACGGCCGCCACGATGCGGGCGGACTCGATGCGCCAGACGGCGGCGATGGTGTCATGGACCGCAGAGTGCACGCGCCGTTTCTACAACCGGGCCGTCACATCTGCTCGGGCGCCGCCGACTCGTCCATCCAGAAGACCTCCCACTGGTGGCCGTCGAGGTCGGCGAAACCGTCCTGCACCATGAAGCCGTAGTCCTTGGGTTCCGGAATGCGGGTCGCCCCGGCGGCCACGGCCTTGCGCACCACCTCCTCCACTTCGGCACGGCTGTCCACCGACAAGGCCAGGATGACTTCGGTCGACTGGTGGGCGTCGCTGATCGGCTTCTGGGTGAAGCCCTGGAAGAAGGGCTGAACCAGCAGCATGGCGTAGAAGTTCTCGCCGATCTCCAGGCAGGCGCCCTTGTCGTTGGTGAACCGCGGGTTGAACGTGAGGCCCAGCGACTTGAAGAAGGCCTGCGAGCGGGCCATGTCCTGGATGGGCAGGTTGACGAAGATCTGGCGGAACATGGTGGTCTCCTGGGGATGGTGGTGAACGGATGCGCTCAGGCCTTTTCGGCCAGCTTCTTGAGGTTGGCCAGGCCGGCTTCGAAGTCCTTGCCGATCATCTGGTCCATGTTGAAGAAGATGCCCATCAGCTTGGTGATGAAGGCGCTGGGGCCGTGCATGGCCCAGGTGACCTTCGTGCCCGCGCCCTCGGGCACCAGGCTGAACACGACCGTGTTGTGGCCCTCGAAAGGTTCGAGCATATCCAGCTGCATGGTCACCTCCGACGGCGCCTTCTCGCCCGTCAGCGTGATGCTGCCCTTGCCGACCTCCTTGTTGCCCGAGAAGTCGTAGCGCGCGCCGGGGCCGGCGGTGGGGCCGCCGCCGAAGTCGATCCTGATCGCCGGGTCTTTGAGCGCGTAGGGGTTCCAGGTGTTGAAGGCCTTCAGGTCGTGGATCAGCGGAAACAGTTTCTCGGCAGGCGCGGCGATGGTGGTCTCGCGCTCGACGCGGAATGTGTCGGGGCGGGTCGAGGCGAACACCAGCAGCAGGGCAATGGCGGCGACCAGCACCAGCAGCACGGTCTTGATCATGGGAATCCTTTCAGCTCTGGAAGTCGCTCAGCTCGTGCAGCGGGCGCACTTCGATGACGGCCTCGGCACCTTCGCGCACGGGGTTGGGAAAACGCCGGCTCCATTCGAGTGCCTCTTCGCGCGAACGCACCTGGATCAGCGTGTAGCCGGCGACCAGTTCCTTGGCTTCGGCAAAAGGTCCGTCGACCACCTGCCGGCCCTGGTCGCCGTAGTGAATGCGCCAGCCGTCGCGGCTGGGCCGCAGGCCGTTGGCGTCGAGCAGCACGCCCGCGCGCGCCAGCTCGGCGTTGTAGGCGCCCATCGCGGCCATCATGGCGGGGTCCGGCCCCCCAGGCCGGTCTTCTGCCTCGAACTCGGCGCAGGACTTGACGATGATCATGAAGCGCATGGTGGTGGCTCCGGGACTCAGGTCTTGCAGGCCGGCGGCGCCATGTCGGGCTGCATCATGCTGTTGTGGTTGCCCTCGGTGTCGCGGAACACCACGTACTGGCCCACGCCGGGAATCGCCATCGGCTCGCCGATGACCTCACCACCCGCCGCCCGGATGCGCTGCATCGCGGCTCGGATGTCGGGCACGCCGACCACCACCGAGGGGTGCTGCATCGGCCAATCGGCCTTGAAAGGGAACAGGCCACCGTTGATCGAGCCCAGCGCCGCCTCGGGCGGCACGGGTGGCCGGGCGCCAGCAGGCGCTGTGTTGACCAGCATGTAGTCGCCCATGTCGGGGCCGAGGACCTGGTGGGTCCAGCCGAAGGCGGCGGCGTAGAAACGGGCGGCGCGCTCGCGGTCCTTGTAGGGCATCTCGAAGTGCACGACGGCGCACATGGGAACGGTGGTGGTCTCGGTGCTCATGGGGCTCTCCTCAGGTGGGGGTTTCACAAACCGCTTTCAGCGCCAGCAAGGCCTTCGGCCAGGTCTGCGCCATCCAGTCTTCGTAGGTGCCGAACACGTCGACGTCGACCCGAACGCGGGTGCCGCCGGCCTCGTCGGTGAACGTGTAGTTCTCGAAACAGGGGGTCCAGGCGCGCACAGCCTCGCTGCTGGTGTCTTCCACGCCGTTCGCGATCACGCCGAGGTGGCGGATGGACACGAACTCCGCCGGCCGGTGCTCGGCGATCCGGGCGACCATGCCGTCGCCATTGGGCCCGCAGAAGCGGATCGTCGCCCCGGCTTCCCAGGAGCCCTCGTAGCGCGAGCCTTCGCAGAAGGTCGCGGTCCATTGCTCGTAGGTGGGGGAGAACAGCATGGCGCGCCAGACGCGTTCACGCGGCGCGCCGATCAGGATGTCGTGGTGTTGGGTGGTCATGCGGGGACGACGAAACAGCCTGCGGTTTTTCGACAGGCCGCACCCCCGGGAAAACCCGGATCAGGCGCGACTCTCGTCGAAGCACGGGGCCAGCGCGCGCACTTCGACGGTGCACCACTGCGCAGCCGGGCAATCGTGAGCGAAGGCCACCGCTTCGTCGCGGCTCACGTTCTGCAGCAGGAAAAAGCCGCCGATCATTTCCTTGACCTCGGCGAACGGACCGTCCAGCGTCTGCGGCTGGCCGGACGCGTGGCTCACGCGCACCGCACTGTCCATGCCCGACAGCGATTCGACCGCCTTGAGCTTGCCCTTGGCCGCCAGCCGTTCACCAAACGCCACCATCGCGGCGTAGGCGGCACGGCCCTCGGCCTCGGTGCGGGTGGCGCGCTGGCCGACAGGTTCGTGGATCAGGAGCATGTAGGACATGGCGACACCCTTGCGTGAGACAGGCGCCGATGCTACACAGGTGCGCCTGCATCGAAAAGCGCCGGCTTTGGCGGTCAGTTCCGCCGTTCAGGCCAGGCCCCGGACACTACGATCCGACGACGCCCTCCCACGACGGTCCTTTATGGCGCTCTTCGAAATCATCTACGTCAGCCAGGCCACCCGCGACCTGCCGCCCGCCGAGCTCGCGCAGATGCTCGACAAGGCACGGGCGCACAACGCCTCGCAAGGCATCACCGGCATGATGGTCTACCACCGCCGCGAGTTCATGCAGCTCCTCGAAGGTGAGCAGGACGCGGTCCTGCGGCTGTACGACCACATCGCCGCCGACCCGCGCCACCGGCAGGTGCGCAAGCTCTGGGACGGCCCGATCCGGGAGCGCGGTTTCTCCGACTGGGGCATGGCCTTTGTGGCGCCGGACGCGCTGGACCTGCGCAGCCGGCCGGGCTTCCAGGACCTGCTCGACAAGGGCCTGGGTGCGACGCCCGCCGACTCGACCGGCAAGAAGCTGCTGCTCGCCATGCGCGACGACTTCCTCTGCGGCGCCTGAGCCGCGCGCGGACAAACCCACACACTGGCAAGGCCTCGGCCACCGTGGTGCAATTTCGCATCACTTGCGCAGGAGATCGCCATGCCCAACAGCTTCGAGACCTTCAAGAGCGTCGCCCTGGCCGAGGGCTTTGACGAGGTGCTGGAACGCGTGTGGGCGCCAGGCACCGTGCTGGAAGAACACACGCATCCATTCGCGGTGAAGGCCAAGGTGGTGCAGGGCGAGATGTGGCTCACCGTGGGCGGCGAGACCCAGCACATCAAACCGGGCGAGCTGTTCGAACTGGAGCGCGGGGTGCCACACGCCGAGCGCTACGGCCCGGAAGGGGCCACCTACTGGGTCGCGCGGTTGAACTGAAGCCCCCACGCTCCGCCGCTAAGCGGGTCGCTGCCCCCCAAGGGGGCGCAAATTCAGCTTGGGGCGGCCCGGCGCTGAATTCCCAGGCCCCCACCCTCCGCCACTGCGCGGGTCGCTGCCCCCGAGGGGGCGCCAATTCAGCTTGGGGCGGCCCGGCGCTGAATGCCGAGGCCCCCACGCTCCGCCGCTAAGCGCGGTCTCTGATCAGAGCGCCGAGAAGTCCGGCTTGCGGCGTTCCATGAAAGCGCCGAAGGCTTCCTTGGCCGCCGGCTCGCCGAGCATGCGGCCAAAGCTCGCGCCCTCTTCCGCCATGGTCGCCATCACCAGCGCTGCGTTGCCCTTCTTCATCAGGCGCTTGGTTTCGACCAGCGAGGCCAGCGGCTTGGCCGCCAGCTTGCGCGCCACGGCCTGCGCATAACCCGTCACCTCGCTGGGCGGCAGCACGCGGTTGACCAGGCCTACCTCCAGCGCCGCCTCGGCCATGAAGGGCTCACCCAGCAAGAGCGCCTCGGCCGCGCGGTGGTAGCCGAACATCTGCGGCACCAGCAGACTGGAGGCCGCCTCGGGGCACAGGCCCAGGTTCACGAAGGGCATCGAGAACGCAGCGTTGTCGCCCGCGTAGACGAGGTCGCAGTGGAACAGCAGCGTGGTGCCGATGCCCACGGCCGGGCCGCAGACCGCCGCCAGCATCGGCTTGGGGAATTGCGCGATGCCGCGCAGGAAGCGGAACACCGGCGAGTCTTCGGTGGCCGGCGGGTTGTTGAGGAAGTCGCCGATGTCGTTGCCGGCGCTGAAGGTGGTTTCGTTGCCCTGGAACACGACCACGCGCACGCCCGGATCGGCGGCAGCGGCGGCGACGGCGTCGGCCAGCGCGGCGTACATCGCGGCAGTGATCGAGTTCTTCTTGTCGGGACGGTTGAAGGTCAGCGTGGTGATGCCGGCTTCGGTGTGGACGAGGATGTCGGACATGGTGGTGAAAAACACGGGTTCGAAGGGCACGAACGCTACCACGGTTGGCCGCCGCAGTGTGGACAGCCAAGCCCAACGGGCGACACCCCGGCGGCCTGCCCCTACACTGCCGCCAGACCACAGCCAACAAGGGGGTTGCATGCACATGTCCAGTCGACCGGGAGGCCGGGCCCTCCTCCTGCTCGCGGCCTTCGCCACGCTCATGACCCTGGCCGCGCCGGGCCGGGCGGCCGATGCCCCCGCAGGCGCGCGACCAAAGGTGGCGCTGGTGCTCTCCGGCGGCGGGGCGCGCGGTCTGGCGCACGTCGGCGTGCTCAAGGTGCTCGAAGAGGCGCGGGTGCCGGTGGACATGATCGTCGGGACATCGATGGGCGCCATCGTCGGCGGGCTGTACGCCGCCGGCATGGACCCGGGGGAACTGGCCGACGAGGTCGGTGGCCTCGACTGGGGCGGCCTGTTCCAGCGCAGCGAGCCGCGACAGAACCTCTCGCAGCGGCTCAAGGAAGAGGACTTCGAGATGGCGCCGCTCATCGAGCTGGGCTTTCGCGACGGCGAATTCCGCCTGCCCACCGGGGCCGTCTCGACGCGCGCGCTGGAGGTCCTCCTGCGGCGCTACACCCTGGCCACCCGCCACATGGCGACTTTCGACGGCCTGCCCACGCCGTTCCGGGCCGTCGCCACCGACATGGAGACCGGCGAAGCCATGGTGCTGGACCACGGCGATCTGGCCGGCGCGCTGCGCGCGAGCATGTCGGTGCCCGGCGTGTTCTCACCGCTGGAGATCAACGGCCGGCTGCTGGGCGACGGCGGTCTGGTGAACAACCTGCCGGTCGATGTCGCGCGACGCATGGGCGCCGACATCATCATCGCGGTCAACATCGGCACGCCGCTGGCCGGGCGCGACACGCTGGGCACCCTGCTGGGCGTGACCACGCAGATGGTCAACATCCTGACCGAGCAGAACGTCAAGCGCAGCATCGAGTCGCTCTCGCCGCGTGATCTGCTGCTGGCGCCTCCGCTGGGCACGATCAGTTCCGCCGACTTCGGCCGTGGCAAAGAGTTGATGGACATCGGCTACGGCTATGCCCACTCGCAGCGCCAGGAGCTGGAGCGTTTTTCGGTGTCGGCGGCCGAGTACGCGCAGTGGAAGCTGCAGCGGCAGGTGTTCCTGGCGAAGGCGCGCAGCCGTGGGGGCTGGATCTCGGAGATCCGCTTCGACGGCGTGGAGGCCTCGCGCGTCGAGCGCATCGAGCAACTGATCGACAGCGAGGCGGGGCAGCCGCTGGACGTGCAACGCGTGGAGCAGGATCTGCGGCTGCTGGCCGCCACCGGCGACTACGAGCGCGTCGACTACCACCTGGAGAACCTGGGGCCCGACGGCACCGAGGCCCTGGTGGTGCGACTGCGCGACAACGACTGGGGACCGAACTACCTGCGCATGGGCCTGGACCTGCGCACCGACTTCGAAGGGCAGTCCGGCTTCAACCTGCGCCTGAGCCACAACCGGCGCTGGCTCAACAACTCGGGGGCCGAATGGCGCAACCAGCTGCAGTTGGGCGAGAACACGGCCGCCTCGACCGAGCTCTACCAGCCGCTCGGACAGCAGGGCGACCAGTTCGTCTCGGCCCATGTGGACGGTGGCAACCGGCGCGTCGACCTCTACAGTACCAGCGGTCAGGCCGCGGTGGTGACGCGATCGGACCTGAACATCGGAGTGGACTTCGGGTGGCCGCTGGGCTTGCTGGGACACCTGGGTGAGGCCCGGCTGGGCCTGGTGTCATCCTGGCACCGGACCACGCCCGAGCTGATCGGCGGCGAGCTCTCCGGACTCGATCCCCGCGTGCTCACCCAGCGATGGAACGACTCCGGCGTGCGCTTCGGCCTCGTGTCCGACCAGCTCGACTACGCCAACTTCCCGACCTCGGGTCACCGGCTGCGCGGCGAGGTGATCGGTGGCCGACGCCATCTCAACGGCGGATCGACCCAGGGTTTCGTGCGCTGGAATCTTTCGGCCACCGGCGTGACGAGCTGGGGCGCGAACACCCTGAACGTCGGCGCCCGGCTGGCGAGAACCAATCGTCTGGCCATCGGCGCCATCGACGAGTTCTCGCTGGGCGGCTTCCAGCAGCTCTCGGGTTTTCGCATCGGTCAGGTGGGCGGCTCCATGCTCGCCTTTGGCCGCATGACGTACTACCGCCGGTTGCCGGTGGCCTCGTCACCACTGGCCAGGGCCATGTTTGCCGGGGGCTCGCTGGAGCTGGGCAACGCCTGGCTCGACCCGGGCAACGCCAGCCTGCGCGACCTGCTGGTCGGTCGCAGCCTGTTTGTCGGCGCCGACACTGCGCTGGGGCCGCTGTATCTCAGCGTGGTCAGCGCACCGCGGGGTTACACGGGGCTGTACCTGTTCCTCGGCCGCCCCTGAACGGTAGCCGCCCCGCGCTGCGTCGCTATTCCTTGTAGTACACGACCTGGTGGCTGGAGCAGAGCAGGTGCCCGGCCTCGCTCCAGAGCAGCGCGGTCTGGTCGAAGAAACCGTTGCGAAACGCCTGGGCGCGGGCCTGGCCCAGCACCCAGCCGTGACCGACCTCGGCCAGTTGCGCCGCGCCGGCGTGGAAGTACACCGTCATCGACACCGTGCCCGCCGGCACGCGCGTGGCGCGGCGCAGCCAGACACGCGGGAAGAACACGTCCGCCAGCGCCGCCAGACCACACAGATCCAGCGCACGCGGCACCGCGTCGCGCATCCACAGGCGCGACTGGCTGTCGCTGCCGCTGCCGTCCCAAGTGTGAGGGATCGCGCCCTCCACCGGTCGCATCTCATAGCGCTTGATCCACTCCACCGGTGAGGGGACCGTGTACGGCGGGACCTCGGCCGGACCGGGAACCGCCGGCATGGGCTCGTCGTCCACGCTCCAGGTCTCGCGCCGTGCAGCGGTCACGACCGAGGCCGTGGTGATCGTCTCGGGCGCACCGTCCGCGCCGGCCTGTGTCAGCGACACGACCCAGTGCTGCGTCGAGCGGTTGGTGCGCACCGGCTGGGCCGAGACCTCGAACGGCCCGTCGGCCAGCGCTGCGCAGAAGTTCACCGTCAGCGACAGCGGTTCGCCCAGCAGCGCCGGGTGCAACATCACGGCGTTCAGCGCCGTGGCTGCCGTTACGCCGCCAAACGGACCGACCATGTTGGCGTAGGCCGGCGAGGTGGCGCCCGCGTAGACGCCATCACCCATAGCAGCCAGCGCGATGGCCTGATCGAAGACGTGTGCGCTCATGGCGTCAAACCCGCTCGAAGATTCCGGCCGCCCCTTGGCCCATCCCCACGCACATCGTGACCATGCCGTACTTCTTGTTGTGCCGCTTGAGGGCGTGCACCACGGTGGCCGATCGGATGGCGCCGGTGGCGCCCAGCGGGTGGCCCAGCGCGATGGCGCCGCCCATGGGGTTGACCTTGGCCGGGTCCAGGCCGAGCGTGTTCACCACCGCCAGCGACTGTGCGGCGAAGGCTTCGTTCAACTCGAACCAGTCAATGTCGTCCTGCTTCAGGCCGGCGCACTTCAGCGCGGCCGGGATCGCCTCGACCGGACCAATGCCCATGATGTGCGGCGGCACGCCGCGGCTGGCGTAGCTGACGAAGCGCGCCAGCGGCGTCAGGTTGTAGCGCTTGAGAGCAGCCTCACTCACCAGGATCAGCGCGCCCGCGCCGTCGCTGGTCTGCGAGCTGTTGCCGGCCGTGACCGAGCCGCGTGCGGCGAACACGGTGCGCAGCTTGGCCAGGCCTTCGAGCGTGGTATCGGGCCGCGCGCCCTCGTCCAGGCTCACGACACGTTCGGTGATCGACACCTCGGCCGAATCCAGATCGACGCTGCGCTCCTGCACCGTCACCGGCGTGATCTCGTCCGTGAACTCGCCGTTCTTCATGGCAATCACGGCGCGCTGGTGCGACTGCACGGCGAACGCGTCCTGCGCGTCGCGGCTCACCTTCCACTGCTGCGCCACCTTCTCGGCCGTCAGGCCCATGCCGTAGGCGATGCCGTAGCTCTCGATGTCGTCGGTGTTGCGGAAGATGGTGGGCGAGAGGCTGGGGCTGTTGCCCATCATGGGCACCATGCTCATGCT